>CAYXIO010000027.1:0-50915 GCA_964465125.1 uncultured Planctomycetales bacterium | reverse complement strand
CGACGGTCGACCTGCTCGACCTGAGCGAGATGCTGATCGCGTTCGGCGGCGAGTGCCCGTAGGGGCCGAGGGCGCAGGGCGCATGCTACGCACGGGGCGCAGGGCGCGTGCTGCGCACGGGGCGCAGGGCAGAGGGGTGAAGGGACGGAGGGACGGAGGGACGAAGGGACAGAGGGACAAAGGGACGGAGGGGGGAAGGGACGGAGAGAAGAAGAGTCGAAGAGACGGAGTGCGCGGAGCGGCGTGCTTCACGCCCTGCGCACACTTGCAGCCACGCGTAGATTCCTCGCTGCGCTCGGAATGACGTCGTACGCGGCATGACGCGTGCGAATCCGCCGCGGCGCGCGGCTTGGCTGTTGATCGTTGCTAACCGCGCCCGGCGCGTGCCCTGAGCGCAGCGCGCAGCATGAGCCGACCCTCGGCCCGGGAGAGCGGCGCGAGGGTCGGCTACCGGAGGCTGAATCGCTCGGAGGGTCGGACACGGGCCACGCACCCGCTAGTCGCAACCCTCGCCGAAATGGGCCAGCACCGTCGACAGGTCGTCCAGGTCCACGTCGCCGTCGCCGTCCAGGTCGGCGATGTGCGTGTAGTTCGGGTCGCCTTCGACGGTTCCGAAGGCCACCAGCACCACCGACAGGTCGTCCAGGTCGACGTCGCCGTCGTGATCGATGTCACCGGGGCACGGATCAGGGCCGCCCGCGGCGAGCAGTTGACCCGAGCAGCCTTCCGAGGGCGAAGTCGTGCCGAACGAGATTCCGCTGGGCGCAAGCGTGTACGCCGGATCAAAGTAGACTTCGAGCCGGTCGCCGGCGTAATTGATCTGCGCGCCGTACTGCGGAGCGCGGGGGGCGAGGCGCTGGAACAGGGCCTGGCAGATGATCGGCCCGTCGGTATCGAAGTTCAACTCCTCGGCCGAAACCTGAACGGTCAGCTCACCGACGTCGGTCACGATTCCGGCGGTGAACACCGCCGGCAGCCCCTCGTAATCGAACGGCTCGAACATGCCGACGTAGTTCATGTCGCCCAGGACGGCGGCGACAGAGAGCACGTCGTCCTTCTTCTCGCCGGTATTTCCGGCATCGAAGCCGACGGTCGTGCCGTTGGCCAGGAACTTGACGGTGAGTTGATTGCCGCCGGGGCCGTTGTCGGTGACGTCATATCCCTTGGCGATCAGCTCCGCCTTGATCAGATTGCGTTTGCCCTCGGCGGAAGTGTTGGGTGGAATCGTGACGGGCACATCGACCCCGGGATCGAAGATCACCTTGACCGTGCTGTCGGCCGTGTTTGTCGGCTTCGAGAACGACATGGTCTTGTCCACGGTGGCATTCGCCGTGTCTGCCAGCAAGCGGACCATACCCGCCAGAACTACGACTGAGAGAACTCTGCGAGACATGTTCGATCCTCCGATCCGAATCAACGCGGCCCGAACGGGCCGCTGAGTCGCACGCGACCTTCACGTGCCTTTAATCGGAAGACGGACGACGGCCGGACGCGGCTGGTGCCGATCGGCTCAGATTGGCGGCGGAAGTCGGTCCGACCGCGTTCGAGCCGCTTGGATCGGCCCGCGGGGGCCGGCGCACGGTCGCGGCGGCGGCGGCCGTCTTCTACCATGAGGGCATGTCCGCTGAATCGCCTGCACCGATGCCGGCCGAGAGCGACGACTGCACCCTGGAGTGGACCGCGCATCCCGCCCGGGAGCGCCCGCTCACGACGCTCTCGGTGTTGACGGTGATCCTGGCCTTCGGGCTGGCGGTCGAGTCGTTCGCTCCGGGCGGCGCGTGGGGCCTTGTCGCCGGCGTGATCCTGCTCGCCTCGCTGCACCGCTATTTTCTGCCCAGCCGGCAGCGTCTCGACGGCCGCGGTGTCGAGTTTCGTACGTGCTTCGGGCGCCGAGCGCTGGCGTGGACCGAAATCCGCCGCGTCGAGCTCCAGGCGCACGCCGCCTGGCTTTCGCCGCTGGCGCAGCGCACCTGGTTCGGCTCGCGGCGCGGCATCACGCTTCTGCTCGCGCCGCGCGCCGCGGCGGCTCGCGCGCGACTCGAGCGGTTCGCGGCGCGCTGCGGCACACGGTCGCCAACGCGCACTTGCGGCGCCGCGGCTTCGCGGATCGGCGGCGCGAATTTCCCGTGACAGGCGCGCGCCTGCGACATAGAGTCTGCGACTGGCGCGGAAGTCGTCGGCGCGGCGACGGCCTGGTCTTCCGAAAGCTGGAGTGCTCCATGCTGAACTGGGTGCGGCATGCGTTCGCGGTGGAAAGCGCCGACCTCGGACCGAGCCCCGAAGAGCAGCTCCTGATTGAGCGGCTCGCGCTGGCGGTCGTCAAGCGCGGCCTGAGCGCACCGGCCCTGCTCGCGCTGGAGTGCACCCGCAACCTCAACTTCGTCGCCAGCCAGAGCGTGATCTTCTTCTCTCCGCTGCTTTCGCTCGTTTTCGATCAGAGGGACTGTCGGCGCGTCGCGGAGCTGCTTGAGCATCGAAGCTGCGTCGAATGGATTTGCCGGCGAATCGAGCAGCTCGCCGGCGAACCGGCCGCTTCGCCGCGCGACCGCAGCGCGCCACGGAGCGCCTAGCGCCTTGAGGTGGACGATGCACCAGGCCGTCGCGCTGCTCGTGGGATGGCTCCTGCCGCTGGGCCTTGCCGCGGCTGCGGCTCCATCTGCGGCGACGGGTCTGAGCGCGCCGGCGGATGTCGCCGCGACGATGCGGCTGCTCGACCGCCTGAGCGACCCCCAGCAGGCCGAAGAAACGCTTGAAGCGCTGTCGACCTTGCTGAATCGCTGCGGAGCCGCGCTGCCGGAAGCGCAAGTCAGTTCCTTGCGCGAGAAGCTCGGGCGACTCGAAGTCGAGCCCATCGCCGGCCGGCGCGCTTCGCTGCGCGCCGCGATTGACGCGCAAACGGCCGAGCTGGCCGGCGCCGTGCGTGATCGGCTTCCGCCCGTCGTCGCGTGCGACGTCCCGAATGACGACGGCTCTGAGCTGCACGTCTACTGGCGGCCGCGCGGCGACGCCGCCTCGGTGCGAATCGAGCGGCGCAGCCCCGAACGCCCGGCAGGCTGGACCGTCCACGCGCAGGCCCCCGCGGCCGGCGGGAGTTTCCTGGACAACCGCCTGGTGCGCCCGTGGCGCACCTACCAATACCGATTGACCTTCCTCAGCGCCGACAAGACGCCGCTCGAAACGCTCGAAACGAACGCGATCGTCGCGCGCGGCAGCTTTCTGAACACGAACCGCCTGGGCCTGCTCGCGTTTCTGCTCGTTCTGGGCGGCACAGTCGTGTTCTGCATCGGGCTGGCGCGGCGCGGCGTCAAGCTGCGCGTTCGGCGGATCGCCGGACTGGACGCGGTCGAAGAGGCCGTCGGCCGCGCTACGGAGATGGGACGCCCGGTCCTGTTCGTGTGCGGCACGCAGGATATCAACGACATCCAGACCGTCGCGGGACTGACGGTGCTTTCGCGCGTGGCGCGCGTGGCAGCCGAGCACGACGCCGACCTGGAGGTCCCGACCAACCGCTCGCTGGTGATGACCGCCGCCCGGGAGACGGTTCAGGCGGCCTATCTCGATGCCGGCCGGCCGGATGCCTACGACGAGCGGCGCGTGTACTACACGACCGACGAGCAATTCGGCTTCGTGAGCGCGCTAAGCGGGATTCTCGTGCGAACTCGTCCGGCAACATGCTTCTACCTGGGCGCGTTCTTCGCCGAGTCCCTGATTCTGGCCGAGACCGCCAACGCGATCGGCAGCATCCAGATCGCCGGCACCGCCATGCCCGCGCAATTGCCGTTTTTTGTGGCGGCGTGCGACTACACGCTCATCGGCGAAGAGCTGTTCGCGGCGTCGGCGTATCTCTCCGGCGAACCCCAGCAGCTCGGCAGCCTGAAAGGGCAGGATCTGGGAAAGCTGCTGGGCATCGCACTGATTCTCGTCGGAGCGGCGCTCGCGACCGGCGCCCGCCTCAGCGGCGACCCGCACGGGCCGTGGGCACGCGGGCTGCGGTTTCTGCAAGGCACACTGCTCGAATCGGCGGACCACTAGACGGACGCGATCGAGATGAAGCGCACCATTCCGATCCTCATCACGTTCACCGTCGGCTTCGTGCTGGTCGTGCAGTACTTCGTCCCCGCGCTCGGGTCTCTCAGCGACCTGGCGAACATCCACTTTAACATTCTGGCCGCCATCGCCTTCGTGCTCGGCGGCGCCAACCTGCTGTACACGCACGGTCGCAAGGTCGCCCGCCAGCAGGCCGGCTGGGGCTACAGCTTCGTCGCGGTCGCGGCGTTCCTGCTGACGCTCGGCTTCGGCGTCTTCAAGGTCGGCGTTCCTCCACGGCCCGGGTTCTGGACCAATCCTCCGCTGCAATCCACCACGACCCCCGGCGCGATCGCGCTCGTGCAGCTCGATCTCGACAGCCAGTCCGGCGAGCGGGTGCTGACCGCGGACGTGCGCCGCGGTCCGCCCGAAACCACCCATGAGATCTCCGTCAACGGAGCCGCGCTCGGCACGATCGCACTCGACGCCAGCGGCCGCGGACGGACCGTAATTCGCGCGCCGCGCAACGCGCCGCCCCCGCTCGACGCGCTGAGCGCCGCAGCCGAAGGCGCTGCGGTCGCCGTCGGCGCGCTCGTCTCGGGCAGCCTCGCGCCCTATCCCGGCATGAGCGGGGAGGTCCTCAACAACGGCGGCGCGTTCTGGTTCATGATCGAGTACGGCTTTCAGCCGCTCCAGCAGACCACCTTTGCGCTGCTCGCGTTCTACGTTGCCTCGGCCGCGTTTCGCGCGTTCCGCGCCCGCAACGTGGAGTCGATCCTGCTGCTGGGGACGGCGTTTCTGATTCTGCTGGGGCGCACCTACCTGGGAACGGCGCTGTCTGAGGGGCTGATCGATCCCGCGCGCCCGCCCGAGGGGCTCTGGGAGCAATGCCTGTCGTTTTTTTACATTCCGAACCTGACCGGATGGCTGATGACCGTGCTGAACAACGCCGGTAATCGGGCCATCATGATCGGCATTGCGCTGGGGGTTGCCTCGACGTCGCTGAAGGTGCTGCTGGGCATCGAACGCTCGTACCTCGGCTCCGAGAAGAGGTGAACGGTGATCCGGCTCGCACACGCTCTTGCCCACCTCGACCGACGCTGGGTCTTTCTGCTGCTGGGCGTCGCAGTGCTGATTCCCGTGGTTTTCCGCACGGAGTTCCCCGAGCGTCCCACCGCGCTCACTCAGGCGGTCTTCGACCGCATCGAGAGCATGCGACCTGGTCAGCGCGTTCTCATGGCCTGGGACTACGACCCCGCCAGCGCCCCGGAGCTGCAACCCATGGCGACGGCGCTGGCGTGGCACGCAGCCCGCAAGGACCTCGAGCTTTACTTCGTAACGCTCTGGCCCGCCGGCCTGCCCATGGTCAACGAGACCATCGAAAACGTCATCCGAAAGGACTTCCCCGCCTACGTCTACGGCGAGGACTACGTCAACCTGGGCTACAAGTCCGGCAACGAAGCCGTCATCAAGGTGGTGGTCTCGAAACTCGGCGAGCTGTTTCCCGGCGACGTGCGCGGCCAGCCGCTCAGCTCGCTTCCCATGACGCGCGATCTGAAGAACATCCGCGACCTCGACCTGATTCTCAATGTCAGCGCCGGCTATCCCGGCACGAAGGAATGGATTCAGTACGCCGCGACGCCGCTGGACATTCCGATCGCCGCAGGCTGCACCGGCGTGCAGGCCACTCTGCTGTACCCCTACATCCCGTCGCAGCTCTTCGGCCTGCTGGCGGCGATCAAGGGCGCCGCTGAATACGAGGCCGCGCTCACCGCGAAGTATCCCGATTACGCCCGCGACCCGGCCAGCGGTGCCGCGAAGCCCGGCCGTCGGCTCGGGATTCTCCGCATGGGGCCGCAGTTGATCGCGCACTGCGTCGTCATGGGGCTGATCATCGCCGGAAACCTCATCCTGATGATCCAATCGGCTTCGCGCCGGAGGCTCGGCCCATGAAGCGCGAGAGCGTCGTCGCAGTCGCGCTGTTGCTGATCGGCGTCGTCGCGATCGCCGCGGTTCATTTCTCGCGCGGCACTTCGACCGGGCAGGGCTGGTACGAGCTGCGCGCGGATCAACGCAAGATTTCGCTTACACGGCAGGAGGCGACCCAACGGCTGGCCGCGATCGACGCGGACGCGAAACGCTCGGATTCGCAGCAGGCCGAAGCGCGCGCGAGCATCCAATTCAGCCTGCCGCGGACCGTCGGAATCTGGATCGCGGCCTTCTTCACCCTCGCGGTCCTGTCGTTCCTCTATCGCGACAACCCGTTCTACCGCATCGCCGAGCACGCCTTCATCGGCGTCTCCGCCGCCTTCTGGATGACGATCGGCTTCTGGAACGTCCTCGTCCCCAACCTGTTCGGCAAGCTGTTTCCGGCCTGGCTGAAATTCGGCGCGCAGCCAGGACTGAACCTCGACGAGGTCGTGAACAAGCTCGCCACCGAGTCCTGGTCGCAAGGCGTTCTGATCGACTACGAGGCGGCGGGCGGCGACGGACTGAGTGCCCCCGTCTGGCAGCTCATGGACCTCGCGTACCTCATTCCGCTGGTGCTGGGCGTCATGCTGCTCTGGCGGCTGGCGCCGCGCGGCGGCTGGATCGCCCGTTGGCCGCTGGCCATGGTGCTCGGCACGACCGCCGGCATCCGGCTCACCGGGTTCCTCGAATCGGACTTCATCAAGCAGATTCAGGCCACCATCGTCCCGCTCTACGCGCCCGTCTATGACTCCATGACCGGCGCGCTGGACGTCGGACGCACGTTCTACGAATCCCTGAACAACAGCTTGCTCGTCCTGGGAGTCACCTGCGGACTGGTGTACTTCTTCTTCTCGGTGGAGCACCGGGGCATCGTCGGGCGGGTCTCGAAGGTCGGCATCTGGGTTCTGATGATCACGTTCGGGGCCGGCTTCGGGTACACGGTCATGGGCCGCATCGCCATGCTGGTCAACCGGTTTCAGTTCCTCGTGAGCGATTGGCTGAACGTCGTCCCCCGCGGCTAGCCCGAGCGCTCGGCGGCGAACTTCCGGCAGTTGCGCGAGCCCGGCCCGTGCCGGCGACACCTCGGACGGACTTTCGTCATTGCCAGGCGGTCCGGAACCGTGCTTCCGTTTGACTGGCTACTCACCCGGCGCTATATTTCGGCCCGGATTGCCGCTTGCCCGATGGCGCAAGCCCCCCGACCTCGATGCGCCGCTTGGAGTACAAACTGATGATCGCAATCACCCGGCTGTGCCGTGTCGCGGCCGCTCTCGTGATTCTCGCCGCGCTGCGCGGAGGCGCGGGCGCGGCGTACGCGCAAGTGCACGCGGACGGGCTGGTAACCGGTCCCGCCGCGCAGGCCTGGGAGCGCTGGCAAGTCGCCTTGCAGGCGCTGCTGGATCGCAATGCCGACGCCGCCGAAGCCGCCTTCGGCGAGCTGCTGGCGACCGACCCGTCGGCCTTCCGCATCGCGCTGTTGGCGGATCGCTCGGTCACCCAGAACGTCAAGGCTGGCGGGGTCCTCAATCTCGAGCTGGATCACGAGGCGGGCAAACTGAAGGAGAACGGCCAGCGCGTCGCCCAGTTCCTGCTGGACGGCCGCGAGCAGATGAACCAGGCCGACGACGGCTGGTATTTCGCCTCCATCGGCCGATTCGACGTCGCGGCGGCGAATTTCAACGCGCTGATCGCGTCCAATCCCGATCCGGTCGCCCTGCTCGAATTCGCCGACCGGGTCTCGCGCCGCATGGACATCCTCGTCCAGCTTTCCGACCACCCCGAGATGGGCGAGGCCGCCCGCAGCCTGCTCAACCTCCTCCAGGAAGGCGAACGCCGCATCAAGGCCGACCCGACGCGCGTCCGGCACAACCTCGACGCTCTGATCGGTCCGCCGCGCGCTTTCGAGACGGCGGTCGGCCGGCTGATCGACTCCGGCGAGTACGTGATTCCGTTCGCGGTGGAGGCTTTTCACGACACCTCGCGCCAGGAGCTGACGCGTCCGCTGCTGCGCGCGATTCCGCGGATCGGCCGCGCCGCGCTGAATCCGCTCGTGATCGCGCTGCGCACCGAGGACGACTCCACCCAGAAATACCTGATTCAGTGCGCCGGTGAGATCGGCTACTGGCAGTCCATGCCCTACCTGTTGCAGCTTCGTGAGCAGGGCGAGCTTCCGGCCGAGTCGCAGGCCGCGCTGGGTCAGGCGATCGCCGCGATCACCAGCCGCGGCGGCGCTTCGGGCGGAGCCGACGCCGCTGCGGAGGCGTTCGAGCGGCTGGCCGAGCTGTATTACGCCGATGCGGCCGAGCTCGCCGCCGACCCGCGGCTCGCCGTGGCCAACGTGTGGTACTGGAAGGACGGCCTGCTGCAGAACACCGAAGTGCCGACCGCGATCTTCAACGAGATCATGACGATGCGCTGCTGCGAGGAAGCGCTGCGGCTCAAGCCGGAGCTCAAGCCGGCGCTGGCGCTGTGGCTCGCGGCGAATCTTCGCCGCGAGGCTCAGCTTCCCGCCGGCGAGGTCGATCGCACACGGCCCGAGAACTACCCGAGCGGGGTGTACTTCGCTCAGTCGGCCGGCGCTGAATATTGCCTGATGGTCCTGGCCCGCGCGGTCGATACCGGCGACGGCGCGGTGGCGCTCGGCGCGATCGAGGCGTTGCGTCCGACCGCCGGCCCCGCCAGCCTGTTGACCGGCCCCAGCGGGCGGCTGCCGCTGGGTGAGGCGCTCACCTTCCCCGAGCGCGTCGTGCGCATCCGAGCGGCCTTGGCGCTGGCCAACGGCTCCCCCGCGAGCAACTTCCAGAACTCTCAGAATCTCATGCCGGTGCTCAGTGAAGCCCTGATGCTGAACTCAGGCGCGCGGAACGCGCTCGTGGTGGACGCCAGCGAGGAGTCCGCCAATGCGGCGCTGGCCGCGCTGCGGGCGCTCGGCTACGAAGCCGTCAGCGAATCGAGCCTCTTCAACGGCCTGCGCGTGGTTCGCGAGCAGACTCCCGGCGTCGACGTGATCGTGCTGGCGTCGGACCTGACGTCGCCCGGCCTCGAGGAGGCGTTGACCCAGCTTCGCGCCGAGTTCCGCTTCGCCGCCGCCCCGATCGTCGTCCTGGTCAAAGAAGGCGATCGCGAGCGAGTCGCTACGCTGGCGCGCGGGCCGTATCGCATCTCCCACGCCCCGGCCGGCGTCGATTCCGCCGGCATGCAGACGGCCATCGAGTCCGTCTCGCGCGTCGTGGGCGCGACGCCGATCACGCCGGAATACGGCCTGCAACTGGCGCTCGAAGCCGCGGCCGCGGTGAGCTACCTGGGCGAGACGAACAACAGCGTCTTCAAGCTCCAGGACGTCCAGGCGGCGCTCATCTCCGCGCTGAAAGCAACCGATCCGGACTTGCGCAAGCGCGCGGCGCAGGCGCTCTGCTACGTCGGCACGGACGACGCGCAGGCGGTCGTCGCGAGCGTCGCGCTGGAGCCGTCGGAAGAGCCGGAGATGCGCATCGCGATGTTCGCCTCGCTTGCCGAGGCGGCCCGGCGAACCGGCAACCACCTCTCGGGCGAGCTGATCGACAGGCTGATCGCCGTCGCGGAGTCCGAGGCCAATCTCGATATCCGCACCGCTGCTTCGCGGGCGCTCGGTGCCCTCAGCCTGCCGGGCAACCCGGCCAGCAAGATCATTCGAAACCAGTACGGCGGATAGAGGGGGTGCGGCGTGATGCTGCCGTTCACAGCGCTACTGCTGATCTGCACGCTGCCATTGCAGGACGTCAACGGTCCGCTTGGCAAGGGGCCGCAGCCCGCAGCGCGTCCGATCGCGTGGGAGCTCGATTTTTCGTACCTCTCTCCCCAGCGGATCGAGGTCCAGGCTCCCGGCTCGTCCAAGCCAGAGACGTATTGGTACCTGGTCTACACCGTGACCAATCAGAGCGGGGCCACGCAGCGCTTCTTCCCATCGTTCCAACTGATGACCGAAGACCTGCGCGTCTTCGACACCGACACGGGCATCAGCCCGCTGGTCTTTAACGCGATCCGGGAACGCCACCGCCAGACCCACCGCTACCTGGTTCACCCGTCGCTGGCGATCGGCGACCTGCTGGTGGGGGACGGCTACGCGCGCGAGTCGGTGGCGATCTGGCGCGGCGTCGACGTCCCCGGGAATAACTTCACCATCTTCCTGGGGGGTTTGAGCGGCGAAACGCATCTGATCACCAACCGCGCGCCGCCCAGCGACGGCGGCGATTCACCCGCCCCGCGGCACTTCACTTTGCGCAAATCCCGCGAGCTGCGATATTTACTGACGGGCTCGGACCATGCACGCCAGAGCGCGGCGCCGATGCTGGTCTCCGATCGCTGGATCCTGCGCTAGCGTCGTCCGCGGCGCCGCAGCGCCGGCGCGCCTCCCGCCGATCGTTCGCGCAGCCCGGAGGCCGATCCCACGAAACGCGGAGCGGTTAGCAGACTGTTGCCAGACTGGCGGGTAGACGTGTATATTCCGGGGCTCGCATTCAACCGGCCCAAGGCGTGCGGCCGCGACGGAACGAAGGTGGTGTGCAATGGCTCATAAGAAGGGCGGCGGCTCGACCCGCAACGGCCGCGACAGCAACCCGAAGTACCGCGGCGTCAAGGTCTACGGCGGGCAGTTCGCCCGAACCGGCTCGATCATCGTTCGGCAGGTGGGAACTCCCATCAAGCCCGGCCGGAACGTCGGCTGTGGCCGCGACTGGACGCTGTTCGCCCTGGCCGACGGAATCGTCCAGTTCCACGGGCGCTTTGTCTCGGTCGTTCCCCAACCCGCGTCTGCCGCAGGCTGACGCAGCCGCGCAGTTACCCGGGGCGCGGCGATCATGAATCGCATTCACGAGAACGCGATGCGACGATTGAGTCGGCATCGCGTTTTCTAATGGGCACAGTCCGCCGCGCACGCGTTTGACGGAAGCGCCCGAACCGCTTTAGCCTACGCCACGTGACCGAGTCCCAGACCCTTTCCGCCGCCTCGACTCCGCCGCGCTGGATCGTCCGCCTTCAGTTCTGCGCGCTGATCGCGCTGACCTTCGCCCTGCTCTACTTCGCCGTGAGCCGGCCGCTGCTGGCGGCCGGCACGGCGCGGCCCGTCGTGCCGACCACGTCTTTCGAGTCGCTTCCCGCCGCGCTGGCGATCAGCGCGCTGTTACTCGGCCTTGCGCTGATCGTCCGCCTGGTCCTCGACGACCCGCTCCGAGGAGTTGCCGCCGTGCTCATCGGCGTGGCGCTTTGGCTGACGCCCAGTGGGAATATCGATCAGTGGCTGACGCTGCGGAATGTCGTGCCCGGGCCGGCAACCGCCGCCAGTTACGCGCCGCTGCTCGTCGAGCACCTGCTCTGGAGCGCCGTCTTCGTCGTGATGGCGATTCTCGCGGGCGTCGGCGGCCGAACGGCCCGTCAGGTTTTTGCGCTGGATCAACCAGCCAAGGTGCGCGCGGCGATCGTGCAGAACCTGCTGCTGACGACGGCGCTCGGCCTCGTGCTGATTCTGATCCTGATGGGGCCGCGCGGCGAGACGCATCGCGGTCAGGTCTATTTCGCCGTCGCCGTCGGCTTCCTGGTTGCAGGCTGGCTGGCGCACCTCGCCACTCACGTCGAGCACCCACTGGCGTACTGGCCCGCGCCGGTACTGGCCGGCTTCGTCGCGTTGCTCTTTTCCATCTGGAAACCGATGCTTCCGCCGCCGTATGATCATCTCAACAACATCCCCGCCTGGGGCTTCGCACGGCCGCTTCCGATCGAAATGATCGCGGTCGGCGGCGCAGCCTGTCTCTGGGCGGCGCGGAGCGCGCACCAGCACCATCGCGCACCAGCGTCGGGCTAGCGCGCCCCGTACGGGGAACAGCCCATGGAGTGGCTCCGCCGAATCCGCCGCAGCGAGAGCTTCGAGGAGCTGCGCGCCCGCATGCTCTCGGAAACGTCGCTGTACATTACGGAGGGTCTGCGCCATCCCGAGCTGGTGATCCGCATCCCGATGATCGAATCAGGGAAGGGGCGTTTCCCCCCGTCGTTTGCCGAAGCGTTCTGGGACCCGGTCCTGTTCGAGTGAGGCCGCTTCATTCGCGGGGGGTTCGCGGCGCGCCTCCGCGGGCGCCGGGCAGGAAAGCGGTGTCCTGGTTGTCAGATCGAGCCGGCCGGCGATTCACGGCTGCGCTGGCTGGCTGGCGGGGACTTCAGCCGGAACAACGTCGGTCGGTTGCGGCTCAGGAGCAGATCCTGGCTGCGACGCGGTCGTCGCCGCCGGCCGTGTGAACGTGAATAGCGGCGTCTCGCTCGTGCGCAGCTCGATCGTCACGAAGGCGCGCGGCCCGGCCACATCCTGCGAGTCGTCCTGGAAGATGACGCGCTGCACGATGCGCCCGATCCCGACCAGCCGCCGAAGCGCCTGAATCGGATCAAAGCTCGGCATCGGCACGCGCACGTTGAGCACGGTCTCGCCGCGCTGTACGAGCACGTCGAACCAGCCCGGATGCGCTCGCCGTTCCAGAGCACTGAGCACTTCCTGCATGGGGCGCTCGGACTCGAACCGCTTGCCGGCGCAGCCGACGATCATGTCGTCGACGCGCAGGAAGCCGTCGCTGGGCTGACCCGGCTGGACCGCGGTGACGCGAAGCTGCTTCTGCGCCGAGCGCTCCTCGACCGTGATCCCCAGGCGCGGCGCCCCGCGCATTCCGCGCGGCCGCCACCACCCCTCGCCGAGCGCTTCGGGATGCCGGCGAGCCACGAAATCCAGCCATTGCTGTCCGACGTCGGCGATCGGCCCGCTCTGGACGACGACCACGTTGCGGGCCAGCGCCGCCGGCGGCCGCCGCCCCAGCAGCACGACGCCGCGCAGCGAGTTCCCCGCGCCCGTTCGCGCTGCCAGCATCTGACGCAGCCACTGCTCGTGCGTTGCGACGATCAGCGCCCCGCCCTGCACCGCCCAGCTCAGATGCAACTCGCCGATCAAGCTCCGCGAGCCTGCGTCGAGCATGGGCGTCAGGTCGAGCCGATTGGCCGGCACGCCGTCGAGGTCCACGTCAACCACGCGCGGCAGCGGCGCGGAGCCGCGCGCCAACGCGATCAC
The DNA here is from genome assembly GCA_964465125.1 of uncultured Planctomycetales bacterium. Classification (GTDB taxonomy): domain Bacteria; phylum Planctomycetota; class Phycisphaerae; order UBA1845; family Fen-1342; genus CAYOHG01. The sequence goes on along the minus strand of CAYXIO010000027.1, from coordinate 37,840 downwards.
GTCGTACGCTGCGATGGCCGTCTCGATCAGCGCGCTGAATTCGGCCTCGGCCAGCGTCGGGTCCCTGGCTAGCGCAATGAAGCCCAGCACCGGCATGGGCGGCAGGTCGGCCTCGCGCCCGCCCACTGGCAAGGCGCCCAGCGCCGCGACGGTCGGGCCGGCGAGCGTCGCCAACAGTTGCTCGATCGACTCACCGCGCGCCTGGGTTTGCAGCGCCACGCGGATCGGATTCTGCGCGGGCAATTCCTCCACTCTTCGCCCGATCGCCGGATAGTCGACCATGCCCTCCCAGGCCGCCAGCGCCGACTCCGGCAGATTCGACAGCAACGCCGCGTTTTCGGCGGGAGCCGTCTCGCCGGATGGGTGCGTGCAGGGCTGAGATGCCGGCGGGAAGTCGCTTACCACGGTCAGATGCAGCAGCGACGACTCGCGCTGCAATGCCACCAGCAGCGGGTCGCCGAAACCGGCCGGAAGGAGCGACCGTCGCGGAGTCGCCGGCGCGCTCGTACTCGCGCTGTCGGGCGCCGGCCGGCTCGTCGCCGCGGACAGCCGCGCGAAAAGCAGACCGTCAGGGTCTTCCGGCACGCGCGCCAGCAGCCGCCGATAGGCCTCGAAGTTGGCCAGCGATGCGCGCGGCTCCTGCGAGAGGAAGCCGACGGCCGATCGGAACATTCCGTCCGGCGGGAGCAGGTCGCCGAAGTAAAGCACGCCGTCGCGCGCGATGACGGCGATGTTGTTGCGCAGGTGGTAGGCGTCGGGCGCGCCCAGTTCGGGCAGGGCGCGCGCGTTCCAGCGCTCGAGAAGCTGCTGGATCGTCACCTCGTTCGACGGCCGGCAGAGGACCAGGGCGTCCGGAGAGCGCCGCGGCCCGGCGCCGGCGAACGCCGCCCCGCCTGCAAACAGCAGGCGAATGGCCTCGCGCGGCGACATGCGCACGGTGCGCTCGATCTGTTCCTGCCAGCGGGCCGCGTCTTCCGGTCGCGAAGGCTGTCCGGCGAGCTCCGCCAGCGTCGACCAGACCTGCGGCTCGGTCAGCGCGGTGAGAATGTCCTCGGCGTTGCGGATTTCAACGAACAGCCCGACGTCGGCGGGCACCTGGGACGCCAGCGTGGTCCCGCGCACGGCCGGTTGAGAGGCGGATGGGTCCTGTGCGAGCGCCGGCGCACAGAGCAGAGCCCCAAGCAGCGCGGCACGGGCCGGCGACAATGCACGGCCCAATCGCGCGATGATGGCGTGTTTCACGGGACTCGATTAGAGCGAATAGACGCCGCCGGTCCCCGCCGGACCATCGTCCGGAGACTCTGGAACCAGCAACCGCTGCAACAGATAGAACGGGTTGCCCGCCGGAATATCCACCACGTCCGCGGGAACTTCAAGGCTGCGCACCAGGTTGGCGACCGCCACGAAATCGCTCAGCAGGTTGCTCCGCGCGGCGGCGAACGCATCGACGCGGTCCCAGACAGGACCCGAGAGATCCAGCGGCGGACCATTCTCGGTGGTTTCGCCATGAACGACCGCGCCGCCCCCATCGCCCGCGACGGGCGGCGCCGCCTGACGGAACGGACCGACCAGCCAAATGAACGCCAGCACCGCCGCCGCCTGAAGCCCAACGGCGGCCGCGAGCGTCAGCCTTCGCGGGAGGCGCGAGACGCGCGGCCGCAGCGCGACAGCGTGCATGACGCGGTCGGTGAAGTCGCCCGACAGCTCCGCCAGGTCCTGGTCGCCGGCCAGAACGTCGCCGCAGGTCTCCAGCAGCGCCACCTTGCGCTGGCAGACGGAGCAGTTCAGCCGGTGCGCGTCGAACTCGACCCGCAGCGCGCCGCTCAGCTCGCCGTCGAGGTAGGCTTCGATCAGTTGTTCCACGTCAATGCAGTTCATGGCCACACGAATTCGGTTCAATCCGGCGCGGGCCCTTTCAGCCCGCCGCTCGGCGGCTTCGCCGCAGGCTATTCCGCCAGCCGCAGGCGATGACGCTCGTCCCCCATCCACGACGCGACCCATTCCTCGCTCAGCAAAGCTCGCAGCTTCTCGCGCGCCCGGTGCAGATGACTCTTCACGGTCACCGCCGGCACGCCCAGCACTACGCCGATGTCCTGGCAACTCTTGCCTTCCCGGTAGAACAGCAGCACGGCGCTGCGCTGAGGCGGGGTGAGCTGTTCGACGGCTTTCCAAACCTCGTCGCGCAGCCGTTGCGCCTCTTCACTGCCGGACAGCACCGTCGCCGCGTCCTGTCCGTCGCCGGGGATCAGCGAGAAGTCCGTCTCGCCGCTGTGGGCCCGCTGTCGCCGAAGTGTGTTCAGCGCGACGCGGTACGCGATCGTGAACAACCAGGTGCTGAACGCGTAGTTGCTCGAATAACTCTCGAGCGATTGGTACGCCTTGACGAAGGCGGCCTGGCAAATGTCCTCGGCCTCGTGATGGTTCCGCACCATCCGCACGACAAACGCGTACAGACGATCCTTGTAGGCGTCCACGATCGCGCGGAACGCGTCGGCGTGCCCACGCTGGGCGCGAGCGATCAGTTTCTGCTCATCGTTTCGCGTCATGCACCGACCCGACTTCCCGGGCTGCCGGTTTGTGCAACGCCGATCCGCCGATTTATACCCGCGCCGGCGGCGGCCAGTTGCGGCGGCCCCATCACGAATTTCCCGATTCTATCGGACGCGGCGGCGCGGTCGTCGCGTCCACGACCGACACACGTTAGCATCCGCTCTGCTCTTACTTGAACTGTACTTACGCTATGAGCAAAGGTCCATCCCCACTTCCGCAGATCGTCAACCGCAAGGCCGGCTTCAACTACGAGATACTCGAGAAGCTGGAGGCGGGCCTCGCGCTTACCGGAAGCGAGGTCAAGAGCCTGCGCTCCGGGCGCGTCTCGCTCGAAGAGGCCTTCGTCACCATCCGCGAAGGCGAGGCCTGGCTGCGGCAGTGCAACATATCTCATTATCCACAAGCGGGTTACGCGCAACACGTCACCACCCGCGAGCGCAAGCTGCTGCTGCACCGCCGCGAGTTGCGCAAGCTCCTCGTCAAGGTTATGCAGCGCGGCTTCACGATCATCCCGCTGCGAATCTTCTTTAACGACCGCGGGCTCGCCAAGGTCCAGATCGCGCTGGTCCGAGGAAAGAAGCTGCACGACAAGCGCGAGACACTCAAGCAGCGCGACGACGAGCGGCGGATGAAGCGGGCGGAGCGCGGACGGCGCTAAGCTCGCCACGCGGCGGTCGCTCGCGCCGGGATACAGACGGGCGGGTTGACAGGCCGGCAAGTCAATAGGTCGAGAGAATGCGGGGCGCAGGGCGCGACGAACGCCGCTCTGCGCACTTCGTCTCTTCGTCTCTTCGTCTCTCTCCCTCCGTCACTTGCCCTTGGCCCCTTCCGCGCCCCGCGCCATCGACCCCTTCTGTAGCCCTCACTCAAACCGCGACATCTGCTGAAGCTGCGTCAAGCGCTTCGCGAGGGCATCGGGCGTGACGGCGGCCAGTGCGTCGACCGAGAACGACTCGATCACGAACGACGCCGTGACCGAGCCGCGCGCCATCGCTGCGCGTAGCGTGGCCGCGTCGATGCGATCCTGTGCGGCGAGGTAGCCCATCATCGCGCCGGCAAAGGTGTCGCCGCAGCCGGTCGGATCGACGGTCCGCTCGGTGGGATAGGCCGGAATCTGGCAGAGGTCGTCGCTGGATACCAACAGACTGCCGTGCTCGCCCTTCTTGATGACGACGAAGCGCGGGCCGAGCTTAAGGATGTCGCGGCCGGCGCTGACCAGGTTGCTCTTGCCGGTGAGCAGGCGCGCCTCGCCCTCATTGAGCACCAGCCCATGCACGCGCGCGAGCGTTTCGCGAAGCGCCGCCGGCTCGTTCTGAATCCAGAGGTTCATGGTGTCACAGACGATCAGGCGCGCGGCGCTGAGCCGCCGGGCGAATTCCGCCTGGATCGCCGGGTGCGTGTTCGCGAGAAACACGAAGCGGCTGTCGAGGAAAGCCGCCGGCAGCTCGGCCCCGCGCTCGGCCAGCACGTTCAACTCGACGCCGACCGTCTCGGCGTCGTTCATCGCACCCTGGTAGCGGCCCTCCCAGCGAAACGTGCGGCTCCCGCGGCGGACCTCGACGCCGCTGACGTCGATGGACCTCTCGCGCAGCGGATCGAGCCGGCTGAGGTCGAAATCCTCGCCGACCACGCCGACCAGCCGCACGCGCGCGAACTGGCTTGCCGCCAGGGAGAAGTAGATCGACGAACCGCCCAGCGCGTTCTCCACGCGGCCGTGCGGAGTCTCGACAGTGTCAATCGCGATCGATCCGGTAACCAGCAGTGACACGGGCGGGTCCTTTCCACGCAAGCAGTGCCGCGCGGGGCGGCGCGTTTCCGAGCCGCAGACTACCACGAGCGGCGGCAGGGCGACACCGCAGGGCGTCAGGGCGAAGCGGTGCCCGCCGAAGGAGGAGCCCATTCGCGCCGCGCCGCAACCGGATCGACGCGGCGCCGGCTCAGCCACGCGTCGAGATCGGCCCCGACCAGCCAGGCGGAGCCGTCGCCGCGCGGGCTGGCGACCAGCCGCACTTCGCATGATGGCCCCATGCGCTGCGCGAGCTTACGAATCCAGCGCGGCTCGGACGCGCTATCCTCGACGGTTGCCAGCACGACAACGTGGCCGCGCGGCGCGAGGCCGCGCACCACGCGGCGGCAGAGCCGGTCGGCGGAGAGCCCGCAGCTCTGGGCTGCATGCTCGAACGCCGCCGCGGAAAGCCAGATCTCGTCGGCACGCTGGGGACTCAGATCGGAATTCCAAAGCGGCACAGAGTGTCCATCATCGGCGGGAAACTGCCGCGTGTGCGCAGCGGGAATGAGCCAGCTCAGTCGGGGCAGCGATGAGGCCCCGTGCGGTGCGAGCGTACCGATGTAGATACGCCACGCGCCGCTCGCGCCGAGCGCGATCGCGGCGGCGGCGAGCGCGGCGGCGACCGGCGCCGACCTCGCGGGCGCGACTGCCGCATTCGATCGGCCGATCGGCCGGTGCTTGCCGGCATGCCACGCGGTCCAGATGGCGGCGAGGAACAGGAGCACCGGCGGCAGGATGAGCCCCAGGTCGTTGGCCGGCAGAAGGGGGTGCGCGGCCGCGCCCACAAACAGCGCGATGAGCATCGCCGACGCCGGATGCGCCGTGCGGCTGTGAGCCACGCCCGGCAATATCGCAGACCGCAAGAGCGCGTGGAGCGCGGCGACCGTGGAATGGGACGCGACCGCAACCGGCGCGAGGGCGGCGAGTGCCAGCCCGGTTGCCGCGATCGGAGGGCTGAGCGCGAATCGCGCCAGCATGTACTCGCGCAGCGTCTCGTCGTTCATGGCGAAGACGCCGGTCGCTGCCGCCGCGAGCCCCGCCAGCAGGAGGCGGCCTGCGCATGTCAGCGGCAGAGGGTCGGCCGCGGCGCGGTCGTGAGCCGAGTCGCCGCGCGCGGCGCGAGTTCGCCAGCCGATCGCCGCTCCGGCGACCGAAGCGGCCAGAACCCACTCGACGCCGCCCTGCGGGGCCGGAAGCTGATAGCGCAGGGCGAGGCATAGACGCAGCGTGAGCAGGGGCAGCGCGAACGCCGCCAGGAGAACGGGCACGAGGACGGCGGATGTTCGTCCCGACTCGTGCACGCTCGTCGCCGGTGCGTGAACGGCTGCGGCGGCCGGCTTCCGCGCGGATCGCGGCGGGGCGGGCGGCTTCGCTCTCGCTCGATCGCGGGGTGTCGCGGACTGCGGCGCAGCAGCGGCGCGCGGACTAGCGACTACCGGCTCGACCGGTCGTGCCGAGGCGCGCTTCCCGCGGCGCGATCGATTACCAGAGGCGTGTCGTCGTCGCCGACTCAAAGCGCCGCGGCCCTCCCTGAGCGAGCTGCACGAGAAGGTCGCCGCCCTCGGTGATGTCCAGAATCGTCCCCTCGCAGCGGTGACCGTTGTTCAGCAGGATGGCGTGCGATCCGAGATCGTCGCAACGCGCCAGCCACTCCTGCCGCAGCGCGGCGACGCCGCCGGCCGTGCCGCGCAGCTCGCCAAGCCGCTCGTCGATGCGATGAAGCAGGTGGCGCGCGATGGCGGGGCGGTGGATGGGCTGAGCGCATTCGATCTCGAGCGAAGTCGCGGAGCGTTCGAGCCCGTCGGCGAAGTGCGCCACCTGCTGGAGGCAATTCAGCCCGATGCCGATGACGATCGCGAGCGAGCGCCCGCCGGCACGCTCGACCTGGGTCGACTCCACGAGCACTCCGGCGAGCTTCCGGTGTCCGACGACGACGTCATTGGGCCAGCGGACGCGCGGGCGGCACTCGGTCTCAGCATCGATCGCGTCGCAGACGGCCAGGCAGGCAAGCTGCGGTGCGCACGCGCCGAGTCGCGAGCCGGGCGATTCGATCAGCAGTACGCTCAGCAGGATCGATGAGCCGCGCGGAGCGATCCAGCGGCGGCCGAGCCTGCCGCGGCCCGACGTCTGCGCTTCGGCGACGACGACCGAGCCGTCCGGCAGCAGGGGCGCCTGATGCAGCAGGAAGTCATTGGTGCTGTCCAGCGATTCGAAGTGTGCGAAGTGCGCGCCGATGCGGCGAAGCGGCCCGCTCGGGAGCAGCTCGAGTTGAGTCAGTGGGCGGTGCATGCGGTGGATTCCAGAAGTCGGGCCGGCGCCTTACGTCGTGCTCGCGCCGCGCATCGAATAGGCGTGCTCCGGGGCCGGGTAGCGTTCGCCGGCAATGTCCTCGACATATCGGCGCATGGCCTGCTCGACCGTGCCGCGCAAGTCGGCCAGTCGCGGGACGAATCGTGGCGGGCGCGGCGCCCCGAACCCGAGCATGTCGTGCGTCACGACCACGTGTGCGTCGCAGGCTGGTCCGGCGCCGCAACCGACGACGGGCGCGGAGACCGCCTGGACGACCGCCGATCCGGCCTCGGGCGGGACGGCTTCGAGCAGGATCATGACCGCGCCCGCGGCCTGCATCGCCTGCGCCTCGGCCACCAGGTCCGCGATGCCGGCGGCGTCGCGGGCCTGCGCACGGTACTGGTCCGGCGCCGCCACGCTCTGGGGCCGCAGGCCGAGGTGCGCCAGCGTCTGATACCCGCCGTCCGAAAGCGCGCGAACCAGCTCGGCGCCGCGGGGGCCGATCTCGAGCTTGACGGCGTCGCAGCCGGCCTCTTGAACGAAGCGTCGGGAGGCCTCAAGGACCGCCGCGCGACCGGCGCGGATGCTCTCGAACGGGAGGTCGCCGATCAGGTAGACGTGCGGGGCTCCGCGACGGACCGCTTCGGCAAGGTAGATCATCAGCGCCAGCGGAACGCCGCGCGTGTTTTCATGGCCGAGCACAACGCAGCCGAGCGAGTCGCCGACCAGCAGCGCATGCACGCCCGCGGCCTGCGCGGCGGCGGCGGTGGGGTAGTCGTACGCGGTCAGCATCGCGAAGCGTTTTCGGGCACGCTTCATCTCGACCAGCCTGTCAAGCGTGATGCGGCCGTGCGGCGATGACTGCATGAGCGGCTCCGATCGGCGGCTTCGTCGCGCGTTGTGCTCGGAACGCGCCCGGCCCGCGGACAGGGGGGATGATAATCCGTGCCCGCCGATGCCGCGCGGCTGCGTGCCTTGATCCAGGTCCGCACGTGACTCCCGCCGATTCTCCAGCACCCTGAGGGAACGATTCCCATACTTCCATCGGGTGGCTGGTGTCTCGGCGCCGAGTGACGCCCGGGCACTGCCGCCCGCGGTACGCAACGGGAGCGCTGCGCGGTGGAGACGCACGGAGTCGACATCTGCGTCATTGAGGATCACGCGGCGGAACGCAAGCTGCTGCGGCGTCACCTGGCCAAGCAGAAGTACACGGTGGCCGAGTGCGGCAACGGATCCGACGGGTTGCAGTTGATCTATCGGCTGCGCCCGCGGATCGTGGTCTGCGACATCGCCTTGCCCGGGATGGATGGTTTCCAGCTCTGCAAGCAGATTCGCAGCGATCCGGCGCTGGACGGAACGTACGTGGTGCTGGTGACGGCGTACGACGAGAAGGGGCGGCGTCAGACCGCGCTCGAGATCGGCGCCGACGACTACCTGCCCAAGCCCTACGACCTGCGCGAGCTCCAGGCGCGAATCCGCTGCGGCATGCGCTACCACGGGCTGCACGAGCGCCTGCGCGAGGCGGCCTTGACCGACGGGCTGACCGGGCTGTGGAATCACACCCAGTTTCGCAACCTGATCGAACGCGAGTTCAGCCGCACGCAACGCTACGGCAGCGTGCTCTCCGTGTTGATGCTGGACGTCGATCACTTCAAGAGCATCAACGACATGCACGGCCATGAGACCGGAAACGTTGTGCTGCGGCTGACGGCGCGCTATCTCCAGTCCGGGATTCGAGACGTCGATTCCATCGCGCGCTACGGCGGCGAGGAATTCGCCGTGATCTGCCCGGAAACCGGCCTCGCCGATGCCGCACTGCTGGCCGACCGCCTGCGCGGCGAGTTGCCCGAAAAGGTGCGGCTGCCGGATTTCCCGGACCTGCGCGTGCATGTTTCGGTGGGCGTCTCGTGCACGGCCGACCCGCGGGCCGCGACGGTCAACGAGCTGATTGACCTGGCGGACCAGGCGCTCTACGCGAGCAAGCGCGCGGGGCGCAATCGAGTCACGCGCGCCGACCAGATGAGCAGCCAGACGGTGGCGCTGTTCTCGCCGGTGGACGAGCTGGAGCGGCTTCGCAAGGAAGTGCACACGCTGGCGCTGCGAACCAAGGAGGTCTGCCTGCAAAGCGTCTGGGCGCTGATCCAGGCGCTCGAGGCACGCGACGGCTACAGCGCCTGGCATTCGTTGAACGTGCGAACGTACACCCAGTGGCTGGCCAACGCCTGCGGCTGGACCGAGACCCTGCGGGCCTGCGCGGTGAATGCGGCGATGCTCCACGATCTGGGCAAGATCGGCGTTCCCGACGACCTGCTCTTCAAGCCGCAAGCGCTCAACCCGAACGAGGCGGCCCTGATGCGCCAGGTTCCGCTGCTGACCTGCCGCATTCTCGAGCCGCTGCGGGTGTTCAACACCGAAGTGGAGATGATCCGCCACCTGCGCGAGCGCTGGGACGGAACGGGCTATCCGGACGGCCTGAAGCGCGAGGAGATCCCCATCGGCTCGCGGCTGATCGCGGTCGCGGAGGCCTTTGACTCGTTGACGTGCGACCGCGCGTTCCGCTCGGGGCTGGGAATCGATGAAGCGCTCGGGCGGCTGAAAGGGACCGCGGGCATCCAGTTCGATCCGCAGTTCGTGCGGCTGCTTGAGGAAGACATCGCGCGAGACAATGATCGCTGGGCTGCCCAGGTTGAGCAGGCGCGCATGAACGTGCATGCGCCGCTGCCTCTGTCGGCCTGACCGGTTACGTCAACCCGCTGCCCGCCACGCCCGCGAACACACTCAGGCGTCGAGCGCGGCGCGGTATGCGCGGAGCGTGTCCTGCGCGCAGCGGCTCCACGAGAACTTCTTCGCCTGGAGCAGCCCGGCCCGCCTCAGCTCGCTCCGCCAGCCCGCGTCCTCGGCGATGCGCCGCATGGCGGCCGTCCATTCGCCCGTCGATGCCGGGGCCAGCAGCACACCCGCCGTGCCGACGACCTCCGGAAGGGAAGCCACGTTGGACGCGATTGCGGGCGCGCCGCAGGCCATCGCTTCCAGCGGCGGAAGCCCGAAGCCCTCGTAGAACGTCGGCCAGACCAAGGCCGTGCAAGCGCCGTACAGGGCGGCCAGCGGCAGATCGTGCAGATAGCCGAGCAGACGGACGTGATTCGCCAGGTCGCGCTTCGCGAGCAGTTCGCGGATTCGCTCGGCTTTCCAGCCCCACGGGCCGACGAGGACGAGCGGGTGCGCCGCGCGCGTGCTCGGCGGCAGGGCCGCGAAGGCGTCGAGCAGGCCCGGCAGGTTCTTGCGCGGCTCCAAGGTGCCCACGTAGAGAAAGAAGGTAGACGGGAGGCCTAATTCACGCAGGACGCGGGCGCGCCGCTCGCGTTCCGCGCGACCCGCTTCCGCGAGCGGATCAGGATCAAAGAACGCCGACCGCGGCGCCTGGTAGGTTACGGTAATTCGGTCCCCGGGGAGGCCGAGCTGCTGCATCATCTCGCGGCGGGTGAACTCGGAGGCGGCGATGAAGTGGCGCGTCTGGTTGACGCCGGCCGCGAAGTCGCGCTCGTACCAGCGCACGCGGTCGATCGGGTGCCATTCCGGGTGCAGCACGACGGACAGGTCGTGGATAGTCGTGATGGTGGGGATGGCGCAGCGCACGGGCACGTGGTTCGGCTCGTGATACAAATCGTATCGGCCGCGCGTGCGCAGTCGGAAGTACGCGCCGTAGCCGGTCTGGATCAGCGCGCGGAGCCACCAGGGCTTGCGGCCGCCCGTGACGTCGCGCGGGTTCTCCGGGGGCTGCGTCGACTCGGGCGGCGCGGCAAGCGCCGTCCGCCAGTCGGCCCGGCGGACGTAGGTGAAGACGAAGGGGTCGACCGAGACGCCGTCGGCCGATGAAAGCTGTAGCAGTAGCTGTGCGATGTAGTTGCCGACGCCGGTGCGCGTCCGCCGCAGCGGGCGGTCATCGAGCACGACGCGCAAAGGCGAGGCAACCGCCGGCGGCATAGCCAAGCTATACGCGCTCAAGCGGGCGAATTCAAACCGGCGAGAACGAGCCGGACGCAACGCTCGCCGCGCGCCCCGTTGCGGACAAGCGTCTTGTGGTCGGCGAGTCAGACCAGCCGCCAGCTTGGTGCTATTGGACCAGCCCGCCCCCGAAAGCCCAGGTTGCGCCGAACAGACCCAGCAACAATGCCACCAGTGCAGCCCAGAACATGCGCAGCTCCGTGTTTGAGTGTGGCGGGGACGGCCGACCGCGGACCGCGCCCCGGTGCCCGAGTGAGCCTATCGGATGAAACGCACTCGGGCGCACAGCTTGAACGGCTGGGGCGTCCTGTCAGCCCCGGGCTCGTATAATAGGCGACGTGAGCGGATGCGAAACGATCCGAGGGCGACGGCCGCGGCATGCATGGCTGTATGCGCTGCCGGCGGGCGAATTGCCGGCCCGCGTGGCCTGCGCGGGCCTCGAATACGAGTTGGTGGAGGCCTTCAAGCACGACTTCTTCGCCGCGACCGGCTTGTACAAGGGTGCCGAGGGGTTGGCCGTGCTCAAGCTGGGGCGGGCCAGCGACCTTTGGCTGCTGCCGACGCGCTGGATCGGCCGATTCCTGGGTGATCGCGAGGCGTGGATGTACCAGCGGCTGGAGGACCTGCCGGGCGTGCCGCGATTCCTGGGACGCGTCGGGCGCAACGGCCTCATGCACGCGTTTGTGCCGGGCCATCCGCTGGGGCGCGACGAGCGCGTCTCGGATGCGTTTTTCGACCAGCTCGCGGCGCTGCTGAGCGCGATTCATGCGCGGAACGTCGCGTATGTCGACCTGAACAAGCGGCAGAACATCCTCGTCGGTGACGACGGCCGGCCATACCTGATTGACTTTCAGATTTCGCTTTTCATGCCCGTCGGGGGCAGTCCGCTGGGCCGGCTGGGGCGCTGGCTGCTGCGCCGCTTTCAGCAGGCGGACTGGTATCACACGCTCAAGCACAAGCGACGGCTGCGTCCCGACCTGCTCACGGACGCCGAGCGTGCCCGCGTCGAGCGGCTGAGCTTCTGGATTCGGCTGCATCGGGCCTTGGCGGGCCCGTTCACACGCACGCGCCGGCGGGTGCTGAAGCGGTTGGCGGCCAGCGAGGACGTGGCCGTGGCCGGATCGTCAGCCAAGTAGAGACGCGAACGGAGAAGGGGGGTGCTGAATGGCGGTGCCCGCGTCCGACCCGGCGATCGTGCAGCGATTCCGCGACGCATTCGAAGCGGGCCTGCGCGGCGACGCGCGCGTCCGGAGCGTGCTGCGCGACGACCGCGCCGACGGCAGCGTGCTCGCCACGCGCTTCGAGGTGGCGCCGCAGCTCTGGCTGGAGATGTGCGTGCGGCCGCACATTCCGCAGGTCCGCGCGGGACTTGTGACGGACAGCCGCTGGTTGAGCGAGGACCTGGAGCAGGCGATCGAGGACAGCGGCGACACGATGAGCGAGTTTGTCGAGCTGGGCTTTGACGCGGCCGGCCTGGAATGGCCCGACCCGGTAGTGGAGCACTATCGGGAGCAGGGCAAGTACTTCTATTTTTCGACGGGTTGGGAGCTCGGCGACCTGGCCGCGCTCGGCGAGCCGGCCACGCTCGAGCGGGCCCGCAAGATGCTCGAAGGCTACTACCAGGCCTTCCGGGTGGCGATCCGCAAGGCGCAGGCAGGGTAGCGTTGTGCTGGCTCCGCCGCTTTGGGCAGGGTACATTTCAACCCCGTGTCAGCGCGGTGTGGCGAGTGGATTCTGGGTCACCGGCATCTGGAAGGGCGCATATGCAACGGGCATGGAAGTTCGCGTGGGCAGCGCTGCTGCTGGTTCCGACGGTGGGCTGCGGCGGCGCCAATCGAATCGTCGGTCACGAACTGACCGAGCGCGGCAACTGGTTCGGCGGGCTCGGCATCACCGGGCACTTGAACAAGATCACCATCGAAGGACGCTCCGAGCTGCACAAGCTGTCGATCATCGGCGACGGCAACGAGGTTCGCGTCGAGGACGGTGCGCTGCTTGGAAAGGTCGAGATCTGGGGCCAGAACAACCTGGTTGAAGTGCCCTCCAAGCTGAAGGTGCGCATCAACATCAGCGGCAGCGGCAGCCGCGTTGTCCAGCGCGGCCCCGGCGACTCGCCGGCGCAGCCGTACGTAACGCCGATCGAGAACACCGAGTACGAGCCCATGGCGCCGGTCCAGGAGACGGGTGCGGGCGGCTCGTAGCGGACTTCAGGCTGCCTTCTTTCAGCAGGAGTTGGCTATGTCCGACGCAGTGTGGCACTACGTCGCCGACGGCAAGGCGCTGGGCCCCGTGACGCTGTCGGAGCTGCGGCGGCTGTTGCCGTCGTTGCAGGGAGACGACACGCTGGTCTTCGGCCCCGGCATGACCTCCTGGCTGGCCGCCAAGCACATTCCGCAGTTCCGCACGGCCAGCTTCACGCCCGACCTTGCGCCCGCGGCTCCGCGCTCCCGCCGCGCGCACGAGATCGACTACCTGATCAGCGGCGACGACATGCAGTACGTCGAGATTGAGCTCGATCCCGGTGAGACGGTGACGGCGGAAAGCGGCGCCATGATGTACATGGGCGCCAGCATCAAGATGGAGACGCGTTTCGGCGACCCCAGCGCGGACCAGGGGTTCTTTGGAAAGGTGCTCTCGGCCGGAAAACGCGTGCTGACCGGCGAATCGCTTTTCATGACGACCTTCTCGGCCGCCGGCTCAGGCCGCGACCGCATCGCGTTCGCCGCGCCTTACCCGGGCAAGATCGTCCCGATGGACCTGGCGCAGCTCGGCGGCGAGCTGCTGTGCCAGAAAGACTCGTTCCTCTGCGCGGCGCTGGGCGTCTCGATCGGCATCGCGTTCACCAAGCGGATTGGCGTGGGCCTGTTCGGCGGCGAGGGGTTCATTCTTCAGCGGCTGAAGGGCGACGGACTGGCGTTCGTGCACGCCGGCGGAACCCTGGCGCACAAGCGCCTTGCGCCGGGTGAGATGCTGAAAGTGGACACCGGCTGCATCGTCGCGTTGCAGACCTCCGTTGATTACGACATCCAGTTCGTCGGCGGGATCAAGAACACGCTGTTCGGCGGCGAGGGGCTGTTCTTCGCCGCCCTGCGCGGGCCGGGCGACGTCTGGCTGCAATCCTTGCCTTTCTCGCGCCTCGCGGATCGCATCATCGCCAGCAGCGTGGGCGGCAAGCGCCGCGGCGAGGGCAGCATCCTCGGCGGCATCGGGCGCGTGCTGGACGGCGACCGCTCCTAGAACCGGAACCACCGCTGTGCCGGGTGCTCGCGGAAATTCTGGAGTTCGCCGTCGGCCGCGCATGACCGGCCCCACGGGATCACCCGATCCGCCCGATCGCTCGAGCACAGGCACCTCGGACCGTTTGCCCTCCGCCCGCGACGCGGCGTCCAGCCCGTCGTCAACCGCCCAGCAGCCGCACTCGATCAAACGCCATGCGCGCGGCTACTTCGACCGTTGGGCCACCTACTACGATCGCTCCTGGCTGAACGAGTTGGTCTTCTTTCCCAGCATCCGCGCCTGCCAGGACGAGATTCGACGCTGGAGCGCGCCGCGCGGCGGGGCGCCGTTTCGGATGCTCGATGTAGGCTGCGGCACCGGCTCGCTGCTGGCGCTGGTCTCGGAGCTGCCGCAGGCGGAGCTGCTCGTCGGGTTGGACTATTCCGCCGAGATGGTCGCGCGGGCCGCTGAGAAATTCGCTCAGGGCGCGGGCGGCGATCGGCTGCAGGCGGTGCACGGCGACTCCGAGCGCCTGCCGTTCGCGGATGAGTCCTTCGACGTGCTGACGTGCTGCAACTCGTTTCATCACTATCCGCACCAGGCGGCGGTGCTGCGCGAGTTTCACCGGGTGTTGCGGCCGGACGGGCTGCTCGTGCTGATCGACGGATTTCGCGACAACGTGATCGGGTGGGTCGTGTTCGATGTGTGCGTCGGCACGGTGGAGCAAAACGTCCATCACGCGCCCTGGTGTGAGGTCCGTACCATGCTTGAGCAGGCCGGGCTGACGCGGATCCTTCAGCGAAAGATGAACGTCCTGGCGCCGCTGCTGGTGAATGTGGCGATCCGCTGAGCCGTCGCAGCGGGGAAATCAGAGCAGGTGCGGGCTTGCCACGTGCCGCACGAGCTGCTGCAACCGCTGCTCGCTGGGGAAGCACAACGCCGTCGCGACGATTCCGACGGCGCTGCCGGCGAAGAACCACGGATTGCGCGTGAGCAGCGCGGCGACGACTGCGAACAGGGCCAGGCCTTCGCCCATCGCCGCGGGAATGATCGTGTAGGCGAAGAAGCGCTGCACCCACGGTGCCGCCGCCTCCTTGTCCGAAAGGTCGAGCTCGGCCCGGGCGGGGCTTTCCGATTTCGCGGCGGCGCGTTGCCAGCTTCGCAGCAGCGCTGCACGAATGATCCACCAGGCTACGGCTTCCGCTGCCGCCAGGCTCACCAGCACGATCGCCAGGGTCTGCGCCAAGTCGCGTGATTCCGCGGCGCCGCCATCGCGCTTCAGGACGAGCCCAACCACGATTCCGCCGAAGAGCAGAACTCCGGTGATCATGCTGATGACGACGTAGGAGAGGAGCCCGAGCTGAACGCGGGGATCGAGCGCGGAGGGGTTCGCGTGGCGAGCCATGGCGGCAGTGTAACCCCCGGTCGCGCGTGCGCCCGTTCTAATACTCGCTTGAGTTTTGAATCAGCGCTCGGCGGGAGCCGCTTCCGGCGGGATCCGATCCCCCAATCGCCTTCAGAGGGCTGCGGCTCGTCGCTTTGCGGCGGGCGGATTTTGAGGATCGGCGGCGCGAGCGCGACCCGCCCCGGCCGGCCGATCGAGCGCGTTCGGCGGATAGCGGACGCGCAATTCCCGCATCCTGGTCCTCGAATTCCGTCCAATCAGCAGGCCGCGCGCCTGGGTGAATTGCATGATTCAGGAAGCGTTGTTTTGTAGTGATCGTGCCTCAGGAGTCTACGTCATGTTTGGAACACGCCTTCTGCTGGCGGCAGCTCTGCTGACCGCCCAATCGGCATCACCTTCGGGGTGCATGCCCAGCCTGTTGAGCCTCGCGACCTCGCCGTACGGCAGCCTGGGCGGGCTTACGATCGAGCCGGAAATCTCGCTCAGCGCAAGCCAGGACTACGCTAACCTCGGCGACACCGTCACCTTCACCGCGATTGTCAGCGGGAGCGGCGGACCCTACACGTACTTCTGGCAATTGGACGGTGACGGCGCCTGGACCAGCGGCGGCTCGACCTTCAGCCGCGTGATGGATTCGCTCGGCACCCGATCGGTCTACTTCGTGGCCCGCGACGCGAACGGAAACGACTCGGATTCGTACTCCATGCAGGTCTATGTCATGGAGAGCGGAGCGCAGGGCTCCGGCGGAACCACCACCGGCGGCAGCGACCCCACCGCCTCCAGCATCACCGCCTCGATCAGCGCATCGGCCACCACCGCCAACCTCAACGACGTGCTCTCGTTCAGCGCCAACGCGTCTGGCGGCACGTCGCCGTACACCTACTACTGGGCGGTCGACGACGGATCCTGGCAATCGAGCAGCAGCTCGTCGTACTCGGTCGCGATGCCGCATACAGGCTACGTCAGTGTCTGGCTGGCCGTGATCGACGCCCGCGGCGTCGAATCGGACGCGACCGGCGTGGACGTCTACGTGGCGGAAGAGCCGACGGCGACCTCTGGCTCGGTCGAAGGTTGCTGGTCGACGACCTACTTCACGATGCGATTGACGGTCAGCGGCGCGGCGGTCAGCGGCACGTACGACTACTACGGCGGGACGATCTCCGGCGCCACCTTGAGCGGACACACGCTGACCGGGACCTGGGCGGAGCCCGAGGCGCCATGGACGGTCAAGTACGGGCCGTTCGAGCTGAACTTCAGCGACGACTGGACCACGTTCAGCGGCGTGTGGGGGTTCGAGGGCAGCGGTACCTGGAACGGCTCCTGGGACGGGACGCGCGTCGATTGCGACTGAGCTTCCCGGCTGCTCGCGACGATTCAGATCACCCAATCCTGACCCGGGCCGGGCGCCTCCGGCCCGGGTTCGGCTTCTTTCGGCGGGCGGATTTTGAGGATTGGAGGCGCGAGGGCGACCTGATAGCCCGCCGGTACGCTGCGCGTCAGGAACACGCCGCCGCCGATGACGGCGCCGTCGCCGATCGTCGTATCGCCGCCGAGGATGGTGGCGCCGGCGTAGACGGTGACGTTGTTGCCGACGGTGGGATGGCGCTTGTGCCCGCGGATGATGCGTCCGCGCTCGTCCTTGGGGAACGAGAGCGCGCCGAGCGTAACGCCCTGGTAGATCTTGACGTTGTTTCCGAGCCGGCTGGTCTCGCCGACGACGACGCCGGTCCCGTGGTCGATGCAGAAGCTGCGGCCGATGACGGCTCCGGGGTGCAGGTCGATGCCGGTCAGGCGGTGCGCGTGCTCGGTCATGATGCGCGGCAGAATCGGCACTTCAAGCTGATAGAGCTCGTGCGCATAGCGGAAGATCGTGATCGCCAGCAGTCCGGGATACGCCAGGACGATCTCGGCGGTGCTGGTGGCGGCGGGGTCGCCGTCGTAGTGCGCCTGGACATCATCGGTCAGGCGGGCACGGACGTCGGCGATGCGGCGGACGAACTCGGTGGCGAGAGCGGCGGCGCGTTGCGGGCAGCTCTTTTCGGCGGCCGGCAATTCCTCGTGCAACTCGGCATCGCAGCACAGGCAGGCCACGATTTCCTGCGCCAGCGATTCCCAGAGGCGCGGCAGCAGTTCGCCGACGTGGTAGCGGATGTTGTGGCTCGAAAGAAGCTGGCGCCCCACGTACCCAGGGTACGTGAGCTCCAGCAAGAGCTCGCAAAGCTCCACGGCGCGCGTCTTCGACGGCAGGAACGCGCGATCGAGGTGTTGCGTGCGCGCGTCGGCCGCATAGCTGGCGACCAGCCGCTCGACCAGCTCCGGCAATCGCTCACCGAGGTCGCGCTGCGTGCCCACGACGATTTCCTTTCCGCTCGTAAGACCCGCGGCCGCGTCGCGGCGCGCCCTCTACGGGTGCGGCACGACCCGTCCGCGTTGGTCGTAGCACTGCACCTGAACCTGGTCGAGGCCGAACTTCGGCTCCGGGCGGATCGCAATGCTGCGGTGATACTGCGTCTCGAACTCATGCAGCACGGCGCGCTTGCGGTTCTGAAGCATGAACGCGACTTCGCCCCCCACGGCGACTTCGATCGAGCGGATGTGTTCCTTCGAGACCGCGAGCTGAATCAGCCGCATGACGTCCAGCGCTACGCTCTCGGCGGTCTTGACCAGGCCCGTTCCGCGGCAGTGGGTGCAGTCCTGGTAGACGGTTCGAGTCAGGCTGGCGCGCTGCCGCTGGCGCGTCATTTCGATCATGCCGAAGCGGCTCATGCGCAGCACCTTGGCGCGTTCTTTGTGCTCCTTGAGGTTGCGCGCGAGCCGGCGCTCGACCTCGCGCCGATGCTCTTCGCGGCGCATGTCGATGAAGTCACAGATGATCACGCCGCCCAGATCGCGCAGCCGAAGCTGCCGGGCGATCTCGTCGGCGGCCTCGAGGTTGATCTTGAACGCCGTGATCTCGGAGTCATCCTCCGTACGGAAGCGCCCGCTGTTGACGTCGATCGCGACGAGCGCCTCGGTCTGGTCGATGACCAGCGATCCGCCGCTCTTGAGCGGGACGTGCCGCGAGTGCAGGCGGTCAAGCTCGGCCTCGATGCCGTAGTGGTGGAAGATGGGCACCGGCGATTCGTAGCCGTTGACGATGTCCCCGGCGCGCGGATTGAAGATCGAGAGGAACTCGCGGGCCTGGTCGGCGATCTGCTCGTCATCGACAAAGATCTTCTCGATGTCGTTGGTGTAGACGTCGCGGATCGTGCGCGTCACCAGGTCCGAGTCGCGATAGACCTCGCAGGGGGCCTTCTGGCTCTTGATGCGCCGCTCGACGGCCCGCCACAGCCGCGTGAGATAGTCGAGATCGGCCTGGAGCTCCTCGCGGCTGCGGTCTTCGGCGGCCGTGCGGGCGATGAAGCCCATGTCACCGGGCAGTTCGAGCTCGTCGAGCTGCCGGCGGATCTTGCGACGCAGCTCGTCGTCTTCGATCTTGCGCGAGACGCCCAGCTCGCGCATGTCCGGCAGCAGCACCAGGAATCGCCCCGGGACGCTCAGGTACGTCGTCAGCGTCGGGCCCTTGGTGCCGATGCCCTCCTTGGTGATCTGCACGAGCAGCTCCTGCCCGCGGCGCAGGCAGTTCTGGATCGGCGGGCGGGCGCGGCGGGGGGTCTTGCGGCCGACGTTTTCCGTGCGGTCCTCACCCTTCGGGAAGTAGCGCGGGTGCAGGTCGGAGATGTGCAGGAACCCGTTCTTGCCCAGGCCGAAGTTCAGGAAGGCGGCCTGGATGCTGGGCTCAACGTTGGTGACCACGCCCTTGTAGATGTTGCCGACGTGGTTCTCGGCCGAGGCGCGTTCGGTGTAGATCTCCTCCAGCCGGTTGTTCTCGAGGATCGCGATGCGGCATTCCTCGCGCGGGATCGCGTTGATGACCATTTCGCGTCGCGGCGCCGCGCGCGGCGCCGTCGAGACGGCCTCCGTCGCCTCCAGCTCCACGACCTCGTCGGCGCCGCTGCCGTCGTAGTCGTCGAACGTGCGGTCTTCCACCAGCCGGTCGCCGCCGCGCTCGCGCCCGCGGCCACGGCGCGAGCGGCGCCGCCGGCGGCCACGTCCGCGGCCGCGCTCTTCGGATTCGACCACCGCGCGCTCGTCAGCGGACTCGTCGATGATCAGATCGGCCTGCTCGGCGGCCCGAGCCTCGGCGGCGATGTCCGACTCGTGATCGAAGAGCACGTCGTCGTCGCCTTCTTCGCTCTCCACGCGCGGAACCAACTCCGTGCCCTCGTCGCCATCGACGAACGGGACGACCGGCCGCGGTTCGCTTTGCGGCGGGCGATCAGCGACCTCGCGCTCGCCGCTCTCGCGCCGGCCCCGATCGCGACCCCGCCCGCGGCGGGAGCGCCGCCCCCGCCGCGCGCCCTCGGGGCGATCGTCGTCAAGAACCGGTGCAACGCCGCCCGAGGCTTCGGACTCGTCGCGCGGCGCGGACTCAGCCTGCGGCTTGGGCCTCTGCTTGTCACTCTTGACGGGAGGGGGCTCTTGGGGGGGCTTCGCCGCGGGCGCGGCGGGCGCCGCCGGTCGCGGGACGCGCGCTTCCTGCACGGCCGCCATGAACCGGCTGGGCGGCGGGGCGGCGGATGGGAAGCGAATGACGACTCGGTCGCCGCCCTGCTCGATTTCCGGTCCGGCAGGAGCGGCGGACTTCGAGTTTCCGCGTCGGACGCTGTCGGCTTCCTTGGAAGGTGCGGCAGCCGCCGGATCGGCCGCGTTCGCGCCGCCGCGCGCGCGCGAACGTGGTCGTCGCGCGCTGCGCGGCGCCCCCGTTGCCTTCGCGTTCGCTGCGGCTTGGGGCGTTTCCGCCGCGGCTGGCGACTGCCCGCTCGTCAGCTCGGGCGTTTCCGCAACCGAGCTTTCCGGCGTGCCGCGGTCCTTCGTGCGTCGCGTTCGCACGGTCTTCTTGCGAGTGGTGGACTTCCTGGCCAAGGTCATTCCTTTCCGTCGCCGGACGCCCAGTGGGGCGCGGCGATCTGTGTGTTCCATTCGATCCGGGTTCGGCAGAGCCGATGTGCCAGGCGCGTCGCCGGCAGCCCCAGAGCAATCAGTATTTCATGGGGACGTACGCAGGTACGATCCTGGTACGAGAGGGTGAAGGTCAGTCGTTCGCGCACCAGCTCCAGCATGGAGACGAAGCTGCGCAGGGCGGCGAGCGGCAGCGGGTCGTCGCCGCGGCGCTCGACGCGCGGCGCGGCGCCGGTTGCAAGGAGCACTTCGACCCGCGCCGGAAGGCCGTCGAGCTGCGGCGGGTCGAGGATCAGTTGGAATTCCACCCGCAGAGGGTGCGGGGCGCGGAGCGTGGCGGGGGCGTACAGCGCACTCAGTTGCAGTCCCGGCGGAAACACGCCCGCCAGACGGCCGCGCAGCCACTCGGCCTCGCACGGGCCGCTGAGATCCGTGATCGCAA
This sequence comes from uncultured Planctomycetales bacterium, assembly GCA_964465125.1. Lineage (GTDB taxonomy): Bacteria > Planctomycetota > Phycisphaerae > UBA1845 > Fen-1342 > CAYOHG01. Next base: position 17,143 of record CAYXIO010000027.1, on the reverse strand, counting down.
GCTGGCACGAGCAACCCAGGCCAACGTATCTCGGCAGGGGGATCGACAGGCGCGGCTGCGGGTTGAAGCCGCGCGAGTAGGCGACCGGCCAGTCCGCCCGGCGCAGCGCCCGAGCCAGAACGCGCATTTCGTCGCGATGCGAAATGAAGCGCGCGTCGCCTTCGATCGCGTATTCGAACGCGGCGCGGCAGCGGCGGGCCGGGCCGGGCGTCGCGCTGCTCGCGGCCGGTCGTGAATCCACCATCGCGCTCACGCTTCACCGTCCTCGTCGATCTCGCGCAGCTTGTCACGCAGGTAGTTGTGGATCTGCCGGTCCGCGTCGAAGCGCAGCACCTTGCGCGCGATCGCTTCGCAGCGGCGCAGGTTGGTGCGGCGGATGATGCGCTTGATCGCCGGGATTTCCTTGGGCGCCATCGAGAGCTGCCGCAGGCCGAGTCCCAGCAGCAGCTCGGTGTAGAGCGGGATGCCGGCCATTTCCCCGCAGACGTTGACCTCGATCTCGGCTTTCTTGGCCGCCAGCACAACGTCGCGTACCAGCCGCAGGACGGCCGGGTTATGCGCGGCGTAGAGGTGCGCGACGCGTTCGTTGGCGCGATCGACCGCCAGCGTGTACTGGGTCAGATCGTTGGTGCCGATGCTGAAGAACGCGACCTCGCGGGAAAAGGCGATTGCCTGCATCGCCGCCGCGGGCGTCTCGACCATCATGCCGATGACCGGCCGGCTGGGCGTCGGCAGGCCCTCCTCCTGAAGGTCCTCGATCACGTCGTTGAGCGTCGCCTTCGCCTGCCGCAGCTCCATCAGCGTGGTGATCATCGGGAACATGATCTTGACGTTCCCATCGACCGCGGCCCGCAGGATGGCGCGCAGATGGGTGCGAAACAGGTCGAGGTGCTGGAGGCAGTAGCGTAACGAGCGCAGCCCCAGCACCGGGTTGGGGTCGTGCGTGGTCTGCATGAACCGCGCCATCTTCTCCGCGCCGAGGTCCATCGTGCGGATCGTCAGCGGCGCGTTGCGGGCGTGCCGAACGGCGGCGCGCAGGATTTCATACTGCTGATCCTCTCCCGGAAGCGCGTCGCTGGCCAGGTAGATGAACTCGGTGCGATAGAGGCCGATGCCTTCGGCGCCGGTGTCCATGGCCGCCCGGGCCTCGTTGGCGAGCTCAATGTTGGCGAGCAGGTTGATGCGGACGCGGTCGCGCGTGACCGCCGGAAGGTCGCGCAGCTCGACCAGACTCTGCTCGTAGACGGCGTCCTGCTGCTGCTGCTGGCGGTAGCGTTCGACGGTCTCGTCGTCGGGGCTGAGCACGACGATGCCGTGGGTTCCGTCGACCACCAGCAGCTCGCCGCCGGAAACTTCGCTGGTCACGTCATTGAGACCGACGACGGTGGGGATGCCGATCATGCGGGCGATGATGGCGGTGTGCGACGCGGCGCCGCCGGCGTTGAGCACCATTCCCAGGATGTGCCGGCGGTCGAGTGAGACGGCCTGCGACGGCGTGATGTCGTGCGCGACGACGATCACCGGCTCGGTCAGCCGGGTGATGTCCTCCCGGGCGCGGCCGAGGATGTGACGCAGCACGCGTTTCTCGATGTCGTACAGGTCGATGACGCGGCTGCGCAGGTAGGGGTCGGCCACCGCCAGAAACTGCTTCTGCCAGTCATTCATCACGCGGCTGAAGGCATAGGCGGCGCTGTAGCCGTGCTTCTCGATCAGTTCGACGACGCGCGTGCGAAGCTGGGCCTCGGCGATGAAGGCTCCGTGAAAGGCGAGGATTTCGGCGGTCTTTTCGCCATGCTTGCGCGCGACGGCGGCGCTCAGCTCGGCGACTTCCTGCTTCGACGCTTCGAGCGCCGCGGCGAGGGTGCGAAGCTGGGCGGGGATTTCGGCGGGCGCGACGGTGCGGCGCGGAATGCGATACTCTTCAGTATCGACTACGAGCGCCGACCCGATCGCAACCCCGGGGGATGCGCTGATGCCTTTCTTGAGGTTCATAGTCAGCGGCCAGTCGCCGCCGAGGGCTGCTGCGACCCACAGGATCACAGCGCCAGCCTACATTTCGTCGAATCCTGAGTCGACCAGCCGCACGATCGCGTCCAGGGCCTGCTCGGCGTCGGCGCCTTCGCCGACGAATCGAAGCTGCGTACCCTTGGTCGCGACGAGCATCAGCAGCGCCATCGGGCTGCGTGCGTCGGCCTGTCGATCCTCTACACGTACCGTAATCTGCGACTCGAAGCGCGACGCGGTGTCCACCAGCCGCATGATCGGGCGAAAGTGCAGTCCCTGCTCGTTGCAGACCACCGCGGTTCGCTCGATCGGCATCGCGCTCCCTGCACTCGAATCCGCATCCCCGGGCGGCTGCGTCGCCGGGTTGGTTTCCTAGGGCGCCGTCAGCAGCCGCTCATCCGCTTCACGGAGCAGATCGTAGATCGCCTCCGGCGTGCTGGATTGACGCAGGAATCTCCGGAAGCGCTCGTGCTGCACGTGCCGAAACACCAGCTCCATGGCTTGCAGGTGAAGCTCGGGCTGGTTTTCCGGACTGAGGATCAGCAGCACGCAATAGACCGGGGCACCGTCCAGCGAGGCGAAATCCACCCCGGCGCTGCTTCGTCCGACCGCGGACATCACCCGCGCGACGCCGTCAACCTTGGCATGCGGGACGGCGACTCCCTTGCCGATTCCTGTGGTGCCGCCTTTCCGCTCGCGCGCGACGATCGATCGCGCGATTCCTTCAACCAGACCGGCGTCGATCTGGCCGGCGTCGGCCAGCGCCTGCACCAGCTCGCGAATCACGCCGTTGCGATCGCGCGACGGGAGCTCCGCGAGGATCGCCTTAGGATGAACCAGGTCCAGCAGCTTCATGGGGCACCTGGCGGGTCAGTCCTTCGGCCCGCGCCTCAACCCTCTTCCGCGGCCTTGGGCGGATGCTTGCGGTTGCGGAGACGTTCCTTGTGCCGGCGGATCTGGTTCTCAATCTTGTCCATCAGCAGATCGACGCTGGCGAAGGCGTTCGCCGCCTCCTGGCTGGCGACGAAGGGCGAGGACCCGTCGGAGTGCACAATGATCTCCGTGCAGTGCTCGCCCTCGTGACCATCAATGATGATCTCAATCGACTGGATTCGGTCGAAGAATCGAGCCAAGCGTTCCGCTTTGCCGACGCAATGATGACGCAGATCATCACCGACGCTCATGTGACGCCCGGAGACCGTCACCCGCATCGCCGCTCTCCACAAACATAGGCTGCAAGCCGACTTAGGAAAACCCAGGCACCCACCGGCCGGACCCGCGCGTCCTTACACATGCCACGGGCCGAACGTCCGGCGGCCGCCGACGCCGCCCGACGGGCGCACGCACCGCCGGCGAACGGCCCCGGGAATGTAAGGCCGCGCGGCAAGAGCGTCAAGGATTCGCGCCAAGCGGTGGAAGTCGGCCGTGCCTGCCCTCAGGCCCCCAGCCGGGAGGATTCCCGTTCCACCATCAGCGGCGTGACGGCGGCGATCCGCGGGGCATCCATGCGCTCGCCCTGGAGCCGCTGAAGCAGCGTCGCCATCGCGCGCCGGCCGGCTTCCTCGGCCCCCGGGTCCACGCTGGTCAGGGAGGGACGCAGCCCGGCGCCGATCGTGTTCCCCTGGCTGATGATCGCGACCTGTCGTCCCGCGGGACGCCCGATTCGCTCGCACAGCCGCACCGACAGGAGGGCCGTCTCGTCGTCGCTGGTAACCACGGCCTGCACGTCAGGCAGCCGGGCGCAGATGCGGGTCTCGTCTTCCGCGGAACCGTCGAGTGCAAGCAGGATGTGATCATCGGCAACGCCGCGCTCCGTGCACGCTTCGCGGAAGCCGTCGCGGCGAAGCGGCGCCTGCGGATCCGCGCCGCGGTCGAGGTAGAGCAGTTTGCGCCAACCGCGATCGAGGGCGTAGCGGGCCGCGAGGCGTCCGCTCTCCAGCGGATCGAAGCCGAACACGTCGGCTGAGAGGCCCTGGTGCAGCGCGGCGGCCGCCAGCGGCCGTTCACCCAGCGCCTCGCGGAACACGTCTACCAGCGCGGGTGTGAGCGGGCACACCAGCACGATGCCGTCGATCCGCTCCGCGGTGATCGCGCGCAGCCGCTCCGCGGCGCGGCCGGGCTCGGTACCGATCTCGCTGACCTGTACGACGTAGCGGTGCTGCTCGGCAACGTGGAGCACGCCGCGGAGATAGCGTGCGGCGTGTGCGTTCTGGAGCTCGTCGACGATGAGGGCGACGGCGTAATTGCGCCCGGTCGCCAGCGATCGCGCCGCGTGACTCGGAACGTAGTTGAGCGAGCGGCACGCCGCGAGCACGCGTTCCTTGGTTTTTTCGCTGATGTCGGTGCGATTGTTGAGTGCTCGCGACACAGTTCCGCGTGACAGGCCCGTTTGCTTTGAAATGTCTTCGATCGTCACCTTGGCCATGAGAGTCCCTTCCCTGGTTTCTCTGCTCGCACAGGACGTGAGCGGTATCTGGACGCGTCTGCGGGACGCTACCTGTAGGCGACGGAAATATTCTATTCGCTTGCGACGCTGTGGCAATGTTAATTCGTGCCGCGAGCTTGATCGCTTGCGATCATGGCGCGATTCAGATCGAGCGAACGTCCGCGTTCCCGCGGCGCGCCATTTGCTTCTTGCGCGGGTTCCGGGCACGGTTCCAGTCCCCAAAAACAGCAGACGGCTCGACCGTGGCACGATCGAGCCGTCCACCGAAGTTTTTTCGGGACGTGCGCGCGATCAGGGCTCGACGCCGAGCGTTTCCAGCAGCAGCAGCGGTGCGTTCTGCGTGCCCAGCGCCGGGAGCGAGTCCACCTGCTCCGACTGGAGCACCGTCGCGGACTTGAAAATCCGCGGGATGGTCGGATCGCCGGCGTCCCGACCTGCTCCGCCGCTTTGCATCACGTCGGTCCCGTCGGCGGTGTGACGAAGGCCGAGCAAATGGCCGATCTCGTGCGCCGCGACGCGGCCGATGGCGGCGCCGAGCTCGGAGAGATTGTCGACCGGATTGAACACGCCTCCGTTCTCGATGGTTCCCGCCCCGATCGTGACCGCGAACGTAATTCCAGTTCCCGTGAGCGTTTCATTCCGCGGGTCGATGTAATCGGCGATTCCGTACAGCGAGGTGGAGGTGCCGCCGATGTGCATCGTCTGGAACGGGGCCGTCGGCGTACCGGCGTCCGACGTGACGAATTGAACGTCATACCCATCGTAGATCGACTGGATCGTGCTCACGATCGCCGCCTTGAGCGACTGCGTTTCGTTGTCGCCCCAATTCGGATTGACGGCGAAATAGGCGTTGAAATCCGAGGCGTCGAGCGCCGCGATGCTGGTGGGCGGCTGGCCCCCCACGGTGACGGCGGGGGTGCCGTCGAAATTGAGGTAAATGGTCTGACCGCGCGTCTCGTACAGCCCCGAGTCGCGCTGAATCTGCACGTTGAGCCCGATCCCGCCATCGAGGACGACGTAGTAATGCGGGCTGTCGTGGCCGACGACCAGCTTCACGTCGCGCGTGAACAGCACGAAATCATCCTGATACCAGGTAAAGATGTCGCGATTGGCGTCGAGCATCATCACGCTGAACTCGGGCAGACCCGCGATGTTGTTGGGCAACTCGAAGCTGGCGCCGAATCCGGGAGTGGTCGCAAGGCTCAGGAACACGCGGTCGCCCTGGTTGAGCGGGCCGAGGTCGAAAATCTGCCGCGGCGCGTCGAAATCGGGAATCACCGTCGCCGTGTCGTTCACGTAGGGGATGATCGGCGTGTCGTTCGTGATGTTGTCCACGCTGAAGTTGGCGACCACCTGAACCGTCGGTGAGGCGTAGTCGCGCACCGGCGCGGTGCGGTCGGTGTCGATCTCCGCCCACAGGTAGTAGGTGCCCTCCGGCACGTCGTCGTTCGCCAGGGCTTCGACGTTGTGCAGCCCCAGCGCCTGCGGATAGGTGACGTTCAGGTCGTTGCCGTTGGGCGGATCGGTGTCGAGCTGGATGCTGTTGCGGGCGGCGATCGACGCCAACACCTGGCGGCCGTCGTCGGCAATCGAGAGCGACGTGATCCGGGAGCTGCACGGCTGGACCGTGCGCTGCAACGCGCCGGTGGCGCCCATCCACACCCTGGCGGAACCGTCTTCGCCGCCCGTCGCAACGTGGGCCGCGTCGGGCGAGAAGAGCACGGCGCTGACCGCGTCCGTATGGCCGCTCAAGCGAACCACTTCCGTTCCCAGGAACGGGCTCCAGATGCGGGCGGTGTTGTCGTCGCTGCCGCTGACCAGCGCGAGCCCGTCGGCGGAGAAGTCCAGGTCGTTGACCGCAGCCGTGTGCCCGGTCAGCGTGCCCACCAGCGCACTGCTTTCGAAGTTCCAGAGGCTGATGTCGGCGTTGTCGCCGCCGGTCGCCACGGTGCGCGGGTCAGCGTCGGAGAACGCGATCGCCCTGACCGGCGCGCCCTCGTCGATGTCGCGCAGGACGGTTGCGGTGTCGATGTCCCAGACGAATCCGTGACCGTCGTCCGACGCGGTCAGCAGCAAGACGCCGTCCGTCGAGAACTCGATGTCGTTGATGGGGCCGGTGTGGCCGGCGTACGAGCGCACAATCACGTCGGCGGGAATGTCGCGGATGAAGACCTGGCCGGTGGACAGGCCGTAGGCGAACTGCTGGGAATTGGGCGCGAACGCGATCGCGGTCACCGGAATGCCCAACTCCAGCACCTTCGTCACGGCGCCGCTCGACGTCTGGTAGACGCGGATGGTGCCGTCGACGCTGGCCGTCAGCACCAGCGAGCCGTCGAACGAGAACGTCGCGTCGAGCACCTGGTCGTCGTGGCCCGTGAATCGCCGGATGACCGTCCCCGTGTTCAGATCGAACAGCGCGGTCTGCGCGTCGCACGAATCGCGGTCCTCATCGATGCCGGCCCGGACCGTGAAGGGAATGCCCGCCTCGACGCCGGTCTCGGCTTGCAGCCACAGCGGCGAGTTCGGCGACAGGACCATGTTCGTGACGCTCGGCGGCGGGACGAGGAGGTCGATTTCCGGCGGGCGGATGCCGATGCTGATGAGGAGCTCGGCCTCGCTTTCGATGCCGGTGTCGTCGGTCACGGTGAGCATGGCGCGATAGCTGCCGGGCGAGGGATACTGGTGGTTGACCTGCGAGAGGAATTCGCGCGAGCCGTCGCCGAAGTTCCATTCGTAACTGACGATCTCGCCGTCGGGGTCGAAGGAGGCGGTGGCGTCGAAGATGATCGTCGCGGGGGCGGTGTCGGCGACGGTGCGGTCCACGCTGATGATGGCGACGGGAGCCTCGGTCACGCGGATGGTGCGGGTGCGGCTGGCGGACGCGCCCTGGTCATCCGTCAGCGTGAGCGTGACTTGGAACTCGCCGGTCGATTGAAACGTGTGCTTGGGCGCGATTTCCTGGCTGCCGGTGCCGTCGGCGAAATCCCAGTTGCGCGAGACGATGAACCCGTCGTCGGTACTCCCGGAGGAGTCGAACTGGACCGCCAGCGGAGCCACGCCGCTCGTGAGGTCGACCGTAATGACAGGGGTCGGCGGCAGGTTGAAAGGCAGAATCGACGTCCCCACCTGATTACACGACGCCAGCCCGGCGAGCGCGACGGCCGCCAGGGCCGTTAATCCGCCGAACACGCCGCGATTCGCATAAAGCATGCCACAGCTCCTCAGAAATCGGCGCTGACCACCGCGGGTCAGCCATGCTACAGTATCTAGTGATCAAAAAGTCGCATCAAGGCGGAGCGGGCGATAACCGCGATTCGCACCGAGCTCCGGACGGTCCCGCGTGACCGATAGCGTAGAGGATCGCGGAAGGAAGCGCTGGATGTCAAACCGAATCCGCCGGCTTGTCGGCTTCGCCTGGGCTGGATTGCTGCTGATCGGCTGCGTCAGCGTTCCGGACCCCAGCGAGCTGGCGGCACTCGACTCCGCCCAGAACAGCGGGTCGAGCGGCTGGGTGGACAGCTCAGCGGACGGCGGCGCCACCACCGACCGCTCGGTCCCGGCGGGCGATTCCGCCGCGACGGACGCGACCGCGACGGTCGCCGGCACCTCGACCAGCGTGGCTGCGGCGGATTCGAGCGAGTGCGTCGTTCCGGACGAGGAGCAGGCCTGGCAGAACCGGATCCTGGAGCTGGTGAACCAAGCCCGGGCCGACGCCGGGCTCTCGATCCTGGCGCACAACACGACGCTCGAGGCGATGGCCGGCGACTACGCCTGCGACATGATCACCGGGCAGTTCTTCGCCCACGTGAACCCGCGTTCGGGCGAGACGCTTGAGGGGCGCGTGGCGGCCAGCGGCTATGAGTACCAGGTGGTCGGCGAGAACCTCGCCGCCGGCCAGACCACGCCCGAGCAGGCCTTTGACGACTGGATGAACAGCCCGACGCATCGCGCGAACATCCTCGACCCGCGATTCTCGGAACTCGGCGTGGGCGTGCGCGAAGGCGGCGATCACGGCATCTACTGGGTGCAGCACTTCGGCGAGCCGGCGAACGCGAACCCCTGACCGCCGATGCGATCGCCAGCCTTCTCCTTCTCGCTGCCGCAACGCGGCGGGTGCCGCTCGCATGTCAGACAAGCACGCCGTTTCAGTGCGTGATTCCCGATCGATTCTCGCGCCCCCGGCGGTCCGTTCGAACTTCGCCGCCGGCTTGTAACTCGCTTGAATTGCTTACCTTGGGGTCCTATTGTTGGACAGAGAGCCGGGCCCGTCGGAGGGTCGGCGCAACGAGGGTCCATCAGGCAGGATTCGGGATGCTCGCTCTATGGCTCTGGACACCGCAACGCCTTCGCGTCGCCGTCTACTTCGCGGCCGCGTACCTGGCGATGTGCTGAACGGTCTTTCCGCTCTTGCGCTTCACGATCGACGAGCTTGGCGCCTGGCTTGAAACCAAATCGGACCGTGCCTCGGGTCCCGGCGGTCAGAACGTCAACAAAGTCAACACACGCGTCTCGCTGCACTTCGACTTTCAGAGCTGCTCCCTGCTGAGCACGGATCAGAAGGTCCGCATCGCGGATCGGCTGGCGACCCGCCTTGATCGCATGGGTCGGCTGCGCGTGGTCAGTCAGTCCGAGCGCTCGCAGTTGTCCAACCGCGCGGCGGCCGAGCAGATTCTGCTCAAGCTGCTCGCGCAGGCCCTGGCGCAGCGCCGCAAGCGTCAGGCGACGCGCCCAACGCGCGGCTCGCAGGTGCGGCGGCTGACCGAAAAGAAGCGCCGCGGCGAGACCAAGCGGCAGCGGCGCGGGTTTGAATCGATCTGAGTCACCCATCCTGGGCGTGCGACTCCGGGGCCGGCGTTGGGACGCCTGCACCGCGCAAGGGGCGTGCAGCGGCGCTGCCCGCTACGAGCCGTTGCGAACCTGTCGAGCGGGCGACGGCCGGCGCGCCGCTGAATCGCGCATGCCGATCTGGAGCCGTCCTGCGGGAGCGCCGCGGCCGACCGCTCCATAGGCCTGTTTCCTGATCGGCGCCGGTCGCGTGCTTCGGCGGCCGCGCGGCTGATTTCAAAATCTTCTCCAAATCCATTTTCCAGTCATGTTACCGACGATATACTACCTCCTCAGCTTTCGTCTTGCGCTCGGCCAAACCGGGTCGAGCCGACCGTAGATTGAGTTCGGGCTGGCGTGATTCCGCTCCGTCTTGACGGTGCGAAACGCAATGGATCGTTCGTCTGCGCACATCTGCGAGGAACGAAAGGGAGAATTCTATGGGCCTGAGCAGAAGCGTTCGGCTGGTCGCCTGCGGCGTGGTTTGCGCGGGGGTGCTGCTGTCGGTGTTCGGCTGTCCGCCCGCGGCCGAGGCGCCGCCCGACGCCGACGCGGACGGCGTGGTCGACGAGCAGGACAACTGCGTGAACGTGGCGAACGCGAACCAGGCCGACGCGGACGGCGACGGCGTCGGCGACGCCTGCGACAACTGCGACCTGGCGAACGCGGATCAGGCCGACAGCGACGGCGATGGCGTCGGCGACGAGTGCGACCGCTTCAAGAGCGCGACGCGCTCCAGCACCATTGCGATCACCAGCGATGATCGTTTCGTCGTGACCGCCAACCGCGAGAGTCATACGCTCAGCTTGGTTGAAGTCCGCGACGCCGATGGAGACGACACCGCCGAGGTGCTCGCCGAGCTGGCCGTCGGGCTGGACCCGCGCTGCGTGGCGATCTCCCCCGACGACCAGACGGCTTTCGTGACCAACGCGATCAGCGGCACGGTCTCCGTCGTTTCGCTCAGCGGCGACGACGCCTTCAGCGTCATCGCCGACGTCGAAGTCGGCGCGGAGCCGCGCGGCTGTGCGCTGACGCCCAACGGAACGCGCCTGTTCGTCGTGAATCAGACCGCGGGCACGGTCTCGGTCATCGACACGCAGACGCTGGAGATCGCCGGCAGCGTCACCGTCGGCGGCACCCCCGCTGCCATCGCGATCACCAACGATCTCGACGCCGACGACAGCGACGAGAGCGTCTATGTCACGGAGTTCTACGGCGAGCTGATTCCCGGCGGACCGGGCGAGGGCTTCGATACGGGCAAGCAGGGCGTGGTAAGCGTCTTCTCGACCGGCAACCTGAACGCCGCGCCGCAGCGCATCACGCTGGCCCCGCTGGCCGACAGCGGCTTCACCGCCGACCGCGCCAAATTCTGCACCGCCATCACCGCTACCGCGGCGAACGACACGTTCTGCCCGGACACGGCGGAAACCGACGCGCTGGCGGCGACGATTGCGGCCGACCCGCAGGGCGCCTACCCCAACCAGCTTGATGCGATCCTGCTGCGCGGGCAGCGCGCCTTCGTGCCGAACATCGGCGCCGCACCCGAGCCGCCGATCAAGTTCAACGTCAACGTGCAGGCGCTGGTGAGTGTGATCGACACTGCCTCCAACACCGAGTCGGCCGACGAGCATTTGAATCTCAACGCCCAGATCAAGCTGGAGACGCAGCCGGACGAAGCCGTCGCGAACACGGTGCTCGACCGGCTCTTTGGCGGCGACATCGTTGCCATCGACGCGGACGTGGCCGGCGAGAACTTCGTGTTCGTCAGCCGTGGCGGCAATCACGTTCTGCGGGCCACGCTGAACGACGACGGCCTGCTGGACATCGGCGCGCCTGACAACGTCGTGCGGATTCAGACCGGCAACATTCCCAGCGGCGTCGTGATGAGCAGCGACGGCACGCGCGCCTACACGAACAACGAAGTGGGTGTGTCGGTCACGGCGCTCGACCTTGACAACAACACGACTCTGGCGCTGGACATTCCCAGCGGCGAGCCGCCGGCGCCGGGCACCTTCGAGCACGACGTCCTGGTCGGCAAGCTGGTGTTCTTCACCGCGCTGGGCACCCCGGACGACAACCTGTTCGACCTGCCGATTCGCGACATCGTGCCGCTGGCGTTCCGCGGCAAGGCGTCGGACAACTCCTGGAGCAGTTGCGCCTCGTGTCATCCTTCGGGGTTGTCGGACCGGGTCACCTGGAGCTTCGCGACTGGCCCGCGCCAGACCGTGTCCTTGGACGCGTTTTTCGCCAAGGACAATCCGCACGATCAGAAAGTCTCGAACTGGAGCGCCGTCCGTGGCGGCGTGAATGACTTCAACGAGAACTCGATCGGCGTGCAGGGCGGCAAAGGGTTCGCCGGCGAACCGCCCAACCCCAACCTCTACAACCACGGCATCACGCAGGGCGCCAGCGACGCGCTCGACGCGATGACGCTGTGGGTACAGACCGTGCGAACGCCGATCCTGCCTGACCCGACCGACGCCGCCGGGCTGGCCGCCGGCCGCGAACTGTTCGAGACGAACTGCGCATCGTGTCACGGCGGTCCCAAGTGGACCAAGAGCACCATCCTGCACCTGGACAACCCAGCGTTTGACGCAGCCCCCGTCGCCGGCAGCGTGCCACGCGACCCGGGCCTGCTGAACGCGGCGGCGCAGTTGCGCTCGTATACGGTCGGCGCGCTGACCATCAACTACATGGAAACGGTCGGCACGTTCAACGCGGCCAACCCGCTGGAGATCCGCGCGGATGGCACCGCGGCGCTGGGTGGACTGGGCTTCAATGTCCCCTCGCTGCTGGGCGTCGCGTTTCACGCGGCGTTCTTTCACGACGGGTCGGCCGAGACGCTCGACGCCGTGTTCGCGGTCCACGCGCTGGGCGGCGGGACGATCGCTTCGACGCTGAGCGCGGCGGAGATTGCGGACCTGAAGCTGTTCGTGAACTCGATCGACGGCGCGACGGACACGTTCCGCTCGGAGGCCGACGACTTCCGCGACGCGATCAGCCCTTAGCCGAACGGCCCAGCGGCCGATGGCGACGCGGGCGTAACGAATCGGGGTGTGTGTGTGACGGGCCGGGGCTGCGAACCCGGCCCGTCCGCTTTGCGCAGCGGACGCACAGGCGGATTCGCGCTCGATCTAATCCGGCACGATCCAGATGTTGCGATAGCGAATCCGGTTGCCGTGGTCCTGAAGCAAGACCGGGCCGTCGGCGGCGGCTTCAGGCCGGCCGGCGCCCGTGCTGGTGGGTACTTCCAGGTCGTCATGAATCAGCACGCCGTTGTGCCGCACGGTCAGCCGGGCGTTGGACTGCTTCTCGCCCGCGTCATTCCAGCGCGGCGCGCGGAAACGGATGTCGTAGGTCTGCCAGACGCCCGGCGGCGCGGCGCAGTTCCAGCGCGGCGCGGCGATGTTGTAGATTGCGCCGCACTCGTTGAGCGCGGGCCCGCGGCCGTAGCAGTTCAACACCTGCACCTCGTAGCGGCCCTGGCTGTACACGCCGCTGTTGCCGTTGGCCTGGCCGTCCTTGCCGTTGTCGTCCACCGCGAATTCCACGTGCAGGTCATAGTCGCGGAAGGTGCGGCGGGTCTGGATGTCGCCGGTACCGGGCGCGACTTCGACGTAGCCGTCGGCGAGGGTCCAGCCGGCGGGCTGCTGCGGGTCGCGGGCGCTAACCCACTCTGACAGGTCCGGCTTCTCGCCGACAAGCACCAGCGCGCCGGCCGGACGCGCGCGGCGCGAGAAATCGCGGATACGCAGGTTGCGCCAGCGCACCGAGAGCGGCGACGCCTCGTCGCTGCTGTGCACCTGAAGGCCGATGAAACCCAGCGGAGTCAGGTCGTCGTGCAGGTCGGCCGCCGGCACGCCGTTGAGCCATGTGCGGATCGAGTCGCCGATCGCGAGCACGCGCACCTTGTTCCACTCGTCCTGTCGGAAGGCCTTGCGGGCGGCCTCGTTCTGATCGAGCGGCGCGAGCCAGCCTTGGCGGGCCTCGTCATAGATGCCGGCCGTGTAGGCGCGCTCGCTCGGGTCGATCTCCACCTGGTAGCCGTGGACGCGCCCGTCCTGATACGCGGGGAAGCTGTTGCTGCGAATCTGCACGCCGGAATTCAGCTTCGGGTCGACCTTGAATTCGTATTCGAGGTCGAAGTCGCTGAAGAAGCGGTCGGTGCAGAGAAAGGAATTGGGCGTGTCGGGCGCGGTGGTGCCGACAATCGCGTGGCCCTCGACCGTGTAGACGGCTTTCCCGCCGCGCCGCGTCCAGCCGTCGAGCGATTTCCCATCGAAGAGGGGTTCCCAGGCGGCGTCCGGGTTGAGCGGTTGGGCCGGGGCTGCCGCGGGCGCGCTCTGCGCGAATGTGCAAGCGGCACTGCACGCGAGCATGCAGGTGAGCCAGAGAGTCTTATTCATCGCCGTCCTCGCAGCGTTCGATTTCCGCGCCGACGTTGCGCAGCTTCTCTTCCATGCGCTCATAGCCGCGTTCGAGGTGATAGATGCGGTTGACCAGCGTCGTGCCGCGGGCGGCCAGGCCGGCGAGCACCAGGGCGGCGGAGGCGCGCAGGTCGGACGCCATGACCGGCGCGCCGATCAGCCGCTTGACGCCCTGCACGATGACGGTCGGGCCTTCCTTGTGCAGGTGCGCGCCCATGCGGCCCAGCTCGGGCACGTGCATGAAGCGGTCGGGGAAAATCTTCTCGGTGATGATGCTGTTGCCGTCCGCCAGACACAGCAGCGTCATGATCTGGGCCTGGAGGTCGGTCGGCATGCCCGGGAAGGGCTGCGTGACGACCTCGATCGGCTCGAGCCGGCGCGAGGAGCTGACCTGCACGCCGCCGTTCTTCTTGGCGACCTGCACGCCGACGGCGCTGAGACGGTCTGCGAAGGCGAGCAGGTGATCGAGGCGGCAGTTTTCGATCGTCAGCTCGCCGTTGGTGATGGCGGCGGCGACCATGAACGTTCCGGCCTCGATGCGGTCCGGGATGATCCTGTAGGTGCCGCCCTTGAGCGACTTGACGCCCTCGATGATGACGCGCGGCGTGCCGTGGCCGGTGATCGAGGCGCCGCAGGCGTTGAGGAAGTTCGCCAGGTCGACCACTTCCGGCTCGCAGGCCGCCATCTCGATCACGGTGACGCCTTCGGCGAGCGAGGCCGCCATGATCGCGTTGGCGGTGCCGAGCACGGTGGAGCCGAAGGGACCGCCGAGGAAGATCTCGGCGCCGCGCATGCGTTTGCCCTTGGCGATCATGTCGCCGCCGACGAGGTCGATCTCGGCGCCGAGCTTCTTCATGGCGAGGATGTGCAGATCGACCGGGCGCGTGCCGATGGCGCAGCCGCCGGGCATCGCGACGACGGCCTGGTGTCGCTTGGCGAGCAGGGGCCCGAGGACGCAGATGCTGGCGCGCATCTTGCGGACGACGTCATACTCGGCCTTGCAGTTCATCTCGTCGCGCACGACCAGGCGCAGCGACCCATCCGTGCGCCACTCGGATTCGACCCCCAGCTTGTTGAGCAGCTCGAGCAGCGAGCGGATGTCGGCCAGGCGCGGGATGTCCTGGAGGATGACCTCGCCGTCGCAGAGCAGCGAGGCCGCCATAATCGGCAGAGCGGCGTTCTTCGAGCCGCTGACCTTGGCCGTGCCGCGCAGCCGGCTTCCGCCGACGATTCGAAAATAGGGCAGACCCACGACGAGACCCTCCGTTCAGGCGACCTGCATTTCCTCGGCGGGCGCGCGACGTGCGTGCACGACGCGCTCGATTCGCAGTCCGTCGAGGTAACCGGTTACGTCGCGCCAACCGGCCTGGGAGAACAGTTCGCGCACCGCGGACGACTGACGGTGCGATACTTCGGTCAACAGACGGCCGCCGGGACGCACGACGGTGCGCGACTCGTGCGCCAGGCGGCGCAGCACTGCGAGCCCGTCGGCGCCGGCGAAGAGGGCCAGCGGCGGCTCGAAGTCGCGCACGTTGCGGGGCAGCGACTCCGCCTCGTCGAGGCCGATGTAGGGCGGATTGCTGACCACCAGGTCGAACGGCTCTTCGCCGACCCAGGCCCCGGCCAGATCGCTTTCGCGAAAGTCGATTCGAGCGGATACGCCGTGACGCTCCGCGTTGCGGCGGGCCACCGCGAGGGCCTCGGCAGACAGATCGCCGGCGGCGATGTGAGCTTCGGGCAGATGCCGCGCCAGCGCGATCGCGATGCAGCCGCTGCCGGTGCCGAGGTCGAGGAGGCGGCGAAACTCGCCCGGCGAGCCGCGCGCGAAGCTGATGGCCCGTTCCACCAGCACCTCGGTTTCAGGGCGGGGCACGAGCACGTCCGGCGAGACCTCGAAGCGCAGCGAGAAGAATTCCTTGCAGCCGGTGACGTAGGACAGCGGCTTGCCGCTGGCGACCTCACGCACGTGGGCGCGGAAGCCGTCGAGCTGGGCCGGGCTGGGAACATGCTCCGGGCGGGTGAAAAGTTCGAGTCGCTGGCAGGCCAGGGCGTAAGAAAGGAGCAGCTCGGCACAGAGACGTGGCGATTCCACGCCCTGCTTCTGGAAGTACTCGCGCGTCCATGCCAGCAGGCGGTTCACGGTCCACGGACCGGCGTCCGCATCCTTTCGGTCCATAAGCGCAATATACTGTCCGCCGCGGCGCCGCCCAAGCGATGCGCCGCGCCGCCTTCAATGTCAGGAGCGTCATGCCCGCGCAGATTCTCGATGGCAAAGCGGCGGCCGCCGATCTTCGCAACGAAGTCAGTCGGCGGATCGCGGAATACACGACCCGGCACGGGCCGATCCGCCTCGCGGCGATCCTGGTGGGTCAGAATCGTGCGGCGCGGATTTACGCCGACTCGCAGCGGCACCGTTGCCTTCAGGCCGGCGTTCAGCACGAGCTGATCGAGCTGCCCGACCAGGTGACGCAGGCGGAGCTATTGGCCGAGATCGACCGGCTGAACGCCGACCCCGGCGTGACCGGGATCATGCTCCAGTTGCCCCTGCCCGAGCCGCTCGATGCCGCCGTCGCACAGTACCGCATCGACCCGTACAAGGACGTCGAGGGCGTGAATCCGGCGAACATCGGCTGGCTGTTCTACGGCGAGCCGATTCTCGCGCCGTGCACGGCGCTGTCGGTGATGGAGCTGGTCAAACGCAGCGGCGCGGAGGTGCGCGGGGCCGAGGCCGTCGTGATCGGGCAAAGTCGAATCGTCGGGCGGCCGATCTCGATGTTCCTGACCACGCAAATGGCGACCGTGACGGGTTGCCACATCGACACGCGCGACGTTCAGACGCACGCTCGGCGGGCGGACATCCTGGTGGTGGCAATCGGGCAGCCGCGCGCGATCGGGCCGGAGTTCGTGAAGCCGGGCGCCGTGGTGATCGACGTCGGGATCAACTCGGTTCGCGAGCGCGACGAGTCCGGGCAGGAGATTCGCCGAACGGTGGGCGACGTGGACTTCGAGCGCGTCGTCGATGTCGCGGGGGCGATCTCACCGGTGCCGGGAGGGGTCGGACCGGTCACGGTGATCATGCTGCTGCGCAACACGGTCGAGGCGGCGTTCAAGCAGCTCAATCGGCGCGTTTGAGGTTGCGGAATGCCGCACGAGGGATTGAGGGACTAAGTGATTAAGGGATAGGGGCGGGCCGGCGGCTGGCTTGTCCGGATGCCGCACGTTCTTCCTTTCGCTCTTGGCTATTCGTCATTCGTGCCGCCGCGCGGTGCTGCGGCGTCGCGTTTGCCCGTCAAGCTGCGGGGAAAGGGATCGGGCGGACCGGCCGATTGCGACCGTCCGCCCGAATGGCTCAGTCGGGTTGAGTGCGGCTGAGAGGAGTCGAACCTCCACGATCTTGCGATCACAAGGACCTGAACCTTGCGCGTCTGCCAATTCCGCCACA
>CAYXIO010000026.1:7162-51195 GCA_964465125.1 uncultured Planctomycetales bacterium | reverse complement strand
GCCCAACGCGCCCCCGGGCACGTCGGCTGACCTGACCGACTTCCTGGGCGGCGCGGCCATGTGGTTCGACCAGCTCAACCCGCCCCAGGCGATCGACGCCCTGCAAACGCGCCTCGACAACATGCGCCTCCAGCCGGACTACCAGGACCTGCCGTATCGCAAGACCAAGGTGATCGGCTTGACGCCGGCGGGCCAGTCGCCCGAGGGTCAGCCGCTCTATGGCAGCGTCGTGATCGTCGTCGCTGACCCGCACTTCATCTACAGCGACAGCCCGGACACGTGGGCGTCGGAATTCGCCCAGCCCGAGCTGTCCCTGGCGACCGGCATGCTGAACACCGAGCAGGCCCTGCGCAAGGTGACCCAGTTCAAGCCGCAGATCGCCGACCAGTCCGCCAAGCGCGCCAGCCTGGCCATGCTGCTCGCCTGGGTCATGATCATCGCCTACGTCTGGCTGCGATTCGGGCGTCCGATCTACGGCATGGCCGGCGTGGTCGCGCTGGTGCACGACGCGCTGGTCGGCCTGTCCATGGTCGGGCTCTCCGGCTGGATCGGCGGGGCCAACCACCCGATCGGCGGGGCGCTGCTGATCGACGACTTCAAAATCGACATGACCATCATCGCGGCCCTGCTGACGATCATCGGCTACTCGATCAACGACACGATCGTCATCTTCGACCGGATCCGCGAGCTCAAGGGCCGTCTCGGCGTGCTTACGCCCGACATCATCAACCGCGCCCTCAACCAGACGCTGTCGCGGACCTTGCTGACCGCCACAACCGTCCTGATCGTCGTCGCGTTCATGTACGTCTTCGGCGGCAGCAGCATCCGCGGGTTCAACTTCTGCATGCTGGTGGGCACGATCTCCGGCTCGTATTCGACGCTGGCGATCGCGACGCCGCTGCTGCTGGTCACGATGAAGGCCAAGGTGGAGCGGTCGCCGGCGCGGGCGGCGACGGCGTAGGATCGTCGCGGTTGTCGTCTCGCGACGGCATCTTCCGCGATGGCTTGCAGTCAGGTATAGTGCGTGGGGTTGGGGCGCCGCGGTGCCCCGGCTCCACGCATGCCCTTCAGCGGAGCTCGCCATGAGCACCGAAGTCAAAGTCTGGTTGGTCATCGGTCTGGTTGTGATCGTGTTCGCCGTCTGGTGGTGGGTCCGCAATCCGTCGGACCAGAAGCCGGACCTCAGCATGAATGCGACGGCGATGAAGCCCTCGGAAAGCGTCCCTTCGCCGACCGGCGAGGATCGCGCTCAGCCCGCCGCCGACACGCAGGTTGAGCGGCAGCCCGCGCCGGCGCGCGACGAGCTCGACAGCCTCGACCGGATGGACGGCGACGCGAAGCCCTCCGAGCCGTGGCAGCCTCCGGCGGACGTGCTGCACATTCCGCCGCCCGAGCGCCGCCCGGTCGAATCGCAGCCCGCGGTCGACGACGCGGACGGCCTGGGTCCCGGGCTTGGCGCAGCCGAGCCGGCGCCCGCTGTCCGCGACGGCGCCACGCCGTCCGGCGATGCTACCTCCGGCGACGTGGAGTTGACGCTTCGCGACGGGTCGGGTTCCTCGCCGCCGAGCGTCAATCCGACTGGCAGCGGCGTCCGTCCAGCCGAGACCGGGGCCGAGCAACCCCCGCTGCCCGAGCGTGCACAGCCTGCGGGCGGATCTTTGCCGCCAGCGGCCGGCGAATCCACGGCGCGGCGCTATCGCATCCAGGACGGCGATACGTTGATGAAGGTCGCGCGCGAGGTGTACAAGGACGAGCGCAAGTGGACGCTCATCAAAGACGCCAATCCTGGCGTTGACGAGCATCGCCTGATCGTCGGCCGTGAGCTGATCATTCCGCCGCTGAAGGAATCGACGGAAGCGAGCAAGCCCGTCGCGAACGCCGGTTCTCGCACCGGCGCGCGGCCGGAATCGGCGAGCCAGCCGATCCGCGCGGATCGGGCGGTTTACGTGGTTGCCGAGGGGGACACGCTTACGTCGATCGCGCGCGAGGTGCTGGGCGACCCCGACCGCTGGCCGGATATCTATGAGCTGAATCGCGACAAGCTGAAGTCCCCGAACGCGATCTACGCCGGCATGCAGTTGAAGATGCCCGCCAAGTGATGCCTTCATCAGCAGCCTGCGCGGTCGCCGCCCGCATTCGCCGTTCCGCGCGGTGAGGCGCGCGGGGGTTTCTTGCCGGCCCCGAGACCGGGAGGTTCGCGTGCACCCGATGCTCAGCCCCCTGGAGCAGCTCCTGCCGGCGCGTGCGAACCACCTCGCCGTGGCCGACCAGAGTCTGCAACTCTCCTACGCGGCGTTCGCCGCGGTTTCCGCCGGGCTGGCCGGGCAGATCGCCGCGGCGACGAAACGCGCGCGCGTCGGTGTGCTGGCGCCGACGAGCGCGGCGTGTGCCGTCGGGCTGTTCGCGTGCTGGCGCGCGGGCAAGGTTCCGGTTCCGCTCAACTTCCTGCTGAGCGCCGAGGAGCTGGGCCGCGTGATCGCCGACGCGGGTCTCGACCTGGTGGTCACGATTGAGCATTTTGCCGAGGGCTTGCGGGCCGCGGGCCGAAACGTGCTTGTGCTCAACGCGCAGACGATGGTGCCGGGGAGGATGCCGGCTCCGCCGGCCGCGCAAGGCGACGTGGCCGTCGTCATCTACACCTCCGGAACGTCCGGCGATCCGAAGGGCGTCGTGCTGAGCTATGACAATATCGTCAGCAACGCGCGCTCGTGCATCGAGCACGCGCGGATGGACCCCGATCAAGTCTTTTTCAGCGTCATTCCGCAATTCCACAGCTTCGGCTTCACCGCGATGACGGTGGTGCCGCTGCTGCTGGGTGCGACCGTGTGGTATCAGCCGCGCTTCAGCCCGCTGGCCATCCTGAACACGATCGCCGAGAAGCAGGTCACGATCTTCATGGCGGTCGCGAGCATGTACGCCGCGCTGGCCAGGGTCAAGCAGGCTCCGGAAGGCGCGCTCGCCTCGTTGCACCTGGCGATCAGTGGCGGAGAACCGCTGATGAGCAGCGTCGCCGGCGCGTTTCAGCAGCGCTTCGGTGTGGAGATCATGGAAGGCTACGGCCAGACCGAGACCTCGCCCGTGGTGGCGTTCAACCTGCCGTGGAAGCAGCGCCGCGGTTCGGTGGGCGTGGCGCTGCCGGGCGTGGAAGTATGGGCCCAAGGCACCCGCGGCGAGCGGCTGGCGGCCGGGCAGGACGGCGAGCTGCTGATCCGCGGGCATTGCGTCATGCAGGGCTACCTCAACAAGCCCGACGCAACCGCCGCCGTGCTCCACGACAAGGTCCTCCGCACCGGCGACGTCGGGCACGTGGATCCGGAGGGCTTCGTGTTCATCACCGGCCGCGCCAAGGAGATGCTCATCATCGGCGGGGAGAACGTGTTTCCGCGCGAGATCGAAAGCGTGCTGCTGGAACATCCGGCGGTAAGCGAGGCCGCGGTGATCGGGGTCCGCGACGCGCTGCGGGGGGAGTTGCCGGTGGCGTTTGCCATTCTCAAGGAGGGCGCCGAGGCAACGCCGGTGGAGCTGCGCGAATTCTGCCGCTCGAAGCTGGCGGGATACAAGGTGCCGCGCGAAGTGCACATCGAGCCGGACCTGCCGCGCGGTCCGACCGGCAAGATCCTGAAACGGTCGCTCAAACCTCGCTGATCGAAAGATCCTCGCGGTCAAAGCTGATGCGCCGGTTCGGCGCCAGGCTCAACCCGACCTCGATTTCGTCCACGCCCGCGCAAACCTGCGTCCACACGGCCGTGGCCTTCCGGCTGACGACCAGGCCGAGGCCCGGCGTCTGCGTCTGGCCCGGTCGATGGGAACAGAGCTGGTAGCTGCGCCCGGGCCGCAGGCCGTAGCCCATCGGCGCGTGAATGCGCATGCCGTTCTCGCTGGCGTCCAGGCAGCGGCAGCGAATCAGCAGGTCGGACTGGTTGTCGATCAGGTAGAGATCGCCCAGCACGCCGGAGCGCGGCTCGTGTCGGCGGTCGTGCGCGACCGCAATGCTCGACGAGGCGATCTGGTTGAGGGAGGTGAGAGGAGGGGTGTCAAACATGACCTGCACTCCTTCGGACAGGCTCGCTACTTCTGCTCGCGGCGATCAGGCCGTGGGGGCTTGCCCTAGGCCGGCTTCTCATCGCCGAGGCCGAACTCCTTCGCCCAGCGATCGCTTTCTTCGCGCGACAGCCCGTGCAGCCTCTGGGGCGGCAGGGGGCGCGGACGGGGTCGGCTCAGATCGGCCAGAACCTGCTGCCAGAAGTCATCCGAGCGCATTGCGATGCAGCGTCGTCGCCGGGCAGAGAGCGCCACGACGCGGTCCGACGACACTACGATCAATCGGCGGGGCGCCGTGCTCGCATTGATCTCGCGGATCACCACATCGTCCGCGGGAACGCCGGCGCCGCTGAAGCTGACTCGGATCGTGTCGCCGACAATCTGCTCGGCCAAGGCGCTCGCCGGCGCCGGGCCGTCGAAGACGATGTGCACCGGCTCGCGGGTGCACAGCGACCAGCTCGCCAGGATTTGCCCGAGCCGACTCCGGCCGACGGGGCGCTCGGGGTCCGCGTCGCGAGCTGCAAAGAGCAGGTTGTTACCATCGATCAGGACCGGCATCGACCTGCTCTATAAGTAAGACTAGATCAGCTTTGGGGTCGGGTCAAAGAAAACCTGCTCGGGAGCGATCTCGGCCGCGACATTATCTCTCCTGATCCACTCGCCGCCGCTTGGAGCCGACAGAGCATCCCTTCCGCCCGATCGAACCGCGGTCAAACGAAGTCGGCGAAGCGAACCAGGTCGAGCTCACGGCCCAGCACCATCAGGACGTCGTCGGCTTGGAGCTTCGTTGTCGCGGTCGGAAGAAAGTTGAACTTCTTCGCTCCGGCCGGTCGGATGGCCAGCACGAGCAGATCGAATTCTTTTCGTAACTCCGTGCTGGCAAGAGTTTTGCCGGCGATTCGGGCCGGCGCCACGATTTCCATGATGCGATAGTCGCCCTCCAGCGAGAACATGTCGCGAAGATCGGGGTTTGCGACCCGCCGGCCCACGCGTAGCGCGGTCTCTTCCTCCGGAAAAATAATCTCGGTGGCGCCGACGGCGCGCAGGATTTGCGCGTGGTCTTCGTTGCGCGCGGTCGAGAGGATCGTCTCGATGCCCAGCCGCTTGACGTTCAGCGTGCAGAGAATGCTCGGCTCGATGTTCGTCGCGCCGAGCGAGAGCACCACCGTGTGCACCGAGCCGGTCAGCACGCTTTCGAGCACCTCATACTCGCGCGCGTCGCCGATCACGGCGCGATGCACGTCGTCGCGCAGCTCGGCGATCCGCTCCTCGTCCTGATCGATGACCAGCACCTCGCAGCCGTACTTCACCAGCGCCCGGGCCAGGTGGCTGCCGAACGCGCTGAGTCCAATGACACAGACCTGCTTCACGTCGCGCTCCTCAACCGATCATCACCCGTTCGTAGGGATACTCGAAGCGGGCGCGTCCGGCGCTGGCCAGCACCGCCAGCGTCAGCGTCAACGGTCCGACCCGCCCGACAAACATCGTCGCGATGATCCAGAGCTTTCCGGCGGCGCTGAGCCGGGGAGTGATCCCGCTGGACAGGCCCACCGTGCCGAAAGCCGAGACCTGCTCGAAGATGAGCTGCTCCAGCCGCAGCCCGGGACCAATGGGCTCGCTGAGCGAGAGGATGAACACGCCGGCGCCGTTCCACAGCACGGCCAGCGCCAGAACCTGCGCCGCCCGGCGAAGCACGTCCTCGGGCAGGCGGCGGTACAGCAGCGTCGCACTGGTCCGGCCGGTCATCTGGGCCCACACGCCGGCCATCCAGACGGCGAACGACGTGGTCTTGATGCCGCCCGCGCACGATCCCGGCGACCCGCCGACGAACATGAGAAAGACGAGAATCATCAGCGACGTGACCGGCAGGGCGCCGATGTCCACCGAGTTGAAACCCGCCGTTCGGGCCGAAACCGACTGGAAGAGTGCATGCAGTATCCGCGCGGGAATGCTCTGCTGCTCGGAAGAAACGCCCGTGAACGCCAGCGCGACCATCCCGAAGACGATCAGCGCGGCGCTGGTGCGGAGCACGACCGCGCTGTTCAGCGTCCAGTTGACCGGCGCGGTGCGCAGTCGCTTGATCCGACGGCGCGCCCGCGACCCGACCTCGATCAGCACGCGGTATCCCAATCCGCCCGCGACGATCAGCACCATCAGCGTGAGCAGCACGCCGGCGGAGCGGCCGATGCTGACGGCGTTGTCCGAATAGACCGAGAAGCCGGCGTTGCAGAACGCCGACACGGCCAGGAACATGGCTTCAAACCACCCGCCGCCGGCCTCGGTTCGCGGCAGCAACAACAGCAGGGC
This sequence comes from uncultured Planctomycetales bacterium, assembly GCA_964465125.1. Lineage (GTDB taxonomy): Bacteria > Planctomycetota > Phycisphaerae > UBA1845 > Fen-1342 > CAYOHG01. The sequence continues at coordinate 44,847 of CAYXIO010000026.1, read as the reverse complement.
GAGCATCCCGGCGGCCTCAATGCTCAGCGTGATCGCGAGGATGCGCTTCAGCGCGCCGGCGAGCGTGCCGCGCAGCTCGCCCTGAAAGAACGAGTCGGTCAGCGCCGCGTGCGAGCGCAGCGACATCCCGCTGCCAAGCAGCAGGGAGGTCAGCGACGCGAACGTCATGATGCCCAGCCCGCCGAGCTGGATCAGCACGAGGATGCAGACCTGGCCGGTGCGCGTGAAGTCGGACGACGTGTCGAGCGTCGTCAACCCCGTGACGCAGACCGCGCTGGTGGCGGTGAAGAGCGCGTCAATCCAGTCGCCGTGGTCGGTCGCGCGCGCCTGGGGCATCAGCAGCGCCGCCGTCCCGAGCAGAACCAGCACCGCAAAGGTCGCCGTGAGTGCCACTTCCGGACGCTGTAGCCATCGACGCCACATGGTCGCGCTCTCACGTGATTGCGTCGGCCAGCCGTGCCGGACGCGTCGGATCGCGGCATCTCGCGGGCCGCCTCCGGGTACTATCGGACATACGCCAGCAAACGCAAGGAGCCGCGTGCGATGCAGGGCTGCGTCATCGACGGGGTCGGTGGGAACGGGTGCGCTTTCGATGGCCGCCGGGCAACCGTTCGCCCGCAGCGGAGTCAGGCGCGCGGCGGGCGCACCGTCGCGCCCGGGCCGCGCCGTTGCGGCGCTGCGGGGGGCTTTGTACGATCCGCACTACGTTTGCGGGAAAGCCGGCCCGGTGTCACTCGGGCTCGTGCCGATGGACGTCGAAACGGGCCACTCAGGAGATGCCTCATGCGGAAGTCGTGGATTCTGCCTCTGTTCGGATGCGTGTTCGCGGGATTGGCGCTGGCGCAGACCGCGCCGGAGGCGCTGCCGGTCGCGGCGGTCCACAGCAAGCAGAACCTCGCGAAGGAGAAGCGCGTTCGCTACCTGCTGCGGCAGGTCCATCTGAACGAGCAGCAGAAGTCCCAGGCGGAAGGCCTGATCGAGACGTTCGCGACGGAGAACGTTGCGCAGGCCGAGCAGATTGACCTCGAGAAGGTCAAAGAGCTCTACAAAAAGCTCGAAGAAGCTCAGAAGGCCGGCGACCGCGAAGGCGTGCAGCGCATCAGCGAAGAGCTTCGCACCATCGGCCGCGGCGGCGGCGGTGACAACGAGCAGGAGCTGTTCCAGAACATCGCCGCCATGCTGGACGCCAAGCAGAAGACGGCGTTCGAGGCCGCCCACGCTCGCTTGATGCGCAATCCCAGCGGCTGCGTTCGACCGGTCGACGTCTTCAACATCGCGAAGGGCCTCGAACCCAAGCCTGAGCAGCTCGCCAAGCTGATCGAGCTGCGCGACCAGTTCCGCGCGGCGATCAACGAAGGCGCCAAGCGGACGGAAGAGCAGGACACCGAAGCGCTGAACAAGCTGATCGGCGACGTCCGCGGGATTCTCACGCCCGAGCAGGGCAAGGCCCTGGACGCCGCCATCCAGGGCATGCGGCCGGACATGGTGTAGCGCCGCTTCGCCAGCCTCTCACGTCGCAGTGGAATCATGGAAAAGAACCTACCGCGCGTCCCCCCGGGACGCGCGGTAGCCGCCAGGCTCCCCATGCCGACTTCCAAGGGCGGATGAAGGCGGCAGGCTGTGTGCCGCCGGCAGACCGCTCTCGGGCCCGGTCCGCCGGCGATGACTACGTCTGCACGAAGCGGTCCTTGAACTTCCGGTAGGCTTCGCACTCCTTGGGATCGGCGCAGCACACGCTGCGTACGTGTTCCAGGAAAACATCCACCGGCTGGCCGATGTCCCGCCGCAGCGAGCATTTCAGCGCGATGCGCGGCGGCGTGGTGCCATGCTTGGTGACGACCGAGCGGATGAAGACCTGATTGCGCCCGGCCGGGCAGGCCATGGCGGCGTTCAGGTCTCGCTCCAGCACGGTCAGGTTGCCGTTTCGCTCCTCCGGCAGGAGTGGAGGAGGCTCCGGCGCCGGGGGCGGCGCTTTCGGCGCGGCGGATTTCGCCGCCGCGGATTTGCGACCCAGGCTAAGTAACGAGGAAAGCACGAGTTCACCGCCCTTCCACACGGTTGGAGGAGTGGGGCTCCTCCGGCAGGTTACGACCGCTCGACAGCGACGCGAACACCAAACCAAGGCCCGCAGGCATGGCTTGGCGCAAACGCCCTCGGGCATTTCGGCGCGGTCGACGCCGGCGTTTGACAGGCACCGGCCTGTCCTGTGGCGTGCTGGGCGGCGAGGTCAGTAGGAGGGGGAATGAAATAATACCTAGTACCGAACCCCTCGCGCCGGGCAAGTGCCGCAGTACGCACTTCTAGTATAGCTATCGACAAGTGCCCGGCAATGGTATTCAGGCCTTGCGGTCGGCGAATCCGTGCGGGTGCACGCGGTGCCAATTCCACGCCGTCGCGATAATCGACTCCGCATCGTTGTATGCGGGAATCCAACCCAGGCGCTCGCGCAGCGGCGACGAGTCCGCATAGAGTGCGGGCGGATCGCCTGGCCGCCGTGCCACCGTCTCGGCAGGTACTTCGTGCCCGGTGACGCGCCGGGCCGCGTCGAGAATCTCGCGCACGCTCGTGCCGACGCCGGTGCCCACGTTAAATGCCTCTGAACGGCCGGGCTGGACCGCCTCGATCGCCGCACGATGCGCACTTCCCAGGTCCTCTACGTGCACGTAGTCGCGAATGCAGGTCCCGTCGGGTGTCGGATAATCGTCTCCGAAGACTCGAATCAACGGCCGCTGCCCCAGCGCAACCTGAAGCACCAGCGGAATCAGGTGCACCTCCGGATCGTGGTCTTCTCCCAGCGAGCCGTCGCGCGCGGCTCCGGCGGCGTTGAAATAGCGCAGCGCGATCGAGCCCAGCCCCCACGCCGCCGCGCAGTCGCGCAGCATCCACTCCACCGCCAGCTTGCTTTCACCGTACGGACTGATCGGACCTTTCGGGAAGTCCTCGCGGATCGGCAGTCGCTCAGGCGTGCCATACACCGCGCACGTGCTGCTGAACACCAGCCGCCGGACGTCCGTGACGCGCATTGCATCCAGCAAATTGATCGTGTTCGCGATGTTGTTGCGGAAGTACTTGAGCGGCTCCTGGACCGATTCTCCGACGTTCAGAAACGCCGCGAAGTGCAGCACGCCGTCGAAGCGGGTCGCCTTGAGCACTTCGCGCAGCTTGCCGGCGTCGTCCAGGTCGCCGTGAACGAAGGATGCCTTGGGGTGGACCGCGCCGCGGTGCCCGTAGATCAGGCTGTCGTAGACCGTGACCGTGTGGCCGGCATCGACCAGCGCGCGAACGCAATGACTGCCGACATAACCGGCTCCACCGGTGACGAATAGTTTCACAATCGCTCCTTCAGAGTGCGAGCCAGGCCTGCTGACCGCCGCAGGTCGGCGTTGTTCGCCCGGCGCGCGTCGGCTACAGTCGGTGCCGTGAGCACGAGCCCAGCTCCATCGCGGACCGCAGGCGGAACGGCGGCTGGGGCAGGTTCGTCTCCGCCCGCAGAGTCGCTCACGCCCGCCATGCGGCAGTATCGCGAACAGAAGCAGCAGGTCGGCGAGGCGATCCTGCTGTTCCGCATGGGCGATTTTTACGAGCTTTTCTACGACGACGCAAAGCTCGCCGCGAAGCTGCTGGGGATCGCGCTGACCAGCCGCGACGGCGGGCGCACGCCGCTGGCGGGCATTCCGTATCACGCCCTGGAGTCCTACCTCGGCAAGCTGGTCGCCGCCGGCTGCAAGGTCGCCATCAGCGAGCAGATCGAGGACCCGCGCCAGGCCAGGGGCGTCGTGCAGCGCGCCGTTGTGCGGATCGTCACGCCCGGCACGCTGACCGACGACAAGCTGCTGGACCACAGTCGCAGCAACCTGCTGGCTTCGGTCTGCGAACACGACGCCCGCTTCGGGCTGGCGACGCTCGAACTCTCGACCGGCGAACTCACGGTCCAGTCCAGCGGCCAGGCCCAGTTACTCGACGAGCTCGGGCGGATCGCGCCGGCGGAAATCCTGCTGGCCGAATGGAGCGGCGTGGGGCGCCACCCGCTGGAGGGCCCGCTGAAGGAGCAATCCGGCGCGGTCGTGACCTATCGCGCGCCCAGCGACTTCAACCCCACCCGGGCCGAGCAGCTTCTGACCGAGCAGTTCGAAGTGCGCGGGCTGCACGGCTTCGGCTTCGAGCGCTTCGACGAGTCGCTCCAGGCCGCCGGCGCGCTGCTGGCCTACGTCCGCGAAACACAGAGAGGCGACATTCGGCACCTGCGCCCGCCGCGCCGGCGAAACCTCGGCGAATTCCTGATTCTCGACCAGACGACGCTGCGGTCGCTGGAGATTGAGCGGACGCTGCGCGGGCAATCGCGGGCCGGGTCGCTGCTCAACGCGGTGGATGCAACCCGCAGCGCCATGGGGGCGCGCCTGCTTCGATCCTGGATCTGCTACCCCCTGCGCGACGCGGGCCTGATCGGGGGTCGCCAGGCGCTGATCGCCAGGCTGCGCGAAGCCGAGGGCGACCGCAAGCTGCTGCGCGCCGCGCTGCACGAAATCGCCGACGTCGAGCGCATCGCCGGGCGCGTCGGAGTTCAGCGCACGAACCCGCGCGAGCTCCGCAGCCTGGGCGAATCCCTGCTGCAACTCCAGTCCATCCGCGCCGCGGCGCGGGCCCTCGCCCATTCCGAGGCGGACGCGCTCGCCGAGCGGCTCGAAGGTCTCGACGAGCTCGCCGCGCGGCTGTGCGATTCGTTGCGGCCGGACGCCGCGATCACCCTGCGCGAAGGCGGCATCTTCAACGACGGCGTGCACGCCGAGCTCGATCGGCTTCGCGGCATCGGCCGCGACGGGCAGCGCTGGCTGACCGAATTCCAGGCCGCCGAGGTGCAGCGCAGCGGCATTCCGTCGCTCAAGGTCGGCTTCAACAAGGTCTTCGGCTACTACATCGAGATCAGCAACACGCACCGCGAGCGCGTGCCGCCGCACTACGTCCGCAAGCAGACCGTCAAGAACGCGGAGCGCTACATCACCGACGAGCTGAAGCGCTACGAGAGCGAGGCGTTGTCGGCGGAGTCGCGCGCCAACGAGCTGGAAGCCGATCTGTTTGCGCAGCTCCGCGAGCAGACGGTGGGCTTCATTCCGCGGCTTCAGCAGGCCGCCGGCGCGCTGGCGACGCTGGACGTGCTGGCGGGCTGGGCCGAGCTGTCGCTCCAGCGGGGCTATTGCCGGCCGGAATTCGCGGATGGAGCGGCGCTGGAAATCTCGGAGGGCCGCCACCCGGTACTCGAACAGATGCTCGGCGCGGAGTTCGTCGCCAACGACACGGCCCTGATCGGTCTCGGTTCGGGCGGGCCGGCCGCGCCGGCTTGCAGCGCTTCGAGCGTTACGCGAGACGCGTCGCTCTGCCTGATTACCGGCCCGAACATGGCCGGCAAGAGCACCTACATCCGCCAGGTCGCGCTGTTGACGCTGCTGGCTCACTGCGGCTGCTGGGTGCCGGCGCGGCGCATGCGGCTGGGGCCGGTGGACCGCATCTTCACGCGCGTCGGCGCAAGCGACGAACTGACGCGCGGGCAGTCGACCTTCATGGTCGAGATGCTCGAGACCGCGAACATTCTGCACAACGCGACGCCGCAGAGCCTCGTCATCCTCGACGAGATCGGCCGCGGAACCAGCACCTTCGACGGCCTTTCGCTCGCCTGGGCGATCACCGAGCAGCTCGCGAAGCTCGGCAGTCGCACGCTTTTCGCGACCCACTATCACGAGCTGACCGAACTGGCCGAGCTGGTGGAAGGGGTGTCCAATCTGAACGTCGCGGTGCGCGAGTACGAAGAGCAGGTGGTCTTTCTGCATCGCATCGTGCCGGGGGCTGCGGACCGTTCCTACGGGCTGCACGTGGGCAAGCTGGCGGGCCTGCCGCGCGCCGTTCTGGAGCGTGCCAACGCCGTCCTCTCGGAGCTGGAGAAGACCTTCAGCCGCGAATCGCAGCGGCCGGTGCTGGCCGCGGCGCAGCGCCGCCGACAGCGACAGCTCCGGCTCTTCGAGGAGCCCGAGGAGCAGATGGTGCGTGAGCTGCGCGAGCTGGGCGACACTCCTTTGGGACACGACGCCGCGCTTGAGCTTCTCCGCCGCTGGCGCGGGCTGCTCGGCGGGGCGAACGAGCACGGCGCGGGGAGACCGTCTTGAGGTGGCTGGGGCGTTCCGACCGCTGGTTCGCGATCGCGCTGCTGGTGCTGGCCGCCTGCGGCGCGGTCGTGCTGTTCCAGTCCGAGAGCGTCGTGTCCGGTGAGCGCGAAGCGGCCTACTTCCGTTCGCTGCGCCTCTGGCAGTCGACTTTCGATGCGCTCAGCAGCGCTTGCGGCGTCGGGCTGCTGCTGCGCGATTTCGACTCAGACTACACCGAACGCGGGCGCTGGACCCTGGCCGCGATCGGCACGCTCGGGGCGATCCTGTATCTGCTGGCGACGTGGCAGGCGCTGCGCCGCGCGGGCGCGTCGATGACCACCTGGCGCTGCCCGGGCGTGATGCTGCCGCTGAGCGTCTTTGCCAGCCTGCTGCTGATTCTCGCCGCCGCGTCCGTTGCCGCGCGTCCGCAGGCGTGGCGCGAGCAGGCGCTCGCCGGCGTCTGCCTGGGCGGATCGCTTGGCTTCGTTCCGGGCAGCGCGAAGTGCGCGGCGCCGTGGATGATTCCGCTCGGCTCCTGGCTGGCGGCCCTGGGCTGGGCGAGCTACACGCTGCTGATTCCCAGGCTGGCGCGGGCCTGCTTGCGTGCGCGCGCCGCACTTGGAGCCGTGCTGAGTTACTCCGGCATGCTGCTGCTCGCCGCGATGCTGATCGCATTGCTCGAGTTGCCGCGCGGGGACGCGGGCCCTCGCAGCGACGCTCCGAGCAGCGGCGCGGCCGCGGGGACGCTGTCCGCCTGGGCGGACACGCTGCGCTCGAAGGGGGTCGCCGCGGTGGATGCCTCCGGCGCCGGCATCGCGCGCATCGCACTGGGCGATCGGCAGACGAGCGACGGAACGTTGGTGGTTCTCGCGGTGGTCGTGCTGATCGGACCGATCGGGCTGGCGGCCGGTGGCGGGGTCAGTTGGATTCTGGCCTTGTGGGCCGGATTCTCCCTGCTCGCGGGGCGCCACGCGCGCGCTGCCGGCGAATTGGCGCGCTGGTGTCGCGCCGGCCTGGTCCTGACCGTCGGTGTGGTAGGGCTGGCGCTGCTCGGGGCGTTGGGCCTGCTATTGATCGAGTCGTTGACCGCGAGCGGGTTTGCATCGGCCCCGACCTTTGCCGAGGCCCTCCTGGACGCGTCGGCGGCGGTGGGTGGCGCGGGGTTGACCGCGGGTGTGACGGCAGCCGTAACCAGCCCGAATCTCGCCAGCGGGCTGAACCTCCCGATCAACCTGTATGGCTTCGGCATGGTCTGGCTGATGCTCCTGATGCTGCTGGGCCGGCTGCTGCCCGTGGTCGTGCTGTCCCGGCTTGGGGAGGCCGAAGGGGAGACGATCCGCGGGCGGGAGCGACCGGCGTAGGGCTGACGGGGGGCATGCCCGCGATCAACCGCGGGACTGGGGCCTGCCGATAATCACGGGTAGACTTCGTCGGCAGTTCGAGCGCGATTGGCGCTGCTCTACTGTCGAAGCCAATTCTGGACACCGGTGTCCAAACATGAGCCACGAACCGTCCGAGAGGTTCACGCTCGGGATCATCCTGGCCCGCGCGGGCAGCAAGGGGTTGCCGAATAAGTGCGTGCGTGCGCTGCGCGGCCGGGCGCTGATTGAGTACACGTTCGATCACGCGCTGGCCGCGGGCGCGCTGGGCGCCGTCGTGCTCAGCACGGATTCCGAGCCGGCCGCGCGTCTGGCCGCGGCGCGCGGCATCGAGGTGATCCGCCGGCCCGCGGAGTTGGCGGACGACACGGCCACCGTCGACGCGGCGGCCCGGCACGCGGTCGAGCATTGGGAGCGCCAGCACGCCCGCGCGGTCGACGCGATCGTGCTGCTGTATGGCAACATCCCGCTTCGTGCCGCCGGCGCAATCGACCGCGCGGTGGGCCACCTCTGGGCCAGCGGCGCGTCGTCGGTCCGAACCGTCGCTCCGGTCGGCAGGCATCATCCCGATTGGCTGCACCGCCTCGACGGGGATCGGCTCGTTCAATACCGCGCCAACAGCATCTACCGCCGGCAGGATCTCGAACCGCTCTTCTATCACGACGGGGCCGTGGTTGCCGTGACGCGCGTGGCCCTGTTCGACGCAGCGCGCCGCCCGGACGATGCGCACGCGTTCTTCGGCAGCGATCGCCGCGGGCTGGTGGGGCGCTGTGACGACTCGGTCGACGTGGACGAGCCCTTGGACCTGCTTCTGGCGGACGCGGCGCTGGCTGCGCGGGCGCCCGGCGATGCGAAGCCTGTCCCCTCGCCGCTTGGGGTTGAGATCGGCACGCGCCGGGTCGGCGCGGGGCACGCGGCGTACGTGATCGCGGAGGCCGGCGTCAACCACAACGGAGACGTGAACGTCGCGCTGCGAATGATCGACTGCGCCGCGGAGGCCGGCGCCGACGCGGTTAAGTTCCAGATCTTCACCGCGGCCGAGCTGACGACGCGACGGGCACCGTTGGCTGCGTATCAGCAGGGGACCGAGGCGCAATCGCAGCGTGAGCTGCTGCGCCGGCTCGAGCTTTCGGACGGCGATTTCGAGCGTCTGGCGAAACACTGCCGCGAGCGTGGGATCGATTTCCTGGCGACCCCCTTCACGCCGCCCGATCTGAAGCGCCTGCTCGCGCTGGACGTGAACGCGATCAAGGTCGCCTCAACCGATTTGAACAACTTGCCATTGCTGAAGCGTATGGCCGACAGCGGCCGCGCGATCCTGCTTTCGAGCGGGGCTGCCACGGTCGAGGAGCTCGACGCGGCGATTGCGTCGCTGCGCGCGTGGGGGGCGGGGGCGCGGCTGGTGCTGCTGCACTGCGTGAGCAGCTATCCGACGCCGCCGGAGGCTGCGAACCTGCGCGCGATTCGAACGCTTGCCGAGCGATTCGGTCTGCCGACGGGCTACAGCGATCACACGCAGTCGCCGCAGACCGGGGCGTGGGCCGCCGCGCTGGGCGCGTGCGTGATCGAGAAGCATTTTACGCTGGATGCGAGCGCGGACGGTCCCGACCAGCGCGTTTCGGTCGAGCCGGCCGGGCTGCGCGCGTACGTCGCCGCGATTCGCGCGGCGGAGCAGGCGCTGGGAAGCGGAGGACTCGGCTTTCAGGCCATTGAGCGCGACGTGCGGCGCGTGTCGCGCAAAAGCATCGTCGCCGCGGAGGACCTTCGAGCCGGAGACGAGATCACGCTGGAGCGCGTCGCGATCAAGCGTCCGGGGTACGGCATCGGGCCGGATGAACTGGGGCGACTGCTCGGCAAGACGCTGCGCAGCGCCGTTGCCGCCGATGAGCCGCTGACGTGGGAAATGGTCCGGTGAGCCGAGCGGTTCGCCTGCCGAAGGTTCGCGTCGCCGTCGTGACCGGCTCACGGGCGGAGTACGGCCTGCTGACGTCCACGATGCACGCGATTCGCGGGCATCCTCGCCTGCACATGCAGCTCGTTGTCACCGGCATGCATCTGCTGCGCGCGTTCGGGCGCACGGTCGATGAGATCCAGCGCGACGGCTGGAAGATCGACGCGCGCGTGCCGATGCAGCGCGGCGACGACACGAAGCTCGACCAGGCCGCCGGGTTGGCGCGCGGCGTGGCGGGCATCGCCGAGTACCTGGAATCGGCGCGCAGCGACGTCGTGCTCGTGCTCGGCGACCGCATCGAGGCCCTGGCGGCAGCGCTGGCAGCCGTCAGCACGGGCCGGGTCGTGGCGCACATCCACGGCGGCGACGTGGCGGAGGGCGACGTGGATGAGTCGATCCGCCACGCGATCACCAAGCTGGCGCATCTGCACCTTCCGGCGTCGCGCGAGGCCGCGGAGCGCATCCGGCGCATGGGCGAGCCGGCCGAGCGGATCGTAGTCTGCGGCGCGCCGGGGCTCGATCGGCTGCGGGAGCTGATCGAGACAGCCGAGCCGCGCACCGCACCGACGGGGCAGGCGCTGGTCGTGCAGCATGCCTATGGCCGGCCGGCGGCGACCGAGGCGGGAGCGACCGACGCAGTGCTGCGCGGCGTGCTCGAGTCGGAGCTTGCGGCGCACGTCATCTACCCGAACAGCGATCGCGGCCACAGCGGCGTGATTCAGGCCATTGATCGCCACATGCGCTTGGCGCGGCGCCGGGGCGCCCGGGTGACCGTGCACCGCTCGCTGCCGCGCGACGCGTTCCTGGAACTGCTGTTGTCGACCGACGTGCTCGTTGGAAACTCGTCCTGCGGCCTGATCGAGGCGCCGTTCGCCGGCACGCCGACGGTCGACGTCGGTGATCGTCAGGCCGGTCGACAGCCGGGAGGGCGAAGCGTCGTGCACGCCGCGGAGACGGTGGACGACGTGCGCGACGCAATCGGGCGCGCGTTGCGAGCCGGGGCGACGCGCGGCGGCGCGAGTCCGTACGGGGACGGCCAGGCCGGCCGGCGAATCGCAGACGCTTTGGCCGGGCTGCGCCTGACCGCGAGCTTTCGGCGGAAGCGAATCACGTATTAGCACCGATCGCAAGGCAGCGGTCCCCATCGGGGAGTGGCTGGGAGAGCGGCGATTCCCCAGCGAATGGCCGACCCTCGCCCGACCGCTCCCTGGGAGCGAGGGCGGCCACGATCGTTTTCGGCGTCGGAGAACGCACAAGACCTCAGGGGGAAACGGTCAGACACACGTTGCCGGCGTCTTCCACGCGCAGCCCGCTGCACGCAGCCGGCGCGCCGCGCGCCAGAACGGTTCGCAGCGCCTGCTCGGCACTGTCGGCGCGCTCGAAACCGCAAAGCCGCGCGTCGGCGTCATCGACGTTTCGCGACGCCAGCACGACGTGCACGCCGCGCCGGCGCGGGTCGGTCAGGTGCCGCAGCTTGACGGCTTTGTGATCGCCCAGGCGATAGCCGCGGCGCTCGACCACGCGGAGCGCGGATTCATGATCCGGGGCGTCGCGCAGCAGGGCGAGAAAAGCATCCGGGCCGACGCCCAGCTCGCATTCCGCCTCCAGCACGATCCACGTGCCGTCGCGTACCGCGCGGTAGTTGTTCTTGAGCGCCTTGTCGGCCTGATAGAGGCTTCGGCCGAGCGGGGGCGGCACGCGCAGGTGCAGCAGATCGACGGGTTGTTCGAGGTGGTGTGCGAAAACGGAGCGCACGGCCGGCAGCAGCGCGCGCAGCGCTTCGAGCGGGTCGCCGGTCGCAGCTTCGAGCCAGCGGCCGTCCGCCACGACCAGATCCACGCACGCGATTCGCCTGGCGGCGCGTCGCAGCGCGCCGAGCGCGTCGACGATGCCGTCGTAGACCGGGTTTCCTGCGAGGCTGAACACGTCTGAGGCAGGGTGCAGCGCGCCGCGGTGATTGAGCTCGATGTCGATCTGCGACAGGCAGCCGATCGTCACGGTCTTGTGCGCGCCAGTCGCGCCGGCGAAGTAATGCGGCTCGACGCTGCCGATCGGCAGCAGAAAACGGTGCGCGCTCAAGCGCCGGTCGAAACGAAAGCCGCCCATCGCAATGTGTGCGTCGACGTCGCGCGAGTCGTGCCAGTCGACGTGCTCAATCGGCAGGCCGCAATCTCGAAAGGTCTGCCGCTCGAAGGTGGCCCGCGCCTCCGCGGTGAAGCGATGCGTGCCGGTCGCGACCAGCGCGCGGAAGCGCGGCCTGTCGCTGCCGTGGCCGCGGGCCGGCAAGGCGGCGAGGGCGCGCAGCACCTCGCGCGTCGGCGTGGCGCGGTCGCTGTCGTTGACGCATAGGAGTACCGGTTCGCCCGCGTGGCCTGCCGCGGCCAGCATGCCTGCAATGGACGGGCAGCCCGCCAGCCGGGCGGCCAGCTCGGCGGAGGACGGCGATTCCGCCGGGACACGCGGGCAGACCGTCATCCACTCGATGCACGGGAGCGCGGGCGTGGTTCCATCAGGCACCATGCGCGAGAGTGTAACGCGGACGAATCCGGGCGGCTTGTCGCGCATGCGCGGGCGGCGTACTCTAATGCCTTCTTCACGCGCGCATCACCGGGCGCAGCTCAGGAGCCGGACATGGCATTCGAAACCAGCGACTTTCACATCCCCGAGTCCGAGGACGAAAAGCAGATCGGGCTTGATCTCGTGCGGGCCTCCGAAGCCGCGGCCCTGAACGTGTTCAAGTGGATCGGCAAGGGCGACAAGATCTCCGCCGACGCCGCCGCGACCGATGCCATCCGCGGCATGCTGAACATCGTCGACATGTGCGGCATGTGCACGATCGGCGAGGGCATCAAGGACGAGGCGCCCGGCATCTTCGTCGGCGAAAAACTCGGAACGTGGAAGGACGGAACGCCGAACACCAGCATCGCGATCGACCCGATCGACGGCACGACGCTGACTTCGAAGGGCCTGCCCGGCGCGCTGTCCGTCATCGCCGCGGCCAAGGCGCGTTCGCCGGAGGATCGCGCCTTGCAGGAAATCCCCAGCGTGTACATGGACAAGGTCGCGGTGGGGCCCAAGATCAAGGAGGGCACCGGAACGATCCGCTTCGACGTGCCGGTCGAGCAGAACCTCGAGCTGATCGCCCTCAAGCAGGGCAAGCGCGTGCGCGACCTGGTCGTCTGCATCCTCGACCGCCCGCGGCACGAGAGGCTGATTCAGGAGGTCCGCCAGCGCGGCGCGTCCATTCGCCTGATCGGGGACGGCGACGTCGCCGGCGCGATCGCTCCATCCATGCCCGACAGCGGCGTCGATGTGTACATGGGTGTGGGCGGCTCGCCCGAGGCGGTCCTGGCCGCCGCCGCCATCAAGTGTCTTGGCGGCGAGATCATCTGCCGCATCTGGCCGCGCGACGACGAGGAGAAGAAGCGGCTGACCGAGATGGGCTACGGCGCTGAAGACCTGCGTCGCGTCTACAACTCCGAGGAGCTGGCCAAGGGCGACGGCATCGTTTTCGTGGCCACCGGCATCACCGACAACGCGATGCTGAAGGGCGTCCGCGTCGACGGCCGCTATGCCCGCACGCATTCCATCGTGATGCGCTCGCGCTCGCGCACCATCCGCTACATCACCGCCTTCCACGACCTGACGCGCAAGACCATCCGCCTGGAGAGCGAGGCCGGCGAGAAATCGCTGTAACTCGGTGCGCGCCGTCGTTCAACGAGTGCTGTCCGCGTCCGTCGAAGTCGACGGCGCCGTCGTCGGCCGGATCGGGTCGGGGCTGCTGGTCTACGCGGCTGCGGCGCCGGACGATGCTGACGCGGACCTGTCGTACATCGCCGAGAAAGTCGCCGGCCTGAGGGTGTTTACCGATTCGGGCGGCAAGATGAACCTCGCCGTGGGTGACGCGGCCGGAGCCGTGCTGGTGGTCAGCGCGTTCACCGCGCACGCCGACGCGCGCAAGGGCCGGCGGCCGTCATTCGACTCTTCGGCCAGCGCCGAGATCGCCCGCCCGCTGATCGGTCAACTGGCGACGATGCTGCGCGGCCGCGGCCTGACGGTAGAGACCGGCCGCTTCGGCGAGTACATGCAGGTCGCCTCGATCAACGACGGCCCGATCTGCATCCTGCTCGACTCGCGGCGGCTGTTCTGATTCGCACGGGACGCGAGCCCCGCGCGCGACCTTCCCCGCCCAAGCATCCATCGCGTCGTCCTGGGGCCTGGGATTCAGTCTCGTGGCACCGGCTTCCAACCGGTGAATCTGTGCCACAGTTGCGCGAGTCACCCGCGGCGCGGTCGTGCGCCAAGCGCCTTGCGCCCTGTTCCTACGGGCAACTCGTGCCGAAGACGGTCAGCAGCTCCGAGAGGTCGGTCAGGTCGATGCAGCCGCTGGCGTCCAGGTCGGCGTCGGGGTTGTAGCCCGCGTTGCCGCTGCACGTGCCGAAGGCCGTCAGCAATCCCGACAGGTCGGTCAGGTCGATTACGCCGTTGCCGTCCAGATCGCCCGGGCAATCCGCCGGGTCGCCGATGGTGAAGTTGGAGTCGCTCTCGTCGTAGCCGGTGTGTCCTTGCGCGTCGCGCGCCAGGACGCGAACGCGCGCCTGGGCCGTGTCGAGGCTGGGAACGGTCCAGGTGAAAGCGCCGTCGTCGGCGGTCTGCGAGGCGATCACGGTGTCGTACGACGTGCCGCCATTGGTCGAAAGCAGCAGGTCGACGTTGCTGACGGCGACGTCGTCATCGCTGCTCCAGTTGATCACGACCTGCGCGCCGGGCGTGAGCACGTCGCCGCCGCGGAGGTTGCGCAGGTACGCGGTCGGGTTCACGCCGCCGAGCGGCTGGGGCACGTGCATGACGATGCAGTGCAGCACGCCAGCGGCGGTGACGATGTTCTGCGAGGGGATCTGGAAGATCTGCTTGTCGGGCAGCGCGGACTGGTACAAGCTGAGCGCGTCGTCGTTGTACTGCGACGCGGTCGAGTTGGTGTACGACGGGATCATCACGATCCCGTTGCACATGACGACGTTGGTGAAGGTGTAATGCACGCCGCCGGAGCGGACGGCGGGCACACGGTAGACGGTGTAGCCGCGGCTGATCAGCGTCGCCGCCGCGTTGTCGCAGATGTTGTCCTGCGTGGAGCCGCTGGCGGTCGGCCAGTCGGAGATGACGATCTTGTCGTCGGCGATGACCTGCATCCACATGTCGATGTGCTGGGTGGAGTCGACGGAGGTCGGGAAGGGGTCGAAGAAGGTCGTGTCCAGGTTCTGGTGCGACTCCCAGCGGTCGTGAATCTGGGTCTCGGTCAGCGTCGGGTTCTCGTTGACCACCAGCCGCGTGCAGAACGAGCTGCCCAGCGCGTCGAGGTGGTAGTTGCCGCCGCCATGGATCAGCCCGACGTCGTAGAGCGGATGGTGCTTGAACGTTCCGGCCCACCAGGCGTTCAGCGCGTTGTCGGAGGGACGGTTGCGGTTATACGTGTGATCGACGACCGCCCGCACGTTGCCCTCGTAGACATAGCGCGGGCCGTAGTCGCGACACCAGATCGTGTCGGTCGTGCGAACGCCGAACTGCACCCGGCTCAAGTTCGTGCCATAGCTCGACAGGGTGCTGCTGGCGGAAGACTGCTCGCCTGACGTGTCGAGGACAACGTACAGATTCGCATCGCCCTGATTGGTGATGCGCGCCGCCATCTGGGCCAGGATCGCCAGCCAGGTCGCGTCCCCCTCCCACGCGATCAGAATGCCCTGCATCGGCTCGTACTCGGCGACGCAGTGAATCGGGCCGGTGGGGGGCGGGCTCAGCGCGCGGCCGGAGTCTCCCGGCGGCCTGATCTCGCCCAGCAGACGCTCGGCTTCGGTTTCAAAACGCGGAATCGCGGAGCCCTCCGGGAACTGAAGCCCGGAATCCCTCCAGACCGGCTCGTGCAGCGTCTGCGCGGCGGCCAGTGAGCAGAAACTCCCCGCGGCTGCCAATCCGAGCAGTCCTGTCCAACGCAGCATGAACGCGATCTCCGTGTGGGGCTCGCCCGAGAGAGCGGGGCCGTGATCTGGACCCCTCCCGCAGGACAAGAGCTAGCGTACCGGCCCGGCGTCCCCGACTCAACACGATTCGGGCGGGCGACCCGCGCGTCGCGGACGCTCCGTAGTGGCGTAAGCACCGGCGCGCCCGCATAAGTCGGACAGGCGTTCGGACGGGCCGCGCGACGCTGCGTTTCCGGTCCTGCGCGGCCGCGGTCGATCGGTCGAAACAGGTCGCTTCGGCGAGTACGCGCAAGCCGCCTCGATTCTTGGCGGTCCGATCCGCATCCTGCTTGACGCGCGTCGGTTGCTCTGACTCGCACGGGAACGCGGCTCCACGAGCAGAGCGCGACGTTCGCACCATGCGGCTCGTCGTTTGATGACTCCGATATCCAAAACGACGCGCCGCGGCCGTTTCCGCGATGAGATGATCGCCTGGGGAACCGACGATGGACGCGGGTTGAAAACCCCGTGCAACCCGATGCGCCGGCCGCCTGTCATGAGCCGGGCTTGCGCGCGACGCACCAGATGTCCGTGAGCGGC
Organism: uncultured Planctomycetales bacterium; assembly: GCA_964465125.1. Lineage (GTDB taxonomy): Bacteria > Planctomycetota > Phycisphaerae > UBA1845 > Fen-1342 > CAYOHG01. The sequence continues at coordinate 28,829 of CAYXIO010000026.1, read as the reverse complement.
TCGGCGGGCACGCGGTCTGGAAAGCTCGCCGGGACCGTTATAATCAGCGGGCGAGCAAGTCTTCGGGGGGGCCTGCTCCGATGCTGGAAACGCGCACCCGCCTGGGCTCGGAGTCGGACGCGCTGCACCAGATTCTCACGCTGGTCGCTCACGGAGCGGCGCTCGAGGACCTGCTGGACGCGCTCTGCCGAATGGTGGAGCGCCTGCTGCCCGGCGCACAATGCGTGCTGCGCTTGGCCCCGCGAAAGCTGGCGACCAATTCAGCGGATGCCGAAGCCGAACCGGCGACGGAACGGGGGATCGACATCTTCGGATCCCTGGCGGCGGAGTTGCGGCCTCCCATCTGCACCGAGCACACCTTTCTGACCGAACCCGCGCCTTCGTTGGAAGGTACGGGCGCCGAGGCCTGGCAGAGGCATGGCATTCAGTCCGTCTGGCTGGAACCGATTCGGCCCGGCAGCGGCGCCGTGATGGGGACGGTCGGCGTCTATCGCGCGCGACCCGATGCGCCCTATGAGAACGAGGCGGGAATCATTGCGATGGCCGCCGGGCTCGCTGCCATCGCCTTGGAGCGGGCCCGCGCCGAAGGTGCCGCGCGCGAGCGGCTGACGCAGCTCGCACACGTGGCCAGGCTCGCGACGATGGGCGAGATGGCCTCGGGGCTGGCGCATGAACTGAACCAGCCGCTGTGCGCCATCGTGAACTTCGCCGAGGCGTGCCTGGAGCTGGCCGACGGTGACGCCAATCACCTGAAGGAGCTGCGCCACCTGCTGGCCGAGCTGGCGCGCCAGGCAGAGCGCGCCGGACTGGTCATTCGCCGCTTGCGCGATTTCGTCCGGCGCCGAGAGCCGCAGCGCGTTCCCGTCGACCTGAATCGGGTCGTGCGGGAGGTCGTGGCGCTCGCTCAGGTCGAAGCTCGGCATGCCGAGGTGCGCGTGCGGCTGAAGCTCGGCAAGAGCCTGCCGCCCGCGCTGGCCGATCCGATCCAGATTCAGCAGGTGCTGGTCAACTTGGTTCGGAATGCCTTCGAGGCGATGAAGCGGACGCCGAGCTTCAATCGCGTGGTGACGATCCGGACCGCCCGGGGCCGGGGCGACGTCAGCGCTTCGGTCACCGACTGCGGCCCGGGCATCGCCAACGAGGAGCGCGAGCACCTCTTCGAGCCGTTCTTCACGACGAAAAGCGAGGGGATGGGAATGGGGCTGTCGATCAGCCGCTCCATCCTTGAGGTGCATGATGGGCGAATCTGGCTGGATTCCCGCAGGCGGGAAGGGACCACGTTTCGTTTCTCGCTGCCTGCTGTCAGGAGGAGCCGCCGTGAGCGACATGCCGACGGTGTTCGTGGTGGATGATGATCAGGCGGTGCGACGCTCGCTCGAGGCGCTGCTGCAATCGGTGAGCCTGCGGGTCGAGGTCTTCGCCTCGGCGCAGCAGTTTCTCGATGCCCATGATCCGAATCGCCCGGGATGCCTGGTTCTCGATATTCGCATGCCCGGCATGAGCGGCTCCGAATTGCAGCGGCATCTGCGGCAGAAGGGGGTCTCGCTTCCCGTCATCATCATCACGGGCCACGGCGACGTTCCGATCGCGGTGCGCGCCATGAAGGACGGCGCGCTGGAGTTTCTCGAGAAGCCGTTCAGCAAGCAGCTCCTGCTCGAACACGTTCACATGGGACTGCGCCGCGACCGCGAGCTGCGCGAGCGCGCCGCCCGGCGCGCCGATGCGTTGTCGCGCCTAAGCCGCCTGACCGAACGCGAGCGCCAGGTCATGGAACACGTAATACGCGGAAACTCCAGCAAGGCGGCCGCGTCCGGACTCGGCATCAGCAAGAAGACGATCGACGTTCACCGGGCGCGCATCATGCAGAAGCTCCAGGTCGAGAGCATTCCTGCCCTGATAGAGATCGTGCACGCCGCCGACGATTCCGGCCTCGCGAGCTGACGCGCTGCGCGGACGCGCGCAACGGCGCTCGCGCACCGCGGCGTGAGCGAGCCCCGCGCTGCGCCTATCCCCGCTGCGCGTCGGGTACTACGGCGCCCGGCGTGGTAGGGGTAAGTCCTAATGGCCCACGGCCAAGCCGCGTCCTAACAATCCCTCGGACGAGCCGGTTGACCGCGGTGCGTCGCGGCGACCCCTGGTGCCGGAGAACACCTGTGCAACCATGCCATGCGTCTCCAGACTCGGACGGCATCCTACCGCCCACCCCTCCAGCCGTCCGCCCAGGATCGCCCCCGCGCAGCGGGAACCGAGCGTCCCCGTTCGCCTGCGGGCTGTCCCGCCCAGTGCAGTGGTCCGTCCGGTCGCTCGCATCTCTACCCTCCCCGGCGACTCAGGACCCAATGGGTGCGGGCAGCTCGCGCGGCGCGGCGGAGGCGCTCGCTGCCACGAGTCGGTGGCTTTGACACCACCGACGATCTTCCACGGCGCAGGCCTCAAACGGCGCGTGGCCGGCATGGGTCTGCGCGAAAAGGAGTGCTGAGATGAATCGACCGCATCGCATCGTGACGACAGCGCTGATCGGCCTGCTGAGTGCCTGCCTCGTGCTGCCCGTGCTGGCCCAAAACCCGGGCGAGCGCGAGAATCCCAAGGAGCCCAAGACCCCACCGCATCGCGCGACCTCGGACGTGACTCGCGCCCGCGAGATGGCTCAGCTCGTCATGGGCGGCCAGTTGAACCTGCGCGACGCCACCGCGCTCGCAGAGAAGCACGTCAAGGGTACGGCGCTCGACGTGAGTGCCAGGATCGAGGCCGGCACGGTTGAGCCGGCAGCCGAGACGCCGCACGGCCCGGCCGCCGACGCCCAGGACAATGCGCCCCAGCAGCCTCCCGGAGGCAAGCCGGACCAGACCGGCGGTGAGCGGATCATCTACGAGATCTGCTGCTTCGCCGAGAACAAGATCCAGGAAGTGACCATCGACGGGCTGTCGCGCAAGGTGGTCAACGTCAGGGAGAGCAAGACCCTTGATGGCAGTTCGGGACAGCCGTAGGCAGGGGAGCGCGTCGAGGGATCGACGCCACCGGGCGCCCGCGATCGCCGTGGGCGCCCGTTGCTCTGCCCCCGCGGCTCAACCTGCGAGAGGCGCCGAACGCCACAGGCGGCAAGCCACCCAAATACGATTTGCGTGGGAGTCATCCATGCGGCCGGCGATGTGCATTCCCTTGGGAGTTCTACTGGCCGCCGGTGCGGGCTGCGAATGGGTGCTCTCGCAGCTTATCGCGAACCAAACGAGCGTCCGGCTGGTCAACCACAGCGACTTTCCCGTGTCGGTCACGCTGTACACCGACGAGGAGCAGAACATCCCCGAGGACCTTCTGACGGAGGTCGGCACGAGGATGCAATACACGCTCGCGCCCGGCCAGGTCGAGGTCTTCAGCGACGATTGCGACAGTCTGCAAGCGATTGTGATCGACGACGCCGACCTTGAGGTCGTCGGCTCGATCGGACCCAGCGACCATAGCAGCGTGCTTCGAGACGGCAGCGACTTCGGCTGCGGCGATACGATCACGTTTACGTTTGATCACTCCGCGCTGCTGGTCGACTTCTCGGTGGCGGTGGCCATCGAGTAGGGCGCCGCAATGCACCGGGTTCACCCCCCGGATGCTCATCAGGGCTGCGCGCTGTGCGGCGCGTCGCCGCTCGGGCCTTTGATGAACAGGAGTGCAAGACCATGGAGTCGATTTCGTCACAGCGATTCTATTCCGGCCAGCGCTGCACCCAGTCGGGGCGGTACTGCTTCGACGGCTACGTGGACGGTTCGCGGAGCCCGGCGCCGGATGTCCACGAGGCCGCCATTGAGGTGCGGGACGGCGGGCGATTCCCCGTGATCGAGTCCGTACGAAAACCCTGCTGGTGGCTGCTCGTCGATGAGCAGGACGAGACCGACCGGGCCGTCCGCCGGATGCTCGACGAGGGTGCCGGTCTCACGCAGGGGCTCGACTAGGCCACGCCCTGCTCGTCCCTTTCTGCCCGGCGGCGTACCCGCCCGGCGACGCGGCCTCAACACGATCCCGGCGGACCGCACTCGGGCCTCCGAGATTCGCCCATGATCGCGGCGCGGTCGCCGCGCGCAGGATCGGCAGTAGCGTAAGCGCTCGCACGCCTGTATAAGTCCGGCAGGTGTTCGGACGGGGCGCGCGGCGCTGCGTTGCCGGTCCCGCGCGGATCGCGGACCCAGCGCCGAATCATCGGGAGGATGCCAGCGTGGTCGTGGGCGAGATTGTCGAAGAAGTCCAACTAGTGGTGGTGGGCGGGGGACCCGGGGGCTACGTGGCCGCGTTTCATGCCGCGGATCACGGCGTCCAGACGGTGCTGGTGGACGAGAACCCGATGCTCGGCGGCGTCTGCCTGCGCGAAGGCTGCATCCCGTCGAAAGCGCTGCTGCACGTGGCGCACCTGATTCACGCCGCCGATGAAGCCGCGGCTTTTGGTGTGACGTTCAAGCCGCCGGCGATCGACGCCGCCAAGGTCTTCTCGTGGAAGCAGGGGATCGTGGACCGGCTCTGCGGCGGGATCAACACGCTGGCGAAGAAGCGGAACGTGCGCGTCGTTCAGGGCCGCGCGGCCTTCGAGGATTCCAGGACGATTCGCATCGAAGCGTCGGCCGGCGTGTCGCGGCTGAAGTTCAAGAACGCGATCGTCGCGACCGGCTCGCGCGCCAAGCGCCTGCCCGAGTCGCTCATTCCGCGCGACTGCTGCGTGGATGCCGGGGGCGCGCTCGACCTGAAGATGATTCCGAAGACGCTGCTGGTCGTCGGCGGCGGGTACATCGGGCTGGAGCTCGGACAGGTCTACGCCGCCCTGGGCAGCAAGGTCGCCGTCGTCGAAGTGCTGGATCGCATTCTGACCGGGGCGGATGACGACCTGCTGCGGCCGCTTGCGGCGCGGCTTGCCAAGCAGTTCGACGCCATTCACACCGGCGTCAAGCTCGAATCCGCCAAGGCGACCGGCGCCGGCGTCGAAGTGGTCTTCACGAAGGGCCAGGAGAAGCTCAAGCAGGTCTTCGAGCGCGTGCTCGTTTCGGTCGGCCGGCAGCCGAACACCGACAAGATCGGTCTTGAAACCACCAAGGTGAAGGTCAACGAGCGCGGCTTCATCGAAGTGAACGGGCAGCGCCAGACGACCGACAAGCGCATCTACGCGATCGGCGACGTCGCCGGCGACCCGATGCTGGCGCACAAGGCGTCGCACGAGGGATTGGTCGCCGCGCAGGCCATCGCCGGTCGGGCCGTCGCGTATGACAAGAAGGCCATCCCCGCCGTCGTTTACACCAGCCCGGAAGTGGCGTGGTGCGGCGTGACCGAGGCCGAGGCGAGGGCCAAGGGGCTGAAGATCAGGATCGGGAAGTTCCCGTGGGGCGCGTCCGGCCGCGCGATCGCGATGGGTCGCCCCGAGGGACTCACGAAGATCATCGCCGACGAGGACAACAAACACATCCTGGGCGTCGGGATCGTCGGCGAGCACGCCGGCGACCTGATCAGCGAGGCGGTCCTGGCGATGGAGATGGGGGCCGTGCCTGAGGACCTGGCGCTGACGGTGCATCCGCACCCGAGCATCTCCGAGACGCTGATGGAAGCCGCGGAAGGGGTGTTTGGGAAGTCCGTGCACGTGGCGCGATGAGCACCCCAGGGGCGCGCGCGGTCGGAATTCTGATTTCCACCGTGCTCGTAAGTGGCGGGCTGGCGCTCGGCTGCAACCGTCCGCGTGCTTTGCCGGCCGCGGCGGGGTCGGGCGGGGAACATCCAGCTTCGCGCCCCGAAACCGGCCAAAAACGAACGCCGGTGCCCGGCAGCGGGCTCACCGCCAGCCAGAACCCGCGCGAGATTGCGGTCCACTTTCCCGACGGCTCCGAATTGGGCTTTCGTCTGGGGCAGATCGTCGCGTGGCGCGCCGGCGGCGAGGTCAGCGGTTCGGACGAAAGCGGCCTGGGGCCTTGGCCCGTGCCGCTCGACGACGGCTGGGAGCAGCGCACCGATGCGCCGGTCGGCTACGACGACCCGCACCATTTCGCAAGCTGGGGGGCGATCGTCGAGGCACGCCAGTCGCTCGACGAAGCCGGTCCGGCGCGCGTCGTCGTGTCCGGCGTCCGCCGCTATCGCGACGGCTCAGGCGCCGCACCCGCCGCGGACGACCGCTTTCCGCAGCACACGTGGCGCTACGTGATCTACCCGGACGGACGCATCTACGTGACCGTGTCGAGCGAAGCGGCCGGGCGAAGCTGGACCGCACCGAAGCTGGGCTATGCCCTGGCGCTGAACGCGCGCTCGGGGCTGCGCGCCGCGGATTCCGATCTCCGAACGAACGCCCCAGCCGCCTTCACGTTTGTGCGCATGGTCGGGCGAGAGGACCAGGAGCGACTGATTTGGGTTCCGTATCGCGTCGAGCTGGTGCGGCGGAGGCTTGAGCTGCTGTCGGACGACGGCGCGCGGGGCGCCGTCCTGATCGGCGATCAGCCCGCGGCCGAGCGCGTCAGCGCGGCGCAGATGCTGGTGCTCAGCCCGCCGGCGCAACCGAGGTCGAGCGCGGTCGGCGTGCTGGCGCGGGACTACCAGGTTCCGGCGACGCTTGTGTTTGATGTAGGCAGTGCCAGCGTTGACCAGGCAGGCGACGTGAATCGCGACGGCTTCAACGAGGCGGAAGGCGTCTACGAGCTGATGCCGCGTGACGGACTGCTGCGGGCGCGCTTCGAGCCGGGGGAGTTGCCGCGGCGCGGCGTTCGCCTGCGCGTGCATGGTGTCGCGCAGCGCGGCGTCAGCGTCGCGCTGGAGGGCCGCGTGCTTCGGCCCGTGCTGATCGATCCGACGTCCGGCACGGCGCTGTTCGTGCTGCCGATGGCGATCGATGCGCCCGCTCGCCTCGAAGTGTTCCTCGGAGCGGCAGACCGGGACGCTCCGCATTCACCCTCGCCTTGACGCCTCACCACCGCACTCCTAGCATCCAGTTGCCGCAGTCCTGCTCGAATGTTGAGGTGACTTCCGATGGGGTTGTGCGGTCGCTGCAAGAAGGCGCAGGCCACATTCCACGCCTTCCACATCAGTCCAACCGGCGAAAAGTCCGAGCGCCATCTGTGCGAGCCTTGCGCGATGGCGGAGGGGCTGGTGCAGCTTCACAAGCCGGAGATGCAGACCGACGTGGTGACCGGGATGATCGAGAAGAAATCGTCGGTCGCCGCCGCGAACGCGGTCTGCGGCGAGTGCCAGATCAGCTTTCTCGAATTCCGCAATCAGGGGCTGCTCGGTTGCCCCGACGACTACGACGCCTTCCGTGAATTGCTGATGCCGATCATCGAGCGCGCCCACGACGGGGCGCACCATCATCGCGGCAAGACGCCTCACGCAGCGGCGACGTCCTCGCCGCGCTCGGAGCTGCGGAAGCTGCGCAAGCAGCTCGGTGAAGCCGTTCAGGCCGAGGATTATGAACGGGCGGCGGCGCTGCGCGACCGCATGAAGGAGCTCGAATCGCAATGAGTTCGCCGCTGGACCAGTTCGTGCGGCGCTCGGGCGAATGGCTGCGCGGCTCCGGGCCGATGCACGACATCGTGATCTCCACGCGCGTCCGCCTGGCGCGCAACGTGCGCGGGTTCCATTTCCTGTCGCGGGCCACGCCGGAGATGCGGCTCGAAATCGCCGAGGCGATTCAGGGTGCCATCCGGCGTTCGGCGAGTCTGTCGGAGCTGATCGTCGTGGACGTCGAGAAGCTCGAAGAGCTCGATCGCCAGCTCATGGTCGAACGGCAGCTCATCAGCCGCCAGCACGCCGAGGGCGGCGGTGCGCGGCGCGTCGCGTTCGACGCGTCGGAAGTCTGCTCGCTGATGATCAACGAGGAGGATCACCTGCGCATTCAGGTGATGCGCAGCGGCCTTCAGCTCGACGAGGCCTGGGAGCACATCAGCCGTCTCGACGACGAGCTCGGCGGGAAGCTCGAGTTCGCGTTTCACCAGCAGTTCGGCTATCTGACCGCCTGCCCGACCAACGTCGGCACCGGTATCCGCGTGTCCGTCATGCTGCACCTGCCGGCGTTGCGGCTGACGAACGAGCTCGAAAAGGTCTTTCTGGCCGCCAAGGAGCTGAAGCTCGCCATCCGCGGGCTGTACGGCGAGGGGAGCGAGGCGCAGGGCGACTTTTTCCAGATCTCCAATCAGATCACGCTCGGCGTCAGCGAGGGCGAGATCATCGACGATTTTCGCGACAACGTGCTTCCGCGCATTGTCGAGTTCGAGAAAAGCGCCCGGGCGTCGCTCGTCAAGAGCCGCGCCCACGCCGTCGACGACAAGATTCACCGCGCTCTGGGAGTGCTGCGCAGCGCCCGGCTGATCAGCTCAAACGAGGCGATGCAGTATCTATCGCACGTGCGGATGGGGCTGCACATCGGCCGGCTGGCCGTCGTCGACCTGCCCACCGTGAACGAGCTGTTCCTGCACATTCAGCAGGCGCATTTGCAGAAGCTGCACGGCGAACGTCTCAGCGGGGAGCAGCGCAGCCTGGCGCGCGCCACGCTGCTGCGCTCGCGCCTCAGTCCGAACTGACCCGGCCCGCTGCGCCTGGCCGCCTCGGCTGCGTTCAATGCTCGTCGTCGTGCGCTGCCAGGTCGTTCTCGGGAATCTCGATCAGGGTGAAGCTGTTGCCGTCGGGGTCGGAGATCGTCACGCCGCGCATCTCGTTGTACGACTCGACCTCATCGAGCTGCTGGCCGCCGTTCTCGAGGGTGCGAACCAGGGTCGCGTCGAACTCGGTGGTCAGGAGATCGAAGCGAATGGTCGGCCGCGCGCCGACCTCGGGCCGCTCGCCGGTTTCCCAGGGCTCGGCCCCACCGATCAGGTGAATCGCGGGCCCCTCATCGGGAAACTCGAGCGTGGCGAAGGCGCTGCTGGGGCTGGCTTCCTGCTCGACCAGCCGCAGGCCGAGCCCGTCGACCCAGAATCGCAGGGCGCGCTGGAAGTCGCTCACAAAGACGTACACGTCGCCGATCGTCAGCATGTGCCGTTCCGTTTGGGTGATCGCGACGCACGTGCGGGCAGGACGTGGCGGCGCGCCTTCGAATCAGCCGGCGGTTTCGCGCCCGAGATCGCTTCGGTAATGCGCGCCGTCGAACTGAATTCGCTCGACGACAGCATACGCCTTCCGCCGCGCTTCCGCGAGCGACTCACCCAGGGCTGTGACGCCCAGAACGCGGCCGCCGGCGGTGACCACCTGCCCGTCGACGCGGCGCGTGCCGGCGTGAAACACGAACGTGTCTTGCGGATTCGAATCGGGCAGACCGCGGATCGGGACCCCGGTCTCCGCGGCTTCGGGATATCCCCGGCTGGCCATCACCACGCACAGCGAGGCGCGCGGATCCCAATCGAGCGAGACCTGATCGAGCTGGCGGGAGACGGTCCGCTCGAACACCTCAAGTAAATCGCAGCGCAGCCGCGGGAGCAGCGCCTGCGTCTCCGGATCGCCGAAGCGGCAGTTGAATTCGAGTACCTTGGGGCCGCCGGCGGTCAGCATCAGCCCGGCGTACAGCACACCCTCGTACTCGATTTCCTCGCGGTGCAGCGCGTCGATCACCGGAACCAGGATCTGCCGCTCCACGTCGCGGAGCGTACTCTCGTTAATGTGCGGAGTGGGACAGATCGAGCCCATACCGCCCGTGTTCGGCCCGGCGTCGCCGTCGCCCAGACGCTTGTAGTCCTGGGCCGGCTCCAGCACGTAGATCGTCTGCCGCGACACGATCGCCAGCAGCGATATTTCCCGCCCGAGCAGTCTTTCCTCCACCACGATCCGCGAGCCCGCGTCGCCGAAGATGCGATCGACCAGCATCCGCTCCGCGGCGATCAACGCCTGCGCCGGGTCGTCGCAGACGATTACGCCCTTGCCTCTGGCCAGCCCCGCGGCCTTCACCACCAGGGCCTCGTCGCGCGTCGCGATGTACTGCCGCGCCAGCTCGAATTGATCGAAGGCCCGCGCCTCGGCGGTCGGGACGGCGTGCTGCCGCATAAGCTGCTTGGCGAAGGCCTTGTCCGACTCGAGCCGCGCCGCGGCCCGACTGGGGCCGAAGACGCGCTTGCCGGCGGCCCGCAAGGCGTCGCTCACGCCGGTGGCCAGCGGCTCTTCGGGGCCGACGATGGTCAGGTCGATCTGCTCGCGCCGCACGACCTCCAGAACGAGCGCCGCGTCGCGAGGATCGCCGGCGATGTTAGTGCCCAGCGCTTCGGTGCCCGCGTTTCCGGGCAGCACGTAGAGTCGTCGCAGGTGCGGAGAGCGGCCAAGCGCGTCGGCGATCGCGTGCTCACGGCCACCGGAACCAAGCAGCAGCACGCGCATGGGGCGGCGTCTCCGCTCAAGGGGTCAGTTGGCGCAGTCGAAAGCGGGCCCAGTTGGCGGGCCACTCGTCCTGCGCGGTGTCCACACAGCGCTGATAGCGTACCCGAGCGCCGTCGAGATCGCCGCTACGGCGGGCGAGCTCGCCGGCAAAGAACTCGAAGTCGTCGCTGTAAGGCAGCCACTTCTCTCCGAAGGAGCTCAGCAGCCGGCGAAAGAGGTCGGCAAGCTGTGATTCGGGCTGCTCGCCGATCAGGTAGTGCCCGATGGCAATGCTTGCCAGCACCCCGGCCCCCTCGGCGCCGCTGACGTTCGGCCGCGATTCGAGCGCCTCGGCCAGGGCGGCGCGGGCGTCGTCGGCCCGGCCCGACAGCACGAGCGCCGCCACTTCCTGGAGCATCGCGTAGGCCGCGTGCTGGGGCTCGAGGTCAGTGCGTTTCAGCACGTCGGCGAGCTGATCCGCGGCCTGCGCGGGCGGATCGAGCAGGTACGAGCACGCGGCCAGCCGCCAGCGCGTGTAGGCGTCGATGCGCTGGCCGGCCACGGTTGCGGCGCGGCGAAGCAGGTCGCGCGCCAGGTCGAAGCGGCCGCCGTCGTAGGCCGCGTGCCCGCTGCGCATCAGAGCGGGCAGGCTGCCATTGGCGAGCACCTCGGCCAGCCATTCCTGAGGGATCTCGCTGCGCGCGCGGCGCAGCAGCGACTCGAGCACGAGCGCGCCCGCGTCGCCGGCGCGGACCGGGTCGAGCGGCTCGATGCGCCGCGCGTCGTCCCAGGCGCTCCACGCGTCGCCGACCGTCAACGCCGCCCCGATGCGGCGTTCGAGCGCAAACTGACGGCTGCGCTGGATCACCTCGTCGGCGGAGGATTGCTGGACCTCCTGAACGGCGTCGGGCCCGTTGAGCGCGAGCGCGTCGTCCAGCCATGCGGCCAGCGGCGCGTTGGCGCCGCTGCTGAGCGTCCATTGTGTAATGCGTTCGCGCGCCGCGACGTCGAAGACCTGAACGCTTCCGTCCGCCTGCCGCGTCAGCACCAGGTCCCCGCCGGGGCTGAAGCACACGGCCGCGATCTCGCGGCCGGCGAGGATCTGCCCGCGACTTGCGCCGCTGTGGCGATCAAGCAGGCGGATCACGCCGTCCTCGCAGGCGAACGCTGCCAGGCCCGCGGCGGCGTGAAACGCATACGCCCGCGGCGCGGCGTCGAGCTCGGCCCAGACCAGCGAGGCGCGCGAGCTCGGGGCTTTGCGTGCTTCGCCGTCGCCCGCGCGCGCTTGCAGCCGCAGCAACTGCCCGTTCGAGCGCAGGATCAGAAGCTCGTCGCTTTCGGGCAAGAACGCGATATCGCGAATGGCGCTGCCGACGAACTCGTTCATGTCCGCGAAACGGGCGATCTGGCGTTGCAACGGTCCGGGCACGTTGAATACGCGTGCCGCCGACAGCAGGAAGACGAATTGCGAATCCCCGGCTTCGCTCTGCGCCTGAAACGCCAGCCAGCGCCCGTCGTCGCTGATCGCCACGTCGCGCAGCACCGGGGCGCGCTCGTGCCACCAGCGCGCCGGCGGACCGGTGGAAACGTCGGCGCGCCACGCCCAGACCTGCCGGCGATAGCGCAGCGTGCCCGTCAGCCCGTCGCGCGTCAGCGCGAGCGAGTAGTCGTCGCTGCTGCCGCCGCCGAAGGAGCGCGACAGCCCCGGCAGATGGAGCAGATCGGGGGTCGGCGAGCGTTGCGGGCGATAGTACGCCGCCGTCCCATCGGGCATCACGAGCAGGAGCGACGAGCCGTCCGCCGATGCGGTCCAGGCGAGCGCCGGGCTCGACACGATCGCGCGCTGAAAGGCAGCCTGCCGCAGCGGCTCCCACTCCGTCAGCGCGCCGCCGTCGTCCACGGTGAGTGCGAGCGTCCCGCTGGGCGATAGCCGCGCGGCCAGCAGACCGGATTGCGCGATTCTCCATTGCGCGACGGCGGCGCCCGCGCGGTAGAGCGCGGCCCGTCCATCCGCAGCCCAGAGCAGGATGTTGCCGTTCTCCGCCGCATCGAGCCGGTCCCAGGGCGCCGCGAGGGGTGCCGCAACGCGTGCCCGCGCCTTCGGATCGCTTGACGTTTGCTCGAGGATCGCGGTCGGAGTGAGTTGAAGCAGGGCGTCGTTTTCCCCGAAGGCAACGGCACGGGCCGGCGGCTCGCCGCGTGCCGCAGGCAGCAGCGTGACCGCTCGGCCGGCCGGAGCCGCCAGGTCGATCCTCGCGACGCCGCGCGTCGTCGGAACTGCGATGCGCGTCGCATGAGACGCGATGGCGGCGGCGCCCAGGGACGCTCCGGGCAGGGCCAGACTGCGAAAGCCGGTGTTGCCTTCGGTCTGCGTTACGAAGGCAGAATCCTGGTCGATGACGAACAGATAGCGACCGTCCGCGCTGACGCCAATGTCCGACGGCGCCTGCCACTCGCTGGACGACGCCGTCAGCAGCGGCTCGGCCGATCCGCTGCGCCAGTAGCGCACCCAGCCGCGCCCGGCGGCCGCCAGAGCACCCTGCGAGCCTACGTAGATCGCCCGGGCCTCGTCGGGAATGGCGACCGTCATCACCGTGCGCGCCGTACGCACTTCGCGCACCGTGATCATCGCGGGCGCGTCGCAGACGGCGGCGAGCGCTGCGTCTCGCGAGATCGCCAGCGGACCGTAGCTGCGATAGAAGAGCTGCATCGCGCCGACGTCGCCGCTGCGCAAGTAATACTGCCGCAGCGCCCAGCGGGCGCCGGCGGTCGCTTCGCCGTCGAGGTAGGCCTGCCAGTACGCGTCGCGGGCTTCGTCAAGCTCGTCGCGGAGCTGGGCCAGGTCGCCGCGCTGAATGTTCTGACGGACGAGCGCCAGGCGCCGCTGCTCGGCCGCCGCCAGCGCGTGGCGCGCGCTCTCCTCCGCGGCCCGGCGTGCCTCGCTGGCTTCGAGCTCGCGGGCCTTGGCGGTGTTCGCGGCGCCGGCGGCCGCCTCGCGCAGGCCGCGCTCGACGCGATACTGCCACGCGAAGTTGGCCAGGAACGCGAGCAGCATGAGCAGCAGAACGGCCGCGGAAGCAGCCTGCAGGCGATAGCGGCGCAGCGTCTTGCGCAGCACGTACAGTCCGCTGGCGCGCTTGGCTTCAATCGGCTCGCCGAGCTGGTAGCGTTGCAGGTCGGTGCCAAGCTGGCGCGCCGACGCGTAGCGCCGCTCCGGCTCCTTCTCGAGCGCTTTGAGCGCGATGGTCTCGAGCTCGTCGTCGATCTGCCGGCCGAAGCGGCAGGACGCGCGGATGGCGCGCGGGCGCGCGGGATCCTCATGGACGATCCGATGCAACACGTCGCCGAGCGGGCCCTGGACGGGGTAGGGCGGGCGCTCCAGCAACGCTTCGTAGAGCATCACGCCGATGGAGTACACGTCGGAGCGGACGTCGACGTCTTCCGATCCGCGGGCCTGCTCGGGCGACATGTACGCGACCGTTCCGATGACCTGTCCCGCGACCGAGACGGCCGGAAGCGTCGTCCCGTAGGCGTCCGAGTGCCGCGCGGCCTTCGCCAGCCCGAAGTCCAACACGTACGGCTGTCCGTCCGAATCGACCAGGATGTTCGAGGGCTTCAGATCGCGGTGAATCACGCCGCGCTGGTGCGCGAACGTCACGGCTTCGCAGATTCGCTCGAACAGCCGCAGGGTGGCGTCGAGCGGCGGTCGCGCGTCGCGCAGATGCTGGTCGAGACGCTTGCCGTGGATGAAGCTCATCGCGAAGAAGTAGCGTCCGTCGCTGATTCCCGAGTCTAGAATCGTGACGATGCTGGGGTGCCGCAGCGACGCGGCCAGCTCGATTTCGCGCTCGAACCGGCGACGCGCGGCCTCGCTGGCGAACGGGCCTTCGAGCAGCACCTTGAGCGCCACTTCGCGCTTGGTGCCGAGCTGGCGGGCGCGGTAGACGACGCCCTGTCCGCCGCGGTGAATCTCTTCGAGCAGCTCGTATCCGGCGACCTGGGCGGCGTGCGCCTCGCGCGGGGCCGGCGATCCCGACGCACTGACGCGCGTGGGCATGTCGGCGCTGCTGCTATCGAACGCGGAAGAGCCGGCCGTCGGCGGCTTCGACGGCGCGGGACATTGCCCCACGTCGCTGGGCTGGAGTGGCGGGCGCGCATCCATGCAGAGGGGTCCCCGGCGGCGCGGTGCAGCGCCGACCGCAGGGATTGTAACGCCTGATGAGAGCGTTGGGGGGGGCTTGGACGGTCAGGAGCGGGCTTTCCCGCCGACCGAGGAGCCACCGACGTGGGCAAGGGGCGCGCCGGCCGCGCAAATAAGGCTGGACTTGCTTCGGCGTTTGTGTCATTATATGATTCCTAGGAATTGGTGCAGCCCGCTGGAGGCGCGGACCATGAGCAAGCGCAAGCCTCAGATCAACTTCCAGGTCGAGCCGGCGATGAAGCTGCTGTACGAGCAGGCCCGCGGCCTGGGTCATCGGGTGACCCAGTTCTGCGCGGCGGGCTTGCTGCTGATGATCGACGACCCGCGGGCGCGCATCCGGGCGATCAACCGACTGCGCGACTGGCTGGCCGACTACGAGCACGCCGACGCCGAGACGGTGCGCGACTTCGTGCTGGGCGCGCACAGCGCGATGCAGCGCGGGCTTCGAGATAGTCCGCCAGCCCGGCGAGCTCGCCGCCCTCGAACAAAGGCAAGACGAGATGGATCCGGGTCAGGGCGCTGAGTGCATCCAGGCCACGCTCACCCGGGTGTGCCGCTTGCATTGAATCTCCTCCCAACTCAGAAGATTGCCGAGCCCCGCGGCGCGTCACGTGCGTCGCGTAGAGCGTCGTTGGACGCCGGCCCGCCTATCCATGGCGACCTATTCCCTGGCCTGCCGAACGCCCGTATCCCTGGAGGAGGCATTCGCCTGCGCGAATCGGTTCACCCTCAGTGTACGGCAAAGGTTCGGTTGTTGCAAGGCCATTTTTCCACCACGAAAAAGCGCGCCCAGAACGTCTCGAATCGCACTCGGCTTGTGCCGGAAACTCCTTCGGGCGAGTGCCGACTGGGGGCTTCACCTGAATTAGCGCACGAGATCCAGGCTGGCGGAATGGGACCGGCGCTCGTGGACGGCGATAGCCGGGGGGGTGACGAGTCCTAGCGCGGGCGCGAACACCTGATCCCTATTCGTCGTCCGGGTGGCATACCCGCCCGGGAGAAGCCGCTACGAACCGCCCTCGAACGAATGCCGCCGATCGCTGGAGCGGTAGGTCTCGCGGCCCTGCGCGTACTGCCCTGGCTCCACCCGGCTGAGCGTTTCGCTGGTCTGGTCCGGACGGGCCGCGATGCGCGTCAGGAACGGAATGCACCAGCCGCAGCCCGTTCCCGCCCCCAGGCAATCCGACATCTGCGTGGGGTGGCGCGGGCGCGTGCGGCGGGCGAAATTCGCCAGCTTTCGCAGCGTGACGTGATAGCAGAGGCAGATTTCGTCATCGGGCGTCATAAAGCTCCCCGGCCGGCAGGTCCGGTCCGGCGCCGTTCCATGATTCTATCGCCGCAGGTTGACCGGCACGGCGGCGCTCGAACACACTGGCGGCGTCCGCGGGGAGCCGGCGCTCCCCGCAGCGCGGAACGGGATGGGACCTGCGCGGCGGCTCATGGCAACCTTGCTCACCTGCCTGTCGATTTCGCACGCCTACGGCGCGCGGCGTCTGTTCACCAATCTCTCGGCGGCCTTCGAGCAGGATGAGCGGTGCGGCCTGATCGGTCCCAACGGGGTCGGAAAATCGACCTTCTTCCGGCTGCTGCTCGGACGGGAGTCACCGGCGCAGGGCGAGATTCGCCGGCGGCGCGGCCTGCGCGTGGCGCTGGTTCCGCAGAACGACGCCATGCCGGCGGACGCTTCCCTGCTCGAAGCGGTAAAAGACGCTTTGCGCGAGCGCGTGTCCGAGGATCACGAGCGTGAGACTCAGGCGACGGTCGCCTTGGCGCAGGCGGGTTTCGACGATCCTGCTCGGCGGGTGAAGACGCTGTCGGGCGGGTGGCGCAAGCGCCTGGCGATTCTCCGCGCGCTGCTGGAAGACCCGGAGCTGCTGCTGCTCGACGAGCCGACGAATCACCTCGACTTCGACGGCATTGACTGGCTGGAGGCGACGCTGCTTTCCGCGCCGTACGCCTTTGTCACCATCAGCCACGATCGCTACTTTCTCGACCGCGTCACGAATCGGACGATTGAGCTGAACCCCGCCTACCCGGAGGGGCACTACAGCGTCGCCGGCGGATACACGCTCTTTCTTGAGAAGCGGGCCGCGTACCTGGCGGGTCAGCGCCAGTTCGAAGCGGAGATGCGGAACCGCGTGCAGCGCGAGCTGCTCTGGATGAAGGAAGGCCGCAAGGCGCAGCGCACCAAAGACAAGGCGCGCAAGGACAACGCCGGGCGCCTGGTGCAGGAGCTGGCCGATCTGACGTCCCGCAATCGCAGCGAGTCGGCGGCGGCGGACATCGATTTCACCGCGACCGGCCGCAAGACGCGCAAGCTGCTCGATGCGAAAGGACTGGCCGGCGCGATCGACGGCCGCGTGCTCTTTTCGGGTCTGAGCCTCACGCTATCGCCTGGAACGCGGCTGGGCGTGGTCGGTCCCAACGGCGCCGGAAAGTCGACCCTGCTGCGGATTCTGCACGGGCGGATGGAGCCCGCGAGTGGAACGATCGCGCGCGCCGACGGCCTGCGCGTGGTCATGTTCGATCAGCAGCGCGCCGCGCTGCCCGGCGACGCGACGCTGCGAACGGCGCTTTCACCGGACAGCGACTACGTCACCTTTCGCGAGCAGCGCATTCATGTGGTGGGCTGGGCGCAACGCTTCCTCTTTCGCACCGAGCAATTCAATCTGCCGGTGAGCGAGCTCTCAGGCGGTGAGCAGTCGCGGCTGCTGCTGGCGCGGATGATGCTCGAGCCCGGCGACGTGCTCATGCTCGACGAGCCGACGAACGACCTGGACATTCCGACGCTGGACGTGCTGGAGGAGAGCCTGGAGCAGTTCCCCGGCGCCGCCGTGCTCGTCACGCACGACCGCTACCTGCTCGATCGAATCTGCAACCAGATTCTGGCGATGCCCGGCGACGGCACGGTGGCCGTCTACAGCGATTGGCAGCAATACGTTGCTCGACGGCGCCAGCGCGAGGTCGCGAACCGCGCCGAGCAGCGCCGCGCCGCCAAGCCCGCGGCGAAGGAGAGCACGCCAACCGCCCCGGGCGAATCGGTCCGTCGGCTGACGTATCTTGAGAAGCGTGAGCTGGAGGGCATCGAGCGGCGAATTGCGGAGGCGGAATCGGCCTTGACGCAGGCGCGGGCCGCCGCGGACGATCCGGCGGTGGCGAGCGACTTCGTCGAGCTGAATCAGCGCTTCGAGCGGCTCCGTGAGGCCGAGGCCCGCGTGGCGGCGCTGTATTCCAGGTGGGAAGAGCTTTCGACGCGGGCGGCTGCTGAGCCGTGATCGCCGCGGAACCGCGACAAGGGAGGTGGGGCCGTGCACATTCGGGAGTTTCAGGAGCTGATCGACCGGATGTACTCGGAGAAGGACCGGCAGCGCGGCTCGGCGAAGACTTTCCTCTGGTTTTCCGAGGAGGTCGGGGAGCTGGCGAGCGCCATCGCGACGCGCGACCGGGAGAACATGCAGGAGGAGTTCGCCGACGTGCTGGCCTGGCTGGTGACGCTTGCGAACGTCGAGGGCATCGACCTTGAGCAGGCCATCCGCAAGTTCACGGAGGGCTGCCCCGGCTGCGGAAAGCTGCAATGCACGTGTCAGGAGAAGATGACCTGAACGACTGGCGCCCTCGATCGCCGGCGTCGCGCGGCGCGGGCGCTACTCAGGCAGTCGCACGTCGACGTTGTGCGAAACGCGCAGCAGGTCGGCCCACTTGTTCATCGCCTCTTTCATCGCGAATTTCTTGTCGGAGCCGGTCTGCTCGAGCATCGCCTTGGCGACCTCCGGCGCGGACTGCGGCTTGGTCAGCGCGGTGAGCTGCTTCTCGGCCTCGACGATCAGCAGCTCCATGTCGTTGCGAAGCTGAATCTGCACCGGGCTGCCGGTCTTGTCGCTGGTGTCGATCAGATCGGTTGTGTAGGTCGCGACCGCATAGCGCAGCGCCCGAGCGCACACGATGACGAAGCGGTCGCGCTCGGCGTCGCCGGCGGCGCGGATCAGAGCGCCGCTGAGGTTGAGCCCGACGGAGTCGGCGGCTGCGGCCTTGCCATCGCCCTTGTCGTAGGCCGCCGAGCGCGCTTCGAGAATGTCGAGCAAAGCGGCCACGACCGGCCGCGGATCGGCCGGTCCCTCGGAGCCGGACGGAGCCGCGATCGCCTGGTACATCGCCCGCAGCGCCGCCGCCGAGGTCTCGGTCTTGCCGGCCGTGCGGACGGCTTCGATCATCTCGCCCAGCCGCGCGTCGGCGGCCTGGGCCAGGGCGCGGCGCACGCCGCGAAGCCCGATCGCGGCTGCCGTGCGCATGGCGGGACGCTCGTCCTTGAGCAGGTCGATCAGCAAGCGCGCCGAGCGCTCGTCCTTCATGGAGTTCAGCAGGCTGAGGAGTCCGGCGGCGGGGCCGAGGTCGGCCTGCCTGATGGCAGGGGCGAAGAGCTCGACGCAGAACCCGGCCAGCGCCTGCTTGCCGGAGGGTGACGCGCCGACGAAGCCGTCGCGGATTTCCGCCGCGGCCTTGGTCGCACCGTTGCCACTCAGCATGGCCGCCAGGCGCTGCTCGACAAAGCCGCGGACCTTCGCCGCGTCCTCGTCGGACAGGCTGGTCTTGGCCAGGATCGCATTGATCTCGTTGTCCGCGGAAGTCTGGGCGACCGCCGATGCCGCATCGAAGCGACTCGCGATCAGCATGCACAGCAGCGCCGCCGCGCAGGCACCCCGCCAACCGTTCCTCGCCACGTCGCCACTTCGCATGAAGCCGATCTCCTGCCGCCGGGGCCGCCGACGGTGCGCGGATCATACAGCGCGGCGGGTCGTGGAGTCAGGGACTGGGCGGATGTGGATTCCCAGCCCGGCGGGCCGAGACAGCCGATCGCGGCCGCGACGGAGTTGAGCCGCGGCTCGGCCGCTCCCTGGGCGGCTCAGTACCAGTCGTAGCGCCGGCCGCGCGAGTCGGCGGCGTCGGAATTCGCGACGATGAAGCCGGTCTGGCGGTCGTACGTCCAGCCGAAGTCGCCGGCTTCCTGAATGAACCCCGGTGCGGCACCGCCGTCGACCGCCCAGATCTGCGCCCGCGCTTCCGGGTTGGCGACGCAGGCCGGTATTCCGGCACGAAGATACGGGCCATAGCAGAACGCGGCGCTGGGCTGCTCAGACGGGTTGCCGCCGAGGTCGGTGTACTCGGCGAGTTGCCGGACGACGAGCTGGCCGCGCCGCGCCGGTTCAAGCGACTGCGCGTTTTCGTCCCGCCCGGCGATGCTGCCCGGGTAGACGCCATGATCGCGATAGTAGAGCGCGATCGCGGTCCGCAGCGTGGCCAGGTCGGCGCGGAGCTGCGCGTCGAGGGGCGGTTCCGCCGCGCGGCTGAAGACTGGCACGGTCAACGCCGCGAGCAGTCCGAGAATCACGAGCGCGATGACCAGTTCGACGATCGAGACGGCTCGGAGGCGCATGGGAGACTCCCACGAGGGGCGACAATCAACCTATTCGACCGACGCATCGTGCGAATCACCCGTCGTTTGCAGTGTGCTTGATTCCGAAGCGACGTGCGCACGCAGCGCCACGTGCCCGAATCGCCGGGCGAAGTCCTTCGGATCGCAGCGCGCGTAGTCCGAAAAGGCCCGGATGAACACGCGGGTCACGTGCGGGTCGGTGGAGCGCCCGGATCCTGCACGGAGCGCGTTGAACGAGTCTTCGAGCAGCATGCGGCCGCGGTAGGGACGGGCCGAGGTCAGCGCGTCGAAGACGTCGACGACGTGCAGAATGCGGGCCAGCAGGGGGACGTCCTCGCCCGCGAGCCCGCTCGGGTAGCCCGATCCGTCATGGTTCTCATGGTGATGAAGCACCGCTTCCAGCGCCGGCCGCAGGCTGGGAACGGGCCGCAGAATCTCGAACCCGAGCCGCGGATGCTGCTTGACGCGTTCGAATTCCTCCGGCGTCAGCGGACCGGGTTTGTTGAGGACGATTTCAGGGACGCCGAGCTTGCCCACGTCGTGGAGCACGCCGGCCCATTCGAGTGTCTGAAGGTCCTGGCGCGAGAGCCCGAGCACCTTGCCGGTCATCCGGGCCAGCCAGGCGACGCGTTCCGAGTGGCCGCACGTGTAGCTGTCGCGCGCGTCCATCACCCGCGTCAGGGCGCGTACCGTGGCAAAGGACGCCTCTTCCAGGTCGTGCACGAGCAGCGCGTTTCCGAGGATTTGTCCGCCGTAGACCAGCACCGTTTCGGACGCGAGCAGGTCGCCGGGATCGAACGGAACCCGCCCCGGTGCGCGCACCGCGATCACGACCTCGACCGCCCGCTCGCGCGGGGCCAGAGCGCCGAGCAGGGCCTGCCAGGTGGCGGTGGGCTCGGTCGGGCTGCGCGAAGCGTGCCGCGAGCGGCGCGCCACGCGGACTTGCGCGATTTCGTCCGCCAGCCGCTCCGCGATTACCTCCTCGCCGGGAAGGTCGACATGACGGTCCATTCGGCCGACGCATCGAATCGAGTTATCGGGAGCGGCGACGTACGCCGCGTCGGCCTCCAGCATGCCCGCATAGCGCAGCAGCAGCGCCTCGCGGATCGCCTCGGGGCAGCGGAGATTCGCGACGCCTTCGGTGATCTCGAAGATCGCGTTGAGGTGAGAGTAGCAGCGCGTCAGCTCCCGGTTCAGCTCCTCGTTGAGCGATGCAACGGCCTGCAACCGGCTGGACAGGGTGTGCAGGACGTCCGAGTGGCCGTTGCCGGCGAAATTCGGCAGCGGAGCGCCGTTGCGTGCGACCCGCTCGAGTGTTGGGGCAGGCGCGTCCGGGCCGCGTGGAGGCTCGAGCGCGCCGGGTCCGCTCAGGGTTCGATCAGCCGTGGAACGGGTATTCGGCACGTGCCCTGCCCTCGCTCAGGTGCGGTGCCCCCGCCCGCCGAGCGGGCGGGGGCGACCGCGATGGCCCGTCGCATGTGCGCGTCCGCCGGCCGGCGAACGTCGCTAACCCCTGCCCCCCGGGAATGCGCGGGGGACAGTAGCTTTATCGAAAACACACGCCGCTCAGTTCGTAAACCGGCTCACGCAAGCCGTACGTCGGGAAGTGCGAATCGAATCTGGGACATTCAGGCTGGTTGCCGTCCGATACGCGCCTCGCCGTGGCGAAGCGTCCTCACCGGCCCGCCTGCATCTCGCATCGGAACCAAGAGCCCCCGCGCTCGATCCAGGTCAGCCTGAACAAGCGCGATTCC
>CAYXIO010000026.1:0-7152 GCA_964465125.1 uncultured Planctomycetales bacterium | reverse complement strand
TCGTCTTTCGGACGTGGCACGAAGCTCAGGTCGCTGCGGCTGCCGGTCAGCCGCACGACTTCGTGCGCGAATTCGCCGATCGAGATTTCGGACGGGTTGCCCAGGTTGACCGGATCGCGCACGTCGCTCTCCATCAGGCGTACGAGCCCGTCGACCAGGTCGGTCACGTAGCAGAAGCTGCGGGTCTGCTGGCCGCTGCCGTGGACCGTGAGCGGTTGACCGCGCAGCGCCTGGTGGATGAAGTTCGGCAGCACGCGGCCGTCATCCGCGCGCATGCGCGGGCCGTAGGTGTTGAAGATGCGCGCGATGCGGCACTCGACGCGGTGGGTGGCCGCGTAGTTGACGGTCAGCGCCTCGCCGAAGCGCTTGCCTTCGTCGTAGCAGGCGCGCGGCCCGATGGGGTTGACGTGCCCCCAGTATGTTTCCTTCTGCGGATGCTCCTGCGGGTCGCCGTAGACCTCGCTGGTGCTGGCGTGCAGCAGTCGGGCACCGCGCTGTCGGGCGAGGTCGAGCAGGTTCCACAGCCCGCGGGCGCAGACGCTGAGGATTTCGAGCGGGCGGGTGGCGAAATCCACCGGCGAGGCCGGACAGGCCAGGTCGTAAATCCGCTCCAGCGCGCCCTCGATCGCCAGCGGGTGCGAGATGTCGTGGTGAACGAACGAAAAGCCCGCATGGCGCCGCAGGTCGTCGACGTTGCGGCGTTGCCCGGTGACGAGGTTGTCGACCCCGATCACTTCGTGGCGATCTTCGAGCAGCCGCTCGCAGAGATGAAATCCGATGAATCCGGCGCATCCAGCAACCAGCGTTCGCACTCGGCTCTCCGTGAGGGTGCGTCGGTTTCGCCCGCGCGCGTCCGCGCCGCGGCCGGTTCGCATTATAGTGCCGACTGCCGGCGGCGCTGCGAGGGCGCCAGCCGCGGCGTGAACGGCAACGGAATGCGAAAATGCGCTTAGGTGTCATCGGAAGCGGGTGGGTCGGATTGGTGACCGGGGCCTGCCTGGCGGAAACGGGCAACCACGTGACGGCCGCGGACGTGGATGCGGAGAAAGTCCGCCGACTCAACGCCGGCGAGTGTCCGATCTTCGAGCCGGGGCTCCAGGAGCTGATCCGCGCCAACCTGGCCGCCGGGCGGTTGTCGTTCACGACCAGCACCGCGGAGGCGGTCGCCGACGCAAGCGTGGTCTTTCTGACCGTCGGGACGCCGCCGCTGCCGGACGGCTCCTCCGACCTGAGCCACATTTTTTCGGCGGCGCGCGACGCGGCCGTTTCTCTGCGCGATGGGGCGGTGGTGGTGGTCAAGAGCACCGTGCCGGTTGGAACGTGCGCCGCGATCGAGGTGGAGATCGCGCGGCACACGAACCGGCGCTTTCACGTGGTCAGTAACCCGGAGTTCCTGAAAGAGGGAAGCGCGGTGGACGACTTCCTGCGGCCGGACCGCATCGTGATCGGCGCGGACGACCGCGCGGCGGGGGAGCTGGTCGCCGAGCTGCACAAGCCTTTCGTGCGGAACAACAAGCCGATCCTGATCCTCAGCCGCGGGGCGTCCGAGCTCGCCAAATACGCCGCCAACGCCTACCTCGCCACGCGCATCAGCTTCATCAACGAGATCGCGGCGCTGTGCGAGGAGGTCGGCGTCAACGTGGACGAGGTGCGCCGCGGAATCGGCGCTGACGCTCGCATCGGACACCACTTCATGTATCCGGGCGTCGGCTACGGCGGAAGCTGCTTCCCCAAGGACGTGCAGGCGCTGGTCAGCACCGCCAGGAGGTTCGGGATCGACGCGGGAATCTGCGCCGCCGTCCACCGGCGAAACCAGGCGCAGCCACAGGGCCTGGTGCGGCGGATCGTGGAACGGTTCGGGGAGGATTTGAGCGGCCGGCGCTTCGTGATCTGGGGGCTGGCGTTCAAGCCGAACACCGACGACGTGCGCGAGGCCCCGGCGCTGGTGATCGTGGAGGAGCTGCTGAAGCGCGGGGCGGCGGTCGCGGTGCACGATCCGCGCGCCCTGGACGCGGCCCGGCGCGTGCTCGGCGAGCGGGTTCGGTATTGCACCGACGCTTACGAGCCGCTTGGCGGTTCGGACGCGCTGGTGACCGCGACCGAGTGGATGGAGTATCGAAGTCCGGACTTCGACCGCCTGCGGGCCGAGCTGAAACAGCCCGTCATCTTCGACGGCCGGAACATCTATGATCCTGCCATGATGAAGCGCAATGACTTCGAGTACTACAGCGTAGGTCGTCCGCCGCTGCTGCGCGGGGTGTGACGGGCACGTTCCCGGCGGCATCCGATTCGCAGGGTCACGCTTGCCGACCGACGATACGGCGCTATCGTACTATTCGAGGCGCGGGTTTTTGCGGAGGATGAACGGTGCCGACCTCGCTCGAGGAAGCCCGGAATCTGCTCGTCCGACGCTGGGGCGAGATGGGCGGCTATTGGGGCATCAACCGCACCATGGCCGAAATCCACGCCCTGCTGTTCGTCACGCACGAACCGCTCTGCACGGACGACATCATGGAGCGGCTCCAGATTTCCCGCGGCAACGCGAGCATGAATCTGCGCGGCCTGGTGGACTGGGGGCTGATTCAGCGCGTCCACAAGCTGGGGGATCGCAAGGAGTATTTCCAGGCTGACGCGGACGTGTGGCGCATGTTCGAGACGATCATGCGCGAACGCCGCCGCCGGGAGGTCGAGCCGATCATCACGACGCTCGACCGCTGCCTCGAAACGGTCAGCGAGTCCGACCCGCGCACGAACGGCAGTCCCGACGCCGTCCGCGAATTCCGCAACCGCGTGAAGTCCCTGCGCGACTTCCTGGCGACGCTGGGCATGCTGTTCGAGCTGCTCATGGAGGCGGGCGGAAACGGCCTGGACGGGCTTACCAACCTGATGCGCTCGCAGATGGGGGCCGCCGTTGCGGATGAGCCCGAGCCCGCTCCGCGGAAGCGCGCTTCAGAGGGCCGGGCGACCCGCCGATAGCGTGCCGGCATGCATTCGATCGTCCTGCTCCCGCGCGGTACGCTGCGCGCCGGTCTCCAACAGGATTCGAATGATGAGCCATCCTGACCTGCCGCAGATGCTCCGCAGCGCCGCGCTGCTCGAAGGCGAATTCACCCTTCGTTCCGGGCGAAAGAGCCGCTATTACCTCGACAAGTACCTCTTCGAGACGCAGCCGCAGTTGCTGCGCGAACTGGCCCGCTGCTTCGCGCGGCACGTGTCGGCGGGAGTGACGCGCATTGCCGGCGCTGAGCTCGGCGCCGTGGCGCTGGCGGCCGCGACCAGCCTTGAAACCGGGCTGCCGTTCGTGATCGTGCGCAATTCGAAAAAGGCCGACTACGGCACCGGCAAGCTGATCGAGGGCCTCCTCGTGCCGGGCGAGCGCGTGCTGCTGGTCGAGGACATTGCGACCTCGGGAGGGCAGGCGGTCGAGGCGATCCGGTCGCTGCGCGCTGCCGGCGCGGTCGTCGACCGCGTCGTGGTGGTTGTGGATCGTCAGGAGGGCGCCCGTCAAGCGATCGAAGCGGCGGGCTGCCCGTTCGAGGCGCTGTTCACGTCCAGCGACCTGGGCATTCAGCCTGACAAGTAGTCGCGGGCCGCGAACCTGAGGGTGTGAATCGAAACCACTTCCTTGCGGGCGCGGGTCGGTTTCGCCTGCGCGCTCTCACATCCGCCCGTGCAGGTAGTCGTGCAAATACTCGAGGGTCGTCTGTTTCTCGGCGGCCTCGGTGTGCATGATGTCGCCTTGCGAGACCATGCCCGCCAGCCGCCCGTCATCCACGACCGGAACGTGCCGCACGCGATGCGACGTCATCAGCGACTTGCATTCGTCGATCGAGGTGGACGGCCGACAGCACAGGGTCGGGGTCGTCATGACATCGCCGACGCGCGTGGACGCTGGTGGACGCTCCGCCGCGACGACCCTCGTCAGGATGTCACGCTCCGTGAAGATGCCGACGGCCCGATCGCCGGACAGGACGACGAGCGAGCCGATGCGGCTCTCGTTCATTCGCTTGGCGGCGTCGAGGACGGAGGCGTCGGGGCTGATGGTGGCGACGTAGGTCCCCTTGCGATCCAGGATGCTCTGAGCAGTGGCCATGCGATGCACTCCGGAGTTGGGGCTGCAAGCCGCGTGAGCTTTAGACACCCGATTTGAGTTGGAAGGATTTTCAGCGGGCGCAGCGACGGGGGCAAGAAAAATCCGCGGGTCTTGGGGAATTACCGCGCGGGCGCGCGCGGCTGGATGCGGACGGCGGGATTCGAACCCGCACACCTTGCGGTACAGGATCCTAAGTCCTGCGCGTCTGCCAGTTTCGCCACGTCCGCGCGCCCCGGCAGAATACGGTTGCCCGCGGCGATGGGGAAGCCCGATGGCGGAGGATGCCGGCGCGGACGGAATCCGTCCGAACAGCCCCCGGGTTCGGGGGCGACGCCACGCCCGTGCGCGCTGCCGGACTTGACAGACGACGCTTGCGCACTAAGCATCTGCGCGGCCCGGAAACGGGCAGGCCCTGTGCGCCGCGGCGCAGGAAGCCGATGATTCCTGTAAGCCGCAGCCCGCGCTGTTGAAAGTAAAGTGATGCGACAAAACAACTTAAGGACGTCGCAATGGCCAAACGAAGCACGGATGGCAAGACGCTGGTGATCGTCGAATCGCCGGCCAAGGCCAAAACGATCAATCGTTATCTCGGCGACGATTTTGTGGTCAAGGCCTCGATGGGGCACGTTCGCGACCTGCCCGAGCACGACTTTGGCATCGATCTGACGGACAACTTCCGCCCTGACTACGAGGTGCTGCGTGGGCGATCCAAGGTCGTCAGCGAACTACGGAAACTCGCCGACGGCGCCCGCTCCGTCTATCTGGCCACCGACCGCGACCGCGAAGGCGAGGCCATCGCCTGGCACCTGGTGGAAGCGTTGCGGCTGCCCAGCGACAGAGTTCGCCGGGTCATATTCAATGAGATCACCCGATCGGCCATTCACGAAGCGTTCGATCATCCGCACGAGCTCGATCTCGACCGCGTGAACGCGCAGCAGGCGCGGCGCATCCTCGACCGCATCGTCGGCTACGAGCTCAGCCCGCTGCTGTGGCGCAAAATCGCCAAAGGGCTGTCGGCCGGGCGCGTGCAGTCGGTTGCGGTCCGGCTGATCGTGGATCGCGAGCGCGAAATCCGAGCGTTCGTCCCGCAGGAATCCTGGAAGCTGATTGCGTACGTGACCGGTGAGCCCGAGGCGGCAACGCGACTGGCAGGTGAGTGGGCCCGGCTGCGAAAGACGGAGCCCAGCCAGAAGGACGTGCAGCGCTGGCTGAGCGAGCACGGCGGGGTGCGGCTTGAGCTGGCGGAGTTCGGCGGCGAGCCCTTCAGCGCGAGCAGCGCCGATGCGGCGAAGAAAGTCGCGGAAGCGCTCGGCTTCCAAGTGCGCGACACCCGCCGCGCGGCCTGGGAGGAATACCAGCATCTGGGGCTCGAGCAGATCGAGCTGGTCGGCGAGCTGAACCGCCAGCTTGCCGCGCGCCTGACAGTCGGCGACCTCAGCACCCGCCGAACGACCACGCGCCCCTCGGCGCCGTTCACCACCGCGAGCTTGCAGCAGCAGGCCAGCACTCAGCTTCGTTTTTCCGCGTCGCGCACCATGCGCATTGCGCAGGGGCTGTATGAGGGCATCGACCTGCACGGCGAGGGCCCGGTGGGTCTGATTACGTACATGCGCACGGATTCGACCAACCTCGCGCGTGAGGCGATCGACGCCGCCCGCAGGTACATCAAGGAAAAGGTCGGCGAACGCTATGTGCCGGAGAAGCCGAACTTCTTCGGCAAGCGCCAGGAGCGCGCTCAGGAGGCGCACGAGGCGATTCGTCCGACCGATCCGTTCCGCACGCCCGAGAGCCTGCGCAAAGCGCTGAGCGACGAGCAATACAAGCTGTACGACCTGATCTGGCGGCGCTTCGTGTCGTGCCAGATGCCGCCGGCGGAGTGGGACTCGACCTCGCTGAGCGCGGTCGCGGAGACCGGGCTGGGGCCGGCGCGTTTCAGCGGGAACGGCCGCAAGCTGGTGTTCGACGGGTTCCTGCGGATTGCCGGGGTCAGCAGCGAGGACCAGATCCTGCCGGCGCTGTCCGTGGGGGCGCCGCTGGGCTGGCTGGATCTCGAGCCGAAGCAGCAGTTCACCTCGCCGCCGCCGCGCTACACGGAAGCCTCGCTGGTGAAGCAGCTCGAAGCGGAGGGGATCGGCCGTCCGAGCACGTACGCTTCGATTATCGATACGATTCAGGACCGCGGCTACGTCGAGCAGACGGACCGGAAGTTCTTCCCCACGGCGCTGGGCGAGCTCGTTACCGACAAGTTGGTCGAGCACTTCCCCAAGTTAATGGACGTGAAGTTTACGTCGTTCATGGAGGATGAGCTCGACAAGATCGAAGAGGCGCATCTCGACTGGGTGCACGTGCTGCATGAGTTCTACGATCCGTTCCGCGAGCTGCTGGCGCAGGCCGCCGAAGGCATGGAGCCCGCCCGCAGCCAGCCCAGCGACGTGACCTGCCCGCAGTGCGGCGGGCCGATGGTCTACCGCTGGAGCAAGGCCGGCCGGTTCCTCGCCTGCGGGGCCTATCCCAAGTGCAAGGCGACCCTGAATGTCGATCGGGCCGGCCAGCCGCTGGTCGCGCCGCATGACGCGCCGCCGTGCGAGCTGTGCGGTAAGCCGATGACGCTGCGGCAGTCCAGATCCGGCGTGTTTCTCGGGTGCAGCGGCTACCC
This sequence comes from uncultured Planctomycetales bacterium, assembly GCA_964465125.1. GTDB lineage: Bacteria > Planctomycetota > Phycisphaerae > UBA1845 > Fen-1342 > CAYOHG01. The sequence goes on along the minus strand of CAYXIO010000026.1, from coordinate 403 downwards.
CGAGTGCCGCAATACCGTGCCGTGCGACGAAACCGGCCAGCCGCTGAAGCAGGTCAGCGAGGAGGAGCTTCGTCGGCCTTGCGACGACTGCGGCGAGGGGCAGATGGTCGTAAAGTGGAAGCGCACCAGCGCGTTCCTGGGCTGCAACCGCTATCCGAGCTGCAAGGCGACTTCGAAGCTCCCGGAAGGCGCGTTCGTTCGCAAGAAGACGGAGCCGCCGGAAGAGGCGGGCTTAAGCTGCGAGAAGTGCGGCAAGCCGATGCTGATTCGCAGCGGCAAGCGCGGCAAGTTTGTGGCGTGCTCCGGCTATCCGCGTTGTCGAATTACGCATCCGGTGGAGAAGCTCGTGGCGCGGCGCGACGCGGCTGGGGCGCGCGCGGCCGGTGGCGGGGGCGCGGTTCAC
>CAYXIO010000025.1:0-52667 GCA_964465125.1 uncultured Planctomycetales bacterium | reverse complement strand
CAGCGCGCCGGTTCGCCGTCGGGCAGCGCCAGCGCCGCTCGCACCTCGTCAATCGTCGCGCGGCCGCGCGCGAGCAGCAGCCGCAGCAGCGCCGCTTGGGCGGCGCGCACCCGGCTGGGGCGAGGGACTTCCAGCGCGGCCAGCGCGGCGTCGCGCAGCTCGGCTCCGGTCTCGGCGCGCGGCACCGATTCGGATTGCGATTCGGCGGACTGCGGGATAGAGTCGCGGGTGTGAAAAAGCTCGCCTTGGGCCGCGCCGGCGTCACCCGGCCGCGGCCCGCTTTGTTGGGTGCTCACGCGGCACCGCCCTTCTCGCCGCGCACCGGCCGGCAGCCGTCGGTGATCCACCGCGTGATTCCGGCGCGCGACCAGCGCGTCAGCCAACCGAGTTTGACGGGCGGCGGCATGCGGCCGGCGGCGGCCAGCCGATGGACATGCCGCGGACTGCACGCCAGCAGTCGCGCGACCGCCTGCACATCGAGAAGCTCGGTTTGGAGTACCGCCTCGGCGCTGACCATTGATTCCATTCCCATCTGAGATTCCTACCTGCATGTCATGGGCGAGCACGCCCAGCGCATGCCCTACACAGGTAGGCGCGCGGTCGCGCGACCAGTGCGCGAAAGCCTGGATTTCATTGGGGAATCGTTGTCTGGCGCGGTCGCGGTTGCCCGCGCGACCAGCGCGCGACCAGTGCGTCAGGTGTGTCGGCGGGCTCTCCGCTTGCGCGATTGAGCGTCATCGGACGCTTCTTCGGCCTCTTGTTCGTTGGCCAGCCGCCCGATTTGGCGGTCGCGCTCGACGCTTGCGTTGTCAACGGCCACCTCCATCCCGATGCGCTCGCCACGCGCCACGCCCGGCGTCCGGCCGCTCCGCAGCCCGAGCCGATTTGCGACCACCTGCCACGCCCGGGAGTTGGTCACGAGCGCCGCCGAGCAGCCCAACTCCCGCATGACTGCGTTGCGCCCGAACGCCGCCGCCGCCAGCTTCGCCGCACCGCGCTCGCCGCGCTTCACGGTTTCTGCCGCCGCCCGGATTTCGTCGGCGCGTTCTTCTGCCAGCTTGCGAATCGCCGCGTCCGCGGTTTTCTTGGTCCACTTCCGGGTATCAGCTTTCGGTCGCGTCGTCGTTGTCTCGCCGTCCAGCGCCTGCACGCCGGCCGGCGTCAATGAGTAGAAACCCGGACGCCCATTCACAAGCACCCCGTCCGGGCCTTCTATCTGCATCGGCGATCCGTCCGGAGCAAAGCGGTTCTTCTTCACGATGCGATGCGCGGCGAACGCCCAGCCGCCGCGGTCGCCGGAGAATGCCGGAGCAACCCAAACCAGCTCGGTCCCGTCGTCGAATTTCCACTGACGCACGGTGCGAATCACACCGTCCGCGGCGTTACCAACGAGCGTGTCCTTCAACCAGGTGGGCGCCGGACTACCCAGGTGCGCGTTGAAGAAACCCATCCAATCCGCCGCGCTTGCGCTACCCTTGTGGAAGCTCGGAAGCTCCACCTTCACTTCAACCAGGGCTGCGCAGACCAGCTCCGCGAAAGCGGCGCTTACGCCCAGCGGATGCTCCGCATGTCGCGCAAAGTAGAGGGCGCGAATCAAGCTGTCTGGGGCCGGTGTCAAGGGCAGCCTGGCCGGACAAGCCAGGCCCGGAATGACGCATCGCCCCAGTTCCCAATCTCGAATGATGGCCAGCACGTTCAGGGCGGATTGCGAAGTCGACATGCTCACGATGCTCCCTCGGGTCAGCCGTCCGGTCGGTGCACCGCATCGTGAGAAAGCACACCGAGCCGGACAGCGTAGGCAGGTAGCTACTCCCGCCGTCCCGAGGGCCGCATTCTACCGCCGGCCTGAATCACGCCTGCGCCCCGCGTCCCCGCCGGCCGAACCGTGCTCATGCACGCTCCCGGCCGCGACCCGTCCGGCGAACGCCCCAGTTCCCGTCAATGGTTGACTGTGCGCCGGATTCGACCCCCGCGCGCATCCCCCCCCGCCGATGCCTGCGACGCGACCCGGGCGCCCTGGCCGGAAAGGACCCGCACCCCTGCTCGAATCGATGTAAGTCGAAGTCGTGAATACCCGAACAATTGCCGGAAATGCCCGGCTTGAGTGCCCCGCGGGCGTGTGCCAAGGCGCCCGTCGAAGCCCGGTGTCGTCGCCGCGGAGCAGCGGGCGCGGAAACCGTTGCTCGTCCGACGCGTCTCCCACGCGATTCCAGGAGAATCCGTGTTCTCCGTCTCCATCATGCAGGTGGCCGCAACCGCCAAACTGAACGACGGTTGCGGCAGCGCACTTCGCTGGATTCGCACCCGCAACCTTCGGTTCAGTGGGCCGACGCTGCCGCCGCAGGCCCTTGAATTGGTCTGCACGATCGCGCTCGATTCGCGCCTCTGACGCACTCTGGGGCGGTTGTGCGACGTTCCCAATGCGTCCCCATGCGCGAAACCGGCATGGTCAGCCCCCGCAACTTCCGCCTCAACTCCTGCGGCGCCGCCAGGTAGCCGACGATCAAGGCTCGGGCGCGCTACTTACGACGACGCACCGCCGGCGGTTGCGTCTCTCGCCCAAGTCGGCGTGGGCACTCCTGCGCGCCCGGCGGGAGGACGTCTTGGAACAGCGCAATACAGCAGCGACCGCGCTAGGCGATCTAAGGCCTTGCCGTTCTCTTGGTCGGCATGACCCGTGTATGCGATTCCGGGTGTCCAAGCCCCGCCCGCCGGCGTGCATCGCAGCGGCGCGGCGTTTCCACCGCGAATTCGACCCGACCGGTGCGCGCTTCAGGTCGATGCGTCCGAAGCTCACCGCACTCCGTCCGCGCTTCGGTCCGCCAGCAGCCGGCGAACCGCGTCGGCCTTCTCGGCGTCGGTCAGCGGCAGCCGTTCGAGCATGCGGAGCACGTCCGCCAGCGAACCGACGGCGAGCAAACCCGCGGCGTGCGCGTCACCACTGCCGCCGCCGTCCGGCGCGTCGCCTGCGCCGCCGTCCGGCTGCACAGTAGCTCCGCTCGGGCCGTCTGACGCGGTGCGGCTTGGCTCGGTTCCGGGCAGCGAATCGCGTTCGAACGCTGCGCTTTTTGCTGCGCCTGCCTGCGGATCATGCCGCTTTTGCTGGGGTTTTCCGGGCAGGTTCGAGTCCTGTAACGCCCATCCCCCAGCTTTTGTCAGCGTTTGCAATCGATAGACCACAGGCGACGACCCCCCTCTTTTTCGGAATTCCGCGCTCACCGCGGCGGTCGCGGTCTGCTGGCGCAGCGCGAAGCCGGCGGCCACCGCCGACCCTTCAGCAGCCTCGACGTCAGTCACACCGTGCCCCCAAGCGCGGTCTTGACGAGCAAGTGCGCGTGGGTGCTGAAACCGCCCCTGTTCTGTCCGATAACGCTGGATGCCAACGGGTTGACCATTCGCGATAGTCGATGCGGCAGACCCGCGCGCCGATAGCGCCAGCATGGATGTTGCCTACGCCAGAGCAGACACGCGCCCTGGTGCAGGCGTTGCGGTTGGGAGCACGATTCCGCGACCCGCGGCCATGCGCCGGGTTCCAACGAAGGACTTTCCTGCACACGGATCTGCGATGGAGCTTCAGCGATGACGATGTCACTCAACGGAAAACTGATGGCCGTGATGGGCGTATTCGCGCTGCTGATTCTGGGCATTGTCGGTGTCACGTGGTGGGTGGTGCAGGCCCAGCAGGCTGACGGAGTGGTGATCAACGTGGCTGCACGGCAACGCATGCTGACCCAGAAGCTCACCAAGGCCACCCTGGGATATGTCATCGAGTTGCGTGAAGTGGACGAAGCTCGCAAGCAGGTCGATCTGCTGGCCGCGACGCGCGGACACCTTGCGCGGACCATCGCCGCGGCCCGTGAGGCCCAAGCGTTTGAGCTGACGCGTGAGACTCTGGACTTCGTTCCGGCAGCCGCCGCCACGCGGATTGCCAGGGAGTTCTCGAACGGCAAGCAGTTGACGATGCGTCAGGTAGCGCGCAAGTACCGCAATCCGGAAAACAAGCCGGACGCGTACGAAGAGCAAGCGCTGCTCCAGATGGAGAAGGACCCCGAGGCGTGGAAGGCCCGCGACTGGTTCGAGAAGGTGGTCGACGGCGGCAGCGCCACGATGCGATACATGCGGCCGCTGTTTGTGACCGAGGCCTGCCTGACGTGCCATGGCGACGCGAGCAAGGTTCCGGCGTTCATCCGCGAGACCTACCCTGACGATCGCGCCACCGGGTATCAGCTCGGCGACCTGCGCGGGGCGATCTCCGTTTCCTGGCCGACCCGAGCCAAGACCATCCAGGAGCACAAAGACGAGGCGCTGGCTGCACGAGCGCTGTTTGCCGAATCACTGACGGGCTTGCTGGAAGGCGGACCGGTGACCGTGGACGACCAGCAGCCAACGCTTCCGCCGTGTGAAAGCCCCGAGATCCGGGCGCAACTGGAGCGGGTTACGGCGTTGTGGACTACCTTTAGCGCCAGCGTGGACCAGATCCTGGGCGAGGAGGCACAGGGCGGGGACATGTTCCTTTCGGCGCTCAGTACAGTCCTCACGAACAACACGGACCTGCTCGGAGGAGTGGACAAGGCCGTAGCCATGTTGCGGGCAGATTCTGACGAACGCATGGCACTGATGCTGAATCTGCAATATGCCGCGTTGGGCGTGGCCCTGGTCGTTTGCGCTCTCGCGACCCTCTATCTTCGCGCCTGCGTGACGCGCCCGATCCTCCACATCATTTCCGGTCTGAACGAGGGGGCGGATCAAGTCAATGACGCGGCCGGGCAGGTTGCCGGTGCCTCGCAACAACTCGCCCAGGGCGCCAGCGAGCAGGCCTCGTCGCTGGAGGAGACTTCCAGCGCCCTGGAGCAAATGGCGGCGATCACGCGGACCAACGCCGAGAACGCCAGACAGGCAAACGACCTGAGCGGCGCGGCGCGCAGCGCAGCTCAAGCCGGCGATCAGACGATGACGCAGCTCAACGCTGCCATGACAGCGATCAATGACTCCTCCGGGCAGATCAGCAGGATCACCAAGGTGATTCAGGAAGTCGCCTTTCAGACCAACCTGCTGGCGCTGAACGCCGCCGTGGAAGCTGCCCGCGCCGGCGAACACGGGAAGGGCTTCGCGGTCGTGGCAGATGAAGTCCGCAACCTCGCCCAGCGCTGCGCTCAAGCGGCCAAGGAGACCACCGACCTGATCGAGGGCTCGGTGACCCGCGCCAAGGAAGGCACGAATGTAGCTGACACGGCAGGCAAGGCCCTGAAAAACATCGTCGCCGACGTAGCGCAGGTGGCCGAGCTGCTGGACGGCATCACCCGGGCCTCCAACGAGCAGGCCCAAGGCGTCGACCAGATCAACACGGCCGTCTCGCAGATGGACAGGGTGACCCAGCAGAACGCCGCTGGAGCGGAGGAATCGGCCTCTGCGGCGGAGGAGCTCAGCGCCCAGGCGCAAACGCTCAAGGGCATGGTCGGCGAGCTGGTAGCGCTGGTGGGCGGCAAAAAAAGCGGCCACGGCCCAGCGACCCCCCGTGGTGCGTCGTCGCGTGGCTCCAGGCAGCGGCACAGGGCAGGTGTGGCCAAGGTCGAAAAGTCGTCGCCTTCGGCGGCCGCGGGCGCGACAATCCAAAGCCACGCCTTGACGGAATCCGCGTCCAGATTTGGCGGCGCGTCTTCCCATGAGAGGTTCACCACGCCTGGTGGCAAGGATGACAGCAAGCTGCATGACTTTTGATCAGGACCTATCCCCAAACCCCTCTCCCTTTCGGGGAGAGGTTGGGAGAGGGGTGGTTTTCCTGCGGTGTTCCGCCCCTCCCCCGATCCCTCCCTGCCAGCGAGTGGAGTAGTGGGATAGCTACTGATGCGCGCAGTGCCACGCTCAAACATGCGCCGAGGGCGACGCGCGGCACTCTTCGCGGCTCGACAAGCCGAGCGCGGCCCGAGCCCGACGCTTGGGAAACATCGACGGTGCGCTACGGCGCGACGTGCCGTTCCCACAGCGCCCGGCTGTCGATCGGGGTCATGTCCTCATTGTATTTGGGGTTGCGGCCGGTGAAGTTCACGTAGTCAAACGGCCCGCCTTCCCAGTGTTCGCCGGTGGTCGTGTTCTGCGTGCCCCACGAATCGGTGTGGTAGACAGTACCACCCTCCAGACCCGACACCCAGTCCTGTTCGCCGCGGATGTAGTGGGTCCGCTGATAGCCGATGTAATCCTGGCTGCGCTGCCGCTCGTCGTACGCGGCCTGCATCATCTCGCGAATCTCCTGTGCGTTTCGGGCGATCATGGCGGAGGTCTGCTGCCGAAGCTGCCGCAGGCGCGCCAGGCCCTGCTGCACGTAATTCCGGGCAAACTGATCGTCGATCTCGTAGGACGCCAGCATGGCTTCGAACGTGGGCAGCAGCTCGCCGAACTTGTCTGCCGGCGCCATCACCGTGAGGTGGCGGAAGTTCCAGTTCGTGTCCAGCCGCGAGCCGAAGGTGAACCCGAAGGTATAGCCTTTGGCCTTGCCGGCGTTCGTGTCGCAGGTGAAGACGAACTCCTCGACGGTGACCGGGCCGGCCGTATACACCTGCGCCATCTGCTTGGCGATGTCCTGCCTCGAAATCACCGACTCAAACTGCATGTTCGTTGCGACTCTCTGCCAGGTGGTCAGCGTCCGCATCGCCTCGCTGGGCGACTGGTACGTCGCTACGGGCACGCCGGGGACCTCGACGCCGAGCCGCGGCGTAACCACGTCCACGCTGGCGACCGTGAAGAGCTGGCGCGCGGCCGGATCGCCCGCAATGAAGCAACCCGGGCCGAGTTCCTGGCAGCCCCAGCCCTGTGGCATCTGAAAGCGGGCCGAGCCGTCCGTGAGCTGGACCGGCACCAGCGCGGGCACTGCCGCAGCAGACGAACCGGCACCTGCAAACGCGCCCTTGAACACGCGTACGTTCGCCAGGATCGTCAGCAGCACGGACTTGTGCTGGTCGAGCGCGCCCGCCGACGATTCGATGCTCTCGAACATGAATTCGTTGCCCCGGCCGGACACCCAGCAGCGGAAATCCCGCGCGCCTCGGGCGGGGTGCGTGAACCGTGCGCTGACAGCCACTCGGTGCCGGTCGCGCGAGACCTTTGCCTCGACAATCTGAAGATCGGGATATTGCTGTTTCACGCTGCCGCAGAACAGCTTGGTCAGACCGACCACGTCCTCACCCGTCGGGTTCGTGCCGAGGAACATCGCGGCCTCGGCGCTTCCGTCGGGGTCGGCGACGCAGACCGTGCGAAAGTCCGGCTGCCCGCCCTCGCTCACCGCCCATCCCTTGGGCTTGTAGAGCACGAAGACGGCGTCTTGCGAAACGTACTTCTCCATGGGAACACCGAGCACCTGAGGCGGCGGATCGTCCGCCCGCAAGGACGATGCGGGGAGGATCGCCGCGGCGGTGAGGATCAGGACGAGTGAATGCTGCATGTAAGGCAACATGGCCGGGCCTCCGTCTTGCTCATGCACTGCTTCGGGAATGCGGCGCGCCGGGCTAGGGCTGGCTGGCGGACCGAAAATCTTCAAGCATGTCCACGATTTCCGCCACCTTGGAGTACGCGATCGTCTCGGAATAGCCGTAGTTGGGATTCGCCGACAGACGGCGCGCGTCCCAGCGAACGTCCTCCTGCTCGTAGTAGTCGATCATCGCTTCGACGTACTCGACCTCGACCGGAATCGCCGCGAACACGCTGCGCATCCGCAGGACTTCGGCGGCGCTCAGCGCGCGGAATGCCGCACTTTGCTCGACCGGCTCCTCCCAGCTCCAGCCGTAGCTCGACCACGCATCCACCGGGCTGTTCGGGTCGCCGGTCGAGTCGAGGATCATGTCTTCCCAGGTGACGCGCGAGTCGCCGCCGCTCCCCTGCCAGACGCTGATGTCGAGCCAGTAGTTGCCGACGGCATCAGCGGCGATCGTGGCGTGTGAGATGCCGTCGGTTGCCGCGTCAAAGCCCAGCCCCGGCGTACAGGTGTACTCGAAGCTGCGGAAGTCCGAGTGCGACTCCGTCGTTGCCGTCTTTTCCAGGTCGGTGAACTCGAGCAGCTCGGCCGGGATCGGCGCCCCGCAGCCCGCGGCCGCCGCGAGCAGGGCCAGAATCGGGTGGATGACGAGCCTCGCTTTCGTCAAGCCGCCCGGTCGTCCAATAGATTCTCCCGTCGGTCGGATGTTTTCGTGTCGAATGCTCATGGCGTTCCCCCTTTCCTTTCGTTCGGCCGCCGGCACCCCCCGCCGGCCCGCCGCATGAGTACCTATCCGGCGGCGGCGGACGAACTGAAAGAAACGGAACGCGAGCTGAGGCTGTGGTCGTGCACGCGCAGAGACACAGAGACTTCAAGCCGGAGGGCGGTCTTGGCGCGCCGGGATCTCCATGAACGCCCCCCGCAGTGCGGTGAGAAATGCGGCCGAGACCGGATCAACGATCGACCGTGGCGAGAACAGGCGAAAAACACGAGGGCGCCGCCCGGTTTCCCGGGCGGCGCCCCACGCGAGCCTCCTGGCTCCTGGGGAAGAGCCGGACGTGCGGTGTCAGCCGGCCCGCACCTCACCCGGCTGCGCGAGGTCGGACGAGTTCGCCAGGCTCCGCCTCGCCGGGCGCAACGGGAGGCCCCGGCCCGCCCTTCCGACCACGCTACAGACAACTTGTGCCGAACTCCGAGAGCAACTGGGACAGATCGATCAGGTCAACCGCCCCGTTTCCGTCGGAATCTCCGTCCGCCGGATAGGCGCCACCTTCGGTTCCGAAGTTGGTCAGCAGGATGGACAGGTCCGTGAGCGTGATTTCCGCGTCGCCGTCGAGGTCGCCGGGACAATTGTCGACTTCGTCGCATGCGTCGCCGATACCGTCATGATCATGATCCGCCTGGGCAGCATTCGGCGTCAGGGGGCAGTTGTCTGCTCCATCGGGCACGCTGTCGTCGTCGGTGTCGGGATCGATCGGATCGGTCGCGACCTGCAACTCGGTAATGTCCAGCAGGGCATCGCCGTCGGTATCGGGAGACCGCGGGTCGGTGCCGTAGACGTGCGACTCCTCCGCGTTCGCGATTCCATCGAAGTCGAGGTCCTCCTCGCCGTCCGGAATGCCGTTGAAATCGCTGTCCTGGAGGTGCGGATCGGTAGCGAACGTGCTGATTTCCTCGCCATCGCCGAGCCCGTCCCCGTCGGAGTCGAATTCTACCGGGCTGGTCAGGTACAGCATGAGTTCATCCCCGTCGCGCAGCCCGTCCTCGTCGGAATCCTCCTTGCACGAGCTGGTGCCCAACTGAAACTCCTGCTCGGTCGGCAGACCGTCGAGGTCTTCATCCCCCAGCAGGCCGCCGCAGGCGTGCTCGAATCGCAGGTCGTCGTAATAGACCGGGCTGGATCCATTGGCGTACAGATCCACGGCGCCGATATCAAGCGCCCCGCCGCCGCCGCCGAGGACACCGCCGGTCCAGGGGTATTCGGTTATCAGCGCATCGTCGTAGTAAACCCGAGTCCAATCCTGATCCAGATCGATGATGGCTTGGATTCTCACCCAGCGACCTGTGTCGTACGGCACGGGAACGGTGCTGAGCCCGGCGCCGTGGAACACCTTCAGCATCCCGTCGTTCGAATCGAACTGCATCTGGACGGACCAGTCGCCCTCGACATGCTCGCCGCCGTCCTGGTACGAGTTCATGATCACAAGGTACGAGCCGGCGAACTGTCCCGAGCCGGCGGACGTGAAGTCGGCGGGAATGTACTGCCAGACCGAAAACGCCATGGCCAGCGAGGACGAGGTCGAATGTCGCGCGCACAGCTCGTGCACGAGATCGGCGGGGCCGGAGATCTCCACCGCGGCCGCCCCGCTGCGCGTATGAACCGACGCGAGCGGCGCCGAAAACGATGGATCGTCATCCCACCCTTTCCATCCGCCGCGCCCCTGCAGATCGACCGGCTCGCCGTTGTAAAAGTCGAACGAATCGTCGAATTCGCAGCCACCCACCAGCGCAAGCATGCGCGAGTCCTCGAAGGAGAGCTCCTGCCCGGACGGAATCACGGCGCCGTGAACGCCGTTGGCATACTGACCACCGCCGCCCATCAGGACCACATTGGACCAGTCGTCCTTGCCGAGCAGTGGACAGGCGTCGATGCGCGTGCACCCGATCGGGCCGTCGCACTGAAGCGGTGAGCAAGCGCCCTGATACGGCGCGTTGATGTCCGCGGCAACCGGGCTGTCCAGCGAGTCGCCATCGCTGTTGAAGTCGATGCCGGCGGTGGCGACGTTCACCAGCGATCCCCAGCCCATGCCGCTGGCCGGGCCGATCGGCACGACGTGGCTGGCGTGCAATCCCGTGCACCCGCCGCACATGGACGTGAACGGCTCGCTGAGCATGTTCTCGTCGAGGTTGGGCATCGCGCTGCGCGAGTAGTCGAGCACCCAGCTCGCGCCGTAGGCGGCCTGCGCGGCGTTGGGGTTCGGCGGAAAGAACGGATTTCGAGGCGTGGTCCAGGAGTAGTTCTGCACGCTGTGATAGTTGGGCTTGAAGTTCGTGACATCTGCGTAGCCGCCGTGGTGGAGGCCGAGATTGTGCCCGAGTTCGTGCATCGTCACGCCGAGGGACACTCGTTGACGCCAGAGCAGCTCGGCCGGCGTCGGCGGCCAGCCTCCGAAATACCAGCCGCCGAGTGTCACGATGACGTCGTTGCCGAACAGTTCCGCCATGCCCGACACATTGGTCGAGCCGAGTCGCTCGGCAAACACGATGTAGTGATAGGCCTTCAGCTTCGCTTCGCGCATTCCCCCGGGGATGCTCCAACTCGGATTGGCGCGCTCGGCGGGCGAGCCGAAATGGCTGCTCTTGAACGCGGCGAACTCCGGCGGCCACCAGACGCCGCTGGCCGGATCGAAAGTCCACGGCACGCGGGGAAGCCCTTTCTCGTCCGTCCAGACCACGAGTTCGATCCCGGTGGAACCGTCTGGGTTCGCTACCGGCGCGTTTCGAAAGTAGCCCGCCAGCGAGTACGTAACGTCGAATAGGTCCATTGCGGACATGGCATCGGTTTCGACGTACAGCGTCTTGCGCCGCGCGTAGACGGCCGGACCGCTCCAGCCCGGGTTGTTGATCCGGTAGCGCCGCTGCACGCCGGCCGCGTCGGTGTAGGGAATGCCGTAGATCTCCCAGTCATCGCGCAAGCCGTCGCCGTCGGTGTCGGGGCTCTTCGGGTCGGTCAGGTGGATGTTGATTTCGTCGGCGTCTCGCAGCGTGTCGCCGTCGGAATCCTGAGCCAGAGCGGGAATCGCGAGAGTCAGTGCCGCCAGGGTGATTCGCAGGATGGCTGGAACTTGCGGTTTCATCATGCACCTCGTTGTTGGACTGAGTGGCCCATCGAGAACTTCTTGGCGTGAATCGCGCGGTTCTGACAGAAATCGGGGGCGAAATGTCCTCCCGCAGCGCTGAATGTCCGCGCGGCCTTGGCTCTGCGCAGATATCATGGACGGGTCGTGAGCGATGCACCCACCACGCACCTGACGCTGCTCAAACGCCTCACCGACGAAACCGACGGCGTGGCCTGGCAGGAATTCTGCCGGCGCTACAGCCGGCTCATTCTTGGATTCGCGCGGCGTCGGGGGCTCCAGCCGAGTGATTGCGACGACGTGCTTCAGGAGGTACTGGCCGAGCTCAGCCGCGCCATGCCCGATTTCTGCTACGACCCCTCACGCGGGAGATTCCGCGGGTTCCTGAAGACGGTGTCTTCCCGGCTCATTCTTCGGAAATTCTGTCAGAAGCGACACCCTGCTTCTCAACTAGAAGATGTGGGGTCAGCGACGCCCGATGAAGGCGAATTGGAGCAACTCTGGGAGGACGAGTGGCGCCAGCACCACTTGCGCCAGGCAATGAAGGCGATCGCGGTGGAATTCAACTCCGCCGACCGGGCTGCTTTCGAGGCCTACGTGGTCGAAGGCCGGAGCGTCGCCGACGTGACTTCATCGCTCGAACTCAGCGCGAGCCAGGTCTACCAGGCCAAGTCACGGATTCTGAAGCGCTTGACGGAACTGATCGAGAAGCAGATCTCCGTTGAGGGTTGAGCAGCCTGCGAGGGGCTCGGCATGAGCACCGGATCGGATTGGTATCGCCGCCCCGACGCCATCGTCGACGGGCTGCGGCGCAATCGTGCGGCGGCGCCGCTGCCCCAGATTGCCGGCTACGATGTGCTGTATCCGATTTCCAGCGGCGGGCAAGGAGTCGTATTCGCCGCGCTTCAGCGGTCGACCCGACGGCGGGTCGCGATCAAGGTCATTCACGACGAGTCGCTCGTTCGAGCCGAGGGCCGGCTTCGCTTTGAGCGTGAAGTGGATCTCGCGGCCCATCTAAGCCACCCGAATCTCGTGGCCGTCTTCGACAGCGGCGTCGACGAGGCGGCCCGACCTTACATGGTGATGGAGCATGTCGAGGGGCATCCCCTGCACGAGTACCTGGCCCGCGACAACTCCGGGCGCGACGCCCGCCTGCGCATCTTCCTGGCCATTTGCGACGGCGTGCAGTACGCGCACCGCAATGGCGTGATTCACCGCGACCTCAAACCGGCCAACGTGCTGATCGATGCCGAGTGTCGGCCGCGCGTGCTCGACTTCGGAGTCGCGCGGCGCATCAGCTCAAGCGAGTCCGCGCTCACGCAATCGGACGCCTTCCTTGGAACGCTGGCCTATGCCGCGCCGGAGCAGGTGAGCGAGGAATCGAATCTGATTGATGCCCGCGCCGATGTCCATGCGCTGGGACTCATCCTGTATTCGATGCTGTGCGATGCCTCGCCCTATCCGATCGCCGGCCCCGCCGCGCGCGTGGTCGACGCGATCCGCCAACAGCAGCCCAAGCCGCCGACGCGCGACCGCGATCTGAACACCATCGTGCTCAGGGCACTCGCCAAGTCGCCCGACCGGCGCTACCAGTCGGTCGATGCGCTGCAGGCCGACGTGCGACGGTTCCTGAACGGCGAACCGATTGAGGCGCGGCGCGACAGCGCGCCCTACGTGCTGGCCAAGCTGGCCGGACGGCACCGAGTCGCCACCGCAATGGCGGCGCTGCTGCTGACCTTGGTCGTCGGCTTCAGCGCCGCAATGGCCGGGTTGTACCGCGCCGCCGACGCCGAGGCGCGCAAGGCCAATGGCATTCGCGCCTTTCTTGAGGACACGCTGGCCTCGGCCGGTCCGCAACCCGGCGGCGAGCTCACGCTACGCGAGGTATTGGACGAGGCGGCCCTTTACCTGGACGGCGGGTCCGGACAGGATCCGGAGGTTTCCGCCGCACTTCGATTCGTGATCGGAAACAGCTATCGCGGCCTCGGGCTGCTCGAACCGGCCCGCGCCCATTTGTCGGCGGCCCTCGCACAGCATCGCGACCTGCACGGAGACGAACACGCCGACACCGCCCGGGACATCAGCGCGCTGGGGCTCGTGCAACACGCCGCGGGCGAGAGGGTCGCAGCGGAAACCTCCCTGCGGCGGGCGCTCGCGATCCGCCGACGGCTGCTCGCTCCGGACGACCCGCAGCTCCGCTATGGACTCCAGAATCTGGCGCGGTTGCTCGTGGACACCGACCGGCCCAATGAAGCTCTGCCGCTGCTTGCCGAGAGCGTCGCCCTGTGCGAGCAGTTTTGCCCGGCGGATGATCCGGACGCCGCGATGGCGCGATTTCGGCTCGCTGCGGCGCTGACCCGAGCCGGGCACCTCGAAGACGCCATCGCTCTGCATCGTGAAGTGCTGGCGGCGCGCCAAGCGAGATTCCCGAGCGGTCACCCGGATATCGAGGAATCGCTGCTCGCCTGGGGTAGCGCGCTCGGACTCGCCGGCCGCACCGACGAGGCATGCGAGGCGCTCGCCGAGTGCCTGGAGCGGCGAACCGCGCGTCTCGGTCCGGACGACGAACGCACGCTGGAAGCAGCCGAGAGGCTCCGCCAACTCCAGGAGTCGACTTCCGGAGAATAGCGGCCGCTTCCGGGCCGACGATGCACGCTTGCACACGGCACTTCGCACGCACGACGCGCTGGGCCCATTCCGCCGGGATTCGCGCTTCAGGTTGCGGGAAAGGTAGTCGACAAACGGGCGCGGCAACGACGCGGCGACCGGCGCACCCAATAAGCGAAGCGCGGCCGGGGAGGCCCCGAGCCGCGCTGCCGTTGCGTTCTGACTCCCTGCCGCGAACCGCGTTACGGCCTACGGCCACTCCGGTCCCGACGCCCAGTAGGTCGGCGTGCTCCAGTCGTCGTTGTCCCCGCCGTAGTAGTCGCCGGTGATGTACTGATCCCACGCCATCGCGCTGTTGTCCATGACCTCCTGCTGATAGCCGACGGTGCTCTGGATGATGTCGGTCGGGTCGTAGTAGCCGTAGCCGCCGTAGCCGTAGTCGGAGTAGCCGTAGTCGCTGTAATAGCCGCCGACCATGCCCGCCACCGACAGAAGGTCGCAGCCCGTCAGAGCCGCAAGCGCCGCCACCGCCACACCCGCCACAAACGTCCGCCGCACGATGTTCTTGAGCGCTGCCATTTCAAACCCCCTTTTCATTCCTCGTTTCGTTGAACCGCTTGGCTCACCCGTTCACCAACACCTATCCGGGGGCGGCGGGCGATCTGAAAGAATCGTGGGAAGCAATTGGCGTGGCGGATAAAAACGGCGTATGCGGCTCACTCTTCCCTGTGCGGGGCGAATTCGAGCGCCTTCTCCGGCTTCCCCCAGGCCTCGTAGAGGTCGAACAACCGCGTTGTGGCTCTTTGCGTCGACGCGTGAGCCGCGCCCAGCGTGGATTGGAAGCCGTGGTAGCTTTCGAGTAGCGGTTCCTCGGCCTCGGCGTAGCGCTTCAGTAGATACAGCGACTCGCCGCGGGCGCCGTGGAGGTACGGCCTGAGCCAGTGGTCCGCCGGCAGCGCGGCCGCCGCCTGCGACATCTCGTCGAACAGCGCCAGCGCGGTCGCCGGGTCACCGCCGTCGCGCAGCGCCGACGCGTAGTTCACGCCGACCAGCAGCGTGCTCGTATGTTCGAGGCCCACCGTCTTGCGGCGGATTTCGAAGCACTCGCGAAACAGCTCCCTGGCCTCGTCCTTGAGGTCGAGGTCGCTGAGCAGTCCGGCGAGATTGTTCATGGCGGTCAGCGTCTGGGGATGCTCCGGGCCGTAGGCGTTTTGCAGCGTCGCGTACACCTGCCGCACGAGCGGCTCGGCCTCGGCCAGCTTGTTGCTTTCCTGGAGCGTGCGCGCGAGGTTGTTCAGAAGCACCGCAGCCGCCGGATCGTCGTCTGCGATGCGCCGCCGCTGGGCTTCGAGCGCTTCGCGCAGCAGCGCCTCGGATTCCGCGTACCGGCCGCGCTGCTGGCAGAGAACACCCAGGTTACTCATCGCCATCACCGTTCGGGGATGGTCCTCGCCGAAGACGCGGCGGTAGCCGTCAATGGCCTGCTTGTAGAGCGATTCGGCCTGGTCCAACTGGCCCTGCTCCTGTGCGAGCCGGGCGGCATTGTTCACGCTCGTGACGGTGTCGGGATGATCCGGGCCCAGCACGCGCTGCCGAGCGGCAAGCGTCTCGAGCACCAGCGGAGCCGCCTCCTCCAGGCGCCCCTCGTCCATCAGCAACTGCGCGAGATTCCCCTTCGAGCTGAGCGTGCCGCGATTCTCCTCGCCCAGCAGCTCACGCTGGCGATCGAGCGTCTCACGATAGAGCGTTTCGGCATCGTCGAGTCTGCCCAGGCTGTGAAGTAGAAACGCCAGGTTGTTCTTTGCGGTCAGCGTGTCCGCATGATTCTCGCCTTGCGCGCGGCGAAAGCCGTCGAGCGCCTCGCGGGCGAGCGGCTCGGCATCCTCGAACCGACCTTCCTCCTGGTATACCCCCGCCAGGTCGCTCAGCACTCCCAGGCGGTCGGTGTCCGCCGCTTCATCGAGGCCACGATAGAGCCGTGCCGCCCGGTCCAGGTTCTCCTCCGCAGCGACGTAGTCGCCCAGGCTGGCATACGTTCGCCCGATCGTGGCGCGCACCGACGCCTCAACCTCGGGCTGCCCGCTCAATTCCACCGGCACCCGCCCGGCCGCATCCGCGAGAATCGCGCGGAGCATGGCCGCGTCGCGGCCGCGGTTCTCCACCGGATCCAGCGAGCCGAACATGCCTTGCAGAAACTGCTTGGTGCGCAGCGCCTTCTCCGCCTGCGCCTCAGCCTGCGTGCGCCGCAGCTCGGAGAATCGTTCGGCCCGCACGGCCCGGCGATACAGCACCGTCGTGGTGATCGCCACGCCGACCGCAATGACCAGGAAGGCGCACGCGATGCCCGCAACGAGGCGATAGCGGTAGAGGCTTTTCCGCAGGGTGTACCAGGTCGAGTCGCGCTTGGCTTCGATCGGCTCGTGGTTCAGAAGGTGCTGGATGTCGCGTGCCAGCTCGCCGGCGCTCTGGTAGCGCCGCTCGCGCTCCTTGGCGATCGCCTTGAGCACGATCGTCTCCAGCTCGTCGCCGATTTGCGGGCGCAACGCGCGCGGCCGCGCCGGGGATGCAAGCTGGATGTTGCGAATCACGTCGGGAAACGTCCCGGTCACGGCGTAGGGAAATCGCCCCGTCAGCAGTTGATAGAGCAGCACGCCCAGCGAGTAGACATCGCTGCGGATGTCCACGCGTCCAGGCTCGCCCTCAGTCTGCTCGGGGCTGGCCCATGGCAGCGAGCCGGTGAACTGGCCGGACACGGTCATCATCGCGGTGTGCATGTCGTCGCCGGTCATCGCGCTCTTCGCCAGCCCGAAGTCGAGCACGTGCGGTTCGCCGGCCGGGTCGATTCGAATGTTGCTCGGTTTGAGATCGCGGTGAATCACGCCGCGCTGGTGGGCGTAGTTCACCGCCTCGCAGATCTTCGCGAACAGCCGGAGCGTGCCCTCGATCGATGGCAGCGCGTCCGGGATTCGCACCGTCCTGGAATCGACCGCCGCCGAGCCGCTGCGGCCGCCCGTGACCGCGGTGACCCGCCCGACCTGCTCGTCGAGCGTGGCGCCCTCGATGTATTCCATGACGTAGTAGGGGTAGCCGTCCGCCGTCACGCCGCTGTCGTACACCCGCACGATGTTCGGATGCCGCAGGGACGCGACCAGGTCCACCTCGCGCTCGAATCGCCGGCGCGTCGATTCCGCGGCGAAGGCCCCCTCCAGCAGGACCTTGATCGCCACGGTGCGCTTTGTGGATCGCTGGCCGGCGGTGTAGACGACGCCCTGCCCGCCGCGGCCCAGCTCGCGCAGGTCGTCATAGCCCGGAATGTCCGGCGCGCGGCGCGCGCCGCCGCTGGTGCTGCGCACGCTCGCCAGCAGGGCCTGCTCGTTTCGGTACCAATCCGCCGGACCCGACATGCCGCTTCCGAGGAATACCCTCGGCCCTCAGCCTTCATCCCGCACCTGGGCGTCGATCAGCTCCGTCAGCCGGCTCACGATTCGAGACTTCGCCTGGTAGACCTGATCCGCGCTCATTCCCAGCTCGGCGGCGACCGACTTCGCGTCGGCCCCTCGGGACGCGTAGCGCTCAAACGCCTCGCGATCCGCCGCGTTGAACTCGACCAGAATCGTGCGCATCGCGAGCCGCACGTGGTAGTCGCGCCACTCGGCCTCCCAGTGCTGCTCGATAACCTCGTCGGACGACGCGGCCTGGGTGGCCTCTTCAATGTGTTCGAGCGTCACGTCGCCCTTTTCGCGCCACTTCCGCTTGAAGATCGCCCGCAACGTGGTCGTTTTCAGGTAGGAGCGGAACTTGCCCTTGCACGGGTCGTACGAGAACTCCGGCAGCGCCCGCGTGAGCGACAGCAGCACGTCCTGGAGCACGTCGTCGCAGTCCGCGGGCTGGAGGTTCTGCCGCCGAGCGAACGAACGGATCAGCCCGCCGTAGCGCTGGTAGAACTCGTCCCAAACCGACGGCTCGGCACCGTGGACCAGCCGCGCCAGAAGCGTGGCGTGCGTGGTGCTGGGCATGTCCATGGGGCCAGTATATCGGCTTCCGCGCGCGGTCGCGCAAAGTATCGTGTGGCCGTTTGAGCGGTTGTGCGAACTGCCCCGGCGCGAGGTGCGTCGCCCCGCTCGGCCAGCGCGCGAAGCTGGATCGCGAGTCGGGAAGCGCTCTTTCTGCGGCGCCTGGCTGCCCTGGTTCAGGGACGCGGACTATGCTGCTGGCGCGACCATCGTGCCAGTAGACGCCGCGGTGCGCGATTGCGACCGCACGCGCGATCCGCCGAAGCGGCCGCGCTCGAATCGGCGAAGCGCAGGAGGCGGCGACGGGCGCCAGCGCGAATGGGAGGTTGGTTAGTCGCCACGTTTCAGCGAATCGCCTTGACTCGGCTTACTTCATGGGAGTGTCTCATGTCAATACCTGCCAAGCCGCCCTCGGAGCGGATCGCACTGCGCCGTCTGCCCGCGCGGGGCGTGTACGAGCGCGCCTCCATTCACGCCATTCTCGACGAGGCGCTCTACTGCCACGTCGGTTTCGTGGACGCCGGGCAGCCGGTCGTCATCCCCACCATTCACGCGCGGCTGGGCGACCGCTTGGTGCTCCACGGGTCGCGCCAAAGCCGGATGCTTCAGCGGCTGGCGCAGGGATCGCCGGCCTGCATCACCGTGACACTCCTCGACGGCCTGGTTCTGGCACGATCCACGTTTCACCACTCGATGAACTACCGCTCGGTGGTGATCTTCGCCGTCGGTTGCGAGATCACGAATCCTGGAGAAAAGAACCGGGCCCTGACCGCGCTCGTGGAGCACGTGATACCGGGGCGATCCGCCGAGGCACGCCCGCCGAACGAGCGTGAGCTTGCCGCCACTTCGGTCGTTTCGTTCCCCCTGGACGAGTCGTCGGCCAAGGTACGGACCGGGCCGCCGTCGGACGATCCGGCTGACTTGTCCCTGCCAATCTGGGCGGGTATCCTGCCGTTGTCATTGGCGGCCGGCGCGCCGGAAAGCGACCCACGTCTCGCCGGGATTCCCGTTCCAGACTACGTGACGCACTTCCGCCGAGGGCCGCTGCCTGATCCAGCGCCGGGCTCATCGGCAACAGGCTCGGCGGAACCGCAATGACGGACGTACCATGAAGCGCACTGCTTGGATTCTCGCACTCGTCTGAACTAGTCTGGCCTGCTTGGGATGCTCGCAACGCGGGTCGGCATACGTCGCCGCGCCGAACGCAACCGATCGACCCGCCGACTTGCGTCAACTCGAACGCTTTGGCGCGCGGGTTCGACTTCGGCAACCAAGCTCCCTACGGCGTTGGCGGCGGATTCTCGGGCGTTTCATACATTTCGAGCACGGGACGCCCGTCGAGCTGCGGGCCGAGCGCAATCCCCAGCCAGTTCGCCGCCGTCGCAAACGTGTCCTCCGTCACGACGGTCAGGGCCTTGAATCGAGCCAGATCGTATCCCTTCCTCACCCCCGGTCCGGCGACGATCCACGGAATGTACCGGCTGCGCGGATCGTCGGGCCCATGTTCCTTTCCGGCGCCGCCGTGATCGGCCGTCACGATCACCAGCGTCGAATGCAGCAGGTGCTTGCGATCCAGCGCGGCGAGGATTGCGCCGATGGCGGCGTCGGTGTGCTCCACGGCAGCCACCTGCTCCGGCGCTCCCCAGCCCTTGTCGTGCCCGGCGGAATCGACCTCGGGAAGATGCACGAAGAGGACCTGCGGCGTCTTCTCTCCGATGATGCGCAGCGCCTCGCGCAGCACGTCGCGATCGCCAACCAGGCCCTCCGCCGGATAGTACACGTCATCGACGGTTCCCGGCTTCGCGAGCGCGTCGAACTTGTCCTTGCCCGCGACCATCGCGGTCGAAAACCCCGCGTTGTGCGCGGCTTCGAAGAGCGTCGGAAACTTCGGATAGACGAGGTCCTTCTTCTCTGCCACTCGATTGCGCTGAATTCCGTGCTTCTCCGGCCGAACGCCGGTGAGCATGCTGCAATGCGAGGGCAGCGTGACGGCGGCCTGCGTGGTTTGTGCCCAGAAGGTGAACGCCCCCCGATCCATGAGTCCACGCACGTTCGGGGCGTCGGCGCGCAGCAGCACATCGGGGCGCAGCCCGTCCACGCTGACGATCAGCACGCGCGGCTCGGCCACGGCGGGTCTCGTGGCTGGCTGAGAGTCCTGAGGATCCGCCGGCGTGCCGAGGATCAGCCCGGCCGTGATGAGCACAAGCGTCAACATTTGTGTTCTCGCATGAGCGACACGGCGGCGGCCAGCCCGCGGGCCTCCCGCCGCGTCATGTACATTCCGTACGTTCGCCTTGGATCAAGACCGACGGCGAAGCACGTAAACTTCCCGCCGGCCGGGCAGGTCAGACACCGTCGGCTCGCAGTCCGGCGCGGCATGCAACTGAGGTCGAGTATAGCCGACGCTCTGCGCGGCGTGTGCGTCGCCGATGCGGTTCGACCGCGCCCCGGCCGCGATCAACCCGGGAGCCAGCGCATGTGCTTCCATTTGGGAATGACCAGCGCCAGGAGTATGGTCAACTTCGCGGCCGCGAGAGCGTAGGAGCCCAAGCCCCAGCTTGTACCAGTGTACGCACCGATCCCCCAATCGACGGTGAGCAGCACCAGCAGACCTATCACGCCGGGCTTCTAGTAGTCCCAGATCGCGATACAACAGAGCACGCTCCAGAGCCCGGCGAACCCGAAGACGGGGTAGGTCCAGTCGAGCGGCAAGGCCTCCATCCACCCAGCATGCAGGGCCCTTTGCGTAAGCGCTCGGAGACGGGGCACGTCGAATAGGCCCAGATAGGCCGCATAAGCACATCCGAGGATACCGAGCGCCAGGTAGGCCGTCTCCCGACCCTCTCCAGCTCCCTCCTCACTGGGGAGGGGATTGTTGCACAGCTTATACCCTCCCGGCTACGTGAGCGCCAGGGCCAGAAACCGGCGCAGTATCTCGTCGAGGCTGCCGGCGCGCGCTTCGTACGGACGCCCCTCACTCCCGCGCCGCCACGAGGATCAGCTCGCGCGCGGCCGCGTCGTGCGGGCGGCGGTCGTAGTCGCCGTAGAGCGCGACGATGCGAAAGCCCGCGCGGACCAGCAGGTGCTCCGCTTCGTAGCGAAACAGGTAGCGCATCGGAAACGCGTGCACCAGCCGCTCACGCCGCCCGTCGAGGTGCGTGACGTAGTAGATCAGCTCGACGTGGTTCACCTGCGCGGCGGCGTTACGCCTGACCAGCCGGTGGGTGCGCAGCACGCGCCGCCCGTCGGGCATGGTGAATTCCGGCTCAGGCAGTTGCTCCTGCGCGATCTGCTCGCCGACCAGAAAGCGAAAATCCGGATTGAAGATGTCGAGAATGAACCGCCCGCCCTCGGCAAGATGCGCGCGGACGCACGCCAGGCAGGCGAGCTGCTGCTCGACCGTCGTGAGGTGCTGGAAGGGGCGGAACGGAATCGTTACGAGCGCGAAGCGCCGCGCGAGCGAGAAGCACGACATGTCGCCCCGAACAAGCCGCACGCGGTCGCGCACTTCCGCGGGCTCGGCGTCGAGCTTCCGGCGGCAGACGTCCAACATGCGTTGCGACAGGTCGAGGCCGACGATGCTGACGCCGGCGCGGGCCGTCGGAATCAGCACGCGGCCGGTGCCGGCGCCGATCTCCAGGACCTCCCCGTTGCACTCGCGGGCCGCGTCGACGAAGAACTCGACGTCGCGGCGGGCGGCGTAAGGTGTGACGTGGTCGTAGAAGTCAGCGACGAAGTCGTACTCGTCGTAGCCGGCGGGGTCGTGCATCCGTTGCTCGCTCGCACGTGAGGCAGCGCGGACCGCGCGCCGCGGACCGCAGCGAAGCACGTCACCTGCCCGCGACGCGGCGGTGATTACGCTTTCAGCCGCAGCTCGTGCCGAACACAACCAGCATTTCGCTCAGGTCGTCGAGGTCGATGCAGCCGTCGCCGTCGAAATCCGCTGCCGGCAGGAACAGCGGCTCGCCGGTGCACGAGCCGAACGCCACCAGCAGAAGCGACAGGTCGTCGAGATCGATCTGACCGTCGCTGTTCAGGTCCGCCGGGCACGGCGGCGGCGGGTCCCAAGTGGCGATCTCGCGCGGCGCGATGCCCTGCGAGGAGACCAGGCTGCCGTTCATGCTGAACGACCCGTTGGGCAGGTAGTCGAAGGAATACAGGCCGGTCGGTCCGTCGAAGTTGTCCGTAATCAACAGCTTGTCGCCGAGGACCGCGTGATCTCCCACGGACCCCTGAATGCCCACGTCAAACGAATCGCCGGTGTACGTCAGGGCGCCGGTCTCAGCGTCGATCAGGAACGAGCGCACGGTGGCGTCGGTGCCGTGGCTTACGAAGAGCAAGGACCCGTCGGCGCTGAAGGCGGCGTCCTTGGGTGACGTGCCGGGCGAGGTGTACGTGCTGGCCATCGGCGAAAGCAGGCCGGTGGCGGGATCGACGAAGAAGCCGACGATGCGTTTCCCGTCGCCGGAAATCCCGCCGCCCGCATAGAGCAGGTCACCATTGGGCGACATGGTGATGCCGAGCGGGTAGTACGTGGACGGCGCGGCCTGGATTTGCGTCAGTCCGCCGGTCGGGTCGACCGCGTACACGTAGACGGTGTTCAGGAACGAATCGCCCGCGTAGACCCAGTTTCCGCTGGGGTGAACGGCGAGGTAGCCTGTGAACGTGCCGGCGGTGGCACTGCCGACGAGCGTGAAGCTGGGCACGCCGGGGTCGTAGCGGTAGACATAGACGAGATTCGTGGCGCTCAGCGACGTCTTCAGGACCGCCAGCAATTCGTCGTTGATCCACTGGATGTCGAGCGGACCGTCGGGCGTCGTGTAGGCGCCAACCTGCGAGAACGTCGCGTCCGCGTTGATTCGCATCAGCGTGATCTGCTCGGTCGTCCACTCCCCCGTGGCGTGACAGGTCGCCAGGTATTGACCGTCCGGCGTCAGCGAGACGGCGTAAACGTTGCAGCCCGGGCCGGGCTGGCTGGTGCTGCCGCGCGTTCCGGTGATCACGCGATGCACGAACACCGGAGCGCCGTTGGCATCGAACGTGAACGAGGTGACGCTGCCCTCGAGGTTGCCGTTGTTGCCCACGAACGCGGCCGGGATGTTCGCCTGTCCGAACGCAAGCGAGACGGCCCAGGCGAGACTGAGCGAGGCAGCGAGGCGGCCGATCGTGGCGAAGTGGATTCCGCGACGAGGCGGATACTGGCGCATCATGGCAAGGCTCCTCCGATTGACGGGCGCGGCGCGCCCGGGGTTGATCCCAGTGTAGCCAACCCGATCCTCGGAAGAAACGGAATCCCAGATGCGCCGGCGGGCCCGAGTTACGCAGCCGGACCGCACCAGACGACCCGGATCAGCACCCCAAGCAGCCCGAGCAGCAGAATCGCGAGAAGGACCGCCGCAATGGCCACCACGCAATCCTGACGCTCCGCCCGGCGGCAGGCCTGGGCATACGGGATGCGTGTGAAGGAAATCATGGTGTAGAGCGGCGTGTACCAGCCCGGCAGCAGCTTGTGCAACGTCCGATCCAGCGCCTTGTACGCCCGAAACGCGCGCGAGGCGGTCTTGTCGCGCATCTCGACGAAGTTCGCCACGGCAAGATCGGCCAGCGCGTCGGCGTTCTCCTTGCGGGCGGCGTAGTACTGCTCAAATGCCGACCGCAGATCGGCCCCGTGTTGTTTCAGGCAACGCGCCAGCTCGCTGCAATCTTCGAAGGCGCAGTTCATGCCCTGCCCGTAGAACGGGACCACCGCGTGGGCCGCATCGCCCAGCATCACCACCTTGTCGCGATGGAACCAGGGCCCGCAGCGCACCGTCATCAACACACCGACCGGGTTCGTACGATACTCGTCCAGCAGTGCCGGCATGTGCGGCAACGCGTCCGCGAATTCCTGTTCGAAGCAGCGGCGGACGTCGTCGTCGCTGCGCATGGCCGCGAAGCTGTGCGGACCGTCGAGCGGCCAGAACAGCGTGCAGGTGTACGACCCGTCGATGTTCGGCAGCGCGATCATCATGAAGCTGCGGCGCGGCCAGATGTGCAGCACATCGCGCTCCAGGCGGAACCCGCCGCCCGGCGCGGGAGGAATGGTGAGCTCCTTGTAGCCGTGCGCTTCGTGCGTTTGCGAGTAGTTGAAGCGCTCGCGCCGCTGCATCGCGTCCCGAATCGCGGAGAACGCGCCGTCGGCGGCGATCAGCACGCGCCCGCTCGATCCTCCGGCCGGCGCGTCGGATGCGTCGCGGAATTCGGCGGCGGGCGCATCCAGCTCCGCGTTCACGCAGCGGCGGTCGAAGTGCGCACGGACGTTCGCGTGCTTGTCCAGCGCGTTCAGCATCGCGATGTTCAACTCGCCGCGGGAAACGGAGTTGATGCAGCGCTGCGGGTCTTTGTCGTAGGGCTGAAAAACGGTCGAGCCGCCGCGCGCGTGAATCATGCGGCCGCGCATCGGCACGGCCCGCGCGAGCACATCGTCGGCGACGCCCACTTCGCGCAGGGCGTGAATGCCGCGCGTGGATAGCGCGAGATTGATCGATCGCCCGCCGACATAGCCGGCGCGGCGCGGATCGCCGCGGCGCTCGAACAATTCGACCGTCCGCCCGGCCTGGCCGAGGTAGACGGCCATCAGCGTTCCTGCCAGTCCGGCGCCGACGATCGAGAATTCAGGCGTTGCGGAGGATCGCGCGCTCATGGTGGCTTCGAAGTGTAGCGAGAGGCGCGCCAAACGCCATGCGCCGCGGTGAATTCATGGCGCCGGCTCTCCGGCAGCGACGTTGGCTCAGATTCGACGTCGCCCGCGAAGGGGCTGACGCTACCCGGCGACCATCAGCCAGCCGATCCCGCCGCACTCGACGACGCTGATCAGGAGCGCCGCCGCCGCGAGTCCACGATCCGTGCCCCGCAGGGCCGTCAGCGCGGCGATCAGCGCCGCGGGCGCCCCGAGGATCATCATGCTCGGACCGAGCATGCCGAGGGGGCTCCCTCAGCAGAATACCTTGGACAATCCCCATCCCGCGAACGGTATCGCCGTCAGCAGCAGTGCGTTCAAGCCGGTCATTGCATGCTCCTGCTGTGCGAGCCTAGCGGCGATCGCACGGGCAGCGGGTGGCGTTGATTCATGCCCCGCCGAGGTGACTCCGCAGGACCTGCGCGAAGGTCCACACATCATGGAACGAGTTGTACAGCGGCACCGGCGCGACGCGAATGACGTTGGGTGGGCGAAAGTCACCGACCACGCCCGCGCGGTGAAGCGAATCGAACAGCTCGCGCGGGCGGTCATGCACGGCGATCGAAAGCTGGCAGCCGCGAAACGCGGGCGCGCGCGGCGTGATCACCGAGAATCGCTCGCGCGGCATCTGATCGAGAAGATCCTGGAAATACCCCGTCAGCCGCAGCGATTTCTCCCGCAGCGCGGCCATCCCGAGCTGGTCGAAGATCGCCAGCGACGTCCGCAACGGCGCCAGGGAGAGGATCGGCGGGTTGCTGAGCTGCCAGGCGTCGGCGCTGGCGACCGGCTCGAACGTCTCGTTCAAATGCATGCGGAAGCGCGTCGCCGGATCGGTGCCCCACCAACCGCCGAAGCGCGGCACGGACGCGTTGCGCGTGTGCCGTTCGTGCACGAAGCACCCCGCGACCGCACCCGGACCGCAATTCAGGTACTTGTAGGTGCACCACGCGGCGAAATCGACGTTCCAGTCATGCAATTGCAGCGGGACATTGCCGGCGGCGTGCGCCAGGTCGAATCCGATGACGCAGCCGCAGCGTCGGGCGGCGGCGGCGATCCGCGCCATCTCGAAGACCTGGCCGGTGAAGTAGCTCACGCCCGGGAAGAGCACCAGCGCGATCGACTCGGCGTGCCGCTCGATCAACGACTCGATGTCGTCGGTTCGCAGCGTCGGCTCGCCGGGCCGCGGCCGTGCGACGAGGAGTCCGTCGGCCGGATCAAAGCCGTGGACTTGGAGTTGCGATTGCGCGACGTATGCATCCGAGGGAAACGCGCCGTCCTCGATCACGATCTTGTAGCGCTGCGCGGTCGGGCGGTAGAAGCTGACCATCAACAAGTGCAGGTTGACGGTCAGGCCGTTCATGAACACGACTTCGCCCGGTTGGGCCCCTACCAATTTCGCCCCGGACTCGCGAAACTGTTCATGGTACGGGAACCACGGATGCCGGCCGTCGAAATGCGCATCCACCGCGAGCCGCGCCCAGTCGTCCAGCTCCTGCTCGACCGCTTCGCGCGTGCCGTGCGGCTGCAACCCGAGCGAGTTCCCGGCGAAATAAAGCAGCGGGCGACCGTCACGCTGCGGAAAGTGGAACCGGGACCGCCAGGCCGCCAGCGGATCCTGCTCGTCCAGACGCCGCGCGTAGGACTCATCCCACCGGTGGGCCGCGGCGGACTTCGGCGGGTCAAGGCGCTCGGACATGGGCACATGATAGCGGCCAGGCGGTCGGGCCGCAGGCGAACGCGGCTCGGCTTCAGCGACAGGAGGCGACGGATGAGTCGTTGGATAGACATCATGAGCGTTGCCGTCACGCTCGCGGGCGCGAGCGCGGCGCTCGCGCAGAATGAACCGGACTTCGACGCGTGCGGCGTGCTCGTGCAGGGGACCGGGTGCGTGCTGTTCGAGGGCGGCGGCGGACGCTATTACCTTTCAGACTACCAGAATCACCAGGCCGGCGATTCGGTTCGGGTGGTGGGATACCTGGATGAAGATTGCGTCACGATCTGCCAGGAAGGGGACGGCTGCATCGCCGCCGCGGTCATCTACGACCCCACGGTCTTCCCGTGCGGCAGCGACGTGCAGGTTCCTTTCGACCCGTGCACGCCGATCACCACGGCGCTGCTCGGCGCCCTGGCGACGGGCTTCTGGCTGGTGGGGCGCCAGCCCGCCGGGCGCGCTCGGCTGAATCGTCGCCCGACTTGACACGCACGCGCGTCGCGGGAATCCTGCCGCGCAGCCGAGTTTCCAAGGAGTGACTCCGATGTCCCGCCGCCCCAGGAAAACCACCGCGTCGAAGACCTTGCCCGCTTGCACCGCGGCTGATCCGGCCGATCGCCCCGATCCGCGCATTGACCGCCGGACCTTTCTCGCCAGCGCCGGCGTGGCGCTCGCGGGAGCGGCGCTCTCGCCGGGCGCCGCGGCCGCGGGCCTCACCCGCCGCGACGAGCCCGCCTTTCGCATCTCGCTGGCCGAGTGGTCGCTGCACCGGGCGCTTTACGGCGGCAAGCTCGATCCGCTCGACTTCCCGCTGGTCGCGCGCAAGGACTACGGCATCGAGGCGGTCGAATACGTGAACTCGTTCTACAAGGACAAGGCCCAGGACCCCGCCTATCTCGCCGAGTTGAAGCAGCGCTGCACCGACAACGACATTCGCAGCCTGCTCATCATGTGCGACGGCGAGGGCGCGCTGGGCGACGCCGACGATGCCGCCCGCACGCGCGCGGTTGAGAATCACTACAAGTGGGTCGACGCGGCCAAGGCGCTCGGCTGCCATTCCATCCGCGTCAACGCACAGAGCAGCGGCACCTATGACGAGCAGATGAAGCGCGCTGCGGACGGGCTGCACCGCCTCACTGAGTTCGCCGCCAAGCAGGGTCTGAACGTCATCGTGGAGAATCACGGCGGACTGTCGAGCAACGGCGGGTGGCTGGCCGCGACCATCCGCGCCGCGGATCACCCGCGCTGCGGCACGCTGCCGGACTTCGGCAACTTCAACCTGGGAGACGGCAAGGAATACGACCGCTACAAGGGCGTTGAGCAGATGATGCCGTTTGCGAAAGCGGTCAGCGCGAAGTCGCACGATTTCGACGCGGCCGGCAACGAGACGCGCACGGATTATCGCCGCATGTTGAAGATCGTGCTGTCGGCGGGGTATCACGGGTTCGTGGGCGTGGAGTACGAGGGCGACCAGCTGAGCGAGCCCGAAGGCATCCACGCGACGAAGAAGCTGCTGGAGGCGGTTCGCGCCGAGTTGGCGGCCGGCTAGCGCGTTTTCAGGAATGACGTGTCGCTGCAAATCGGGCAGCGCGCGCCTCTCGCCTGCCGGAAGCCGGCTGGTGGCCCGCGCTCCCCACTTCCTCGGAAGCCGTTTCGCGCTGCGCGCGCTCAGTCGATCGCCGTCAACCCATTCGCAATCTCGACCACTTCGAATTCCTGCTCGCCGGCGCTGTCCAACGTCGCCCGGACGCGCTCTCCGGGTTTGGTGCCCATGAACTTCAGCGCCATGGGGGCCAGGTAGTTGTAGACGCCCTTCTCGGAATCCGCTTCGAACGGCCCGAGGAACGTGAGCGTCAAGTCGGCCCCGCCGCTCGTTTCGCGCAGTCTGACGCGCGAGCCGACGCCGACGTGGTCCGTCGGAACATCGTTCGCGTCCAGCCGCTGGGCGATTGAAAGCTCGCGGTTCATCTGGGCCAGCCGCGCCCGCAGCAGGTCGCGCTCCTCGAGCGCGAACTTGTACTCGGCGTTTTCGCTCAGGTCGCCTAGGGCCGCCGCTTCGCCGATGCGCTTCGCGTTCTCATGCATCGTGACGTTAACGAGGTGGTCGCGCTCGCCGCTCTTGCGCTGCAAGCCGTGCTCGGTCGCCCAGATGATGTTGGGCTCCTCCCAGGGTTCCAGACGGACGGGCGCGCTGTACCAGAGCTGCGGATGGGTTTCGCGCAGCGCGGCGAGCATCCGGTCGCGCGCCACGTCGCCGACGCCGTCCAGGCGCTCGAGCTGGGTGCGGAGCGTGATCGCGCGGTCATTGTCCACGTTGCGGATGCACTCGCGGGCCTTGCCGAAGTCGCGCAGGCCCAGGGCCGCTCGAATGCGCTGGCGGAATCGCCGCGTCGCGTCCGCGCCGGGGTTGAGCGTCCGGCCGAGCGCGTTGAGCGTGTTGAGAATCTGCTCGAAGAGGGCCACGTCGCTCGGCAGGTTCAGCCCTTCCGCCTGCTTCGGCCCCGCCCAGAGCCAGTAGACCATCTCGGGATAGTCCGCGGGGTCGGCCAGCGCCGTGTCCAGGTGAGCCTGGACCGCGGCGAGCAAGCCGCCTTCGCGTCCGATGCCGACCAGCCGGTCGAGCATGCCGGAGCCCGCCAGCGGGATCAATTCCACGGCGCGCGCCGCGGCGTCTTCGCTGCGCGATTCGGCCAGCAGGTCGAGCGCCATCTCCCACAGGCGCGTGTTGTCGGGCAGCCGCGCGATGGCCTGTGCAGGGTCATTGGCCGAGCGGAGCACCTGCGCGGCCGCGGAGCGGCCGTCCGCGCCGTCTCCCGGCTCTGACGCCAGGCGGGCCAGCAGCAGCATGCAGGCGAAGGCCTCGCCGGCGCGGCGAGATTGGATCAGCGCCACGTAGCTCTTGAGGTGTGCACGAGCGCGGTCGAGCAGCTCCGCCGAGGGCTCCAGCTTGTCGCGCCGCTGGTCACGAATGTAGCCCTCGATCGTGGCAAGCCAATCCAGCGGGTCGTTCTGCCCCGCGAAGACGTCCCAGACCTCATCCTCGCGCGTGCGAACGGTCTCGCTGTAGCGCAGCAGGAGCGGCGAACGCCCTTCCATGACGATGTTGGGGCACTTCTTCAGCAAGCCGCGGACGCGCGTCCACCACTTCGCCCAGGCGGCGGGCGCGACGTACTGCGGAACCAGCTCGTCTTTAAGCGTATCCTGGTCGATCTGCTCCCCGTGCGCGTGAATCAGCCCGACCACCACGCGCTGCGGATCCTGCTCGACCAGCTCCTTCAGACGCTCCGGATGCAGCGCACGCAGCACGCGGCAGTCGTCGGCCGAGATGCGGTCAAACTCGCGCGCCAATTCCGCGATCGGCAACGTCTTCGGTCGTCCGTCGCGGCGAATCCGCACCGTGCCCGCCTCGAGATCGACTTCGGCGACCTCGACGATCACGCTCTCCGTGCGGCTGATCAGCGGCTCGCCGGGCTTCAAGCCCAGCGCGAGGTCCATCACACGCACGGCGTTCCGGGCGGCCCGACCGGTGGTCAGACCGGAGGCTTCCAGCAGCGCCTCGACGCCGGAGATCTCCGCATGGGCCCGCCGGTAGAGGTCGATCGTCCTGGCGCGGAGCTCATCGTTCTGCGGATCGGCCAGCAGCGACACCCGCGCGATGGCCAGCGCGGCGCGCGCGTCATCCTGGGCCTTGCCCGCGTCGAGCGCCATGCGGCCGATCGCGGCGACGCGCTGCGACAGCCCGACCTGCTCGAAGTGGCGGAACGGCGCTACCAGCTCGCCGAGCTGGAGGTTGCCGCCCTCCACCAGTTGCATGCAATTGAGTTCAAACGCCTCGATATTGCCCTCGCGGGCGAGTTGCATAAGGGTGCTGTCGGCGTCCGTCATCGCGTTTTTCGTCTCCCTTCGGAAGCCTCAAGCATAACCGAAGTTCGACGAACGTACACACCCCCCGCTTTGCGACCGAGCCCCTTCGCCCCTTTCGCCGGATCAGGACGCCGGAGGCTTCCGGTCCGGTTCCTCGAGCTTGTCGCGCGCGGCGCGCTTGGCTCGCAGCAGGCGCGCGGTCATGTCGCCCTCCGAGGTTGGGGCGGGTTTTCGGGGCGGCTTGGCGACGACCGGCGATTCCTGCTCGCCGGCGCCGCCCAGAACCTCCTCGAGCTTCTTGCCGGCGGCCGTGGGGCTGGTGGGCGCGTCGTACCGCGCCGAACGCGCAGGCGTCGGGCCGGCTTCCGCCGCGGGCTGTTGAGCGCGCTCATCGCGCGCCCGCTCGCGCGTGGTCCTGAGCGTGGTAAGGACCGCGGCACTGGCCTCGCCCGCGCCGCGCCCGCCTGAGATCTCCGCGACGTAGCGCCGCCCCTTGCGCAGCAGCTCAAGCGGATGGATCGCAATGCGTCGGATCGCGACGTCCAGAAGGAAGAGCAGGAGCGTCAGGCGCAGCAGCTCTTCCCACAGCGGCCGGCGCGTTTCCGCCGGCGCCAGGCCGATCCGGTCGAACACGCTGGCGGCATCGCCGGCTGCCAGCACGCGGCCGCGCGTTCGCTGCGCGATCTCGCTGAGCTTGGACTCGCTGGCGGCGAGCTGTGCGTACTCCGGCGAGTAGGCCACGGACACGCCCGTCTGCACACTGCCGCGCTTGCTTTCCGCACCCTGCGTGTAATCGTAGTTCAGGCTGAAGACGTAGCTGCCGGGCAGGCGCGCGTCGAACTCGCCCGAAAAACGGCCCGGCCCGGTCTGCGAGAGCATCAGCGGAATCGGCTTCTGGTCCGGCCCGAGGATCGCCCCGGTCAGGTGCGTGAAGCTCGTCTCCGCCAGCTCCGTCCCGACCGCGTCAAGCTGAATGCGTCCGCGCCCGCCCTGCACGGTGGCGGCCACGTCGAACTGCGTGCTGGCGGCGGGGCGCGAGGCCCAGCGAACGATCTGCGACCAGAGCTTGCTGAACCCGCTCCAGCCGGCCCAGTCAGCGCCCCAGCGCGTCCACATCCCGCTCGTGAACGCGACGGACTTCCCGAGGCCGGCCTGCCAGTGGGCCAGCACCGGGTCAATGTCGCCCTCGACGCTGGCGCGCGCCAGCGGCATCTGTGCGAGCGGCTTGATCGTCGTGAGAACGTAGCCGCCCAGCGGCGGAAACCCCTCCTGGCCCACGTTTTCCAGCACGCTCGAGATCGCCGGCGCGCGCCCCGGAGTGAACGGGTTCTCGTTGATGAGCGATCGTCTCACCATCCGAGTTTCCTTGATGAAAATCTGCGGGACCTTGCTGTAGTCCTGCGTCGTATGAAATTTCCCCCCGGTCTGCGCCGCGATCCAGTTCGCCTTCGCGGTGTCGACGAAGTGGCCGCCGAAGCCGATCGCGACGGTCGAGACGGTGACGCCGGCGTCCTTGAGCGCTTGCATCGTGTCCGGCCGCGGCGCCTGCGGATCGAAGTCGGAGACCACGATCATGTGCTTGGTGGCGGCGTCCGGGCGATTGGCGAGTGCCGTGGCGCCGGAGCGGACCAGCGGATCGAAGTCGGGCAGGTCGCCCATCGACATCCGCCGGATTTGCTGAATGATTGCGCCCTTGTCGCCGACCGCTTGCAGCGGCACGACCCAGTTCGACAGATCGTTGCCGGTGAATTCCCAGCTCAGCACGCCGATCAGGTCGCGGCTGCTGAGCGTCTTGACGGCGGCGATCGCGGCCCGCTCGCCGATGGAGTTCCCCTGCGGCACCTCGCTGGCGTGCATGACCAGCACCAGCGCGCCCTTGGGAATCTGCTTCTTGCTTTTGACGTCGAAGCTGACCGGCATGACCTCCTCGACGGGCGTGTCCATCCACCCGCCGGCGCCGAAGGACTCGTCGCCGCCGATCATCACCAGCCCGCCGCCCAGCTCGCGCACGTACGCGGCCAGCGCCTCGCGCTCCTGTTCGCCGACCTGGTAGGCCGGCACGTTGGAGAGCACCACCAGCGAGTAGTTCAGCAGCGTGACGGCGTCGAGCGGCTGCGCGCCGGCGATGACGACGTCGGCCACGATCCGCTCGCTCTCCAGGGCATGCGCCAGAATGCGCGCCGACTCAAGATCATCCTGGGTCTCGTCGGTGTCCCCCTGCGTCAGGATGAGCACGCGCCCCTGGCCCGACACGACGGTGAACGCCTGGCCTTCGTTATTCGCGGCGATGCTGTCCTGCGCCCCGTCGTCGGGCTCGTACACCGCGCGGAACCGGTACACCTTTGCCACGTTCGCCGGCACGGTCAATTCGAGACGGTTGTAGCCCGCGGAGAGCTTGACTGGAAAACCCGCGCCCGCGCCCCTGCGATCGAGGTCGATCAGCTCGTCGCCTTCGTAGAGCAGCACTCGACCGCTGGACGGCTGCGTCGCGCGCAGCACGATCTGGAGCTTGATCGGCTCGCCGGTGTTCGCCATCGGCGGGGCGCTGAGCCGCTCAAAGACGACCTCGTCACGATGCTCGTAGCGGATCGGCAGAACGTCGACCGGGACGCCCATGGCCGCGAATTGCTCCGCCTCTACCAGCGCGTCGTCGACGTTCTCGTTGCCGTCCGAGACCAGAACCACGCGCCGCATCACGTCACCGCTGAACAGCGCTGCGCCCATGCGCAGCGCCGCGGCGAGGTTGGTCTGGTCGGGCGCGCCGGGGGAGCTGACGTATTGGATCGCCAGCGCCGGCATGGGAAGCTGCTCCACCGCGGCGCGGCCGTCGAACGCGACGACGCCCAACTGGTCTTTCTCCGGACGCAGCGCCGCCGCCGCCGACTGGATGAACTCGAACGCCTCGTCGGTGGAGGCGCCGGGAATGCTGCGCGAGCGATCCACCAGGAAGAGCACGGACAGGCGGTCGCTCAGGCGCACTCCCTGAAGACCCGCCAGCGACAACACGAGGCAGGCGATGACGAGCACGCGCGCGATCACCGCCAGCACGGCGCGAACGATTCCCAGGCCCGCCAGCGAGCGGCGAGACAGCACCACGACGAGCGGCACGACGGCGAGCAATGCGAGACAGCCGGGAGTTTCGAACTGCACAGAGGCGATCAGCCCCGGCCCGACCATGGGTTACAATTATCCCGCAGGCTCGCTTTGCCGCAACGCCATCGCTGGGACGCCGGCGCGGCGACCGCCCTCGCTAGCGTGGGAGACGCCAGGTGGAAGGCGCGGCGGCGTCGATGACCTGAATGCGATTGTTGCCGGAGTCGAGGATGTACGCGCGGTCCGCGGCGTCGACGACGAGCGCCCACGGATACGCGAGTTCTCCGGCCGCGCGGCCGGCCCTGCCCCAGATGCCCAGCGAGGTTCCGTCTTCGCGCAGCCGCTGCACGCGGTTGTTGCCCTGTTCCGTGACGACCAGGGTGCCGTCGGAGAGCGGCTCGACGTTGTAAGGAAAGCGGAATTGCCCGGGCGCGCCGCCCAGCTCGCCGATTTGCTTCAGCAGCCGGCCATCGGAATCAAACCGCAGGACGCGGTGATTGCAGGCATCGGCCACCCAGAGCGTCCCGTCCTTCGCGATCGCCAGCGACTGCGGACGCTCGGTGCGCGCGTCGGGGCTGTCGCGGCCGCCGAAGCTGAAGAGATACTCCCACCGCGGGCTGAACTTCGAGATGCGGTCGTTGCCGCCGTATTCCGAGACATAAATGCAGCCGGCGAAATCGACCAGAACGTCGGTCGGCAGGCGGAACTGCCCCGGGGCGTCGCCGAACGCGCCGAACCGCGTCAGCACCTCGCCTTGCGGCGAGAAGACCATCACGCGCGCGTAGTGCGTGTCGGCGATGAAGATGCGGCCGTCCGGCGCGACGCACAGCCCGGTGGGCTTGCCGGCCAGCGTCTCGGGCATCGTCCAGGCGTTGAGGAACCGCCCGCGCGCGTCGAGCCGCTGCACACGTCCGCCTTTGTCCACGACAACGATCCAGCCGTCCGCCGAGCGCGCGATGGCGCGCGGATAGTTGAACTGCCCGGGTCCCGCGCCGGTGCTCCCGAACAACTCCAGCGGAGCCGTCGGGCGGTCGCCAGGTGCGCACGCGGTCAGGACGAACAACAGCGCGGCGGGCGCCAGGGCGGCGAAGCCGAGCCGCGCGCGCGGGCAGGTCATCAGGGCGGCGCGCCGCGCGGGCGCGTCGATGCGGTCTCCGCGCGCTTGGCCGCTTCCAGCTTGGCGAGGAAGGCATCCGGCGTCGCCAGTCCGCTCTGGCGTTCGAGCACATCCCCGCGGGCGTTCAGGATCACCGCCGCCGGCGGGCGCGGAATGCTCCAACTGTCCGCCAGCGGCTTGTCCCAGTAATAGTCCAGCATGATGCACGTCATTTCCGCCATCGCCTTGATGACGCGCGCGTCCTTCAGGGTGCGCTCCTCGAAGTCCGTGCAGTCAATCGCGGACCAGTGTCGAAAATAAACCAGCGTGAGCGGACGCTGCGGGTTTCGGGCAAGCTGCGTGCGGTCGAACTTGTAGTCGTCCCAGCGCACCCCCGCGCAACCGCCGGAGAGCAGCGCCGCCAGCGAAAGCACGCAGGCGATCGGCCGGGCGCGCCGCGCCGACCGCGGAGCGGCCCGCCGGCGCGAAGTTGCACCTCGCGCCTCGGGCGCCAAGCGCCCCCGCCGTTGAACGTCGCGATCGACTCGATTGGAAAGAAGCGGGACCAAGTCCGCTGGCATGTGGCGCCTCACCTGCGCAAAATGAGCGGGCCGCGAGCGCAGCGCCCTCAGCCGGCAGGGCTGCGATTCTAGTCCGCGCGGGGCTCATCGCAAGGGCGAGCTGTCTCGCGGGAGGTCGTCGCGCCATGGATTCGATCGAGCTCCTTGCCGACCCGGCCGCCTTGCCTTCGCTCGTGAGTGAAATCCTCACGAGCGCCGACGGTGCGCCGGTGCCCCCCGGGCAGGTCCGCGCGCTGCTCTCGTACGTCTGCCGGCCGGGCGTCACCTGGGTCGCCGCCGTTCGAACGGGCGGCGGGAAGCGCCTCGCCGGTGCGCTTCTGATCGAGTTGCCGGGCGGAACCGGGTTGCTGCTGGTCCCCGCCTGCGAGATCAACTCCGCGCGCGGCGAACTCGTTCGCGACGCGCTGCGCCGGCTGACGAGCCCGGCCCGCCCATTGCATTATTACCAGGCCCTGCTCGAACCCGGCGATCGCCTGCGGTCCGGACTGCTGGGCGGCGCGGGATTCACGCCGCTGACGCAACTGCTGTACCTGGAACGGGCAGCGGTGTTTCCCTGGGTGGACGAGCCCAGGGCCAGCGACCTGGCGTGGGTCTGCATGCGCGCCGACGACGAAGACCGGTTCGCGGGCGCAATCAGGGCAACGTACGAGGACAGCCTGGACTGCCCGGAGCTATGCACGCTCCGGCCCCTGGCCGATACCCTCGCGGCCCATCGCGGCAGCGGCGCCTTCGACCCGACGCTCTGGCAGCTCTGCATCCTCGCTGGAACCG
Source organism: uncultured Planctomycetales bacterium (assembly GCA_964465125.1). Classification (GTDB taxonomy): domain Bacteria; phylum Planctomycetota; class Phycisphaerae; order UBA1845; family Fen-1342; genus CAYOHG01. The sequence goes on along the minus strand of CAYXIO010000025.1, from coordinate 16,891 downwards.
TCGCGGGGTGCATTCTGCTGGCGCCGGTACCGGGAGATCCCGGTGCGCTGGAGGTCGTTTACGTCGGCGTCGACGCAAATGCCCGACGGCGCGGCGTCGGCCGTCTGCTGCTCGGCCGCGCCGTATGCCTTGCGCGAACACGTCACTTCGAGCGTGTCACGCTTGCCGTCGACGCGAGGAACGTCCCCGCGCGAGCGCTGTACGACCGATTCTCGTTCCGCTTGATCGCGCGGCGCGACGCGTGGCTTTATGTTCCCGCACGCGGCGAGGTTGCGGTTTGATGGTGTCGCGCTGCCGCTCGATGCTCAAAGACTGTGGAAAGAACGTGAGAAAAATCTGCAAGCTTCATCAATCCTTCACGCGACGGAGAGTTACGGCGGGAAGACGAGCGCCGGCGGCATTTCGCGTCATTGCGGGCTTGCACGGCGCATGATATATTCCGCGGAAACGTGACTACAAGGAACGAGCAACTCGGCGTTCCCCGGCTCGTGAAACCTATTGACCTGAACACCTAGCCGTTTGTTCGCGGAGGGAATTCGCGTGGACAACACGGTCCCGGAGAAACTGCGTCTCCTGCGGGAGCGCATTGCCGATCGAATTGGGGAGAGTCGTTACCGAACATGGTTTGGCGACACCACTGAACTTCGGCTGCGCGAAGAGGCGGTTCACGTCGTGGTCCGCAACCCGTTCGCGCAGACCTGGATCAGCACCAACTACCTGCCCGATCTCGTGACTGCGGCACGCGAAGTGCTCGGCGAGGCGGGCACTGTTCGCGTGCAGGTTTCGTCCAACGTGCCTCCCGCCGCCGCGCCGGCCTCACGCTTCGCGGCGCGCGAACGGCAACGCTCGGAATCGGTTCCGTCGAACGGCCAGGCCGCGCACCCCATCCCGGGCAGCGCCCCACCCTCAAGCCCCGCTCGGCGCACGCTTCGCGGTGAACTCGAGTCGCTTGTCGTCGGCCCGTCGAACCAGCTTGCGTTCGCCGCCGCCGGCCAGTTGATCCGCGCTCCCGGGCGCGAATTCAGCGTGCTCGTCGTTCACGGACGTTGCGGCCTGGGCAAGACCCACATGCTTCAGGGCATCTGTAACGGGCTGGCCCGCGAGCACCCCACCCTGAATTGGCGCTATCTCTCCGGCGAAGAGTTCACGAACGAGTTCATCCAAGCCGTCCGCGGCGGAAATATTGACGCGTTCCGGGCCCGTTTCCGGCACGTCGACGTGCTGGTGATCGACGACATCCACTTCGTCGCCGACAAGCGCGCCACGCAGAACGAGTTCCTGCACACTTACAACGCGATTGACGCCGCCGGCAAGGCCGTCGTACTCTCGTGCGATCGGCACCCGCGCGCCCTCGACGCGCTGGCCGAGCCGCTCCAGAGCCGGCTGATTTCCGGCATCGTCGTGGAGATCGAGCCGCCGGACTTCGGCATGCGACGCGAGATTCTGCGTCGTCGGCTGGCGGCGATCGCGCTCGACGTGGCGGACGAAGTCATCGACTACGTCGCTGAGCACGTCACCCGTAACGTGCGCGAGCTGGAAGGCGCGGTGTACAAGCTTCGGGCGCTTGCGTCGCTGACCCGCGACGGGATCACGCTCGAATTGGCCCGCAACGCGGTGGCGGACTATGCCACCCAGGCGCGGCGGGCCCCGACCGTCCCGGAGATCGAACAGGCCGTGGTGACCCATTTCGGCGTCTCCCGCGAGCAGATTCACTCTCGCAGCCGCGATCGGTCGGTCTCGCTGGCCCGCGCCATCGCGATGTACCTGGTCCGCAAGAATACCGCCCTCTCGTTTCCGGAGATCGGCCGGCTGATGGGCCATAAGAACCATTCTACGGTGCTGATGGCCACCCAGCGGATCGAGCAGGGGTTGCTGAGCGGCGCCGAAGTGTCCTGGAAGACCGCCGGCAGCCGGCGCTCCACCCTGCTGCGCGAGCTGGTTGCTTCGCTCGAACGGCGGCTGAGCGAGCCCGGCTGACCGCCGCGCCCCGCGGGGCGCTGTCGGCCTGCGTCGTCGCCAGTTATACTGAAGGCGTCACCGCGCCGCCGTCCGGGTGGTGCGATGCCTCCGACCGGGAGACTGCGATGATTGCGAGCCGCTCGCTGCTTGTCCGCTGCTGCGCCTTGGCCGCGCTCATCGCGGGGTTCCTGCCGGTTGGTTGCGCGGGCCTGTTCTTCGGCGCGCTCGACGTGCTGCTGTCGCCCAACGCGGTCGGCAGTGCCCTGGTCCTATCGCTTTCCAGCCTGGAGCCGTTGGCTGGGTTCCTTTCCCGGTTCGTGTGATGTCATCCGCCGCGCCCACGATCATCGTCGCCGACCTCAACGGAAAGCCGCGCTCCTACCGCGTGCAGCGTGAGCCGCTGCGCATCGGCCGGGCGGAGACCTGCCAGATCGTGCTTCGCGACGACGCCGAGGTGTCGCGCGTTCACGCCGAGGTTCACCTCGACGAGGAGGGCTACGTGGTCGTCACGGACCTCGGCGCCAAGAACGGAACGCGGGTCGACGGGGGCGAGGTATTTCGCTCCGGAAGCCGCATCGCGGTGCGCTCGATTCGCATCGGCGAGCACGAGCTGCGGCTGCAAAGCGCGCGAGCGCCCGAGTCGCATCGGGCCGACGTGCATTTCGCGGAGGACGAGCTCCCGGCGGATCCCAACAACACGCAGTTCTTCCCCAGCACGCGCGGGCTCGATCTCAACAAGCAGCGGCTCGAGAAGCTGATCCAGCTCACCGAGCGCATCGGCGGCGTCTTCGAGCGCAAGCAACTGCTCGAGGAAGCGCTGGACGCCTGCTGCGACGCCCTGCGCTTCGAGCGCGGACTGATCGCGCTCAAGACGCAGCGCGGCGACACCGAGCTGCCCATCAGCCGCAACGTCGAGCGCGACGAGAACGGGGCCTTCAAGATCAGCCGCACGCTGATCAACAAGGCGCTCATGCACGGCGAGCGCACGATCGTCAACAACCCGGAGTTCGATCTGCCCGCCAATCTGACCGACAGCATGGTGCGCTATCCGATCCGCTCCGCGCTGTGCGTGCCGATTCTGCACCGCAACGAAATCCTGGGCGTGATCTACGGCGACCGCATAACCCAGGAGAGCCACTACCTCCCGCAGGACGTCGATTTCCTCTTCGCCATCGCGCAGCAGGTCGGCGTGGGCATCGCGAACCTGCGGCTGTTTCAGCAGCAGCTTCGCACGCAGCGCTTGTACGTCGAGCTGGACCAGGCCCGCAACATCCAGACGCGGCTGCTGCCCGACCGGCCGTTCGTCCGCGGGCGGATGCGAATTGCCGGCTACAACGAGCCTTCCTCGACGGTCAGCGGCGACTACTTCGACTACTTCGAGCTCGACCACAGCCGCGCGGGGATCATCATCGCGGACGTCGCCGGCCACGGCCTGCCCGCGGCGCTGATCATGGCCAACTTCCAGGCCGCGGTGCGCGTCGCGCTCAGCGCCGACGTGCCGCTGCCGGAGCTGGCCGACCGGCTCAACAAGCTCATTTACCGCAACACGTCTTCAAACGTCTTCGTGACCGCGATCGTCGGCGTCGTGCAATCGGACAGCGGCACGATCGACTACGTCGGCGCCGGGCACCACGGCCCCCTGCTGTTCGAGGGAGACCGCGTCGAGACGATGGACGACCTGAACTCGCTGCCCTTCGGCATCGAGCTCGACGAACGCTACGAAGTGATGCGGATCGAGCCTTCGGAGCGGTTGCGCGCGGCGCTGTTCTACACCGACGGCCTGCTCGAAGCGGCCGATCCGGACGGCCGGATTCTCGGCTGCGATGCGCTGCGCCAACGCCTTGCCGCGGTGCGCGACTACTCGCCGCAAACCCTGATCGACACGGCCCTCGAGATCGTTCGCGAGCACGTCGGCGGAACCGAACCGGCCGACGACATGACGCTGCTGGCGCTTCAGTATTCCTGAGCGTTTCCCCGGCGGCGAAGCGCGCCGAGCAGCGCCCCCACCGCCGCAACGAACGCGAGCACGCACAGGCACAGCGCGATTACGTCGTCCTGCCGGCCAAAGTGAATCTCGTTCAGCAGCGTGACCGACAGGCTGCCCAGCCCCGGTGGAACGACGAATTGCGTCGCCGTCACTTCCGTCAGGCACAGCACCCCGGCGGCGATGCTGCCGCCCAGCAGCGCGGGCCGCGACGCGGGCAGAGTCACACGAAGATAGCTCCGTGGGAACGTCGCGCCGTCGCTCGCCGCCAGGTCGAGCAGCGCCAGCTTCTCCGCGCGGCGGTCCAGCAGCACCCAGCCGATCGGTACGAGCGCGAAGCGCGCCACACCCACCACGCCGACGAACGCGGCCGAGTCGCGCAGCCAGTTCGGCAGGTGAACCGCGGCGAGGGCAAACGCGTCGCCGATCAGCACGCCGGGAAGCAGCCCCGCGATCAGCGCCAGCAACGTGACAAGCCAGAGGCCCGCGAGCAGCCCTGGCCTGGCCGCGCGCGAGCGTGATCGCGCGGCGCACAGCGCGATGGCCTCTAGACCCGCCGCGAGCGCCGCGCAGAACAGCGCGCTCAAACCGGCGACGAGCAATCCGTCCGGCCATTCGCGCGCGAACACCCGCAGGCAGTGAACCAGCGCGCTGGGCTGGCGCAGGTGCGCCAGCAGCAGAATCCATGGCAGCAGGAGCGCCAGCGCGACCGCCAGCCAAACGATCATCCCCCCCGTCGCCGACCAGCGCGCACAGGCCGACGCAGCGGCATCCTCGAATTCGCCCCCCGGCGGCCGGGCGAACAGGTTCGGGCGGAAATGAACGACAACCAGACCGGCGGCGGAAAGTGCTCCGACGAACGCAAGCGGCGGCGCCGCGAAGCGCCACGCGCCGCCGGATGGGCCGGAGAGTTGCAGAGCCGCCAACACTTCCGTGTTCCAGGTCGGGACCCGGCACAGATGGCAGACGGTGAATTCGGTCAGGCAAAGTGTGAAGCAGGCCAGCAAAGACAGCCCGACCCAGCCGGGCAGAATCCGCACCGCGCAGTGGACCAGGGCGCGCGGCGCCGAAGTGTCGAGCAACATCGCCCGGTAGGCGGGTGCCGCATGGCGCCGCCAGGCATGGCTGAGCACGAACGCAGCCAACGGGCTGGTCCAGGCCCCAAGACACAGAACCGCCCGGCCGGTGGTGGCGAGCCAGGCATGCAGGCCGCTCGCCCCGAGCGATGCGGTCATCAGTCCGCCGGGAAGCAGCAGCAGGCTCCAAGCGTACGCGAAGATGTATGGCGGCGTCAGCAGGGAGCTCAGGGCGAGCCCGAAAAGCACGGTCCGTCGTCGGCGCGGCGACGCCAGCACTACCGCCGCGACCAACGCCCCGCCGAGGCAAGCGAGCGATGCGGAACCCAGCGCGATCCCCGTCCCGCGCAGCAGCAGGTCAAACTGGCGTGCGCTCAGCGTGAAGTCCGCGCCGGCGCCGGCTGCCGCTTCGGTCGCGGCGAACCCAAGCGGAAGGACGAAAGCGAGTGCGGCGACCGTCGCGGCACCGACCCAGAGGATTGCCAACCCGACCCTCGCCATGTGCGGGGCAGTTTCACGCGGACCGGGCATGCACGCAATTGCACCCGGAGTACGGGGCGAGGGTTGAGGCCGCTAACGCTCAACGAACGCTGGAGTTATGCGGCCATCGGACCGATCGGCGGCGTCTGATGCAAAAAAGGACTCGAATCGCGGAATAGAACTCGGGACCGCCGGGTTAAGAAGATTGGGTTGGAAAATACGTTTCCACGCGGTGTGGAAACGGGTTGGCAGGATGAAGTTCGGCTCGCCCTTCCTGCCGATCTGGGTTGCTGGCCCGCTCTCAAGTCGGAGGGAGCGGGCCTTTTTTTGCGCGCTGACCGAACGTAGGGAATTGCCCTAGTCGCCCGCTAGGTCCGCGACGTGCCTGGACACGCAGCGACGCAGCACCGCCAGGTCGTAGCCCCCTTCCAGAATGCTGAGCACCCGGCCTTCGCAGCATTCGTTCGCCAGCGCGATCGCCTGCGCGCTCATCCACGCGAAGCCGTCGTCGGAGACGCTCAGGGCGGCCAGCGGGTCAGCGAAATGAGCGTCGTAGCCCGCCGAGATGATCACCAATTCCGGCCGGTACTCCCGGGCCGCAGGCAGAACCTGCTCGTCGAACGCGCGGCGATAGTCGTCGTCGTTCGCGCCGGGCATCATGGGGATGTTCAGGGTGAAGCCCTCGCCGGCTCCTTTGCCGCGCTCGTGCGCGTAGCCAGTCCCCGGATAAAGCGTGTCCGGGTGGCCGTGCAGGCTGATGAAGCACACCTGCGGATCGGACTCGAAGAGATGCTGCGTGCCGTTCCCGTGGTGAACGTCCCAGTCGAGGATCAGAATCCGCTGCGCCCCGAATTCGCGCCGGTAGGCGTCCGCGGCGAGCGCGGCGTTCGCCAGCAGGCAGAAGCCCATGGAGCGGTCCGCTTCGGCGTGGTGTCCTGGCGGCCGAACGGCGCAGAACGCGCGCCGCAGCGTACCTCGGCCGATTCGCCGGGCCGCGTCCACAACTCCACCCGCCGCCAGCCGCGCGATCTCAAAACTGTTCGTGCCGATGGCGCTGTCGGGCGTGTCGATGAACGGCCGCCCGGCTCGGCAGGCCTCCTCGAGGCGCTTCAGATACTCGGGCCGATGAAGCCGAAGCACCGAGTCCAGGTCGATCGGCTTCGGCTCGATGCGCGGCAGCGCGTCGAAGAGACCCCGCTCCTCGAGTCCGTCGCGGAGGGCCTCCAGCCGGCTGGGTCGCTCCGGATGCCCGGCCCCGGTGCGGTGCTCCATGAAGCGTCCGTCCCACAGCAGCCCGCATGCCCCGGTCATCGACCCTGTCCGCCTTTCAGCCGCTCCGCCTCAGGACGATACGTCGGCGGCAACTGCATCGCCAGCGGTGCCGTCGCGGGCCTCAGAGCATCTCGACCGGGTCGACGTCGATCGTCAGTCGCCGTACGCGCGGGCGGGCGCCCCGGGTCGTCATGACTTCGTGCAGAATCCGTTGCAGCACGCCCCCGCGCGGGCCGCGCAGCAGCAACTGCCAGCGCCACAGTTCGCGCAGGCGGGGGATGGCGCACGGGCCCGGGTCGTCCACCTTCACCCGCGCGTCGAGACGTTCTGCGACGCCGCGGAGACGCTCCGCAAACGCTGAAGTCTCTTCGCGGACCCGCGCGGCGCGCTCGTCGAGCAGGATCAGCCGGGCCAGCCGGGTGAGCGGCGGATCGTTCAGGGCGCGGCGCTGCTCGAGTTCATTCCGGGCGAACTGCTCATAGTCCTGGGCGACCGCGGCGAGCAGAACGGGGTGGTCAGGACGTGAAGACTGGATCAGCGCCAGCGACTCTTCCCGGGCGCGACCCGCCCGACCGACCACCTGCACCAGCAGATGAAAGACGCGTTCGGCGGCGCGGAAGTCCGGCAGGTCCAGCGCGGCATCCGCTTCGAGCACGCCCACCAGCCGCACACCGGGGAAGTCGAGTCCCTTGGCGACCATCTGGGTGCCGATCAGGATGTCCGCCTCGCGCCGCTCAAACGTCGCCAGCGCTATTGCGTAGTCGTCGCGGTGCTTCATGGAATCGCTGTCGAGACGGAGCAATCGAGCCGCGGGCAGATCGCGCCGCAGCTCCTGCTCGAGCCGCTCGATCGCGCTGCCGACCGAGCGCAGCTCGCCGCGGCAGGAGTCGTCGGAGCAGGTCGTGCGCGGCGCAGCGCTGCGCCCGCAGCGATGGCACTTGAGTTGCCCCTCCGAGCGATGCTCCACCAGCAGCGCGGCACAGCGCGGGCAACGCAGCGTCAGCCCGCAGCGCTCGCAGCGCAGCACCGTCGAAAACCCCCGGCGGTTGTGCAGCAGCACGGACTGCTGCCCGGCGGCGAACGTGGCCGACAGCTCGTCGCGCAGTTGCGGCGTCAGCAAGCTCCAGTCGCGTTCCCCGGCGTGCGTGCGAGTCGTAACGATGCGGGTCTGAGGCGGTGCGGCGCCCGGAATGCGTGTGGGAAGGCGCAGCACGTCGAAGTGTTGCAGCGTGTGTGCGTTGTGCCAGGTTTCAAGCGACGGAGTCGCCGAGCCGAGCACGATGGGGATGCCCTCGATCTGGGCGCGCTTCAGCGCCACGTCGCGGGCGTGGTAGAACGGGGCAGCCAGATTCTTGAAGCTGCTCTCCTGCTCCTCGTCGACGACGATCAGGCCGAGCCGCCGGCAGGGCGCGAAAGCCGCGGTGCGCGTGCCGATGACGACGTCGAATTCGCCTGCGGCAATCCCGCGAAGCGTGCGGCGACGGCGCGCCTCGGTGAGCCGGCTGTGCAGGATCGCGACGCGCTCGAAGCGCCGCGCGAGCCGCTGAACCACCTGCGTGGCGAGCGCGATCTCCGGCACGAGAATGATGACCTCGCGGTTTCGTTCGAGGGCGGACCGGGCCGCGCGAACATAGACCTCCGTCTTCCCGCTGCCGGGAGCTCCGAAGAGCAGGAACGCTTGAAAGGCGGCCGGTTCCACGCGCGCCGCGATCGCCGCGCAAGCGCGCTGCTGATCGGGGGTGAGAACGAGTGCGTCCTCGTGCGCGCCGGGGGATGGCTCGGCAACGGGCGCAGCGATTGCGCGTGGCTTGCGCGGCGACGCGCGCAACACCGCCGAAGCGACGGCATCCAGCGCCAGGCCGGGCGCGCAAAGGTAGTAGTCCGCGATCCAGAGGGACAATTCGATCCGGGCGGGGTCGAGCAGGGTCTGAGGGTTGACCAGCGACAGAATCGCCGGCCGCGTATGGTCCCACGGCTCGTCGGCAATGCGAACGCACCAGCCCTCGATCGGCTTCGCGCCGCGCCGGGCGGGAACACGGAGCAGCGCCCCGGCATGCACGGACTCAATCAGCGCGTCCGGAACGCCGAAGCTGGAGAGCCGCAGGCTGGGATTGCGCAACGCCACCCACGCCACGCGATCGCGTTGACGCGCGCCCTCGCTGGGCAGCAGCCAGCCTTGAGACTCGCGCTGGGCGTGCGGTTCTGGCACGGTGTATGTCCGAAAAGAACGGCCGGCTTCCGATCCGGCTGGGCAAGCTCACCGTAAAGTGGGGATGACCGGCCGTCGAGAGGCCGGCTCCGCGCAATTCCCGCCGCCTGGGAATTCAGGCATTTCCCTCTAGCCAAAGTGGTGAGAGAACCCCGGCCGGCCGATGTGAAGATGCGCGCCCGGCGTGACGGTGCGCGAACGTCTCGCGGTTTCGGAACCAATCGTGGTCAGCTCGGAACGGCCTCTCGTCATCGTCGCCGACGACGACCGCGCCTCGGCCGCCCTGCTCAAGTTCCAGCTTGAGCGAGCCGGGTACGCGGTGCGGCTCTGCGAGAACGGAAAACAGGCGCTGTCCGCCATCTGCGACGCCGGCAATGCGCTGGCGATTGTCGATTGGTCGATGCCGGAGATGGACGGCCTCGAGCTTTGCCGTCGCGTGCGGGCACTGTGTAACGAGGCGGCGATTCAGTTCGCTTTCCTCATCCTGCTCACGGCTCACAGCGATCGAGAAGAGGTCGTGCAGGGCCTCGAAGCCGGCGCCGACGACTATCTCACCAAGCCCTACCACTGCAAGGAGCTGCTGGCACGGCTCGGCACGGGCCAGCGGATTCAGACCCTTCAGACCCAGCTCTTCCAGCGCCAATTGGATCTCGAACGCGCCAACGTCGAGATGCTCAATCTCAATCGGAAGCTTGAACAGGCCGCCAACACGGACGCGCTGACGTCCATAGCCAACCGACGCTATCTGCTGCTGCGTTTCGCCGAGGCCTGGGCGCGGTCCGAGCGCACCGGAGAGGCGCTCGGTTGCGTCATGTTCGACGTCGATCGCTTCAAGCGCATCAACGACAGCTTCGGGCATGCCGCCGGCGACGAGGTGCTGCGCACCATCGCCAGAACCTGTCACGAGCTCGTGCGGCGCTATGACATTTTTGGGCGGATCGGCGGCGAGGAATTCTGCGTGGTCTGTCCGAGTGCTGACCTGGGTGCGGTCGCCAGCCTGGGCGAGCGGCTTCGCGAAGGGATCGCCGCGCTGACGATCCTCAGCGACGGCAAGCCGATTCCGGTTACGGCCAGCGTGGGAGTCGCCATCCGCAGGCCCGAGCACACCTGCCCCGGCGACCTGCTTGCCGTGGCGGATCGAATGCTGTACCGCGCCAAGGAAGCGGGCCGCAACCAGGTCTGGATGCTCGACCCGTCCGGCCAGCCGCAGTTTGCCAGCGGCGCTCCGCTGCTCGCGCAAGCGGCTTCGTGATTCTGCCAAGCCCCTCCGGGCCGTTTCCGCCGCGTCAAACCGACCTATACTTCCCGGCATGCGAATCCTGATCACCAATGACGACGGAATTCTGGCCCCTGGCATTGAAGCGCTCTACCGCGCCGTCCAGGACTTGGGCGAGGTCGAGGTGGTGGCGCCGGAGACGACCCAGTCGGCGATGGGGCACGCCATCACAGTCCGCACGCCGATCTTCGCCCATCGCGTCCATGTGAACAGCGTCTTCTGGGGCTGGAGCGTCGACGGCAGCCCGGCCGACTGCGTCAAGCTGGCGATGCTCGAGCTGCTGCCCTGGCGCCCGGATTTCGTGCTCAGCGGGATCAACGCCGGCGTGAATACCGGCAACAACGTGCTCTACAGCGGGACGGTCGCCGGCGCGCTGGAAGGCGCGTTCTTCGACGTGCCCTCCGTCGCGTTTTCCCTGCGGCTTTCCGACGAGCTCAATTTCCGACTCGCCGGAGAGATCGCGCGCGGCGTATTCGAGCAGATCGTCGCATCGCGGCCGCCCGGCGGCATGTGCCTCAACGTCAACATCCCGGCGCTCGACCGCGGGCTGCCGCGTGGCATTCGCGTCTGCCCGCAGGCGACGATTGCGATGGATGACAAGTACGTCCGGCGCGAGGAGCCGGATGGAAGGCACGTCTACTTTCTGGACGGCGCGCTGCCGGATCATTCGCGTTGTCCGGACACCGACCTGGCGGCGGTTTGCGACGGATACGTCTCGATTACGCCCTTGCGACACGACATGACCGACCACTCCCGGCTGGGTGCGGTCCGCGGCTGGAACTGGGACGGGCCGCGTGCCGGCCGATAATAGTCGGCCAGCGGTGGTTGCCGCGAATTCCGCTTGACTTGAGTCGGACGGCCCGGTAAACAAGGCTCTACAGGAGTCACATCTACCCTACAGGAGAAGGAGAGGCGAAAGATGCGTGCATTCTTGTGCCTGACGAGCGCGCTGATTGCGCTCGGCGGATTTGTTGCCACGGCCTCGGCTGACGTCGTCGGTGCCGGCATCGCGTTCACAATCGTGGACATGGATACCGGCGAGAGCGGCACCTGGGTTCCACCGAGCGACGGTCAGTGGGATGGTGACAACTACACCTGGTCCAGCGACGAGACCGTTGAGGTCCTCGGGGACACGACCGGCAAGGTCCTGGCGACTCTGAACCCCGACGGCGGAACCTGGGGCTATTCGTATTTCTCCGATCCACAGGTCACGCTCAATTTCGCAGTCCAGGCCGGCGGAGCCAACACGACGGTCATGATCGGGTCCGCCCTGCTGACCTTCCCGGCCATTGCCAACGCGCAGGCCCAGGCCAGCGCCGCGTTCTCGCTGACGGACACGACCGGAAACGGCGCCACGCTGACCGGTCTGGCCCCCGGCGGCGGCGCGTACCTCGCGGATTACAACGGCTACGTGCCCGGCGGCGCGCACTTCGCCAGCGTCATTTCGGGCATGACCGTCGTCAATCCCTTCGGCACGGCCAATTCGTCGGCGAATGTTCCGAACAGCGGCTACACCGCGATCGGTGCGGCGAGCGACATGAGCTCAATGGTCCACTTCCAGTTGAGCCCGTTCGACCTGGCCAGCGGGACGAGCACGTTCGTGATCGTGCCGGAACCGGCCTCGCTCGCGCTGCTGAGCCTGGGCGCGTTCTTCGCGCTTCGCCGTCGCTAGTCCGCACTGCGCCACGCACCTTAGCTCTCCGCGGAGTCGGGAATGCTCTCGCGTTCCCGACTCTGACTGGTGCGCTTCGGGGCGGCGCGAGCCGGCCGCGCGCCGCCTGTTCTGAGCATCCGCGAGCACCGGGGCGAAGAATCGGACCGGTTCGCCCCGTCTGAACTTGAGTTCACGAATTCACGGGATTTGCACGGAGTACCAAGTTTCTTCTTATCGCAACGCCATGACAATCTTCTGAGGGATCGGGGGGAGTGGAAGGAGCTCACATCGTGCTTTCGTACGCCGGAACAACGTGTCGCGTGCGACGGTATTCGCTCTTCGTCGCCGCAGCCGCGGCTACGGCTCTGGCCCCCGCCGCGTTCGCGGTCCCACCGTTAGACAGCGATGCGCTTGCCGTGCTGGAGGTCGAGGCGTGGAATGGCAGCGCGCATGGGAAGGTGGAACTGACGCTCGGAGACGGATACTGGGACGGCACCGACTACTACTGGACGCTGCCCGCTCCGGTTGTGATCACCGACGGCCAGTCGCCTCAGTCCATCGGCACGCTGCTCAGCGCCAACGTCGTCATGAGCTTCGCCGAGGCGTTTGAGATCGAGTTGGATTTCGGCGCGTTGGCAGGGTCGGCTGACACGTCCTTCATCGTCGTGACGCCGACGCTCGACATGGTTGACATTCCCGCGGCCCGCGCCGAGGCCGCGGCTTCGATCACCATGACCCTTACGGACACTGGCAGCGGCGACTCGAGCTACGCCTGGGTCCATGCGCCCGGGGCGCCCGGAACCGGAATGTACTCCGCCTGGTACACCGACCAGCAAGGCGACCCGTCGCTGTTCTTCCAGGGTCTGACGCAGTTGTTTGTGAGCAGCGGAGGAACCGTCACCGCCAGCCAGTTGGACCCGCAGTTCGGCTATCGGCCCGTCGGCGAAGGCGTCTCGGACCTGTGGTCGGCCGTGTCGTTCTGGGTGACGGCGAACGACCTGATTTTCGGCGTGGCGCGCTTCTCCGTGCCGGAGCCGGCCCCCTGCCCCGGCGATCTCACCGGGGACGGCATCGTCGATCTGGACGACCTCGACGACCTGCTCGCGCACTTCGGCGATTGCGGAAACGTGAGCGGCTACGACCTCGACGGCAACGGCTGCGTCGATCTTTCGGATCTGTCCACGATTCTGAGCGTCTTCGGCGTGGACTGCGACGCGAACGGATAAGTGGGCGTACAGGGAATTCGAGTCGACGCCGCGGCGCTTGCGTCGTGGCGCCGGCTCGTGCATGACCATGCAGGGTAACGACCGTGGTTCCGTTGTCTGTGGCCGTCATCGCTAGCATCCTGACTTGGGTAACAGGTGTCGGGGCGTTATTTCCTGGTGTCGATCACGCAGACTGCCAGCCGCCGAAACGCAGCGTAATCGGCTACGAAGCCGAACCTGCCGTTTTCACCCTGGCCGAGTATCTGCCGACCACTCTGTCCGGCGCCGTCAGCGACATCGAGATCGTCGACCTCGATGGGATTGGCCCGCCGGAGATCGCGGTAGCGTGGTACCTTACCGACGCCGACCGCTTCGCCAGCAAGCGGCGCCTGACGATTCTCGCGCTCGATTCGACGGGCGCGGTCTATGTCGCGGCGGAGCGCGATCTCTACTATCCCGATCCGTTTCTCGAGCAGTTGTCGGTCTTCCGCAACGGAACCGGCGAGCTCGCCGTCGGCGACTTCGACGGCGACGGCGACCAGGATTTGGCGGCGCTTCCGTTCTACGGCGACGAAATGTGGTTCTTCGAGAACCTTGGCGGCGGCACCCTGGCCCAGTTCGTGAAATACCCGTTCAACATCAACACGACCGGGAATTTCATCACGCCGCCGCGCGCCCTGGCTGGCGACTTCGACGGGAACGGCCGCGACGAGCTGGTCTACATCGTGGACCCGACGCTTTATGTCGACGCACGCGTTCTGCACTTCTGGTACACGTCCTCCACGATTTCCGCGATCCACCGCGGCGACTGGCAGACCAACGACCCGATCACGAATCTGAGCTTCACGCGGGCGATGACGGTGGCGGATTTCGACGCCGACGGGCGCGACGACCTCTGCTTCTCGGGTCTGATCTATCAGCCGCCCGAGGCCACGCCGGTCCTCTCGATCTGGCACAACTACAACCCGGGCCCGAAGCGCTTCGATGGCGTGGAAGTGTATCCGTCGTTTGAGGTGGCCGATTTGACCACGGTCACTGATTCCGGCTCCTGCCGTGCGGATCTGATGCTCTCAGACAGCGAAGGCTGTCAGATCGAATACTGGCGGCAGGCGTGCAGCGATCCTCCGACCTTTCAGTGGCTCGCCGGAGAGAGCGGCTACTCATCTTTTTCGCCCGGCTTCGGCATGTCGATCGAGCCCGTGGACATGGACGGCGACGGCGACCCGGACCTGTTGAGCCGCCAGAAGCTCATCGAGCCCGACGACACCAACGCCATCGAGCTGACGACCAACGCAGACGGCGACGGAATCTGGCAGCGTTCGAGCGTGTCGCCGTTCGACAGCTCCGGATTCCAGACGACCGGCGACAACGAGATTCTTCGGCCCCGGAATCTCGCGGCCTGCGACCTGCTCGGCAACCGGCTCCCCGAAGTGATCGCCGCTTACGAACGCCGGATCGGAGAGGCCGGCGAGCCCGACACGATCGCGATCGCGATCTGGCTGCCGCACTGCGTGGGCGATGTCACGCGCGATGGGCTGACCGACCTGCTCGACCTCTCCAGTTTGCTGGTCGATTTCGGGGACTGCGGGGCGAGCATCGAGCATCCGGATGCCGATCTGAACAAGGATGGCTGCATCGACGCGCTCGACCTTTCCCTGCTCCTGGTCGATCTGGGCTGCAAGTAGACGCCGCCACGCTTCAGGCTCACCTGGCCTTCCGCTTCCCGTCCGAGACGGCTGCCTGCGGATACGAAGGTCGTCCGCTGGAAGGCTCCGTGTCCGGCTTCGTTCCCAGCATTGCATCCAGGCGGTCTCGCAGCAGGCGGCGAGCCTGAAACACGTGCCACTTCACCGCCCCGACGCTGCAACCCATGATGGCCGCGACCGTCTGTTGCGGCAGACTCTCGACCGCGAACAGGAGCAGCGCCGTGCGCTGGCGGTCTGGCAGAGACTCAATCACCGCGCGCAGCAGATCGGAAAGCTCCAACGCGGCCAACTCGGCCTCCGGAGACGCGGAGCCGGACGCGATTTCATCAAGCGGCGCCTCCGCGCCGCGACGGTCTCCGAGATTCTGCCGGCGACGCTCGACGGCGCGATCGCGGCGGTGGTTGAGCGCGAGGTTGGTGACGATTCGCAGCAGCCAGGCCCCGAAGCGGCGTTCATCGTCGAGGTTGCCGATGTGCCGGAAGGCGCGCTCGAAGGCGGATTGCGCGACGTCATTCGCATCATGCGTGTTTCCGAGCAGCCGCGCCGCAACTCCGACGGCGCGCCTCTGGTAGCGCTCGACGAGGCGGTCGAACGCTTCCCGCGAGCCCGTCCGGCTCGCGCGGACGAGTGCAAGCTCGTGCTGCTCGGCCGGACCGATCATCGTACCCTGCCCTTGTTCGAGCATCGGCGGCGTCCCGTCGCTGTTCCCCCGGCGCGCTCGGCGGGCGGGTGACCGCGCGCCGGGTCGGGCGCGCCGTCACGCACGGGTGTGCCGCGCGGTTGCGGGGTGAATCGCCTAGTGTGACGGTCCAGGCCGCCGGACTATTCACGACTCCCGCCGCGATCCGCGCCGCGCTGCCCCAGGGGCGAAGGGTCGCTTTGCATGCGGCGGATGCCGTGCTAGGCTGCGGTCCGGAGGCACAGCAGGTGAAGCTTTCACGTCCCGACCCGCCGCGGCTGGCTGCCGCGCTCGTCAACCTCGTCGTTCCCGGCGGCGGGCTGATCCTGCGCGACGAGGCGGTTCTCGGACTGTTCACGGCGGGCCTGTTCACGTTCGCGCTGAACTTCACGCTCGCGGGCCGGTTTCTCTTTCCCCTGAATATCTCGCCGGGCTGGCAGCGCTTCGGCGCCGTGCTCGTGATCGCGACTTACCTGGCCGCGCAGATTCGCATGGGGGCGGCGCAGCGTGCGGCGGAACGGCGCCAAGCGGCCCGCGCCCGCCGAGCACGCCTCGCGTCCGTCCTGAAGGTGATTCAAGCCGGCAGCCCGCAAGCGGCGGCGGAATGCCTGGCCGCGCTGCGGGATTCTGAGCTCGATGATCTGCACCTCGCTGTCCGCGCCGTGCAACTGGCCGAATTGAGCGGCGACCCGGCGCTGCTGCAAGACGCCCGGCAGAACGTGCGCCGCCTGGATCGACATGGCGTGTACCGCGCTGGCATCCCAGCGGCGGCGCAACCTCCTTCCTCAGCAATGCCTGCGCCCGCCGGGCCGCGCCCCGGCGAATCACTGTGAACTGCGCGCGCGGCGTGGACGATATCACCCGCAGGTTCGGGTCGTTGCTTGCTGCTGCCTGCGCATCGCGCTAGAATTCCAGCGGTCTTGCGGAGTCCGCTAATCGCTGGCGGTGCGAGACACGGGCCGGACGGGTCACCGTCGGCCGACGCGAGGGAGTTGCCTAATGTTTGAGCGTTTCACGGACCGCGCGCGGAAGGTCATGGCCCTGGCCAACCAGGAAGCGCAGCGGTTCAACCACGACTACATCGGCACCGAGCACATCCTGCTGGGCCTGGTCAAGGAAGGCTCCGGGGTCGGCGCGAACGTGCTCAAGAACCTCGGCGTCGATCTGCGCAAGGTGCGGCTCGAAGTCGAGAAGCTCGTCAAGAGCGGCCCCGAGATGGTCACGATGGGCAAGCTCCCCCAGACGCCGCGCGCCAAGCGCGTGATCGAATACGCCATCGAGGAAGCCCGCAACCTGAACCACAACTACGTCGGCACCGAGCACCTGCTGCTCGGCCTGCTGCGCGAGAACGACGGCGTCGCGGCCCAGGTCCTCATGAACCTCGGCCTCAA
>CAYXIO010000024.1:0-52798 GCA_964465125.1 uncultured Planctomycetales bacterium | reverse complement strand
CGCAGCATGATTCACACCCGACACGCCGCCGCGCGGTTGTTCAGATGTTCCAACGCGCTTTGAGGTCGAGGCAAATAAAATGATGCAATATGTGCAAGATTTCTCTGGATATTTTCCCGTGGAGTGATCTCTTGATGGAATCGCACGCTCTCGCATCGCCCGGCAGCGCTGCTCCGGATGACCTGCAATGCCGGCATTCCCAACGAACATCAGGCGAAGACCTGATGCAACCGGCCGAGTGACGTCGGCCACACCCAAACGCTCCGCGATCGCACATTTCTGCTGTGACGGCCACACGTCTACCAAGCGGTCCGCAGCCCTCGGCGACGAGCCACCGTCCGCGGCGGGGAACGCGAAGCTCGCGACGTTGCGGCCCTCGACAGGCCGCGCATCGATCCGCTAGGCTGCTGGGGCGGACCCGACGTTCAGCCGGCTCGTCCTGGAAACTTGATTGCAGGAGACAATTGCGATGGCTACTGCAAACCGGCCGCAAGCGCGCACGGCACGCGGCCAGCCGGCCGGCTACCTGCCGCCTGTTTGCGCCAGGCGGTCCGCGGCACCGCGGCGTTGCGTTTCGTGGATGCTGGCCCTGGGCCTGACCGTTTCGCCGGTCCCAGCCGAGGCCCAGTCCTCGCGTCCTGCGGCCTGGGGTGTCGCAGACGTGCTCTGCGAAGTCGCCGATTCGCGGATCGCCGAGGCGTCGGGCATTGTCGCCAGCCGCCGCCATCCGGGGCATTACTACGTCCAGAACGACTCGGGCAATGCCGCCGAGGTATTCGTACTCGACCGCAAGGGCCGGGTGCGCGCGGTGCTGACCCTCAAGGGCACCAGAAACGTCGACTGGGAAGACATCGCCATCGCGCCGGGCGCCGCGGCCGACCGTTTCGACGTGGTGATCGCGGACATCGGCGACAACAAGGCCCGCCGCGCGGACATCCGACTGTACCGATTTCCCGAGCCCGACCTGCCCGCGCAGCTCGGCGCCGGCGTCTTGGTCGAGCCGAGGGTCTTCACGCTTCGCTACGCCGACGGCCCGCGTAACGCCGAGGCGCTCATCGTCGACCCGACTTCGGGAAGCGGATACATCCTGACCAAGCGTGAGGACGCCACCAGCGAGGTCTACGAGGTGCCGACGCCGTGGTCGAGCGCTGCCGAGATCGTGCTGCGCCGCGTCGCGACGATCAAGCTGCCGGGAGGCGCGTCACCCGCCACGATCATCACCGCCGCGGACATCGCCCCCGAGCGCAGTCGAATCGTCGTGCGAACGTACGGGTGCGGATGGGAGTGGCTGATCGCGCCTGCCGGCGACATTCCCGAGGCGCTCGCGAAGACGCCAGCCCGGCTCGATCTTGCGGCCGAAGCCCAGGGCGAGGCGGTCGCCTTCGGGGCCGACGGCCGCTCGCTGCTGACCATCAGCGAAGGCAGCCCCACGCGCGTCCATGAGTCCCTGCTGGAGTCACACGCGCGTCCCTAGCACGCTCCATCCGTCCATCCGACGCAGCCGCAATCCTGCCAGCGCCGCGCCCTAAGCGCACCGTCGCGAACTGCCGATTACAATACGCTGCGGGTGCGGTGTTCGCGCGGCACGATCGGCTCGCCGGAAGCTCAGCATGCTTGAATTCGTCATCGCCGGCCTGAGCGGCTCGCAGTGGGTCACGCTGAGCGTGATTCTGCTGGTGCTGGGCGTGCTGACGTTCACTCAGATCGCCGCCGACGTCATCCTTGTCGGCGCGGTCACCATCCTGATGTTCACCGGCGTGATCGACACAAAGCAGGCCTTCGGCGGCATGGCCAACGAAGGCATGCTGACGGTCGCGGTGCTCTACGTGGTGGTCGCCGGGCTCGAAAGCACCGGCGCGACCGGCGTGATCGTGCGGCGGTTTCTCGGCCGGCCAAGAAGCGTGATCGGTGCGATGCTGCGCCTGATGCTGCCCGTCACCAGCGTCAGCGCCTTCCTGAACAACACGCCCGTCGTCGCCATGTTCATGCCGGCGGTCAGCGACTGGGCCAAGCAGAACCGCATCTCGGTCTCGAAGCTGATGATGCCGCTGAGCTACGCGGCGGTGCTGGGCGGAATGTGCACGCTGATCGGCACGAGCACGAACCTGATCGTGCACGGGCTGCTGATCTCGGCCGGCAAGCCCGGCATGGGTTTTTTCGACGTCACGTGGATCGGTATTCCCTGCGCGTTGGCCGGCGTCGCGATGGTGATGATCGCGCATCCCTACCTCTTGCCCGACCGCAAGCCCGTGATCGGTGAGGCGGTCGACCCGCGCGAGTACACCGTCGAGATGCTGGTCGATCCCGGCAGCCCGCTCGACGGCCAGACCATCGAGGCCGCCGGCCTGCGCCACCTGCCGCAGCTCTACCTGGTCGAGATCGAACGCGACGGGAAGCTCATGCCGGCGGTGTCGAGCCTGGAGAAGCTGAAGGGCAACGACCGGCTGGTGTTCGTCGGAGTGGTCGACTCGGTGATCGACTTGCAGCGCATCCGCGGCCTGAAGCCGGCGACCAACCAGGTCTTCAAGCTCGACTCGCCGCGCTCGGCACGCGTGCTGATCGAGGCGGTGGTGTCGCACTTCTGCCCGCTGATCGGGCAAACGATTCGCGACGGCCGCTTCCGCTCGAACTACAACGCCGCCGTGCTGGCCGTGGCCCGCGCGGGCGAGCGCATCAACCGCAAGGTAGGCGACATCGTTCTTCAGGCCGGCGATACGCTGCTGCTCGAAGCGCACCCCACGTTCGTCGAGCAGCAACGCAACTCGCGGCATTTCTACCTTGTCAGCCGGGTCGCCAATTCCAGCCCGCCGCGGCACGAACGTGCCTGGATCGCGCTGTTGATTCTCGCGGGAATGGTGCTGGCGGCCAGCCTGGAGTGGACGAGCATGCTCCAGGCCGGGCTGCTCGCCGCGGGGCTGATGATCCTGACGCGCTGCTGCACCGCGTCGGCCGCCCGCCGCAGCGTCGATTGGCAGACGCTGATCGCGATCGCCGCCTCCTTCGCGCTGGGCAAGGCGCTGGAGTCGTCCGGGCTGGCGCAACTGTTCGCCGAGCGCCTCATCGGCATGGCGTGCGCCAGTCCGTGGCTTTCCCTGGTGGTCGTGTACGGGGTCACGATTCTGCTGACGGAGATGATCACCAACAACGCCGCCGCCGTCCTCGCGTTTCCGATCGCGATGCGCACCGCGGAGACGCTGGGGGTGGACTACATGCCGTTTGTGGTCGTGGTCGCAGCGGCGGCGTCGCTGGGGTTCGCGACGCCCTTCGGCTACCAGACGCACCTGATGATCTACGGCCCGGGCGGATACCGTTTCACGGATTTCCTGCGCTTGGGCGTGCCGCTGGATTTGCTCTGCTGGGCGATCACCGTGCTGGTGGTGCCGCTGGTGTTTCCGCTGAAGGCGGTGTGAGGCGACTGCGGCGCCGTTCAACTACTTAACGGGTTGCTGCTGCGCGATCGCACTGGCCATTTCCGGCATGGCCCGTAGCGCGTCCGGCACACCCGCGAGCCGTTTGGTAAGCGCTTCGACGGCGAGCGCGACCTTCTGCCGCAACAGCTCCCCGTCAATCGGATCATCCTCAGACCACTCGGCAATCGTCTCTGAATAGAGCCGCGTCCAGTCATCTGTGAGTAGCTTCGGCTTCTTAAGCCCGAATTCTTTCAGGCTTGCGGCAAGCCGCTCAATGACCTGACGTCGCAGCTCAGGCACTGCTGTCGGACAGGCGACTACGAACAGGCGGCAGTGGCGATTGCTGACTTTGACCTCCCACTTGATCCAGGCGTCCGCAGGCAGTTTCGCCTTGGCTCCGATGGCCGGCAAAATCCCCTGCCAGCTTCGCGGAACGAACATGACGACTTTCGATGTCGTGTTGAGCACATTCATCGGCGCGGGCGTTCCGCGAACGGCTTCCGCGACCTCAGCCACGAGACCCGAATCGGCGCCAACGCGCTCGAAGATCAGATCCAAAGCCACGCGGTGGTTCTGGTAGATTCGCTTGCAGAGTTCGTCAATCTTCGGATCGTCCATGAATCGGCTCCCGATCAAACGCAAATAGTGATCGAGCACAACCAAGACGTCATCGCCGATCGCGCTGGCATTAGTCCTGCGGCACCGCCCCAACACGCGGTGGATATCGCCGTACGAGTAGACGAACCAGTCCTCGTCTGATGGTTCGCTGCCGTCCGGGGTTAGAAACACGAACGCACTTTTCCAACCGGGAAACGCCTCTGCAACCGCGGCTTCATAGTTGTTGAGCTTCCGATCGTCCGCGTCGAACGTCACCTTGTTTTCGATCGCAATCACGAACTGCGGGCTCTCGCACTTGATCAGGATGTCGATGTGTCGCCACTCGCGCCGAACCTCCACACCGGAAAGCTCGACGCCGTCGAGATCGATCGGGCTTACCGGCTTCCTTCCGGCCGGAAGCTGCCGCAGAAGGTCCATGAGGATCGCGTTGAGGAACAGCGCGCCCTGCCCGTGCGACTCGTTGGGATCGAGCAGCCACGCGAGAAAATTCGAATGGCGAATTTCGATCCGGGCGATTCCGAGGGCGTCGAAGATGTTGAACCGCCCGACGCGCTCCTCGAGTTCCAGCAGGTCGTCGTTGTCCACGACGAATCGCTCGAGGGCCTGATCGGGCCTTTCCTCGATCAAGCTCATGGCCGCTATGGATACCTGACGCCCCCGTTCCTGCCCACTCTGTCAGCACCTTCTCCGACCGGCTGCGATTTGAATCCTCCCGCCGGTTTCTACTCACCGTCCGGCGGTACGCAAGGTATCATTCCTTCAGCCATCCGATTCCGCACGGGAGGATGCGCATGGCTCCCACCTTCTGCCAGCGCTGCGCCGAGCCGGTTGACCCACAGCACCGCTTCTGCCCGCGTTGCGGCATGGGGCTTTCCGCCGCCGGCGGAGACGCGCGCGGCGCGCCGCGCCTGCGCCTGCATGAGCAGGTTCTGCTGCTGGCGCTCGACGACGAGTCCGGCCGGCTGCTGCCCGCCGCCTCGCACTGCAACTTCGGGCTTTCCGCGGCCCTGTTGGCCGAGCTGCTGCTCGAACGCCGCATCGAGCTCGACCCCGCGCGCTCGGAGTTCGTGGAGCTGCGCAGCGAAGCCCCCACCGGCGACGGCGTGCTCGACGAGGTGCTCGGCCGAATCGCAGCCTCGCGCCGCCGACGACGCCTGCGCACCTGGGTCAGCAACCTATCCAACCTGCGCAAGCTGAAGGACCGCATCGGCGAGGGACTGTGCCGGCGCGGCATCCTCGAACGCCGCGACGGCCGCTTCCTGTTCGTGCACTGGGTGAGCTACCCGACCCGCGACCCGCTGCCCGAATACGCCGTGATCGATCGGCTGCGCCTCGCCGTCTTCGACGATTCGCCCGCGCTGGACGAGCGCACCATGATCCTGCTGGCGCTGGCGTATCACACGTACCTGCTGCGCGTGCGCTTTGGTACGGCGGAGCTCCGACGGCGCGATCGGCAGATCCGCGAGACCATCGCGAATGCGCCCATCAGCGCCGCGCTGCGCCGCGCCATCGAGGAGATGAATGCCGCGGTCGCGGCGTGCGTGGTCGCCGTGGCGGCGGCCTCGTCCGGATGAGCCCGCCGCGCGTCCCGTCCGCCGGCCCGCCGCGCGCCGGAGCTGCCGTACCAGGCCTGCGCCGGTCCTACCACGGCTTGAAGATGAAGAACGCCGCCGAAACGATCAAGCCGAACCCCACCACGTGATTCCAGCGCAGCGGTTCGCCCAGATAGGCGGCTGAAAAGACCGCGAAGACCACCAGCGTGAGGATTTCCTGAATCGCCTTGAGCTGCGGCGCGGTGAACGTGCCGTGCCCGATGCGGTTCGCGGGAACCTGAAAGCAGTATTCCGGCAGCGCGATCAGCCAACTGACCAGGATCACCTGCCAGAGCGTGACTTCCCTGAACCTCAGGTGCCCGTACCACGCGATCGTCATGAAGAGGTTTGAGCACAGCAGCAGCAGAATGGTCGCCATGGGAACTCCGCGCGCGTCACCTGGGTGGTGCGATGCGCCGCGGATGATACCGTACTACAGGCAGGTCCGAGATTCGCTTCCGCACCGGCGGCCGTCGGGTGTTCTGCGGCGAGTCGAGCACGGGCATGCCGTGCTCAGCGCGGGTCGAAAATCGTGTTTTCAGCGCATGGAGCGCCGCTAGACTACGACGATGAGCAACGTTGCATCCATCCGAGGTTTTCGTCGCCGTGCGAGTGCGCGGCAGCCTCGTCGGTCGCCGGGTTTCACCCTGATCGAGCTGCTGGTGGTCGTCGCGATCATCGCGATGCTGGTCGCGATCCTGCTTCCAGCCCTGTCCCTGGCCCGACAGTCCGCTCGCGCGTCCCTGTGCTCCAGCAACCTGCACACGCTGGGTCAGGGCATGACCATCTACGCGAACCTCAGCCGTGACGTGCTCCCGCCCGGGCGGCTGCCCGCGGTGGATGACTGCAACATGTCGGCGGACATCAACGGCGGGCGAAAATTCCGGCCGACCTTCCTGGTCATGATGAGCATCAGCGTCGGCGCGCCGCCCTTCGCCGATCCAAAGGCCTGCAAGACCGACATCGACAGGTTCGGCGAGAAAGGCGATCGGCAGAACTACTCGCACGGCTCCTACGTCTGCTCGGCCGTGCCCGAGTGGACCGACGAGCGCAACGGCTCCTACGGCTACAACTACCAGTTCCTGGGCAATTCCCGGCTGCTCGACGCGAGCGATCTCGACTCATACAAGAACTGGCCGGTTCAGCTCACCAGCATCCGCAACGCGGCTCGCACGGTAGCGGTCGCCGACGGCATGGGGACGGCCGCGTCTTCGCCGAAGGGCGAGCGCCTCGACTACGAGAACAACGGCCGCGACGCCTGGCTGCTCGGCAACGAGGGCTTCAACCTCGATCCGCCGCGCGTCGACAGCGCCGACGGCGAAATGGCCGGCTTCGACGACTCTCCGCAGCACCGCACCGCCGCCGACCCGCGTCACCGCGAGCGTGCCAATGTTCTCTGGCTGGACGGGCACGCGGACGCGCGCGGGCTGACCGAGTTGGGCTACCGCGAAGAAGCCGATGGCGTGATCGGCTTCGACGGCGACAACTCGAGCTGGACCGGCGACGGCCGCGACGAGCCCTGGCTCCAGTCGGGCCATTGAAATATGCCGCGGACCGGTTCTCGCGGGCCGGCCCGCGGGTAGAATCCGAACCCATCATGACTGAATCCAACTCTGCGGATTGGACGCGGCGCGACTTCGTGCGAGCGGCGGCGGCCGGCGGACTGGTGGCGGCCGCGCTCTGCGAGGACGCCCTGGCGCGCGTCCAACAAGCCCAGCAGCACGTCGTCGGCCGAACTCCGGAATCGCTCGCCGCCGACGAGGACTTCTGGTTCGAAGTCCAGCAGGCCTATACCGTCGACCGCAGCATCATCAATCTCAACAACGGCGGCGTCAGCCCGTCGCCGCGCATCGCGCAGGATGCGATGCGCCGGCACCTCGAGTTCATGAACAACGCGCCCGCCAAGAACCTCTGGCAAATCCAGGAGCCGCAGGTCGAGGCGGTCCGCAACGACCTGGCCACGACCTTCGGCTGCCCGGCGGAAGAGCTGGCGATTACGCGCAACGCCAGCGAAGCACTGGAGACCTGCATCCTCGGACTTGATCTGAAGGCCGGGGACGAGGCGCTCACCACCGAGCAGGACTACCCGCGGATGATCAACACCTGGCGGCAGCGCGAGGCGCGCGACGGAATCGTGCTGCGGCAGATTCCGTTGAGCGTGCCGGTGCAATCGGCCGACGAGGTGGTCGAAGCGTTCGCCCGGGCGATCACGCCGCGAACGCGCGTGATGCTCTGCTGCCACGTCATCTTCGTGACCGGCCAGATTCTGCCGGTGCGCGAAATCTGCCGGCTCGGCCGCGAGCGCGGCATCGAAGTGATCGTGGACGGGGCGCACGCCTTCGCGCATCTGCCTTTTCAGCAGCCCGACCTGGACTGCGACTACTACGGGGTGAGCCTGCACAAGTGGCTGACCGCGCCGGTGGGCACCGGGCTGCTGTACGTCCGCAAAGGCAAGATCGAGGCGCTCTGGCCGCTGATGGCCGCCGAAGCCAAGCAGAAGTCGGACATCCGCAAGTTCGAGCAGATCGGTACGCACCCGGCCGCGAACAAGCTGGCGATCGCCGAGGCGCTCGCGCTGTATCACGCCATCGGTCCGCAGCGCAAGGCCGCGCGCCTGCGCTTCCTGCGCGACCGCTGGGCGCGCCCGTTGCTGGCCGATTCGCGCGTGCGGCTCTTCACGCGACTCGAGCCCGAGCACGGCTGCTGTATCGCCACGTTTCACGTCGACGGGATCGACGACACCAAGCTGGTGGAGCATCTGTGGGGCAAGTACCGCATCTTCGCGGTGCACATCGACTACGCCAACGTGCAGGGGATACGCGTCTCGCCGAACACGTACACCACGATCGACGAGATCGACCTCTTCGTCCGAGCCGTGCAGGATGTGCTTGTGAACGGGCTGCCTGCCTAGCGGCGCGCGAGCCTATACTGCCGTCATGCCCTCGACGCGAGGCGCGTCCGTCGCGCCGCCCACACCCGGCCGCATCCTGATCATCAAGCCCAGCTCGCTGGGCGACATCGTGCACGCGCTGCCGGTGCTGTCGGCGCTGCGGCAGTCCTATCCGAAGGCGCACATCGCGTGGATGGTCGCAAGCAGCTTCAGGTCGCTGCTGGACGGCCATCCGCTCCTGGACGAGGTGATCCCGTTTGACCGGGCGCGTTACGGGCGCATGTGGCGCGATCCAGGCGCCGGTCTTGCATTCTGGCGATTTGTCCGCGAGGTACGAAGCCGACGCTTCGACTTGATCCTCGATCTCCAGGGTCTGATGCGCAGCGGGCTGCTCTCGCTCTTCAGCGGCGCCCGCCGGCGAATCGGCTTCTCCGATGCGCGCGAGGGGGCCTGGTGCTGCTACACCCACCGCGTCAACCCGGGCGCACGCGGCGTGCACGCCGTCGAAAAGAACCTGCGCGTGCTCGCCGCGCTCGGGCTGCCGGCACACGTGCCCCAGTTTCCGCTGCACGTCGGCGCCGCCGATCGCCAGGTGGCACACCGGCTTCTCGCGCAAGCCGGGCTGGAGCCCGGGCGCGAGTTCATCGCCGTCATGCCCGGCACGCGCTGGTCGAGCAAGCTCTGGCCGCTCGAGCACCTGGCCGGGCTGATCGACGCCCTTCACGCCGAGCAGGAAGCGCGCTGCGTGCTGTTCGGAGCGCCGGACGAGACCGGCCTCGCCGAGACGGTTCGCGGAGCCTGCCGCAGCCTGCCGCTGGACCTGGTCGGGCGCACGAATCTCCCGGAGCTGACGGCGCTGCTTTCTCAGGCGCGGCTTGCAATCAGCAACGACTCCGGACCGATGCACATTGCCGCGGCGCTTGGCACGCCGTTGGTCGCTCTATTCGGACCCACGAATCCCGCTCGCACCGGCCCCTATTCCCGCGCCGCCCGTCTCGCGCGGCATTCGGTTCCGTGCGCGCCCTGCCTGCGCAGGGTCTGCCCGCTGAAGCACCATGAGTGCATGCGCGGGCTAACGGTCGAGCAGGTGCTCGCCCAGGTCCGGGAAACGCTCCGCGGTGAGCGCGCTCGGGCCGCTGCCGGCGCCTCCGCGATCCCCTGATCGCACGGGCCGAGAATAGGCGATCGCCCGCGGCCTGCGCATGCCCCCGCTGCCGTGTGAATCAGGCGCGCCCGGCGGCGCCGGCTGCGCGAGCACCCATTTCAATTCGCATCCTTCCTCTCAGCCGCGCGGTCAAGCCCGCCGCGCATCCGGCCGACCCAACTGATGTCATGCGCTGGGCTATGCCGCGCAGCCAACGCGCGGCCGGGAGTAATCTGCATGCGCGCCAACCTGACTCATCGCGGCTGGAACTGGATGATCGCCGGCGGCCTGCTGCTCGCCCTGACGGGGTGCAGCGAGTATCCGTTCCCGATCGGGGGCGGTGCGGCCCGCCCGATCGACACCGCCGGCTCGACCCCGGCGGGCTCGACGGACCCTGTGAGCACGGACGGCGGCGTCGCCAGCGGGTTCGCCGAGGTGCTCGTGCAGAATCGCACGTTCGTGGGCGGCACGTCCGTCACCACCATCACCCACCGCAGCGATGACCTGAGCCGCACGCCGATCGGCATCGACTTCAACTCCGACGGAAAGATCGACCCAGTCGTCAGCTACGGAGCGGACCAGGCCGTCATCCAGATTCTCTACAGCCAGGGCGAGATCGGCACGAGCGAGTTCCTCTCCCTGACGCTCGACAGCAAGCGCGACATGCTCCAGCTGGCCGACGTGGCGGTCGGCGACATCGACGGCGACGGCGCGCTCGACATCATCGGCGGGGCCGAGAACGCCGTCTGGTACTTCCACCATCCGACCGGCATGGTCACCACCGAGCTGCGCAACTGGGGCAACCCCGACCCGCTCGACGAGCTGCACGAGCGGATCGACGCCAGCGCGCCCGATCCGAACAACGCGGATGAGAATCTCCAGGCCATCATCGTTCAGGCCGTCGGCCCCTATGTGAACCTCGACGACTACATCATCACCGTCGAGCAGCTCTACACCAACGTCGAGATCGGCGACTTCGACCTGGACGGCGACAACGACGTCGCCGCATCGCGCACGTTTCGCATCGAGCTCGTGCCGCGGCCCGACGCGCCCGTCGAGCCGATCGTGATCGTCGACGGCGACGTGCTCGTCTTCGCAAACCCCGGCGGCGCCGTCACGGGACACGATTGGGTCTCCGTCAGCGCGGGCCGGCACGAGCGCCAGTGGCGGCTCGACCGCGACGGCGCCACCGGCCTGCTCTGCTACGACATGGATCAGGACGGGGACCTCGACCTGGTCTCCTCTGCGCGCGACGATAACAACGCACAGGTGGTCTGGTTTGAAAACCCCGGCGGCCCGCTCGATCCGGACACGCCCTGGACGCAGTGGCGCATCGGCAGCGTGCGCGACGCCTGGTCGATCGACATCGGCGACCTGACCGGCGACGGTCGGCCGGACGTGGTGGCCAGCGGCGGCGAGCAGATGCAGGTGTTGCTGTACGAACAGCCCGCCGACGGCGCTCGCCGACCCTACGACTGGGATTCGTCCGTGCTGATCACGTTTGAAAACTTCGAGCCGCGCGACGTGAAGATTCTCGATATCGACAACGACGGCGTCAGCGAAGTCGTCGCCAGCGGCACACTGGGCATCGTGCGCTACTTCGAGCCGCCCGCCAACGTCCATGACGAGTGGGAGCCGATCGCGGTCCTGGACGCTGACCCGCCCGGCGACGTCGGGCTGCTGGGCTACGGCGACCTCGACGGCGACGGCGATTCAGACCTGGTGGCGGTCATCGCGGGAGAGAACGAGAACGACTCGCGAATCGTCTGGATTCGCAATGACGTGGCGGTTCCGGCCGCGCTGCCCTGACCCAGCGTTGCCGCCGCTGATCGCCACACGCACTCGGTGCGTCGCAGGCATCACTCGCGCAGCAGGCGCTCGAGGCGGTCCAGTCCCGCGTCGATCTGAGCATCGCTGGTGGCGAAGCTCAGCCGCGCGTGCGTTGGGCAGCCGAAAGCGTTGCCCGACACCAGCGCGACGTGGGCGCGCTCCAGCACCGCCGCCGCGAAGCCGTCCGCGTCCTTCACGCCGAGTCGCTCGAAAGTCCCTGAGACGTCGGGGAAGCAGAAGAACGCCCCCTCCGGCATGGGGCAGCGCACGCCCGGCATCGCGTCCAGTCGCCGGCACATACGCCGGGCGCGATCGCGATACGCCAGCCGCATTTTTTCCACGCATTCCTGCTCGCCGCGGACGGCCGCGATCGCCGCCGTCTGGATGAAGCTCGGCGCTCCGCTGGTGGTCTGTCCGATCAGGCTGCCGATGGTCTTGATCAGCGGCTCGGGACCGGCGGCGTAGCCGAGCCGCCAGCCGGTCATCGCGTAGGTCTTGCTGAATCCGTTGACGGTGAGCGTGCGCTCGAACATGCCGGGCAGGCCCGCAAAGCTGGCGGCGGGCGGAGGGTCAAACGTCAGGCGGTGATAGATTTCATCGCTCAGCACGATCACGCTGGTGTCGCGCAGCGCGTCGGCGATCGCCTGCAATTCGTCGCGCGAATAGACCACGCCCGACGGGTTCGACGGGCTGTTCATGATCAGCACGCGCGTGCGCGGCGTCAGCGCGCGGCGCACGTCGGCGGCGTTGAACTTGGCCCCCGGCCCCGCGGCCGGCTGAAGCACGACCGCTTTGCCGCCCGCGAGCGCGACCTGATCCGGGTAGCTGACCCAGTAAGGCGCCGGGATGATCGCCTCGTCGTCAGGGTTGAGCAGTGCCTGAAGGGCCAGGTACAGCGCGTCCTTCACGCCGACGCTCACGCAGACCTGCGACGGCCGGTAGCTCAGTCCGCCGAAGCGCTGGAGATACTCGCAGATCGCCTCGCGCAGCGGGATCCGTCCGGACGCGGGCGTCGGATACTTGGTGTCCCCGCCGCGCAGGGCCTCGAACGCGGCCTGCTTGACGTGCTCCGGCGTGTCGAAGTCAGGCTCGCCGGCGCCGAAGCCGACGACGTCGATGCCCTGCGCTCGAAGGGCGCGGATTTTCTCCGTGACGGCCAGCGTCTCGGAGGGCTTCAGCGCCATCGCACGCCGCGAAAGTTGAATTTGCATGACTCACTTCCACCCGCTGACGCAGGACCGTGGCAGCCGCGAGGCGAAACAGCAACGCCCGCGCGATGCGATGCGCGGGCGTCCAGGAGATCAGTCGGCGGCCGCCTTCGGCTCGCTGCTCAGCCATGCCGCCAGCAGGTCGACGGCCGACTGCGCATCCTTGCGGTGAATCGTCTCGGTCACGGTGTGAATGTAACGCGTCGGGATCGACAGCGTGATGGCACGCGTGCCGGCGCGGGCCCGCTGCACCGCGGCCGCGTCGGTTCCGCCGCGCGGCAGAACTTCGCGCTGGAACGCAATGCGCTTCTTGCGCGCCAGCTCGACGAATTCGTCGAACAGGCCGCGGTGGCTGATGCTGGCGGAGTCCATCACCTTGATCGCCACGCCTTTGCCCAACTGGCTGACGGCCTCGTCCTTGCCGACGCCCGGCGTGTCGCACGCCAGTGTGACATCGATCGCGACGCCCACGTCCGGCTCGACGCCGTAAGCCGCGGTGGTCGCGCCGCGCAGCCCGACTTCCTCCTGCACGCAGCCGACCAGGTAGACGTCGTACTTGAGCGCCTGGGCGGCCTTGCGGACGGCGTTGATGGCGACCCACAGCGAGACGCGGTTGTCCATGGCCTTGCCAAGAATCACGTCGCCGATGACCTCGCTCTGCTGCACGAGCGTGACGGGGTCGCCGATCTCAACCAGCTTGACCACCTCGGCGTGCGGCATGAAGAGATCGACGTAGAACTCGTTGATCTGCGGGACCTTGTTCTTGTCGGCCTCGCTGGCGATGTGCACGGGTCGGCCGCCGGGGTTGAGCGCGCCGATCAGGTCGCGCTTGCCCTGCACGAGCACCTTCCGGGCGAAGAGGTTGCGCGTATCGAAGCCGCCGGCATTCTGAATCCGCAGGTAGCCGTCCTCGTCGATGAAGCGCACGTAGAAGCCGATCTCGTCCATGTGGCAGGCCAGCATGACGCGCGGCACGCGCGGGCCGGCGGACTTGCCGTCCGTCGAATTGCCGGCGCGACGGGAGGTGGCGCGCGGGCCTTTGCCTCCCGCGGCGCGCTTCAGGCAGATCAGGCTGCCCATCGGGTCGACGCGCGTCTCGTCCCAGAGCCCCTGCGTCTCCGCCAGCACCAGCTCCCGGATGCGCTCCTCGCGGCCGGAGACGCCCGGAGTTTCGTTCAGCCTGCGTAACAGCTCGAATTCGCCGAAGGTTGCCGGTTTCATGATTTCAACGCTCCGACCGACCGGCCGACCGGTCAGGATTCGGTCACCCGGCCGGAATTCGTGTGTAAGGAAACGTAGTGTAGGGCGTCTCGCGGACGAAGCCAACGCACGGCCGTGCGTCGGACGTGGCGGCGGGGCGCGACCGAGCTCACCTTGCTGGGCGCGGCGGGACGCGGTGTTAAGATGCAGCCTGCGCGGCCAACCAATCCGCACTCGACGGAGCGAGACCTGCTATGAAACGTCGTCCAAATCGGCTGCTTGCCGGCCTGTTTTTGGCGTTTGTCCCCTTGTTCCTGGCGCCGCGGGCGGCAGCACAGGATTCGCCTGCTCCCGAAGACGGCCCCGAAAAAAAGGCCGTACTCGAGCAGATGCTGACCGGAGAACCGCCCGACACGACCGCGGTTCAGGTCGCGGCCGAGCCGCCGCTGTCGGCCTCGCTGATCCGCCACCTCATCCCCGAATTGACCGCGCCGATCCTGACCTGGCTGGCGGTCTTCGTGCTCCTGATGCTCTTCGCTCAGTCCCGGCCGGTCATCGGTTGGCGAAATCTCGACCTCCTGACCATCATCCTGGCCGTCCTTCTGCTGGGCCTGCGCGGCGAGACCGGCGTCATTGCTTGGCTCGGCGGCCGCAACGTGCAGTGGTGCGTCTACCTGATCTACGCCGCGCTGACGGTCTATTGGCTGTTGCGCGGATTTCTGCTGCTCGGCAACGCGCGCAGCGCCGTGTTACGCCTGAACGTGTCGGAGGCCGGGCTGGCAATCCTCGTCGCCGTCGGACTGATCGTCGCCTACGGCCGAATCGCCTCCGAGCCCTACAGCGCCTCGACGCGCGATGCACTGCTGGGAGGAGCGCACCTCGCGACCACCGGCCACCTGCCCTACGGCTCACTGGCGTTCGCCGAGCAATCCCCGCTCCTATATGCGACGTTTGCCGGGGCGCTGAAGGTCGCGCCGCCGATCGGTCCGGCCTCTGGCGACGACGGGCCCGCGGGCTCAAGCTGGCAGGATGGCGAGCGGATGCTGTACGACAATCCCACGCCCGCCCGCATCGTCCACGGCGGCCTGCTCCTGGCGATGCTGATCGGCCTGCTGATCCTCGGGGCCAAGCTGCACTCCCAGCCGGCGGGTCTGGCCTTGATGGCGGCCTTCTGCGTGCTTCCCAACGCGCTGGAATGCCTGACGGACCCCGCGGTGATGTTGCCGGCGGCCCTGCTCGTCTGGTCGCTGGCCTGCGGCCTGATGGCAGGCGCCGGCCCGCTGCTGGCGACGCTCTTTGGCGTCGCGGCGGGCGTAGCCAGCCCGTGGGCCTGGCTGGTCCTGCCCGTCGTGCTGGCCTATCTGCTGCGGCGCGGGTGGACGGCGACCGGCGCCATCGCTGGCCTGTTCGTGGGCCTGGCCCTCGCCGCCGTCGGCCTGACCCTCCACACCTCGCCGGCGCTTCCGAGCAACGCCGCTCTGGAGCTGGCCGGTTTGCCGCCACGATTCGCGGCGACCCTGGGTGACCAGCGCGAGGTCGTGCTGACGCCGGTCGAGCAGCCCAGCACGGCGCCGGCAAGTCTGAAGCGCGGCCTGTGGCGCTGGCTGATCGAGTCGGACAAGTCGACGCTGGTCGATGCACCCGAGTTGCGAGTCTCCGCGGGCGACGTCCCGAAGGAGTCGATTCGCTTTCACGACGTCGTGGCCTCGGATGCCGCCCGGCATGAGCTGAACCATTCCTACGCCGAAGCGCTGCACGGAGAGTCCGCCGTGGTGCGCTTCGTAGCGGCGGCGCGGGTCGTGCTCGAATGCACCTGGCTGAACCGCGCGGAGCCGGACTCGATCAGGCTGCCGACCACATGGGGTCTGTGGGCCGAAGGCGGCGATTCGCACACCTGGTTGCTGCTGCGACGCGGCGCGAAGATCGTCGTCAGCGTGCTGGCGGTGTTCGTCGCCATGCTCCTGATCGGAGCGAAGGGTGTCAGTCGCAGCACGCTGGTCGGCGGCGTGCTGGTCGTGCTGGCCGGGGCCCAACTGGTGCGGGCGGGCGGCGGCGCCCTGGAGATGGCCTGGATTCTGCCGCTGCTGCTCGTTCTGCTCGCCGCCGGAGACGCGCCTGCACCGCCTGTTCCCGCGAAGGCCGCCGGCGCGCCGCGGCCAGCGCAACCGCGCATCACGATCGAGCCGTAGCGACCCGGAGTTCACGATCGACCCGCGCCGCCGCGGATGGTAGCTACGCCTATGGCCAATCGCGAACTGATCGCCATCCTCGATTTCGGCAGCCAGACCTCGCAACTGATCGCGCGGCGCGTGCGCGAGAACCACGTCTACTGCGAGTTGCTCGCGCCGGGCACGACCGCGGCCACGCTGGCGTCGCGCGGCGTGCGCGGCGTCATTCTCTCCGGCGGCCCGGCCAGCGTGTACGCCCCCGGCGCGCCAACCTGCGACCCCGCGATCTTCGAGCTCGGCGTGCCGATCCTCGGCATCTGCTACGGAATGCAGATCATGTGCCAGGCCCTCGGCGGCGACGTGCGGGCGGGCGACGTCCGTGAGTTCGGGCGCGTTCGGCTGCGCGTGCTCGACCCGAGCGGACCGCTGGCCCACCTGCCCGGCGAGACGACGGTTTGGATGAGCCACGGCGATTGCGTCACGCACGTCAGCGACCGGTTCGCCAGCCTGGCCGCTTCGGACCATTGCCCCATCGCTGCCGTCCGGCACCGCGAGCGGCCGTTCTTCGGCGTGCAGTTTCACCCCGAGGTCACGCACACGCCGCTGGGCTCCCAGATTCTCCGCAACTTCCTTTACGACGTGTGCGGATGCCGCGGCGACTGGCGCGCGGCGCGGCTGATCGAGTCGATGGTCGGCGACATTCGCGCACAGGTCGGCGAGCAGGCCCGCGTGATTTGCGGTCTCTCCGGCGGCGTCGACAGCAGCGTGGTGGCGGCGCTCGTGCACCGCGCGGTCGGCGACCGGCTGCTGTGCATCTTCGTCGACAACGGGTTGCTGCGGCGCGGCGAGGCGGAGATGGTCGCGGCGACGTTTGGACGCCACTTCGGCATGAAGCTGCGCACCGTCGACGCGCGCGAGCCGTTCCTGCGGGCCCTGGCCGGAGTCGCCGATCCGCAGCAGAAGCGCCTCCGCATCGGGCGCGAGTTCATCGAGGTGTTCAAGCGCGAGGCGCGCAGCGTCGACGGGGCGCGCTTCCTCGCGCAGGGCACGATCTACCCGGACGTGATCGAGTCCGGCCACGGACCCGCCGGTCAGTCCGCGATGATCAAGTCGCACCACAACGTCGGCGGTTTGCCGGCGGAGCTCGGGTTCGAGCTGGTCGAGCCGCTGCGCCTGCTTTTCAAGGACGAGGTTCGCCAACTCGGCGAGGCGCTCGGGCTGCCCGAGGATCTCGTCTGGCGGCACCCTTTCCCCGGACCGGGGCTCGCGGTGCGGATCGCGGGCAACGTGACGGCGGAGCGCCTCGAACTGCTGCGCGCCGCCGACCAGATCCTGCTGGACGAGCTGACCGCCGGCGGCTGGTACCGCAAGGTGGCCCAGGCGTTCGCGGTCCTGCTCCCGATCGCAAGCGTGGGCGTGATGGGGGATGGGCGGACCTTCGAGGGCCAGCACGCGATCGCTCTGCGGCTGGTCGAATCGACCGACTTCATGACCGCGGACTGGTCGCACGTGGACTACGCCCTGCTCTCGCAGATCAGCGCGCGGATCATCAACGAGGTTCGCGGCATAAACCGAGTCCTCTACGACATCTCGAGCAAGCCGCCGGCCACGATCGAGTGGCAATAACTAACGACCGGCGGCGTCAGCTTGCGGGAGCGCGGACGCGATCCAGGAACCGGCGCAGCGGGATTCTCCGCGCTGCGGCGGGCGGGCGCCGCGATGGGCGCGGGTCTTATCAGCCGCGAGGCTTACGTGGTGAATTCGCTCTGGTAGTCAAGCCCCGCGCGTGCCTAGCATGAGGTGATGCGCACGGGCTTTTCCAGCATGGTGGTGCTTCTCGGACTGCTCTCCGGCTGCGCCGCGCCGGCGCAGCAGGCGACGCCGCTCGTGCAGCGTGACCTGCTGCTGGGACCAACCCCGGAAGTCGACCGGCTGGCGGAGGCGATGACGCTGGCGCGCAGCGATTGGCCCTGCGCCTACCTGGGCTACCTGACCGAAGACCGCAGCGAGACGTACGAGATGTTTGTAGACGACCAGTCGTTCTTCGACGACACCGGCGGCGGACTGTATCACGAGGCGGCGGCGTTTCGCGTCCGCTCACTGCGGCGTTAGAGCCGGGGCATTGCGGGTCGTGCCGCTCCGGCATACGTTATGCGGACCGATTTTTCG
Organism: uncultured Planctomycetales bacterium; assembly: GCA_964465125.1. Classification (GTDB taxonomy): domain Bacteria; phylum Planctomycetota; class Phycisphaerae; order UBA1845; family Fen-1342; genus CAYOHG01. The sequence goes on along the minus strand of CAYXIO010000024.1, from coordinate 34,569 downwards.
GCGGGGCGATTTCGCCGGACGCAGCGATTGGCGGGAGAGAATTCCAGCGGCGGACCGCTGGGTCGGCGTATGATGGTGTAGTCGTGCTGCTCGCTTCGGCGCGCGGCGGCCGCCCACAGGCATTGATTCCCGGTTGTTCCGGCCGAACGCGGGGGACTCTCGGCCGGCGAAGCATCGATCGCCCCCACGCGAGGGAGTGGATTCATGACGTGGCGAACTTTCCCGATCTGGTTGCTCTGTACAACCGTCGCGCTGTCGCTTGCAACGGGCGGCTGTCCGACCACGGACACCGGCGACAGCGCCAATACCAACGATAATCAGAGTGGACAGGACACCACCGACGGAACCGCACAGACCGGACCTGCGGGAGCCGCCGGAACGGACGGTACGGATGGCACGGACGGCGATCCCGGACCACAGGGTCCGATTGGCCTGCCCGGTGACGACGGCCTGGCCTGCTGGGATCTCAACGGCAACGGCGTCTTCGACGTCGCCACCGAGGACTCCAACGGCAACGGCATCGCGGACGCCGACGACTGTCAGGGCGCCTCCGGGGCGATCGGCCTGCCGGGTCTGCACTGCTGGGACCTGAACGCCAACGGCGTATTCGACGTCGCTACCGAAGATGTCAACGGCAACGGCATCGCCGACTCCGGCGACTGCCAGGGCGGCACCGGCGACGACGGCCTGAACTGCTGGGACCTGAACGGCAACGGCATCTTCGACGCGAACGAAGACGTCAACGGCGACGGCTTCGCCACCGCCGCCGATTGCCAAAGCGCCGGCAGCGTCACTCCTGAAGTGGTCGCGCGCGGCACGATTCCCCTCGACGGCGCCTGGGACCCCGCCAACGGCTTCGGCATCCTGAGCGTCGATCACGATCTGAACGACGATCAGGTGCCCGACACCGGCGTCTATCGCATCGAAGTGGCGGTTGACAACGCCCTTGGCACGCTGGACGTCGCCGACCTGGCGATCGTGGTCTCGCCGCAGTCGACCGGCCAGCCGCCGGCGCAGCTCTTCGGCTTCTGGAACGTGGTTTCCCTGACCAACACGATTCTGACGGTCGACGTGGAATTCCGCACGGCCCCGCTGAACTTGCGGATCGACGCGAACTTCGGCTTCGTGGTCTTCGGTCCGTGACGCACTGACCGAGCCGCCAGGCGGAAACTCCTTCGCACTCGATGCATCACGGGCGCCCTCGCGGATCGCGAGCGGCGCCCGTTGCCTTTTTCATGTGCCCCGCAGCCGAGCCGGCCCCTGGCGATGCACGCTTCCCAAGGTTGTGAGCGCGGTCGAGGTCGTGGTAGACTGGGCTGATCCGCGGCACGAGGCGCGCCGTCTAGGCCCATTCCCGGGCCTGCGCCGCTGGGAGCTGATCATGTCCACGTCACCCGATCCCGTTCATACCTGCGAGCTTTGCGGCGCCACGATCTACCCCGAGCACATACGCGATCACGCCGCCGAACGATGGAAGGGGCAACTGCTATGCCCCCACTGCCTGCGCGAGGCGAAAGGCACCGATGCGCCGCTGCGCGTCCCGGAGCTGCTCGCGTCCGACGGGCCCGGCGCCGCGAGCGCCGTCAGCACGGCGCGCCCGAGCACGGCGACGTCGGGAATGACCGCGCCGACGGAACGATCCAACCTGAAGCGCAAGCTGCAACCGGATTCACCTCAGGCGACTCGCTGCCGGACGTTTCATGCCAAGCTCACCGACGCCGCCTTCGTGCACATGAACGAGCAGATCAACGACTGGGTCGATGCGCACGAGGACATCCGCATCAAATTCGCAACCAGCAGCGTCGGCGTCGTCGAGGGCAAGCATCCGGATCCGCATCTCATCGTCGTCGTTTTCTATTGAGGCGCGACGGACGTCTGGCCACCCGCGGGCACTGGCCGTTCCCGGCCGGCCGCCCGCTACAATAACCGGACAAGCGTGGGCACGGCGCATGGCCGGGCGTGCGGCGGGCGGCAGCACCCCAACGCGCTGAACGGAGGTCTTGAAGATGGCATCGCGGGACAAGATCGGCGAGCGGTTCGAATCCAGGCAGGAGCGCCGGCGCATGGAGAATCTCGGGCGGCGCAAGCAGGACGAGGACCAGGAGGAGCCGGCGCCCGCGGAACAGCCCGTCGAGCAGGCCCACACCGCGCGCACCGCGGGCCGCAACGACCCCTGTCCCTGCGGCTCGGGCAAGAAATACAAGAAGTGCTGCGGCGCGACGAAGTAGCGCGCCGGCCGCGCCCGCGTCTGCAACGTCACACCGCCGTCGGCGCGGACTCAGGGATGGAGAATCACCGGGCCGGAGGTTCCCTGGATCGGCGGTCCCGGCGGCAGGGTCTGGAGCCCCATCGCGGCCAGGTCGTCGTTATCCACGTCGCCGTCCCCATCCATGTCGAACAGCTCGCAGCCCGGAGTGAGATTCCCCGGCCCCGGCTCCGTGTAGCAGGCCTGCGCGGCTCGGATGTCGCTGCGGTCCACGTCGCCGTCATCATCGGCGTCGCCGAGGCGCTCCGGCGGATAGAGCGTCCAGGTCTGGTTGGTCGCGTAGTTGTACAGCGTGCGCGTCGCCGTGGCCCACGGCCAGGTCACCTGGATCTCGTCCGCCATGAGCGCGGTGTTCATGCCGAAATGCAGGCGAATCTCGTTCTGCGACTTGTAGTTGCCGCCGTTGTAGACCTCGCGCATCTGCCAGACCGAACCGGTGCGCACGTCGACATTCGCGCCGATCGCGCGCAGGTTGGCGCCCTGGCCGACGACGTCGAACTTGATCCAGCGGCGGTTCGTGCCCTCGTGGTTGATGTAGAGCCGCGTGTTGACGTTGTAGCTCAGAACGGCCATGTCGAGATCGCCGTCGTTGTCAATGTCGGCGACGGCGACGGCGTACGAATCCGCCGCGTCGGCCACACCCATCGCGCCCGCCACATTGGAGTACGGCCAGGTTCCGGTGCCCTTGAATAGCTGGTTGAGGGCGTTGAAGGTCGTGATGTACGTGTCGAGCCAGGTGTTGTTGTCGTAATCGAAGAACACCGTCCCCCAGCCGTAGGCGTACGAGACCAATCCGCTGGCCACCGAGTTGTCGGTATACGTGCCATCGCCGTTGTTGGAATAGAGCTTGTTGCCGATCGGCAGGTTGGTCAGGTACATGTCCTGCCGGCGCGAGTGCATCAGGTCGCCGAGCGCGATGCCCATGCAGTCGATGTAGCCGGCCGTGCCGGTCTGGGTGGTGATCTCGATGAACGCCGACCCGGTGTTCTCGAAGAAGCGATTGGAAATCGTGCCACCGCTGCCATGATCGCAGCCGAGGTAGAAGTCCGGGTCACCATCGCGGTCATAATCAAAGAACTGGGCCAGCAGCGTGGGGGCGCCCGGGTCGTCCACACCCAGCGCGTTCGACATGTCCACGAATGTGCCGTTTCCCTGGTTGCGGTAGAGATGGTTCTCCGACGTGAAGTCTCCGTCGGTGCCATAGCGAATCGGAGCGTACACGTCGAGCCAGCCATCCCCGTCGTAGTCGCCCCAGGTGCACCCGCCGGTGGCGCCGATGTCCCCGACGCCCGCCGCCGCGGCGACGTCGGTAAACGTCCAGTTGCCGTTGTTGCGCGCAAGCACGTCGGGCTGATCGCCGGGCGACGGCCGGGTCCACACGCCGATGTGCAGGTCCAGGTCGCCGTCGGCGTCGTAATCCGCCGCGGTCACGCTCGACGCTTCCGGGCGCAGGGGCAGCCCGCTTGTTGTGGAACGATCGGTAAAATTTCCGGTGCCGTCGTTCTCGAACACGCCGATGCGACCGTCGGTGCGGCCGAGAATGACGAGATCCGAATCGCCGTCGTTGTCGAGATCCGCAAAGGCGAGCCCCACGCCGATGAATTGGAGCGTTGGAGACGCGGACACGTACACAATACCGCGCGAGACGGCTTCCTCCGTGAACGGTGCATCCGCCAACGCGAGTGAAGTGACCAGCGCTACCAGAGCAGTCCGAGCGACTCCATCGACAGGCGTCGGCCCGCGTCGAATCGGTGACACTCTTGAGTCCTCCCCTGTTGTCGGTGACCGGCGTCGAGTCAGTTTGGACGAGGTTGGGCCCGACGCGGTCAGAGCTGGAAGTACCAAGCTACCGTCGCGCGCTAGGGATGTTCAATACTTTGTACGGGCGTTCGAGCTGCTCCCGGATCATGATCGGACGACATCTTCTTGGTGATTCGCACCGTCACAGTCTGGTTCGCCGCCAGATTCTGCCGCGTGGTCAGGATTCCGTTGGGCCACTCCACGCGCAGCTCGTCGACCTGCGTCGCCGCGCCCAGGCCGAAATGGGCGCTGAGTTCACTCTGGCTGAGGTAGTTCGAGCCCCCGTCGATGTATCGGACCTGTTCAGTGGCGCCGATCCGCACCACCACCCGGCTCCCGAAGCCGTTCGGGGCGGCGCTCGGAACGCCTTCCCCGTCGAGGAACACCCGCAGCCAGTTGCCCGTTGGACCATCGTTTCGATAGAAGGCCAGCGGCTCGGCGAACGACAGCACTACCAGGTCCTGATCGCCGTCATTATCGGCATCGAGGTTGATCACGCCGCGCGCCTGCCCGGTGTGGTTGAACCCGCACGCCGCCGCGAGCTCGCTGAACGTTCCGTCAGCGTTGTTGAACCAGACGCGCTTGGGCTGGTTGGAGTAGAGCTGCTGGAACGGATCGTCGAAATAGCCGTTGACTTCGACGATGTCCTGCCAGCCGTCGTGATCGAGGTCGACCGCGGCGGTGCCCCAGCCCCAGCGGCCGTCGTTCACGCCGGCGAGAGCGGCCTGCTCGACGAACTGATGGTTGCCCTGATTCATGTAGAGCATGTTGCCGCAGGGGTCCTGCGGATACTGATCGCCGCGGTAGATGTTGGTGACGTACCAGTCCGGCCGCTGGTCGTTGTCGAAATCGCCGATGGTCGCGCCCATCGCATTGCAGTCGAGCCCTGTTCCCGATTGCGTGGTGTAGTCGGTGAACGTGCCGTCGTGGTTGTTCAGGTAGTAGCGGGCGGTGTAGAAATCCCCGCAGACGAGCAGCTCAGGGAAGCGATCGCCGTCCATATCCACGATGCGGGCGCCAAAGCCGTGCACGGTGGGCATCAGGACGCCAGCCGCGACCGTTGCATCACTGAAGGTGCCGTCACCGTTGTTTCGAAACAGGCGGTTTCCGCCACCGAGGCTGCCGGTCAGCCATCCTCCAGTCCATAGATCCAGGTCGCCGTCAAGGTCGTAATCGCCGAAGCAGGCGCCCCAGGCGTTGGGATAGTCATCGCTGTAATGGACGCCGGCGGCCTGGGCGACGTCGGTGAACGTGCCGTCGCGATTGTTGTGGTAGAGAATGTGCTTGCCGATGGTGATCGGGCCGGAGGACGGCCCGAAGCTGGTGACGTAGATGTCGAGCCAGCCGTCGCGGTCGTAATCACCTACCGCAATCCCGCCGCCCATGTGCGGAACCGTGATGCCCGCGGCGGCGGCCCGGTTGGTAAACGTTCCGTCGCCGTTGTTGATGAACAGCCTGTCCGGCACGGTCCCGCCGCTGATGACGTACAAGTCCTGCCAGCCGTCGCTGTTGAAGTCACCGGCGGCGCCGCCGGCGAGCAGAAAGGCAAGCCCGGGGACGTAGTTCGCCGGAATGGCGTGCGTCATGGCGGTCCCGTTGGTCGCCTCGACGCGCGTCAGCGCGACCTGGGAATGCGCTACGCCGATACCCGCGAGGGTCATGCCGATCACGAGCGCTGCACGCGTGCAATTCGAAGCCTGCGTACCAGTCATGCGAAGTCTCCCCGGGTTACGAAGGGACACAGACTGTTTCGCGTTCGAAACCGACGCGGACGAGGGCGTTTGCGGCGCCCCTATTTCTGCGAGGGCACGGCGGAACTCGTCGGATGGCCGCCGGCAAATGGAAGATTGGACAAAGCGAATGGGAGACCCCCGCACTGGAGGTCTCCCATCGTGTTACAGCTTGGTACTCATCGCAGCTAGGCTGCGTACTCCCCGTCGCTGATTAGCGACGACGGATGAACAGAGCGCCGAGGGCCAGCAGAGCCAGCGAAGCGGGCTCCGGAACGGCCTGGATCCACAGCGTGCCGCCCAGCCAGTTGTCGTCGATGCCGCCAGGGAAGTCATCGAACGAATCGAAGAACTCGAGGCGGAGCTTGCCATCGGGCAGAACGACATCGGGAATCCCGTAGTCGGACAGCTTCAGGACGCCGCCGCTCGAGAACGTGCCGGTGCCGGGATAGCTGTAGCCGGCGCCAGGCGACAGGAACAGACCGTAGAAGTCCGGCGCGATGGTGTCATCGAAGTAGACGCCGGCTTCGCTCATCCAGCTCGGGCTGTTGGCGCGAATGGTGACGTCCCAGCCGATGCCGTTCATCGACACCGGGTTGCCGGAGCCGGCGCCGATCGCGGCGGCGAGGTCGAACACGTAGACCTCGTTGTCGGCGTCGCCGACCGGATCCCAGCTATTGATGCCGGTGACATCGAACGGGACCACGATGCCGTCGCGCTCGCCGCCGCCGACGATGTTCGTCGGGGTCGACGGGGTCTTGGCGCCGAACGTCGGCATCGCGTCGATTGTGCCAGCGAACGCGGTGCTGGCAAACAGCGCGAAAGCGCTCAGAGCAAGCATACGCTTCATACTACTCCTCCTCACTGTGAGATGGGCTTGACAGAATTGAGCGGCTCCTGTTCCGCTCCTCCGATCTACAGACCCTTTTAGCTCGCCGCGGAGGGAATGTCAACGCTATTCTTGGATCGACGCTAAAAACGCGTGTGCACGTAAGGCCCCATAACATGCACAGTTGCGATCGAATCACCGCAACTTGTTTGTCCGCAACCGGTTCCGACCGAATCCGCGCCCCATCCGTTGCCGCCGCGGACGAATGAATGACTCAACGTGCCTGAATTCGCCTTTCGCCGGCGAGAACGCGCGGAAACTTGACCCGGCCGTGGCCCGTCGTACACTTCACCAACGAACGGTTCCCGCCAGTCCCCGTAGCTCAATTGGATAGAGCGTTGGCCTCCGGAGCCAAAGGTTACAGGTTCGAATCCTGTCGGGGACGATGACGCCCCACGTGCCCGCGGGCGCTACGATTACACGGGGTCTCACCCAATGCGCGCCGCGTCGTCCAGTCATTTGATTCGCCACCTCCGCCTGCTTGAGCAGCGGATCGATGACACCCTGGGCAACGGCCGTCGGCATTCGCGGCGGCGACGCGAGTTTCAGCGCGAGATTCTGCGCGTTCTGAACGGCAGCGCGCGCTTCGACCTGATTCCGCAAGCCATTCCGAACACGCTCGGCTTGAGCGACCGAATCCAGCGCCGCCTGGTCGAAACCAACTTCGCGTTGCCGCGCGCGATCTACCAGCACGCGTTCTACGACAACGGCGTCGACGCGCTCATCCGCCGCGGGCAGCTTCATGCCAGCGAATGGCACTACGTCGACGAGCTCGCGCGGCGGATCAACGCCCCCAGCAGCCTCGGCCAGGAAAAGCTGAGCGAGCCGCCGGCCTGGATGGCGGATATCGACGAAGCGCACCAGGAGCTGCGCGTCTGGATTCGCGAGCTGGCCCTTCAGGACATGCTGCTTGCCGGACTGGAGGCCTTCCTGGTTCCCGCCGGCTCGGGCAAGCCCTCCACCGAGATCTACGGCATCGTGTTCGGCTCGTTGCGCGTGCTCACACCTCAGAACACTCGTCCGCGCGGCCGCAGCACGGTCGAGCTGAACGTGGAGCGCGTGTGCATTCAGTACCGGGCCCGGGGGACTCCGTCCGAGGTGACGGCGGACGAGCGCAGCGAAGCCGCGCACCTGGCGATGGGCGAGGAGCTGTTTCCGTACTGGCAACTGGTGGGCGATTTTCACACGCACATCTACCGCGACCTGGATGAGCTCTATCGCCAGCGGGGTTGGGAATACAGCCGCACGGACGAGCGCTTCAACATCGACTGGTTTCGGCGATTGCGCGCCCTGGGGCACCACCCGCGCGTGGCCCTGATCCTGACGATCACGCGCGCCGAGCGGATCGCGAACCGCTCGGTGGAGAACTGGCGCGGGCATTCGCACATCGTCCGGGCGGCGATCGGGCGGTGCCACTGCTTCATTGCGGGCTACCGCATCCGCCCCGACGGGCGCTACTCGAGCGACGGAATCTCGCTGCGCTGCCCGCCGCTGACCGGACACGGCTGACGCGTTGCAGGGCAGAGGCGGCGCGGTAGCATGAGGGCGACGTGGAAGGTCCCGCGGCTCAGATCGAGTCGGACGTCACGCCGGCGCACGAATCGGCGACGGTGCCGCACGCGGGCCACGCACCGGCGCCGGCCGCAGGAGACGTGCCGGGCGCGGCGCGGCTCTTTCGCGACGTCTGGTCGCACACCGACCCGCGCTATCGGCTCCGCGCGATCGCGCTGCTGCTGTTCAATCTCCTGCTGTATTCCGGGCTGTGCGTCTTCGCCTACTGGCTGCGGACCGCGGAGCTGTTTGATTTCAGCCTGTCGAGCTTCGTGGGTCCGGCGCGCTTCTGGGGCGCGAACGCGCCCAGCCTGAACGACTACCTGCTCGCGCCGATCAGCCTCGAACAGGTGCCGGAGCACGCCGTCGTCCTCGGGCTGGTGCTCGGCGCCGTGGTGGCGGTCCCGCTGGTCATCTCCATCCTCTACCGCTTTCCCTTCTCATTGCTGTTCGTGTTCGCGGTGCTGGTCTTCGCGCACATGCCCTGGCTGGCGCTCACCTTGCTGTCCAGTTGTGTGATCGCGTCCTTGCCGCCGTTCCGGCTGAGCTTCCGCTTCGGCTCGGCGCTGGTGGGGCTGCTGCCGGTGGCGCTGTACCTGCTGCTGGCGACGCGCGGCTCCACCGAGGCGATGGGCGAGGACGCCTCCCCGCTGGAGCGTTCCCTGTTCGCCGCGCCCTGGGTGCTGACGCTGCTCTCCGCGAGCGCCATGCTCGGGATCATCCTGCTGATCGCGCGGCTGGTGAACTACCGGCCGGGCGCGGTCGCGCCCGTCGTGATGATCATGTTCGCCGCGCCGGTGATCACGTTCCACATGCGCATCGGCGTTCACGAAGTGGCGTATCGCGCGCTGGAGGCGGAATACGGCCCGCAATCGAGCCGCTTTCAATCCCTTCAGAGCCCGCGCGAGACGGAGGAGCGCATCCTGCGGCTGATCGCCAGCGCGCTGCGCAACACAGCGCCAGGCCGAACGCGCTCGGGATTGCAAGCGGTCTGGAGCGAGCAGCCGGAGCGCATCCGCGAGTTGAAGCGCGACGTGCAGCGCTGGTTTCTGGCGGAGCTGCTGAGCGACCGCGCCGCCGCACAGCGTGCCTGCCAGAAGCTCCGCGCCGACTTTCCGGAGAGCCGCTACCGGCCGAACGTTCTGTACATCGAGGCCCACGCGCTGGACACCCGCCTGGACGAGCGCCGCCTGCAAACCGAGCTTCGCTTCGAGCTCTACGACGACTTTCCGCACGCGCAATCGGAGCCGACCTGGCGCGAGCTGGCCGAGCAGTTCCCCGATTCGCCGCTGGCCTGCGTGGCGGACCTGCGGCTGGGGCAACTGGCGATGCGGGCCGGTGACTTCAGCGCGGCGCAGCGCTGGTTCCGCGAAGCCAGCCGCGCGCGGCCAGTCGCCGACGGCGCGCAATCGCGACCCAGCGCGGACTTCCTCCGCAGGAAGCCGGCGGAGAGCAGCCTGCGCGTCGAGGTCGAGCCCTATCAGCGGGAGGCTCGCCGGCTGCTGGAGCTGCTCCTCGCCAACGGGCGCGATCCGCGCTTCGGCGACGAGCCGCTTCAGGCCCTCGCCTCGCTGGATCCGCGCCGCGAGCGCTACGGCGAACAGCTCCTGCGCCTGCTGCAAACCTATCGCGACAGCGCGTTGCACGACAATCTTCTCGTGCTCTGGGTTAGCTGCGAGCCCGATCTCGTTCGCCGCGCCTCCCTGTTTGAAGCGCTGCTGGGCGCGCTGCCCGAGAGCGACGCCAAACCGGAGGCGCTCTATCATCTGGCCGATCTGGAGATTCAGGCGTTGGCCAGCATCCAGCCCGAAGCCCGCCCGCGCGGACGCGCCCGGCTCGAATCGCTGGCGCGGGAGTACGCCGACTCGTTCTGGGGACGCCGCGCGCTCGAGCGGATTCGCGCCATGGAGCCGGACGTCAACGCGGAGATGGTGCGGCATTGAAACAGCTCATCCTGGCGGTGACGGGCGCCAGCGGGGCGGCCTACGCGCAGCGTGTGGCGCGGCTTCTGGCCGAGCGCGAGGTGCATCTGCACGTCGTGTGCTCGGACGCGGGCCGCGTCGTGATGGCCGACGAGCTGCCGCCGGGCGCCGATCCGCTGGACGTCCTGCTCGGCCGCAAGGCTGAGAATGCGACGCTCTACAACGTGCGCGACGTGGGGGCGCGGATCGCCAGCGGCTCGTTCCGCACCGCGGGCATGGTGATCTGCCCGTGCAGCGCGCACACGCTCGGCGCGGTCGCCGGCGGCCTGGCGGACAACCTGGTCACGCGCGCCGCGATGGTCACGCTCAAGGAGTCGCGCCGCCTCGTGCTTGTCCCGCGGGAAATGCCGCTGTCGGCCATCGAGATCGAGAACATGCTGAAGGCAAGCCGCGCCGGTGCGGTCATTTGCCCCGCCTGCCCGGGCTTCTACATGAAGCCGCAGCGCGTCGACGACCTGCTCGACTTCGTCGCCGGCCGCGTGCTCGACCTGCTGGACGTGCCGCACGACCTCAACACGCGCTGGGATCCGCGCAAGGCGCGCGGTCCGCGCGGCGGCGCGGCGCGCGAAGCCCAGGAGTAGCCGGTGGCCCGGGTCCTGCGATCCATCTACGCCTGGGGGGAGATGGTCAAGTTCAGCCACTCGGTCTTTGCCTTGCCCTATGCGATCCTCGCGAGCTTTCTCGCCGCTCGGCCGCGGCTCCCAGGCCTGATGCAAATGGTCCTGATCGCGGCCTGCATGGTCGCGGCACGCAGCGCGGCGATGACCTTTAATCGGCTCGTCGACGAACCGTTTGACGCGCGCAACCCGCGCACCGCCGGCCGTCATCTGCCGCGCGGCGCGATCCGCCGGCCGACGGCGTGGATGTTCTTCGCCGTGGCGAGCCTGCTGTTCGTCGCGCTCACGGGCGGATTCATCCTGCTCTGCGGCAATGCCTGGCCGCTGCGGCTTTCGCTGCCGGTGCTGGCGCTGCTGTGCCTGTATTCCTACACGAAGCGCTTCACGCGGCTCTCGCACCTGGTGCTCGGCGCCGCGATCGCGCTTTCGCCGGTCGCCGCGTGGATCGCCATCCAGCCGGAGACGCTCGGGCCGCCCGCGTGGCTGCTGATGGCCGCGGTGACGTTCTGGATCGGCGGATTCGACGTGATCTACGCCTGCCAGGATGTCGCGTTTGATCGCGCCGCGGGATTGCAGAGCGTGCCCGCGCGGCTCGGAATCGGCCCGGCGCTGTGGATCGCGCGCGGGGCGCACGCCATGACGGTCGCGTGTCTGGCGGCGGTCGGCGTTGCCGCGGGCCTGGGCCTCTGGTATTGGATCGGCGTCGGCTGCGTCGCGGCGCTGCTGTTGGTTGAGAACCTGCTCGTGCGCCCCGACGACCTCAGCCGCGTCAACCTGGCCTTCTTCACCGTCAACGGCATCGTGAGCCTGGTCCTCGGCGGCCTGGGCGTGCTCGACATCTGCCTGGCGCGGATGTCCCTGTGAACTCGAACCTCGCGCAACCCGCGACGCCTCGCGCCCGCCGACGACGTCGGCGCCTTTGCTCGCGGACACTGCACTGGATGCTGATCCCGATCTGGGCCGCGTTCATGCTGCCGTACGTCGTCTGGGGGCTGCCCGGCCGCGACGTCGATCCGTTTCTCTTCGCTGGCGAGCCGCCCTGGCAAGCGGAGCAATACCGCGCGGCCGAGCGCGTCCGGCAGCTCGACACGCGCGACGCCGGCGCGGACACCGACCTGAATCCGCTCGCCACGCGCGATCAGATCATCAACCTCACGGAGACCGAGGCAGCCCGCGCGGAGATTCTCACGCGCTACCGGCTCTACTCGGCCCAGCCGGACGAGATGATCACCCTGCGCGCCCTACAGCGCATGAACCCGCGGGCCGGCGACTTCGATCCCAAGCTGTACCAGTACGGCGGGCTGCACATCTACCTGGTCGGCGCGGCCCTGGTCGTCGGCAAGGCAGCCGGGTTTCTGACGCTGACCTCAAACGTCGACTACTACCTGGCCAATCCGGAAGCCTTCGCGCGCTTCTACATCGTAGCGCGGCTGGTTACGCTCGCCTTCGGGGCGTTCGCGCTGCTGGCGGCTTGCCGGATTTCCAGCCGCTCGGGTGGGCGCATCGCCGGCCTGGCGTGCTTCGCGTGCGTGGCGCTCTCGCCGGTTTTCCTTTCCGACGTGCTGGAGGCCAAGCCGCACCTGCCGGCGGCCTGCATGATCTTGTGGGCGATTGTCGCGGCGCTCGACTATCTGCGCCGCGCGCAGCGCCGCGACGCGCTGCGGCTCGGACTCTTCAGCGGAACCGCGGCAAGCCTGGTGCTGACCGGCGCCGCCGCGTTTGCGCTCTGGCCAGGCCTGCTCTACTTCTCTCGCGCGCGCTCGCGCCGAACGTGGATCGACCTCGGCCTGGCTCTGCTGGTCGCCGTCGGCGTCTATGCCCTGACCAATCCGTACGCCGTCGGGCACTTGCTGCACGGCAGCACGGGAATGCTGAGCAACGTGCGCAACACGACCGCGATGTACTCGGCCGGCGTCCACCCGCACGCGGCCGTGTACATCCTGCGGCTGCTGTTCGAGGCCGTCGGACCGGGCATCTGCATCCTCGGAACGCTGGCGACGTTCATTCAGTGGCGTTTTCCACGTGAGGTGCCGCTGGCCGCATTGCCGGCCGTCGCAACGCTGCTGGTCTTCACACTGCTGGCGGCGGGCAAGCCGGCCGAATTCGCACGCTTCCTCGTGCTCCCGGGCATGCTGCTGGCGGCGATCGCTTGCGCCGCGATGGGGAAGGACTCGCGGATTCGCACCCAGCGCGCCTTGTTAATGCTATTCCTGTGCCTTTTCTCCATGCGCACGCCGGGTTATGTGAACTCCTTCGCCGCCGACGCAGGCCGTGTGAACGAATCGCGCCGCCTGGCCGCGGAGTTCCTTCGCAATCAATTGTCGCCGCAGGACCGCGTCGGCGTGATTCAGGAGCCGGCGCCCTATTGCGTCCCGCCGCTGGATTTCACGCGCCGAACGGTGCTCTGGCTTCCGGCCGTTCTGCCGGCGTCGCTCGACGCGCGCGAGCTGCCCGAGTGGCTCGTATACACGGCCGACAGCGACGACGAGCACCCCGACGCGTGGTGGCGCGCACACTACGAACTGGCTGCGCGCTTCCCGCCCGCGGGAACACGCCTCAGTCGGATCAGTTGGGCGAACAAGCCGGTGTTTGTGCTGCGACGGCCCACGGCCGCAACTCAGGCCGCGGAATAACCGCCGCCGATTCGCTTCGGCGCTCGCATTCGCGCGCGGGCCCTCACAGGACCGGCGGCGCACGTGCGTCGGGTGCTGCGAGAAAGCAGCGAGCCGGCCCGTGCGAACGGACCGGCTCGGCGCAAAACGTGAGTGGAGGAAGACTAGCTGAGCTTACGACGCAGGCCGGCGAGGAGCGAGCAGCCGAGCACACCCAACAGAGCCGCGGCCGGAGCCGGAACCACGCGATTGGGCGCCAAGCCGCCCGAGCCCGCCTTGGTCAGCGAGGTGCTCACAGCGCCGTCGCCCCCGCGAGTCGTTCCGGAGTCTTCAGCGCCCGCCGCCGCGACGTCGCCCAGGTCACCGGCGGTGTCGTGCGTGATCGAGGCACCGCCCGAGCGCGCCTGAAGCTTGCCGAGCGCGTTGGGTGCCGCCAGCGAATCGACGAGCGTCACGCTCGTGTCGGTTGCGAAATAGGCGAAGCCCGCGTTCTGTGCAGTGACGTTGGACGCGCTGACGCGGAGCGTGCCCGCGTATCCCGAGGCAACGACTCCACCGCAGACGAGAGCCGCGCTGATCCACTTCTTCATACGTTGGTCCCCCAATGAGTATGCCCAAAGCGTGATGATAACGCCTGGCGCAAGGACCCTGCAAGGGCTGCGGGCCACAACTCCTTCGTTTTTCTTAACTTACGTTCAATCAACGGTTTATCGGAAACGCCCCGCGTTCTGAACCGCGCACGACCGATGCATTCTCGCGCCCACGGCCCGTCGATCCCGGTCGTCACGGTGGAAGCGGCGGCGCGCGGCCTGTGTAATCAACGCGAACCGGGCCGAACCTCGTGTGAGGCCGGCCCGGCAGAATCAGTCTCCGGTGGCTGGATCGCGCAAGTCGCTACGCCGGCAGACGGCGGCGCATCGCAACGAGCGCCATGCCGAGCGAGCCGAGCATCAAAGCGGCCGGGACCGGCACAACGCGGTTCACGAAGCCGTCGCTCTGGCCGTCCGAGCCGATCGCCTGAGCATGAAGGCCGAGGCGAACGGCGCCGCTGTTCAGCGCGCTGATCAGGTCGCCGAAGCTCTGGCCGCTCTCCAGGTTCAGGATCATGTTGACCCATTCGCTGGCCGAGTTCACGCCGTTCTGAGTCGTCGGACTGGCGCTGTCGGCGCTGAGGCTGGCCTCAAAGCCCGGGCTGATGCCGTTGCCGCCCGGAAGATTGGCCGGACTGGCACCCTCAGAAAAGCTCACGCCGCTGGAGCCGGTGATCGACGCAATCGAATTCAACACGCCGTCGGCGTCGAAGTAGATATCGCAGATCGACGACGCGATGCCGACGTTGTTGAAGAAGCGGAACTGCACCTGCCCGCCGCCGATATCCGTCACGTCCACGGACATCTGCGACGCGACGTCCGAACTCGAGTTGCCGGTGATTCGAGTGAACCCATAGCTCGCCGCAAATGCCGCCTGCGCGGCGAGCCCCAGAACGCATGCTGCTAGAAGAATCCTGCGCATATCCCAACCCCCGCGTGAATGTCCGCAATGTACCCGTTCCCGATGCCGCGATTCTAGGCAAGTCGCCCGGTTGAATGCAACGGGATTCACGGTGTTTCCGCACCGATTCCCGCGCCGCGGTCGCCGCCCGCCGGAACGGGCCGTCTGGGCCGCGTTTCGCGGACTCTCTGACCGACAGACCTCCGGAGTTACCGGACGTCAGCCGCCGGTCCGAGCCGCCACCGCCTGGTTCGGCCTCCAGCCATTCAGCGCCCGCTGAGCGGACCAGCCGCGCCGCCGACCCCAAAGACTACGGCACGGGAACGCGATCCAGGATCACGCGCACCACGTCGTCGCTACTCTTCTCCGCCGCTTCCGCCTCGTAGCTGACGATCACGCGATGCCGCAGTACATCCGGCGCGATGTCTTTGATGTCCTGCGGCGTGACGTAGCCGCGGCCGGCCAGGAACGCCATCGCCCGCGCGCCGAGCGTGAGGAAGATCGTGGCGCGCGGCGACGCGCCGTACTCGATCCACTCGTCGACTTCCTTCAGGTTGAACTCGGCGGGGCTGCGCGTGGCGAGCACGATCGAGACGATGTAGTCCTTGATGCGGTCGTCGACGTAGATTTCGTCCAGGATGGCGCGGGCTTCGAGAATCTGGGCCGGCTCGAGCACGGGCTGCACCTGCGGCACGCCGCGCTGCGTCGCCATGCGGTCGAGAATCTGCCGCTCCTCGCTGCGCGTCGGGTAGTCGACCAGCAGCTTGAGCATAAAGCGATCGACCTGGGCTTCGGGCAGCGGGTAGGTGCCCTCCTGCTCGATCGGGTTTTGCGTGGCGAGCACGAGGAACGGCTCGTCGAGCAGGAAGGTCTGCTCGCCAATCGTGACCTGCCGCTCCTGCATGGCTTCGAGTAGCGCGCTTTGCACCTTGGCGGGTGCGCGGTTGATCTCGTCGGCCAGCACGAGATTCGCGAAGACCGGGCCCTTGCGGATGGTGAAGCTGCCGTCGCGCGGCTGGAAGATCTGCGTGCCGAGGAGGTCGGCGGGCAGCAGGTCGGGCGTGAACTGGATGCGCTGAAAGCGCGTGTGAATCGCTTTCGCCAGGGACGAAACCGCCAGCGTCTTGGCCAGCCCGGGCACGCCTTCGAGCAGAATGTGCCCGTGGGACAGCAGCCCGACCAGCATGCGCTTGAGCAGCGCCTCCTGCCCGACGATCACGCGGCGCAGCTCAGTGGTCAGGCGCTCGAAATGCTCGGCGTGCCGGCGAACCAGCTCGCCGACGCGCTGGACTTCCATGTGCGTTACGGTCATGCGCGAGTCTCCGATTCCACCGGATCCATGTGCGTTCGCCGCGCTCGGGCGCCGACGCCCTTCGCGCCGGAGCGCCGACGTCACTCGCGCCGGGGCGCCCAAGTCCGTCATTCCGAGCGCCGCAAGAAATCTACCTGCTGCGCCGGGTGTCGTGCATTGTGCGGCCCGCTGCCGCCGGCATCCGACGTCACGCGAAGCGGACGACACCTGACGCGCCCGCGCGATCCCTCGTCGCCATGCTCCTCGGAAGGACGGTCTTTCGGGGCGTGCGGCGTTTCGCGTCCTGCGGTCCCGAGCAGCGTTATTCCGAGCGCAGCGAGGAATCTACCTGCTGCCGCAGGGCGGTTCCACTCGCCGGCGCGGCGGCCCACGTTGATCACAAGGACGGCGCCGCGGTCCGATCGCTGTCAGGATACCGGCGCGAGCGCCGGGCGTGGGGCGGCGCGCCCCGCCGCGCTTGTCCGCCGGTCCGGTTTTGCTACAGTTGCGGCATGCAGAAGAACTACATCCTCGACGCCAACATCCTGATCCACGACCCGGAATCGATCCTGCACTTCGTTGACAACACGGTCATCATTCCGGTCGGCGTGATCGAGGAGATCGACCGTTTCAAGAAGGAGCAGACCGCCCGCGGGTACAACGCCCGCGCGGTCGTCCGGCTGCTCGACGGCCTGCGCGGCGAGCGCAGCCTGGCGGCGGGCATCCCGCTTCATCAGGGCGGCACGCTGCGGGTGCACTGCGAGGCCGACCGGGCCCTGAAGCACTCCGAGGGGCACGCCGACATCGAAATCCTGCGCGTCGCCAAGCAGATTCAGGCCCAGGAGCCCGACCGCCGCACGGTCATCGTCACCAAGGACATCAACCTGCGCATCCGGGCCGACGCCGCCGGCCTGCGAGCCGAGGATTACGAGAGCGACCACGTCCGCGTGGTCGACATCTACAACGGGCACGTCGAACTCGACGTCAGCCACGACGACGTCGAGAAGCTCCGTCACGGCGGCGAGCTGAACGGGCTGAACCGGTCGTTTCTGCCGAACGAGTACGTGCTGCTGCGCTGCGACGGCGAACGTCGCGGTTCGGCACTGGGTCGCGCGGCCGCGGACGGCGTCCACATTCGCAAGCTGCACGAGCCGGACGGGACGGTCTGCGGCATTCGTCCGCGCAACAAGGAGCAGTACTTCGCGCTGGACGCGCTGCTGGACGAGGACATCAAGCTCGTAACGCTGATGGGCCGCGCAGGCACGGGCAAGACGCTCCTGGCGATCGCCGCCGCCTTGCATCTGTCGCTCAAGAAGAAACGCTATCGCGGCGCGCTGGTCTGCCGGCCGATCTTTCCGGTCGGCCGCGACCTGGGCTATTTGCCCGGCGACATCGGTCAGAAGATGGATCCGTGGATGAAGCCGGTCGCCGACACGATCGAGTTCCTGCTCGACACCGGCGGGCCGATCAGCGGGCACAAGGACTGCGCCTCGCTGCTGCGCGACAACCTGATCGAGATTCAGCCGTTGACGTATATCCGCGGGCGGAGCATCTCCAACCGCTACGTGGTCATCGACGAGACGCAGAACCTGACGCCGCTGGAGATCAAGACGATCATCACGCGCTGCGGACAGTTCTCGAAGGTTGTGCTGACCGGCGACCCCGAGCAGATCGACAACCCGTATGTAGATGCGTCGAGCAATGGCTTTACGTATCTCGTCAACCGCTTCCGCGGCCAGCCGATCGCGGCGCACGTCGAGATGCGCAAGGGAGAGCGCAGCGAGCTGGCGGAACTGGCGGCCAACCTGCTGTAGGCTAAGCAGGGGACAGGCAGCCCCAGAAGCAGTGCCGCAACCGCGCACGCAACCACGCCAGGAGTTGGGCAGGGAGCTTCTTGGCGTTCCACGTCGGGTCGGAAGCCGTCGGCCGGACCTCTGTTTCCTGTCAACGACGTTGGGTTTCCGGTTTACAACATGTCAATTGAAAAAAATCTTGATGACATCTGAATACGTCAAGGGTTCGGAGTTGCGCACAACATCGCGTCCATCGGCGTGCAGCGGCCTTCCCGACGCCGAGCTGACAAGTGACAGCCCTGTCAACAAACCATTGTGCATCGAATTCGACTTGCCGCGCGTCGATTGCGCGGGTATTTTTCAGATGCGACGTTGAGGTCGCCTCGTGCTTGGCACCAACGGCGATCCCGGCAACTCAGGTAACGCGTCGCGGCCCTTCCAAGTGCGTCGGCCGGTCGGCAGCAATGTACGACGCGGCGTGCGGTGAATCCATAGCTCGAAGGGCTGGACGCGCGAATGTCCGGGAACGTGCGGGTGCGGGAACCCGATGAGGGTCGCTTGGCCCACGGTCGCTCCGAGTTGCGAACGGCCGGGCCAAGCCGGAGTGCGGTCGATTGAGACTCTGTGGCGCCCTCGTTTCAGCTCCCCCGGGGGTTGAATCGCGAAGCGCGTGAGAGGACGCTGATGGAAGCATCGGCGAAGGCCGCACTTGGTGTACCCTGGACGGTTCAAGCCCAGGAGAGCCGCCGGCGTGAGCCGCGCTAACCACGCGGTCTGACGCAAGGCACTCGGGCAGGGGCCAAAACCTGGAAGCCGCGGCCTCTCGGGCCGGTCCGCCGGGGTAACCCGGATGGTGAACCGAGAGGAGAAACGGCACGCAGGCTCGGTCGGGCGGAAACGCGCCGGTCACCCTGTTCGAGGGGAACGCTCTGAAGGGCGAATCCCATGAGCGCCGCCGGGATGAGAAAAGCCCGGCCCGGATTCGGTGGGAGGAAACCGCCAGGAGGGTAGCCAAACCCTGAAGGCGGAACGTAGCGGTGCAGGGATGCCCGCGTCTGTGGACCGCCGAATCCTGCAAGTGCTGTAGGGAACGAGAAGCTCAGGAGAGGTGCCGGCCCGTGCTGGGTTGGCTAGGGTATGTTGGGCAACGCTCTAGAGGGAGACCGAACTCGACGAGAGGGTACGCACTGAAACGCTTAACCGCTTTCTGCGTGCCGGGCTGCGTGAAGACCTCATGACCGGGGCAACGGCCAACGGTGGAGAGGGACCGGAGAACCAATACGGCCGGTAGCGCAGTCGGGTGAGTACTCTGAACGAGCGGTCAATCCCACAAGAGAACGCGCGTCGCTGGAAACCTCGGCGTGCGAGCGGCAAACCCGGAAACTCTGAAGAGCACACAGGCACGAGGCGGCGCTCAGCGCCGCCTTTTTTATTGCGCGGCGGCTCGGGATTCCACCTAATCGGCGCATGGCCGGACCCGCTCCGCGCCCTGTTTCAGGGTACGGAGCGGGCCCGTGCGTGTTCGGAAATCTCAGGTGCGGGGTTTGCGAGCGATCGGCGCAAAGGGCGCCAAGAAGATCGCACCGCGGCGCCGCGCACGGTCTGCGACGGCCTACGGGCAACTGCGCCCGAAATTGGCGAGCAGCGTCGAGAGGTCGATCAGATCGACGTCCCCGTCGCCGTCCAGATCGCCCTCGATCGGCACGCAGCCCAGCTCCTCGAACTCGAAATCGTCGTACTGCACCGAGAAGGGCGGACGCCAGGACGGTGCGTGTATGTCGAAGTAGATCATGTCGAACGGCTCGCCGACTTCGTCCGAATACACGACGGTCCCATCGACGCGGAGCTCAAGCAGATTCGGGCGGCTCTCGATTTCCCAGTGGTGCCAGCCCTGCGTGCGGTCGATTCCAGAGTGGCCGTGGGCATCGGCACCCCACCCCGAATATACGTAGCTGCCGCCATTGGTCGGGCCGAGATCGTAGTCGAACGTGCCGATCGTCGCATTTCTCCCGACCTGGTTGTTCCCAACAAGGAGCGTGAAGTAGTTGCTGGAGGCCACGTCGGCGCCGGTGTCGTACACCCAGACGCTTGCACGGCCGTAGACCGGCGCGGCGAAATCGTGCCTCAGCAGGACGCCCTTGGTCTGCCCGGTATTCGTGGTGGTGAGCTGGACGGACTGGACGCCCGTGTACGCCCGGCTGGTGGTGAGGCTGGCCGAGCAGCCGGCGTTGGCCTGCACGGTCCAGAACGGATCAATCGTTGCGGCCTCGAACCCGTCCGAGAACGGGGGCTCGGCAGCGAGTGCAGGCGTCGCCGTGGAGGCCAGGATACCGATCGCTCCGATCATGCCCACAAGATACGACTTCAACATGACATGCTCCTTGCTTCGAACCTTGCTTGACAGACCTGCACACTGCAAACCTGTCGGAGAACTATCGACAGGCGCGCACCTTTGGCGCGGGGTAAGACTGCATGCTCGCAACCAGCAAGCGGAATCCGTCTCGGCGGACCGGTTCGCGCCGGAAAGTTACCGGCTGACGGCAGCCGTGTCCCGGCACCCCGGGCTATGGCGCACTACTCAGCCGCCGAGGCAGAACGCGCCGAACTCGACAAGCAACAGCGCCAGGTCGAAGAGATCGACGTCCAGATCGCCGTCGAGGTCGGCGAGCAGGTTGCAGGCTGCGTCGCCTTCGAGCACCACGTTATCGAGCTGAGTCTGGTCGGGGCTGCCGTCGAACTCGGCTCGGATTCGCAGTAGATTTAGGCTGCTGAGCACCTCGCAAATCTCAGCGTCGGAAGCCAACGGGCCGCTCATGCTGTTGAGGTGCCAGGGTGTGCGCGAGTCCAGATAGAGCGTGTAACGGGTCCATCCCGCCTCCGGCTCAGGTCCGGCGCTGCACGCCAGTGCGATCGTTTCGCCCAGCAGTTGCACGTCGGCGTTGCCTGCCGAGTCCGGCGGAGCATTGACGGCGCGCAGATCGAACGTAAAGCGATGGCCGCAGGCGCGGCTTTGGTCGCCGAGGAACTTCGCGGGTGCGTGAAGCCAGACCCACGTCCCGACCGGAACGTCCGTGGCCTGGATGCACCCGCCGGGATTTCCGCCGGCCACGAGGTATTCGGCCGTCCAGTGCGCCGGGTCTCCCGACGCCATCCAGCCTTCGATTCCTTCGTCGAAATAGCTGGCTGCGAGCGGAACCTGCGACCACGCGGAGGGAATGCCCGCGCCCATGGCGACAGCCGCGAACAGACCGCACAGCGCAGAGTGTCTCCGGGAACCGTTCATCTGGGTCTCCTCTCTTCAAGGTTGAAACTGCGGAGGCTGCGCGCCTCACGGATCAGAACTCATCTCAGCCAGCACCTGCTGCCAGTACGCCGCCTCGGACTCGTGATTCCCCTCGGGATCGGCGCTGCACCAATCGGCGTACAGTTTCGCAAGGCGCTCGGTTGTCTCGCGCAGGTACTTCGGATTCTGGCTCTCCCACATGGGCGCAACCGGACCCGAAAGTCCGCGATGCGCGGCCAGCAGCAGCGACTCCGCCTCGGAATACTGGCCGCGATCGCAAAGGACCGCACCGAGCTGGCTTTGCGAGACGTAAAGGTAGTACGCCTCGGTGTCCTCGGGCGCGTAGGTTTGGGAGCGAATCTGAACGCACTCGCGCAGGACCTGCTCGGCCTCGACCATTTCGCCGGCCAGCCGCAGCGCGTGCCCGTAGCTGTTGAGGAAGTGCGCCAGCTCCGCGCGGCCGCAGTGCCGCCGAGCCCACTGCACCGCACGCCGATGCAGCACGATCGCCTCGTCGTAGCGCTGCGCATCGTCGCACAGCCACTGAGCGAGTTCCTTCGCCAGGCCGCCGAGGGTTTCGGATTGATACCGGTCGGCCTGGTCGAGTACGGCGCGGACGGCCTGCTCGCCCGACTCCTTGTCGCCGGTGCGCATCAGGCACCATGCCCGGACGTGGGCGTTCCAGATGTACTCGGCACTGTGAGCACCGTGCCGGCGCGCGAGCAACACGCCCGCTTCATCCAGCAAGCTCATGGCGGCGGCGAAATCGCCGACTTCTGCTCGGTATCGGGCCTGCTCGGAAAGCGCGTCGGCAAGAAGTTCCTCATCCGGCGGCTTTACCAGCCGCGCGGCCTGGAGTGCCAGGTCCGTGTGATTCCCGGCGGCCGCAAAATCTCTCAGCCTCGAGTACAGCCCGGCGACTCGAAGTCGAATCAAACAATCGGCGCTGGGATCCGCCGGCGGCGCCGCCTCATACTCGGCTACGTATCGCTCGAGCATCTGCCGCACCGGTTCGACCGCGGCGGACTTGGACAACGTCGTTCCCAAGTGATCCAGCAACTTGGCGAGCCGCGCCTGCGCGTCACGGCCGAGCGTTACGGCGGACTCAGCGCGGTGGCGCTGGCGCTCCGAGCTTTGCCACAGGACCGTTACGGTCACCATGGCGACGGTGATCGCGATCAGCGTGAGGCCCGAGAGGCCTGCGCTCAACCAGTGGTGTCGGACCAACTTGCGGAAGACGTACCAGGTTGTGTCCCGCTTGGCCTCAATCGCGCGGCCTTCCAGGCACCGCCTTAGGTCGCCGTGCAGCGCCCCGGCGCTCGCATAGCGGCGCGCGCGGTCCTTGCTGAGGCATTTCAGCACGATCGTCTCGACGTCGCTGCTGATCTCGCGCCGGATCGACCGCGGCCGCGGCGGCTCGACCGTCACGATGCGGTTCAGCACATCCCGTTGCGACCCCGTCGGATCGATCGGCAGCGCGCCGGTCAGCAGGTGGTACATCACCGCGCCCAGCGAATACACGTCGGTGCGCACGTCGACGCGGCCGAGCGACGGATCGGCCTGTTCCGGGCTCGCCCACGGCAGCGAGCCGACAAACTGGCCGGTCTCGGTCAGCGTACGCCCCACGCCGCGCGCCGCGGGTTTTGCCAGGCCGAAGTCCAGCACGTGCGGCTCGCCCGAATCGTCGACGCGGACGTTTCCGGGTTTCAGATCGCGGTGAATGACGCCGTTGAGATGGGCGACGTTGACCGCTTCGCAGACCTTGGCGAACAGCGTCAGCGTCTCGCGCACCGACAGGGCGTTGCGGCGTACGAACTCGTCCAGCGGCCAGCCGGGGATGTAGGGCATGACCAGAAACGGACGGCCGTCGACCTCGCCGACGGCGCTGACCGCGATCAGGTTGGGGTGATCAAGTTCGCGCAGCGCGGCCGCCTCGCGCTCGAAGCGCTCCAGCTCGCGCGACACGCCGCGGGAGCGGTCGTGTAGTATCTTGATGGCGACGTCGTCGCCGCTGCGCTCGCAAATCGCCTGGTAGACGACCCCCTGACCGCCGCGATGAACTTCGCGCACGAGCTGGTAGTCGGAAATCGTCGGGCAGGGCCACTCGGCAGCCGCCTCGGAGGAGCAATCTCCCAAGCAGGAGGAGTCATCCGGCGCGGTCAGCAGGCGGGCGTTCTCCCGCGCCGCGGCCAGCAACTGACCAATGTCCGCCGGCTTCTTTTTGGTCTCACTTGCGTGCACAGCGCAACTCCGGTGGCAAGACCACGCTCGCCTACTCTATGAAATGCAACGCGGCGCGCGGATTTACGCCTCTTGCCGAGAAGTCGAGAAAGAACTCGACAGAAGTGCCCGCAGCCGATCCATTGCCCGATTGCGGACCAGGTGGGCGCCGCCCGGGCTGCACTGAAGCTCCGCGGCCGCCTCCCCGATCGGCCGGCCCTGAAGGTCGTGCCGCTCGATGACCAGGCGGTAGCGCGCCGGGAGCTGCGCCAGGGCGGCGGCGAGCGCCCGCCGAACGTCCTCGCGCGCCAGGTGCTGCGAGGGCGACG
This sequence comes from uncultured Planctomycetales bacterium, assembly GCA_964465125.1. Lineage (GTDB taxonomy): Bacteria > Planctomycetota > Phycisphaerae > UBA1845 > Fen-1342 > CAYOHG01. The sequence continues at coordinate 10,715 of CAYXIO010000024.1, read as the reverse complement.
TCTGCACGGCCTGGGGCATCAGCGTTCCAAACAGCGTGGTGTGGGCATCCGGCGCGGCGCTGAGCGACAGCGGCCGCCGGCCGCCGCCGCGCTTGTCGGCTTCCAGCGCGCGGATGGCCTCCAGCAGGTTGTTGTGGGCGAGCTTCTTCAGCCAGACGGCCAGCGAGCCGTCGCCGCGGGGGGTGAACTTGCGGATGGAGAGAAAGGCGTCGGTGAAGGTCTCCTGGAGGATGTCTTCGACGGTGATAAGCCCGCTCCAGCGCGGGGGGATGCGCGGGCGCAGGTCAGCGGACAGCGCCGGCGCATGCGCCTGGAGCAGCGCGCCGAGCGCGTCGTGATCGCCGGTGCGGGCCCGCGCCAGCCGCTCAGGGTCGGGAACGTCGATCGACACGGACACTCCCCATCCGCGCCTGGTTGGCGCGAAGGGTAGTGTACCCGCCCGCACCGCAATCGAGGACGCTTTGCGCTCCGCGCGCGCGTTGCAGCCCGCCGCTCAGCCGCCGACGCAGGTCGTTCCAAAGTTGACGAGCAGGAACGACAGATCGAGCAGGTCGACGTCGTGGTCGGCGTCCAGGTCGCCGTCGGACGCGCTCGCGTCCGCGCGGCCGAAGTTGATCAGCAGCGTGGACAAATCGAGCACGTCGACGTACCGGTCGGCGTTGAGGTCGCCGAGGCACTCGCACTCGTCGGGAAGCCCGTTCGCATTGGCGTCGCTGCTGCCGCCGCCGGGCGCGAGGTCGCACTCATCCGGCAGCAGGTTGCCATTGCAATCGTCGGGCGCCGGCGTGTATTCGAGCCGACACTGGAGCAGACTCCCTGGGCACGCCATATACACGCCGCTGTTGGGTTGAAACGTCAGCTCGACCGCCCCGTTGGCGGCGAGCAGGTTGAAGAGTGAGGCCGGCAACGGGATCGTGTCCTGATCGGCGATCGACGGACACTGTGACCCGTTGTTGTAGTAGAGCCGGCCGGCGGGCGCATCCGACAACAGCACATCGATCCAGGAATAGCTGCGCCCCAGATCCGCGATGGCGCGCGCTTGCAGATGCAGGTCGCCCGCCGACAGCGGCAGCGACTCCAGCAACACCGTGTACGATTCGCCGAACTGAATCGGGCTGAAGCGCGGCGTGCCGATCATGACCGGGCCGATCAACTCGCAGCGGTCGATCAACCCGTTCTGATTGCAGTCGGTCTCAATGCCGGCCGCAATGTCGCAATCGTCCGGCAGCAGGTTGCCGTTGCAGTCGGCGCCAAGCCAGTCGCCCACCTCGTAATCGTCGGGAACGCCGTTGGCGTTGCAGTCCGGCTCGCACTCGTCGGGCAGGCCGTTCGCGTTCAGGTCGGCGCTTGTCTGGTCGGCAAGGTCGCAGGTGTCGTAGATGCCGTTGCCGTTGCAGTCCGGCGGACCGGCGGGAAAGTCGCATGCATCGAGCACACCGTTGCCGTCACAGTCGGTGGCGGAGTGACCCTGAAGCTCGCACAGATCGGGACGGCCATTCGCGTTGCAGTCCGGCAGGTCGCCCGGCTGGAACTGGCACAGGTCGGCGAAGCGGTTCGCGTCGCAGTCGTCCAGAGATCCGGCGGCGATATCGCAAGTGTCATTCACGCCATTGAGGTCGCAATCGCGATCGAGCGAGTCGATTTCGACAACGCACGGAGCGCACGCAGCGCCGCTTGTATCCGGAATCAGCAGCCGTCCGCCCAGCAACGACGCGCTCGCAAGACTGGAGCGGACGTCGAGGCGCTCGGAGAGCGACCAGACCGTGCCCCGTTTGTAGATGGAGGTGCGGCTGGGGTCGTTAGCGCCGATCAGCAGCGTCGTGCCGTCCAGCGAAACACCTTGGCCGAACCGGCCGCCTTCGACCGGCTCGATGGGCAGCAGGACGCCGTCCATCACCCATTCCGCGACGTCGCGGCGATACACGTGGACACGGCCGGCATCGTCGACTCCCGCCACGGGCCGGTAGGGCGCGGCGACCGCCGCACGGTCGCCATCGAGCGCGACATACGAACCAAACCGGTCGCTCGAATACACGTCCGGCGGGTAGAGTTGCTGCACCTGGCTCCAGCTGGAAGCCCCGCGCTCGAATACGTATGCCGCGCCCTCTTGGAACTGACCGTCGGGGCTGGCTGAAGGCGCTCCAAGCAGGGCGTAGTCTCCTGAAATGGCCACATCCGTGCCCGCCGCAAGATACGTAGTCGCCGCCGGCCACAGCTTGTGCCTGATCTGCCAGATTCCCTCGATCTCCTCCATGATGAACGCCCCGCCAGTGACCACGCCCTCGTCATTCATTGCGTGCGACGCGCCGACCAGGAGGGTGCCATCATCCACGGCCAGTGATTCGCCGAACCGCTGCCGCGTGCTGTCGGGTGCCTCGTAACCGCCGGCCTCCGCCCAGACCGCGCCGTTCCAACGATAGACGTAGACGGCGCCCTGGCCGCCTGCTCCGCCGTTCGGCGCCCCAACGAATGCCGTCGTGCCCTCCAGCGCCGCCGCCGCACCGAATTGCGCGCCGACAGGATTGCCCGCCGGCGGCACCACTCGCTCCACAAAAGTCCAGCCGAAGCCATCCCGACGGTAGAACTCGACCGCGCCGGCGTCCGTGCCCGTGTCGTCCGCCAGGCTGTATCCCACCATCAGCCAGTCAACCGTCTGGTCGATGGCGCGCTGTGTGCCCCTGATGTTCGCGCCGTCGGCGACCTCGTTCGCGAACGCCCACGCACACTCGTCCATCTTGCCGTCGCCGTCGCAATCGGTCGCCGTGCCGGTCAGAAACTCGCACGAATCGAGCACGCCGTCCGCGTCGCAATCAAACTCCGTGTAGTCGGCGACCTCGCATTCATCGGGCACGGCGTTCGAATTGCAGTCCGCGCTGAGTCCGCTCGCCAGATCGCAACTGTCGAGCCTGCCGTTGCTGTTGCAATCCGCTCCGTGTCCCTGGGCAACGTCACAACGGTCGAGCACCTGATTCCCGTCGCAATCGAAATCAAGCCCAAGGGCCAGTTCGCATTCGTCCGACAGGCCGTCCCGGTCGCAGTCCGTGCCCTCGGGGACATTCTCGAAAACGAACGCCGCACCAGCGTCCGGCGCGGCCTCGTCGTCCAGCCACGCGCCGACCGCGAGAATCTGCTGACTCAACGCAACGGCGTAGCCGAATTCGTCATTCTCATGCGCGTTCGCGTCGACGTATTTCTGAACCCACCGCCAATCCGACGCACTCGCCTCGTAAACGTACACCGCGCCGCCGCGACCAACGATTTCCTCGTCCCCCCAGGCGCCGACGGCGAGCGTGTCCCCCTCCGCGGCGAGAGAAACGCCGAACAGATCAAGCCCATGACCGTCGTCCGAAGTGAATCCGCCCAGGAGATTCCACTGGGAGCCGTCGCAGACATACCTCCAAACCGTGCCGCACTAGTCCCACGAACCGACGTCGTCTTCCGGCTCGCCGATCAGCAGCTCATTCGCGGCGAAGCGGCAGGACGTGCCGAAACGACCCTGGTCGTCCTCCGCTTCGGGCGGCACCAGCGTCTGAACGAAGGTCCACACCGACCCGCTGCGCCGAAAGACGCGCGCGTTGCCGTTCTGACCGTTCGCCAGGTACGCTCCGGCCGCAATCCAATCGCCGTCGAATGCGACCGATGCACCCAGTTGCTCGCCGGACAGAGCGTCATCGGCCATCAGCTTCGCGCTCTGCGTCCACGTTCCAGCGTTCAGCGAAAAGACATAGACCGCGCCGCGTCGCTCCTGCACCCGCTGGGCGCCCACCGCCAGCTCGTCGCCGTTCAGGTCGAGCGCCGAGCCGAATTGGTCGTCGATCTGCCCATCATCAGCGGCAATCTGGGAGTGAAACTGCCAGAGGCCGCCCTGGAGTTCGTAGGTGTAGAGCGCACCGGGGCCGTCGGCGTCATCTACCACCACCGGCGCCCCGATCACCAGCCGGGTCGCATCCATGGCCAGTGCGTGGCCGAACTGGTCGAAAGGCTGCGGCTGCGGCGCGGTCAGGGTCTGGTGCAGCGCCCACGCCCCGCCGTCCTTGTGGTACACGAACACCGCGCCGGCGTCCTGCCCCATCAGATCATTGCGCCGGGCGGCGACCACGACGAACTCGCCGTTGGTCGCAACCGCGCGGCCGTATTGATCACTCATGCCGGCATCCGGCGCGGTCAGTTCCTGCGCGACCGCGCAGTCCTGCGAGTAGACAACGTCCACCGCAACGCTCAGCACCGCAACCGAGGCGACGGCAGCCCAGCGCATGACCATGATGTCTCTCCTCTTGGCAGGATATTTTTGACGTAGCTCGCGCGCAAGTGTCCCGCCAGTCGAATCCGGGGGTGAGGGAGATGCGGGGGAGCGCGCGGTTCGATGGACCGCAGTGCGGGAAATTCCACCGCGTGCTGCGCCAACCCGCGCAGCGAGATGGACGGACGCTGTCGGCCGTGATCCTCGCGAAGTGAAAGTCGCGCTACAAGCCCCGTTCATCGTGAAGAGGACGTTCGCGGCACCCGTGCGCGCGTGTGCTTCGTCGCGCTTCTACTTCAGCGCCTTCGTCACCTGCTCCAGCGGCACGCCCAGCACCTTCCGCGCGATCGGGTCGAGCTGCGCCGGCGTGCCCTCGATGTGAATTGTGCGGGAAATGTGCGTCACCGCCTCGCCGGGCTTGAGCTCGTACGCCGCCGAGGACGACTCCAGCTCGTAGAACGGCCCCAGCGGCTTGCCGCCGGGCGAGGTCGGGCCGTCGTTGTAGCTGTTGATGACGTCCCCGCCGTAGGGATTGGCCTGAAGCTCCCACATCGAGTTGACGTAGTCGGTCATGTTGGCAGGCTTGTTGTATTGCACGAGCGTCAGTCGACCTGCCGACGGCGCGTAACTGCCGGCGACGTTCCTGGCGCGGCGCGGCCCGAGCCCGATCTTCGCGCGGTGCTTGCCGTCGGCCTTGAAGAACAGCACGCCGGCCTTTTCGTCGATCACCAGCCGCTCGGCGGGCACCTTGCCGAAGTACGCGTCGTTGACGATCGGGCCGTTGATTTCCGCCGGGCCGGTCTGGAACGGAATCACCACCGTTGCATCGGGCGCCGGCGTCAGACAGCCGAGAATCCAGATCGACAGCAGCCCGCTCTTCTTGCTCCAGGCGCTCGGTCCCATGTTGCGCAGCGAGTTCTCCGATTCGTACGCGACGACGCGCACGCCTTCGGGCAGCGCCACGCCCAGGTGCTCGGCAACCGTCGCCGCGGAGAGCAGCCGCACCGCGCGGCCGATTTCGAGGCTGAACTGCGTCCTCGAGTAATTCTCCAGGCGCGTCGGCTTGCGCAGCTCGACCGACGTGTCATCCTGCTTGACGACCTCGAACGGCTCGGTGTCGATCACGTCGGGCGTCTTCCAGTTCTTGAACTCGAACGCGTCGCCGGGCTTGAAGTAAATCGAGAACTGCCCGCCCTCGGGACCAATCCACAGGCGGTCTTCGCCGCCGAAGGCGTTGAATTGCGGGTCGCGCTTGCCGGACTCGATGAACTCGAAGTTGACCCAGCCGTTGCCGGGGCCGCGGTCGCCTCGGGCGGAGCTGGTCATGACGCGGCCCTGCCAGCCGGGGGCGACGGCCACGCGCGGGCCGGCGGGGTCGCTGCCGAGCACCAGGATCGGGGTGTGCTGATGGAGGAACTCGACGGTTTGCCCGAAGTCCTTGTTTTCGGCCACTGCCGCACCCGCACCTGCAAGAGTCACCAGGGTCGCACCGAGGAAGACGCGCGTTCGCTGCATGGTCGCTGCTCCGAAAGGAGGAAGTTGCCGTCATGGTACGCGCGCCGGCAGGCGGGTGCCAGGACGGGAGAAGGGGCCCAGGGGGCAGGGGCCATAAGCGTTAACTTAACAATCGCCGCTTTCGGCGGGGCGGGCGGCACGTTTTCGTCGTCTGCCGCGTGAGCGCGCATTCGTGCCTGCGAGACCAACCGCGACCTGGAGCGATCGGTGATGGATACACGGGTCCAAGACCCGTGCTACCCCGCGAGGGGAGCGGGGCCGACCCCGAGCACCTCGTGTCCAAGTACGCCTACGTCGACGATTGGATCGCGAAGCCGCATGCCGGCGCAGTAGCCAACGGCGTGGTACCCGGCGCGGGCCCTCAGAACTTCGTCACGCTCGAGAAGTTGAACTCGCCGATGCGCATCGCCGGCAGGAGCATCTTCGGCCGCTCCAGGGTGATCGCGTCCAGCGGCGCGGTAAAAGCTTGCAACGCGTTGAGCGCCCGCAGCGGGCTGTCGTGCCAGCGGAAGTTGATCAGGCCGCGCGCAATCTTCCCGTCCTCGATCAGAAACGTGCCGTCGCGCGTCATGCCGGTCAGCGTCAGGTCGGTCGGGTTGACGAAGCGGATGTACCAGAAGTTCGTCACGAGCACGCCGCGCGGCGTCGAGCCGATCAGGTCGTCCACGGTCTCGCCCGCCGCACCGTCGCCGGCGAGATGGCACGCATCGAGTCCGAAGCTCGGCGCGACGTCCTTCTGCTTGGCGGTGAAACGGTCGTAATTGAGCCGCTTGAGCACGCCGCGCTCGATCCAGGTTTGATAGTCGCTGGGCAGGCCCTCGCGATTGAAGGCCGCTCCGAGCAGGCTGGGATGATCGGGGCGGTTGCGCAGGCTGAGCCGCTCGTCGATGATCCGCTGCCCGAGCTTGCCGGTCAGGGCGCTGGTGCCGCGCTCATAGGATTTCGCATCGAACGCCGACGTCAGCGGCCCGAACAGCCCGGCTACGGCCGCTGGCTCGAGGATCACGGTGTACTCGCCGGCGGGAAGCCCGGTCGGGTTGGCCGAGCGCTTAGCCTTTTCGATCGCGGTGCGCGTTCGCGCGAGCACGTCCAGATCGTCGATGGAGCGATTCGCATTGCGCACCCAACCGCTGGAATCGCTGCCGGTCGCGGTCAGGCTGAATTCGGCGCGCGTGCGCGGCTCGTACGCGAACAGGCCGCTGCTGGCCGCGACGCCGACCGCCGACGAATAGGCTTCGGCGATGCCGGCGGCCTGGAGACTCTCGCCTTCGCACAGCTTGATCGCCTCGCCGACGTCGCGCAGCAAGCGCTGCGGACCCGCCTGACACGCGTCGTCCCGCGCGCTGACCAGCACGGGATATTCCTGAGCCGGCAGCGGGGGAAGGAACTCCGGATCGGCTGGGGTGACTTTCGCGACCTCCGCAGCCCGGGCGACCGCCGCCTTGATCGCGTCCTCGCCCAGGTCGGTCGTGCCGGCCGTGCCGCTCTGCTGGCCGAACGTGACGGTGACGCTCAGCGACTGCCTGCGGGTGAAGACGTTCTGCGTCACTTCGTTGTTCGCGAAGCGCGTCGTGCCGCCGACCGCGTCGTTGAGCGAGACGAACGTGTGATCGGCCTTGGAGGCGCCCAGCGCGACTTCGGCGAGCTTGCGGAACTCCTCGCGTGAGATCAGCGTGTCAGCGTTCATGTTCAAGCGATCTCCGATGATCGACACGAAGGCGCTCTCGCGACTTGCGGCAGCGCGGCAGCTTGACCCCATCTCACCCATTCGCACGACGCCGCGCCCAAGCCCGCGAATTCGTCGCACGGGCCGACTAGCCCGCCGAACCGCCGCGCACCACCTCGACCTGCCGGAAGCGGGCGTGGGCGGCGGCGTGGGTCATCCAGCCGCTTTGGCCGGGCTGGCCCTTCCCGCAGGTGATGAAGCCGAAACGCCGCCGGTGACTCGCCTCGGCGACCGCGTCGCAGCTTCCCCAGAATTCCGGCGTGATCCCGCGGTAGATCACGTCCCGCAGCATGTGCGTCTTTTTCCCGTTCTCGATCATCCAGAACGCGTCGCCGCCGAACTGGAAGTTGTAGCGCTGCTGATCGATCGAGAATGAGCCGTGGCCTTCGATGTAGATCCCCCGGCGGATGTCGGCGAGCATGTCGTCGAGCTTCCCGTCGCGCGGCTCCAGTCCGAGGTTGGCGATCCGCACGATGGGGATGCTGTCCCAGTTGTCCGCCCGACAGGAGCCCGCGGAGCGCGCCAGGCCGATCTTCGGCGCCATCTCGCGGCTGCTGCTGTAGCCGACGAACACGCCGTCGCGAATGACGTCCCAGCGTTGGGCGGCGACGCCGTCATCGTCGTAGCCGGTCGAGGCCAGGCCGCCGGCTTCGGTGTTATCCGCCACCAGGCTGACGTGCTTCGAGCCGTACAGGAACTTGCCGAGCTTGTCGGGGGTGAGGAAGCTCGTGCCGGCGTAGTTCGCCTCGTAGCCCAGGGCGCGGTCGAGCTCGGTGGGGTGCCCGCAGGATTCGTGAATCGTCAGCGACAGGTGCGCCGGATCGAGCAGCAGATCGTAGCGGCCCGGGTTCACGATCGGCGACTTGACCTTCTCGACCGCCTCGCGCGCGACGCGTTCGGCGTTGCCTGCCAGATCGGCTTCCTCGATCAGCTCGTAGCCTGCGCGGAAGTACGGCGTCTCGTAGCCGCGCGAGTCGAACCGCCCGTCGTGCACGGCCGTCGCGCGGATTCCGCCGTGAGAGGCGAGCAGGTCAAAGTGAATCCGCGAGCCGTCGGTCGAAGCGAACAGCTTCTGATCGCGCTGCGCCCAGAGCGACGCGCGGCTGCGCTGAATGTCCGTCACGGCGTGCATGCGCCGCATCGCGTCGAGCAGCAGGCCGCTGCGCTGCTCGAGCGGCACCGCAAACGGGTCGCGCTTGAGCTCGGTTCGCACGGAATCCTGGTGCGGCGGCTCCGGCGCGAGCCGCACCGGATTGTGCACCAGCGTCGCCGAGCCGCGCGCGACCTCGATTGCGAGCTGGGCGACGCGCTCGACCTCCGCCTCGGTGAGCACGCTGCTCGCGGCGAAACCCCAGCCGCCCTGATGCAGAACGCGCATGCCAAAACCGCGGTCCATCCCGTCGCGAACGGCGTCGATGCGGCCGTCCTGGCCGCTGATGCTCTGTTGCCGCGAATGAAGAATTCGGATGTCGCCGTAATCGACGCCTGCGGCGCGGATCACGCGCAGTGCGATGTCGGCGAGGCACTCCCACAAGGCCGGGTCCGCCGGCGCACTGTCCTGTGACGCCAGCGCCGTCGTGCCGGAGCGCAGGGGCAGCACGAGCGCGCCGCCGGACCAGACGAGCAGGGTCCCGCCGACGGAGCGCCGCAGGAACCCGCGTCGCGAGAACTCCTGGTGATCGCACATCGCGGTGGGTCTCCCCGAGCCGGCAACGATGCGAGCCGGTCCGCGGCCGCCGGGCCGCTGTCCGACCGGCTCGCATGCCGCGCGCGTCTACTGCTTCACGCGCGTCAGCTCGAACGACTTGGTGTCGACCTTCTTTCCGTCGGTGAAAACGCTCCATTCGCTGTGCAGCGCGTCGGCCCCCTTGAGCACGATGGTCGCGTCGTGCATGTGCGTGCCTTTCTTCGGGTCGACGTTCGCTCCGCCGGCAAAATCGAACACCAGCGTGTCATTGTTGAACGCCTTGAGCGCCATGCGTGGCTGGTTGGCCATGGCGCAATAGTGCGTGAGCACGAGGTCATCGCCGTCCATGTAGTACATGGTGATCATCTCGTGCGCTTGCCCGGGGAAGAGCGTTTCGATGACGGCGCTGCCGCCGGAGGTCACGCGATACTGCACCGCGACGCCGGGCTTTTCGGCGGGGTTGACGGTCGCGGCGGCGTCGTGGAAGGCCCAGTCGCCGGCGAGGGCCTTGACTCGCTCGAAGGCTACGGCCGCCGGCTTCTGCGGCTCAGTCTGGCCCGCCGGCAGCGCGCTTGCCGCCAGCAGAGCAACGAAGAGCCCCGATCCCGCGCGAACCCAACTTCGCGTCGTCATCTGCATTCTCCGATTCACCATGAACGCCGGGCGGCGTGGACAGCGGCGTAGCATAGTCTATTCCGAGGTGCCGCCGCGATATGCGAGAGACGAGCTGCCGCGCTCAATCAGGTCACAAAGCAGCGGTCGGCCCGGGGGGCGATCCGCTAGAGCGGCAGCTCGACGGGCACCGGGTGCGGATCGCCGTCACCTCTGTGCACTTCCCAGAACAGAAGCTCATCGTTGACCAGATCAAGCGTCGCAACCGTGTGCCGTGCGGCGCGGTGCAGCGCCCCCGGGTTGACGACGCGCGTGGCGCCGATGCGGTAGTCGTCGGCGGCGTGCGTGTGACCGTGGAACACATAGTCGGGCCGGCCTCCGGCGATGTCACCCGCCGCTTCCAGGCGGTTCAGCAGCCGTCCGAAGCCCGGCTCATGCCCGTGAAACACCTGGATGACGCGGCTGTCCAGCTTCAGCTCGAGCGGGACACTGCGCGTCGGCATGACGCCGAGCGTGTGGGCGTAGCGCTCCAGCATGGGCTCGGGCTCGTCGCTGTTGCCCCAGACGAACCAGGCGCGCATGCCCGCCATCGCGTCGAATATCCGCTCGTCCCCGACGTCGCCGCAATGCAGCAGCGCGTCGGCCCCCACCCGCCGCAGCAGATCGACCGCGGCGCAAGTGCGTTTGTACCTGCCGTGCGTGTCCGAGAGGACTCCCAGGATCATGCCCACCCCTGATTCGAGCGATTCGTGCTGCGGCCGTAACTCCGCGGGTCGGGTTGCTTGTGTTGCGTCGGCTCGTCGCGGTCGGAAGCCGCGTCAACCTCCGTCCTTCATGCAGCATTTCTTGTATTTCAACCCGCTTCCGCACGGGCACGGGTCGTTTCGGCCGAGCTTCGAGCCCGGCCGCTCGTAAGGCTTGGTCTTTCCGCCGGC
>CAYXIO010000023.1:0-56384 GCA_964465125.1 uncultured Planctomycetales bacterium | reverse complement strand
TATGCCACGAGTTTATTTAAAAAGCGCGCGGGGATCGGGGATTTTCAGGGGACCCTATGAGAATGATACGGCGCCCGAGAATATTCTGAGGCTCAGGACATTGGGGGTGTGCTGCCTCAATTCGTACGATGACCTGGATGACGCCATTTGGCGCGACAAGGTGAAGCAGCCCAGCGCGCGCGTCTACCACGAGTCGGTCGAGGGTGGGCTGCACGTCGTCAGTGCCGACACCGACTACGGCCGACTCACCTGGTGGATCGACCCCCTGCGCGGCTGGTCGCCGGTACGCGCCACGTATGAGCGCGACGGCCGGGTGGTCTGGGAGTCGCGCTCGACTCTCAAGCAATACGGCGACGTCTGGTATCCTGAAAAGGTGGTGTTCCTGGGCGGCAGCGGCACCGTGATGGAGGTCGTCGAGGTGCAGCGGGCGGCCTTCAATCAACCCGACCAGCCCTCTCGGCTGACGCCGGCAGCCTTTGGTGCGGAAGTCGGGATGCTTGTGGACCGTCACACTTCGCGCGACAGTCCCATGGACAATCTCGTGTGGGACGGGGAGAAGCCGATCGAAACGCTGGAATTCGCCGAGCGACTGGCGGCGGGCGAGTTGAAATATGGCCCGCGCATCGCGCGCGAGGTGGCGCGCATCATGGCCCTGGAGAACGCGTCGATCGGCGGCGCGCGCGCGGACGCGGGGGCACGTGCAACCGATGCCCAGGCGGGTCGTCGTGGCGCCGCGCCGGCAGGAAGCAGCGGCACCGGCGCCGCGGGCGCCGAGGGCGGCGCAGCCCCCACAACCGGGCCGGCCCCGGCGGCAAGCGCGGACCTGACCTACGAAACGCGCTGGCAGCGCTACGTCCGCGAGTTCATCGCCAGACATCTACTCGACGATGAGCAGCAGCAGAAGGCACACCTCATCCTGCAACAATGCGAGGCACGCGCCGGCGTCTATCTGACAAGACGCAAGGCCGACTTCGAGGCGCTGGAGCAGCGCATGGCGTCGGTCGAAACGCTCGCAGGCGACGAGCGCGCGGCGGCCGAGCGCGACATCCTCGCGCAGCGCGATTCGCTGTTCACCCCCATCAACGATATCTTCGAGAAACAGCTCAAGCCGCGCCTGGACCGGCTGCTTACCCGAGCGCAGCGGGCGAAAGCGAAAAGCAGCGGCGAAGAGACCACAGGGGAGCCCTGAATCGCTCCGCGCCGGGCGGAACGTGCGCAGGCCGAGCGCCGGTCAAGTCCAGCGCGTGTGCCAGGTTCCGCAAGGCCGCTCGTGCAAAATTCCCATCGCGCACGCACGACTCCCGGGATTCCCACCCCGCCGGATGCCCGTGCCCTGCCAGCGCTGTCTTCAGGACGCGCGCGCTGCCCTGCGGGCTGTGGCCTGGAGCGCGTCTTCGCACTCGACACTGCTGACGCAGCGGTGGCACCCAACGCTGACGGTGGTACCCCGCGCTGACAGCGCCCACCGGCGGTCGCTGCATCAGCGCCACAGGGATTGTGGCACCCCTACGCGCCCGGCTCCGCGTCGGCCAGCCCCAGGCGCTGCGCCGTCCAGCGCTTCGCGTAGAACGCCCGGCCCAGCAGCTTCACGCAGAGGTGCACCGAGAACGCACCCACCACCGCCCCGGCCAGCACGTCGGAAAGATAGTGCCGGTCGTTCAGGATGCGTTCGAACGCCACGCACAGGGCGAAGAAATAGAACACGCCGCGCGCCTTGGGAAAGTAGATGCCCAGCAGCGTCGCGAGCGTGACGGCGGCCGTGGTGTGGCCGCTGGGAAACGAGTGAAACCGGCCTTCGAGCTCGAACGAATCGAACTGGAACGGGCCGATGCCGTTGTACGGGCGCGCCCGTCCGATCGCCCACTTGGCGGCATGCGTGAGGGCCGTGGACACCAGCAGCGGCAGGACGAATCCGATCATCAGCCGGCCGCGATTCGGGTAGCACGCCAGGATCGCCAGGATGTTCAGGTAGATCGACGAGGCCAGCAGCAGTCCGAACGGCTTCGTGACGGCATCACGGGTCTGCGGCGCGGTGATCCAGTCGGTCACCCGCTGATCGATGAACAGCGCGCCAGCCGAGGCGACGATCCCCAACAACAGCACACGCCAGGGGAACCGTGCGAACGGCCCCGGCACGGGCGGAAGCGGCTGTTTCGAGCTCTCCTGCTCGGGCACGCGCGGCATCCTCTCGTCAACAGAAACGACCCGGCCACCGGGGGCGTCCCGCGGCGGCCGGAAGTTTACTCCTGATTCGATGTTGCTGCCGAGCCGGCGAGGTTACTCCACCGGCGTCACGTTCGTGGCCTTGGGGCCCTTGGGGCCGTCCGCCATCTCGAACTCCACGGCCTGACCCTCCCGCAGGGTGCGGAAGCCGTTCGCCTTGATCTCCGTGTGGTGCACGAAGACGTCCGGACCGCTCTCGGCCTTGATGAACCCGAAGCCCTTTTCGTCATTGAACCACTTGACTGTACCGCGCTGCATAACCGAATGCCTCAACTGCAGAGACTTCGAGCCGCCGACGGGAAATGCGTCGACGAACGCCGTTACCGGCTGGCATCTCCTGGACAAGCGCCGACGGCATCGAGGCGAGTACATTCGGGGCTGCGGGGCCGGTTGTCAACGGCGCTCCAGGCGACACGGGTCGATTCGCCGCCACACGCAATCGCCCGCGGTGCGAATGGAAGCCCGCCGGCCTTTGTGCTAGACTGCCGCGCTGACATGGAGGTTTGCAGACGAGCCCCTCATCTGATTGCCACTGGGGAGGGTTCTTTCGTGGCCCGGAAGTCCAAGCAGCCCAACAACCCCGCTTCGGAGCCGAAGCCGACACGCGTGGTTCCGATCCGTCGGGCGCCCGCAAGTGCCGTCGTGACCACCGACATTTCCGCCCTGGTTCCGGAGTCACCGCCGATAAGCACGAAGGAGCCGACCGAGGCGGAAATTCGTCAGCGGGCGTACGAAATCTATCAGCGCCGCCATGGCGCCGCAGGCGATCCGTTCGCGGACTGGGTCCAGGCCGAGCGCGAGCTGCGCGAAGAGCGCCGCTTGCCGTTGAAGTCCCGTTGAGCTCCCGTCTCCGGCCCTGCTGAGCCAATCGTGATTCGCCGACCGCTGTTGTCGCGCGCCGTCGCGGTTAACGCTCACATTCGGGCTCTGTTGTCCGCCGCCATGGACAAGTAGAATCTTTCCGACAAGCTGCCGCGCTCGGGTCTTGCAGCGGCACTATCGGGAGAGACCGGCATGGCCGTTCGCAAGGACTGCAAGTACGCCCAGACGCACGAGTGGTTTCTGGTTGAAGGCGGTACGGTGACCATTGGCATCACCAAGTTCGCTGCCGACGAGTTGACCGACATCACCTACGTCGAGCTTCCCAAGGTCGGGGCCGAAATCAAGGCGGGCTCGGCGTTTGGCGAGATCGAATCCGTCAAGGCGACCAGCGAGCTCTACGCGGCCGTCGGCGGCAAGGTGCTGGCCGTGAACGGCGAGCTGGCCGACCACCCTGAGTACGTCAACGACGATCCGCAGGGCAAAGGCTGGATGCTCAAGATCACGTGCAGCGACCTGAAGCCGCTCGAAAAGCTGATGGACGCGGACGCCTACGAGAAGATGATCGCTCACTGACCCCGGGCGGCCGGTGCGGGCGTGCCCGGCCCGCAGACCTCGGCTGGCATGCCGCGCAACAGCCCGCGGGGGTCGGACGACCGCTCACCCCGTTCCCTGCTCTCCGTTACAATCCGGGATTCCGATTCGGCGCGATGCCGCGCCGCGGAGCGATCGTGCCGCTTTTCTTGCGGCGGCCCCGATCGCCGGTTCGACCCTGGACGGTCCGGCGGACGCGCATTGGGCGGCGTCGTGCGGCGGTCCGGATTGAGCCCCAGCCATCCCGGGAAGCGCCCCATGACCCCGCACGATCTTCGCGAGTTGCTACGGCCGTCCGACACGTTCATTCACCGCCACATCGGGCCGAGCGATGCTGACATTCGGCAGATGCTACAGGGTCTGGGATATCCGTCCCTCGACGCGCTGAGCGACGACACGGTGCCGGGGGCGATCCGGCTTCGCGCGCCGCTGAAGCTGAACGGCCCGCGCGGCGAGTACGAGCTGCTGGCCGAGCTGCGCGGGATCGCCTCGCAGAACCGAGTTTTTCGCTCGCTGATCGGCATGGGCTACCACGACTGCATCACCCCGCCGGTGATCCTGCGCAACATCCTCGAGAACCCGGGTTGGTACACGCAGTACACGCCGTACCAGGCGGAGATCTCGCAGGGCCGGCTCGAAGCGTTGATCAACTACCAGACCATGATCGCGGACCTGACCGGGCTTCCGCTCTCGAACGCCTCGCTGCTCGACGAGGCCACCGCCGCCGCCGAAGCCATGACCATGGCGCTGCGCATCCAGGGCGGGGATCGGCACGGCTTCTTCGTCTCGTCCGACTGCCACCCGCAGACGATCGCGCTCGTGCAGACGCGCGCCGAACCGCTGGGGATTCACGTGCACGTCGGCGACGCGTCGACGGCCGATTTCGCCGCGCTGGGCTGCTTTGCTGTGCTGCTGCAATACCCCACGACGGACGGCCTGGTTCGAGACGATGCGCCTCTGGCCGGGCGCGCCCACCAGCAGGGCGCCCTGGTCGTCGTCGCCTGCGATCTGCTCGCGCTGACGCTGCTGCGCCCGCCGGGAGAATTCGGCGCCGACATCGCCGTGGGAAGCTCGCAGCGCTTCGGCGTTCCGCCGGGGTTCGGCGGGCCGCACGCCGCGTTCATGTCGACTCGCACTGAGTTTGCCCGGCAGATGCCCGGCCGGCTGATCGGCGTCTCGAAGGACGCCCACGGCAATCCGGCCTATCGGCTTTCCGTGCAGACGCGCGAGCAGCACATCCGCCGCGAGAAGGCCACCAGCAACATCTGCACCGCGCAGGTGCTGCTGGCGATCATGGCCGGGATGTACGCCGCCTATCACGGGCCGGAAGGGCTCCGCCGCATCGCCCGGCGCGTGCATGCCTTCACGTGCCTGCTGGCCGATGAGCTGCGCCGGCTGGGGCACGAGCTTGCGCCCGGCCCGGTCTTCGACACCCTGCGCATTCGACTCCATGGTTCGAAGGGCGCGGCGGCGAACGCAGACCGCGTCCGCGCGCTGGCCGAGCAGCGTCAATTGAACTTCCGCTACTTCACCGACGGCAGCGTGGGCGTCGCGCTCGACGAGCGGACCGACGAGGCCGAGCTGCGCGCCATCGTCGCCGCGTTCGGCAGCGGCAATGAGACCGCCATCGACCTCGACGCGCGGCTGGCCGCGCTGAAACCGCAGCTCGACTACGCCGCGCCGCTGGCCCGCTCCAGCGACTATCTCAGCCACCCGGTCTTTCGCGCGTATCACTGCGAGCACGACATGCTCCGCTACATCCACCGCTTGCAGGCGCGCGACCTGTCGCTGACCACCTCGATGATTCCGCTCGGCTCCTGCACGATGAAGCTCAACGGAACGTCGCAGATGATCCCGGTGACGTGGCCGGAATTCGGCGGGCTGCATCCGTTCGCCCCGGCGAGCCAGGCACGCGGCTACACCGTGCTGTTCGAGCAGCTCGAGCGCTGGCTGGCGGAGATCACCGGCTTCGCGGGGGTTTCGCTGCAACCCAACGCCGGCGCGCAGGGCGAATACACGGGCCTGCTGGTCATTCGCGCCTACCACCACAGCCGCGGCGACAAGCAGCGCGACGTGTGCCTGATCCCGGTGTCCGCGCACGGCACCAATCCCGCCAGCGCGGTGATGGCCGGAATGACCGTAGTGCCTGTGGCCTGCGATGCGAATGGCAACGTCGACGCCGGCGACTTGAAGGACAAGGCCGGGTCACACCGCGACCGGCTGGCCGCCCTGATGATCACCTATCCGTCCACGCACGGCGTGTTCGAGGAGGGCGTCAAGGATCTTTGCCGCATCGTGCACGAGCATGGCGGGCAGGTCTACATGGACGGCGCCAACATGAATGCGCAGGTTGGTCTGTGCCGACCCGGCGACATCGGCGCCGACGTCTGCCACCTGAACCTGCACAAGACGTTCTGCATTCCGCACGGCGGCGGCGGCCCGGGCATGGGGCCGATCGCGGTCGCGCGGCACCTGGCGCCGTTCCTGCCGACGCATCCGCTCGTCGACCCGCGCTCGTTCGCGGGCGAGGGCGCCGGTTCGCCGTCCGCCGCCATCGGGCCCGTCTCGGCTGCCCCGTGGGGCAGTCCCGGCATCCTGGCGATCCCCTGGGTGTACATCGGGCTGATGGGTGCGGACGGGCTGCGCAAAGCGACCCAGGTCGCGATTCTCAACGCGAATTACATGGCCCAGCGGCTGCGCGGCACGTTCGACGTGCTGTATAGCGGACGCAACGGACGCGTCGCGCACGAGTTCATCCTCGACCTGCGGCCCTTCAAGAAGTCGGCCGGCATTGAGCCCGAGGACGTCGCCAAGCGGTTGATGGACTATGGCTTCCATGCGCCGACGATGTCCTGGCCGGTGCCCGGAACGCTCATGATCGAACCGACCGAGAGCGAGCCGAAGGCCGAGCTGGACCGCCTGTGTGACGCGCTGCTGAGCATTCGCGAGGAAATCCGCGCGATCGAGCAGGGCCGCTGGCCGCGCGACGACAATCCGCTGGTCAACGCGCCGCACACGTCGGCCCACGTGACCGGCGATGAGTGGAGCCATCCCTATTCGCGCGCGCAGGCCGCGTATCCCGCCGCCTGGGTCCGCGCGCACAAGTTCTGGCCGCCGGTCGGACGCGTGGACAACGTCTACGGCGACCGGCACCTGTTCTGCACGTGCGTGCCGATGGAGGAAGCGGCGGCCGCGCGGTAGTCCAGCGCCGGTTGCCCCGATCACAGGCGACAAGCGCCATGCTCTTTCGCTTCAGCCTCTACGGCTTCCTGAAGAATCAGCGCTACTTCGAGCCGTTTCTCACGCTCGCGTTTCTCGACAAGGGGCTGAGCTTCTTCGCGATCGGCCTGCTGATCGCGTTTCGCGAGATCACCGTCAACCTGCTCGAGGTGCCCACCGGCGCGATCGCCGACGTCTGCGGGCGGCGGCGCTCCATGATCTTCTCCTTCCTCGCCTACATCGCCAGCTTCCTCGTCTTCGGCTTCGCCGACGACTGGCCGCTGCTGGCCGCGGGGATGTTCCTCTTCGGCGTGGGCGAGTCGTTCCGCACCGGCACCCACAAGGCCATGATCTTCACCTGGCTGCGGATGCAGGGCCGCACCGCGGAGCGCACCCGCGTCTACGGCTTCACGCGCTCGTGGAGCCAGATCGGCTCGGCGGTCTCGACGCTGCTGGCGGCCCTGTTTGTCTTGATCAGCCACGACTACGAGACGATCTTCTTCTTCGCGGCGGTTCCGTACGGGCTGAACGTAATCAATTTCCTCGGCTACCCGCGCGCCCTGGAGGGCGAGCAGAGCGAAACCCCCTCGCTCTCCGCCGTGTGGAGGCACACGCTCCGGACCGTTCGTGATTCGATCCGCAAGCCCGACCTGCGCCGCCTGATGACGGAGTCGATGGGCTTCGAAGGCGTCTTCGAGTCCGTCAAGGGCTACATGCAGCCCGTGCTTCAGCTCGTCGCGCTGGCGTGGATCGGGCGCTGGCTGGGGCTCGAGCGCTGGAACGACGCCCAGCAGGCCTCGCTGCTCGTCGGTCCGGTCTACTTCGTGCTCTATCTGCTTTCCGCGACCGCGAGCCGCAATACCCATCGCATCGAGACCGCCGCCGGCGGCGCCGAGCGCGCGGCACGCTGGTACTGGCTGCTGGGTGCTTCCGTGTACACGCTCATCGCCGCGTCCTCGCTGGGCGAGTGGGCGACTCCGCTCGTCGTCGGCTTCGTGCTGCTGCACGTGGCGCAGAATCTCTGGCGGCCGGTGCTGATCAGCCGGTTCGACGCCCATTCCGACGAGTCGCAGGGCGCGACGGTGCTGTCGATCGAAAGCCAGGCGCAACGCCTATCGACCATGGTGCTGGCGCCGCTGCTCGGGCTTGCGGTCGATTCGCTCGGCGACGCGACCTCGTTGACCCGCTACTGGCCGACCGGAGCGGTCGGCGCGATCGTCGCCTTGTCGTTCGCGCTGCGCCCCGCGCGAATCGATGTTACGGCAGCCGCGCCCGCTCCTTCCACTTCGGCGGATGGCCGATGAGGTGCTGGACGTTTTCCTCGATGACGATCGGAGTGGCAACGCGCGGCAGCAGGAAAATGCCGTACGGCGAGACGCGCACGCCGCCGTCGTCGTTTTCGCCACCGAGCGCGGACGCGGTCTGATAGGTGCTTTGGTCGAAGCGCAGCAGCAAATCCTTCTCGCGCTGTTCGAGCGACGCCAGCACCACCCCGTCGCTGTTCCAGCCCTCGCCGCAGAAGATCGCGACCGCCGTACAGGTGTCGAAATCCACCTCCGGAAGCAACGGGCGCTGGTGCACGTCCTGCTCGACGACTTGGCCGAGGTGCTTCTCCCACAGATCGCGCCACTCGGCGGCGGCCTGAACCCGGAGGTAGAGCGGCTTGTGGATCGCGCTCTTCGGTCCCGACCAGGACACCAGCGCGCGGCGCGGTTTCTCCTGCTCGGAGTCCGATCCAGGTCCGGCGCCCGTCGACGAGCTCAACGCCAGCGCCGAGAACAGGATGGCGAATCGATTGGGCTGAAAACGCATGGCCGTTCTCCGCTCGCGCCCCGCAGGAGGCGGCCGGGCGCAGACCGTCCGCGCCGCGGCCGACTCCGCACACCACGACTGATACCCGGCCCCGCGACCCCGGTTGCAACGCGCCGAACCGCGGCCCGCCGCCGCCGGCGCCGATCCGCCGAGTATCATGACCCGTGTCGCTCGACTGGCTGATCCTTCACGGCGGAGCGCTGGGAGACCTGGCGCTGACGATTCAGCTCGCGCGGCGGCTGCCTGGCGCAGCCCAGCACGGGATCGAGGTCATCTCGCGCATCGATCCGGGCGACCTGAGCGCCTTGCGGCCGCGCGTGCGGCGGCGGTCGAGCGAGGGGCTCGGCCTGCATTGGCTGCATGCCGATGAAGCGGCAGAACCGCCGGCGGGGCTGCAATCCTTGTTCGACCGTCGACGCGTGCTGAACGCGCTGTCCGGTGCGGATTCATCCCTCGAAGACCGACTCCGCACGCTGGGCGCTCGCACGGTCCACCATCTGGACGTGCGGCCCGATCTCGATTCGACAACGCACATCTGCGAGCAATGGGCCCAGCGCCTGCGGCAGCAAGGGCTGCTGCTCGACGCCTGTGGGGTTCGCGCCCGCGCCGCGCGCAGCCCATCGACCGACCTGGATGATCCGCGCCGCAGTCCGCGCGTGCTGATTCATCCCGGCAGCGGGGGCGTCGCCAAGTGCTGGCCGCTGAAGTGCTTCGTTGAGACGGCCGACCGAATCCAGGAGCTCGGCGGCACCATCGAGTTCGTACTCGGTCCGGTCGAACGCGACCGTCTCGTGGCCGAAGTGCGGCGGCGGTTGCGATCGCGCTTCACAACGCATGAGATCGAATCCGCGCGGGAGCTGACGCCGCTGCTGAGCAGCGCGGACGTGCTGCTCGGAAACGACGCCGGCCCGTCGCACCTCGCGGCGCTGCTCGGCGCGGCCACGGTGACGTTGTTCGGCCCGACGCGGGCTCAGGTTTGGCGACCGCTGGGCCCGCTCGCAAAAGCGTTGCAAGGCGCGCCCGCCGAGGGGCCTGCCTGGGGACTGAATCCTCAGGCGGTTGCGCAGGCGGTCCTCAGCGCCAGCTCGTTGTAGAGCGCCGCAAGCTGATCGACCATGACGGCGGCGTCGAAGCGTTCGAGGCACAGCGCCCGGCCCGCGGCGCCCATCTCGCGCCGTCGCTGCGCATCGGCCGCCAGCTCGCAGACCGCCTGCGTGAACGCGTCGAGGTCGTTCAGCGGCACGACTCGGCCCGTCTGCCCGTCGAGCACGACCTCCGGCGTACCGTCAATCGCGAACGCTACCGCCGGAACGCGCATCAGCAGGCCCTGCACGACCGCGCGCGGCAGGCCCTCCCACTGCGAGGCGTGCGTGAAGACATCGAAGCCCGCCAGCAGGCCGGGGATTTCCTCCGGCCGCACCAGCCCGGTCAGCACGGTGCGATCGCGCAATCCGAGGCGGGCGAGCTCCGCCTCGTATTCCCCACGCTGGGCGCCGTCGCCCACCCAGACGAATCGCAAACGCGGTTCGCGCTGCGCCGCGCGGCTCATGATCGGAAGAAGCTGTTCATACCCCTTGCGGCGGAACAGCCGCGCGACCGCCCCGGCCACGACGTGCTCATCGGCGAAGCCCCAGCGGGCGCGCAGGGCGGCGCGGTCGTAGCGTTCCGGGTCGAACCGCTCGACCTCCATGCCCGAGTAGATCGTGCGCATCTTCTGCGGGCGGCAGACGCGCGCCGCGACGCTCTGCGCGATCATGGCGTCGGCGACGGTCACAATCGCGTGGCAGCGCCGCGCCGCCCAACGCTCAAGGGTCGCATACATCCAACGGACAGGCGCCGGCTGCGTGCGATTGAAACTCATGCCGTGGATGGTGTGAACGATGATGGGCACGCGTGCCTGGAAGGCGGCCCAGCGGCCGACGATGCCGGCCTTGCTGCTGTGGGTGTGAACCACCTCGGGGCGGGTGCGCAGGAAGCAGGCCCGCAGCTCGCGCACCGCCCGGGCGTCGTACCAGGGGTTCACCGCGCGGATCAGCTCGGGCATCTCGACGAGCTCGTATCCGCCGGCGCGAGCGCGCTCCACCAGACTGCCTTCGGGGCCGTGAGTCGGTCCGCTGATCAGGGTGACGCGATGACCGCGGGCGGCGAGTCCTTCGCAGGTCAGCAGCGTGTTTTCCTGCGCGCCGCCCACGATCAGCCGCGTGATCACGTGGCAAATGTGCATCGCCGCATTATGACCGCGGGCGGGCCGGCGGTCAGGCGTCGCAGCCTACGGCAGCAGCGGGATCATCTGCGGCTCGGTCGATTGCCGCAGAAATGCGTCGATCATCTGCACGATCTGGCGCTGCTTCTCGAGGCTGTACTTCGGGCCACGCAGCGCGTCCTCGTCGACGCCGCCGAAGTATTGCAGCAGCGGAATTCCCGCGGCCAGGTCGTAGGCCGTTCCGTTGAAGATGCTGCTGCCCCAGCGCAGCGCCGCCCGGTCCGCCGTGTTGCGGTAGTTCTCCGACGCATCCAGCGAGAAGGAGGGCGCGAAGTCGGGCGTGACGTAGGTCAGCTCGCGCAGGTCATACAGTGCGGGATACCACTCCTGCCCCTGCGGGTCGGTCCACGACCGGCCGCGGACCATCTGTCCGCCGGCGTAACGCTCGCGCGAGGCGGAAATGCGCGGCCAGTCGAACGAGAAGGTGATCTCGCGCGCCGGGGCGATCAGCGCCTCGCGGGCTTCGATCAGCCGGCGGGTCTCGTCTTCGCGCAGGCGCTCCGTCAGCGCGCCGTCGTTGCTGCGCACCGCGCCGCCCCGCTCAACGTCCAGACCAGCACGCGCCGCGCGGGCGAGAATGCCCTCGGCTTGCAGCTCCTGCTCGGACAGGTCCAGGTCGCTCGGGAGACCAGCCGCCAGCGCAAGCACCTGGTGGGCGCGCGTCGCGGCTTCCGCCATGTCGCCGGCCCGCAGCGCCTTCCGCGCGATGACCAGCTCCAGGCGAAGCTGCGCCATCGTTGCGTCGCGCCGCGCCAGCGCTTCTTCGGCGTCCAGAGCATCCGCCGGCGCCGGGGCGGTCGGCGCGGCGCTCTCGGCGGTCGGCGCCGCGGCGCGGTCCGCCGCGGCCCGCGCGAGCAGCTCTCGGTCCGCCGCGGCCTGCGCGAAGACGAAGGATGTCAACCAGGCCCCAAGGCCGAGCGCGATCAGGTTGCGCGGGGTCATGGCAGTTGCTCCTCATGCCAGCGGCGCCAAGCCGCCTCGTCGAATCCGAAAGGCTGCGACGTGATTCGCCGCAGCGCCTCGAGCACCTCAGTGCGGTAGACCGTCACTTCCCGGGACTCGTAGGTGGTCGCGGGAAACACGTACCCGCCGGCGGCGGCGAACCCGATCTCCGGCGAGTGCTGGACGATGTGCGAATCGCCCAGGACCACCGAGGTGGACTGGTTGAACACCGCCGGGTAGGTCTGGAAGTAGTTCGCCGCCGGCACCTCGATTTCCTTGCGGCGACGCGCCGTGAGCACCGGAATCAGATCGGGAACCGCCTCGCGCGCGTGCAGCGCGCCCAGGCCGATCGCCGCTCGGCGGATGAGCGCGTCGCTGTCGCTCAGCAGCGCCTTGCGGAGCTGCGCTACGACGCGCGGATCGTCTCGCTTGACGAGTTCGGCCAGCGCCAGGGCGCGGATTTCGGCGCTCGAATCGGCGAGCGCTAGCAGCGCCAGGTTCAGCGTCGCTTCATCCTCGCGAAACGCCGAAAGCGACGTGACCAGCGCCTCGCGCGCGGCCAGGTTCCCGTCGGAAAGCACGCGCGTCAGCGGCAGGATCGCCAGCGGGTCGCGAATCTCCACGATTTTTGTGCGCCCGTCGCGGACGAGCCGGTCGACCCCGCTCTCCAGCAGATTGCCGCGGATCGCGCGAATTTTCTGGAACCACTGCGACTGGATGGCGCGGATGAGCTGCTCGGGGTCCTTTTCGGCCGGCTGGCTGGCCGCCGATTCCGCCGCCGCCCGGCGACCGTCCACCCACACGTCGCCGACCCGCACGAAACCCAGCGCGGCGCGGGCGCCGGCGTGATTTGAATCCAAGGCAATCGCTTCGCGGAAATGCTCGCGCGCCGCGGAGCGCAAACCACTCTCATCACACCACTTGCCAAGCTCGAAGCGCGCTTCGGCGGTCTGCCCGGCCTCAGCCAGCTTGCGGTCGTATTCGTCGAAGATCGACGGACCACGCTCAATCCGCGCCACCGCATCCGCCGGTACCGCGACAATCCCGACCAGGGTGCGGAGCTGCACGCGCTCGGCGTTTTCATCCAGCACGCGGCCTTCCAGCACGCCGCCGTGATTGAGATGGACCGTGTCCCCCAGCGACAGCCGCGGCGCCAGCAGCAACCCCACCGCGAGCACTCTCGCAGCGAGCGGCTGGAGATTCACGTGCCGAGCGAAACCGAGACCCCAGTGCGGTGGGTGCATGGCAGACTCCGCGGGCGTGCCGACCGCAAGCGATTGGATTCTAGTTACCATCGGCGTGGCCCGGCAACGCAAATTTAGCGCGTTTCGGCCCAAAGGCGCGGTAGACTCACGCTTCCGACAGCGGGCATTCCAGGCAGCCAAGGGAGGGACGACAGCCATGACGACGAATTGGTGGGCGGCATTCGCGTTGGGCAGCGGGTTGGCCGTGCTTGCGGCGTCCGGAGGCGCGAATCCGCCGGCGCTGAGCACGGACGTTTCGACCGGTCCGCGGCTGGAGCAGCCGGACGACCCCTACGTCCCGCCGGCCGTGCCGCCGGTCTACGCGCGGCCGGGCGATCCGGGCGTCGCCGCAGTGCGCGGCGTGAACGGCGTCCAGGTGAACGTCGACGCGTTCGGCAACAACATCACCGGCGATGCGGCCAACGAGCCCTCGATCGCGATCGACCCGACCAACCCCGATCGGATCGTGATCGGCTGGCGTCAGTTCGACACCGTCGCGTCCAACTTCCGCCAGGCCGGGCACGCCTACAGCAGCGACGGCGGCGCCACCTGGACGAACACCGGCCCGTTCACAGCGGGAACGTTTCGCAGCGACCCGGTGCTCGCCGCCAACAGGCAGGGGCAGGTCTTTTATTACAGCCTGCAAGAGAATTTCCTGTGCGACATGTTCATCTCAGGCGACGGCGGACAGTCCTGGACTTCGCCCATCCCCGCCAACGGCGGCGACAAGGCCTGGATGACGACCGACAACAGCGGCGGAGTCGGCGATGGCTCCACCTACATCAGTTGGAGCACCGCCGCCGGCTGTTGCGGCACTCGCATCTTCACGCGCTCGACCGACCTGGGCGCGACGTACATGACTCCGCGACGGCTGCCGACGTCTCCGATCTGGGGGACGCTCGCCGTCGGTCCCGATGGCGCGCTGTACATCGCCGGTCTCTCAGGCTCTCAGATTCGATGCCTGCGCTCGGTCAATGCGCAGAACGGCGGGCCGCTGCCGCGCTTCCCGCAGAATGCCGTCGTGCCGCTGGGCGGGCTGATTGGCGGCTTCGGCGGGCCGAACCCCGGCGGACTGGTGGGGCAGGTCTGGGTCGCCGTGAACCCCGTCAATTCCGAGGTCTACGTGTGTGCCTCCGTCGACCCGACCGGTGCGGATCCGCTCGACCTGCATTTCTGCCGCAGCACCGACAACGGACTCACGTTCAGCGACTGGGTCCGCGTGAATGACGACCCCGACGGCACGAACGCCTGGCAGTGGTTCGGAACGATGTCGGTGGCGCCGAACGGCCGCATCGACGTCGTGTGGAACGACACGCGCGAATCGGGCGCGACCAACCTCTGCCGGCTGTACTACGCGTCGTCGATCGACGGCGGCCGGACCTGGTCGGCCAACCGCGCGGTGGGCGACCCGTGGGACAGTTGGGTCGGTTGGCCGAACCAGAACAAGATCGGCGACTACTACCACATGGTCTCCGACAACGAAGCCGCCAACCTCGCCTACGCGGCGACTTACAACAACGAGCAGGACGTGTACTTCCTACGCATCGAGCCGTAGCGCCGCGGCTCGACGCGTCCCCCGCGCTTGGACAGTTCCGCGGCCGAGGGTTTACACTGCCGTCGCGACGTACCGCGGGCCGTCGGCGCGGGACTGAGAGCCAGATCGCTTCGCGCGCCGCCCCTCCGGATTTGCGTCTGTCGCGAGAACCGCAAGAGCACTCGGCGCGGCGTGCACACGCCTGCCAGGAGGGGGCCGACGATCATGTCCGAGCGCTGGGAGCCGTGCGCCGACCCGCGCGCCGCGGTCCTGGGCCGCAACGTCCGCTTCACGGTGCTCACGCCCCGGATTCTGCGGCTCGAGTGGTCGCCTGACCACGTGTTCGAGGATCGCGCCTCGCTCGCATTCGTCAATCGGCGCATGCCCGTCTGCCCATTTCGCAGCGAGAACACTCAGAACGACGTCCGCATCGACACCGGGGCACTGCGATTGCACTATCGCGGCCGGGGGGCCGCGTTCGACGCGGAGAATCTCTCGATCGAGCTGACCGTCGCGGGCCGGCCCGCGCGCTGGCATCCGGGCCTCCCGGCCGAAGGCAATCTGAGCGGAACCTGCCGCACGCTCGATAACGTCCTGGGACCTGCTCCGCTCGAACCCGGTCTTCTTTCTCGCGACGGCTGGTCCGTGGTGGACGATTCTCAGCGCGTGCTGCTGAATGGGGGGGACTGGCCGTGGGCAGCGCCGCGCCGCTCGTCCGCCGCCTTGGACTGGTATTTCTTCGGACACGGCCACGATTTCCGCCAGGCGCTCTACGAGTTCACGCACGTGGCCGGTCGCGTTCCGCTTCCGCCGCGCTACGTCTTCGGCGCCTGGTGGTCGCGCTACTGGGCGTACACGGACGCCGAGCTGCGCGCGCTGGTGGCCGAATTCCGCCGGCACGAGGTGCCGCTGTCCGTGCTGGTCGTCGACATGGACTGGCATCTCGACGGCTGGACCGGCTATTCGTGGAACCCACGCCCATTTCCCGATCCGGAGGGCTTCCTGAACTGGGCGCATGCAGAGGGTCTGCGCGTTTCACTCAACCTGCATCCGGCCGAAGGCGTGGGACGCCAGGAAGCGGGGTTCGCGCGCATGGCGGCCGCCTTGGAGCTCAACCCGGATCAGACGCCTCGAATTCCGTTCGACTGCACCGATCGGCGCTTCATGGAGGCTTACTTCAAACACCTCCACCATCCGCTGGAGGAGCAAGGCGTCGATTTCTGGTGGATCGACTGGCAGCAGGGCAGCGCGTCGCGCCTCCCCGGCCTCGACCCGCTGTTCTGGCTCAACCACCTGCACTGGACCGACCGGCGGCGCCGGTCCGGCGCAAGTCGCGCGCGGCCGCTGATCTTCAGCCGCTGGGGCGGACTCGGAAACCACCGCTACCCGATCGGCTTCTCCGGCGACACGTGCAGCGACTGGGATTCGCTGGCGTTCCAGCCGTATTTCACCGCCGCCGCCGGAAACGTCGGCTACGGGTACTGGAGCCACGACATCGGGGGACACTACCCGGGCCCGGTCGACCCGGAGCTGTTCGTGCGCTGGATGCAGTGGGGCGCGCTCAGCCCGGTGCTGCGCACGCACGCAACCAAACACTTCGCCGCCGAACGGCGCATTTGGGGCTTCGACGACGAGACGTTTCGCTGCGCGCGCGAGGCCTGGTTGCTGCGGTACGAGCTGCTTCCGACGATCTACACCGCCTGCCGGCAGACGTACGACGAGGCGCTGCCGTTGTGCCGCCCGCTGTATTACCACTGGCCCGAGCACGAGGAAGCCTACGGCCACCCCGGCCAGTATCTCTTCGGTCCTGATCTCCTGGCCGCGCCGGTCTGCGAGCCGATCAATCCCGCGACCGGCTGCGCCGCGGTCAAGGTGTGGCTGCCGCCGGGTGAGTGGGTGCATTGGTACAGCGGGCACGTCTACGAGGGTCCGGGCGAGGTGCGACTGCTCGTTCCGCTCGATCAGGTTCCGCTCTTTGCTCGCGCCGGGGCGTTGATCGCGACCACGCGCGCGGATCGCGGCGTTGACGCAGGCACGGTCGACCCGCTTGTGCTGAATCTGTACGTCGGCCGCAGAACGACGGAATGGTCCGCGCGGGTCTACGAGGACGACGGTAACTCGTGCGGCTACGAGCGCGGCGAGTGTCGCTGGACCCGATTGCACGCAAGCTCCGGCGACGAGTCGGTGCGCGTCGTGGTCGCTGCAAGCCAGGGCACGTTCCGCGGGGCGGCGCCCTCGCGCGCGCTCGAGCTGCGCATCCACGCGGTCGCCCCGCCGCGACGGGTGCGCCTCAACGGCCGTGAGGTCCGTGCGGCGGACGGCTCGACGCCAGGCCTTTGGCGCTATGACCCGTCAACGTACACCCTGATCGTGCAGGCGGGCGAGCGGCCGGTGGACGCGCCATGCGTGTTCGATGTTCAGCAAGGTGAGGCGCCTGCCTTGCGCGATCTTCTGGCGCGCGGACTGCGCGAAATGGTGCGAATCGTCGCGGACTTGCCGGCTCGCGGCGCCGAGGGTGCATCCCTCGCGCTGCGGGACATCGCGAGCTTCGGCGAGCAACTTGCTGCTTCCCCGCCGGACGCCGAGCGGCTGGCAAAGCGGCTGCGCGCTGCGCTGCCCGCGGCATTCAGCGCCCTCGCCGAACGAGCCTCGTCCGAGCCTGCCTGGATGCACGCGCTGGTGCGGCTGTTGGGCGCGTTCCTGCGGCTGAATGTCGCAACGGAGTTGGACGACGCCCGCTGCGCGGTGGCGGACGTCGAGGCCGTTGTTCAACCCGCGCTGCTGGATGAGGCGGAGCTCGCCTTCGACATTCAGATTCCGCAGCAGCCCGGCATTCACACGACGCGCGCGCCGGAGACGCCGGCGCTGACCGGGAGCCGCATCGCCGCGCGGCATCGCCGCGCCTCCTGCTGCGCTGATTCGCCGCCGCAGATGCGCCGCATGCAGGCGCGCCTGGAACTGGAGGTGGACGGCCGAATCGTGCTGGTTCCGGCGCAGACGACGCTGTTTCCGTCGATTTCGGCCTGGTCGGTCGTCGGCCCGTTTGACCGCGCGGATGTCCAGGTGCTCGATGTGGAATTCGCCCAGCGAAGGTTGTTGGATCGCCAGCGGACGCTTACCGGGCTTGCCGGTCGAGCGGTGACGTGGCGAAAAGTGGTTCGGCCGCTTTCACCCGGCAGCGATCCGCGCCGCGAGTTCTTCGTGGATCTGGACGAGCTGTTCGGCGGGGGCGTTCAGGACGCGGTGGCCTATGCGCTTGCGTTCCTGCACGCCGAGCGCGAGCGCGACGTGCAGTTGGCAATCGGCAGCAGCGACGGCGCACGCGCCTGGCTCAACGGGTTTGAGCTGCTCAGCCATTCCGTGCAGCGGCCGTATACGCCGCGGCAGGATCGGGTCGCCGCTCGACTCTCCGCCGGGCCGAATGTACTCCTGTTGCGCGTCGATCAGTTCGACGGTCGCTGGGGATTCGCCGTTCACGTCGACCCGCTCGATGACGACCCGCCGCCGCGGGTGCTCGCGACGCCGTAGGGGCGCTCCGGCTCATCGCCGGCGCTGGGGCCGTGGGCTGTCGGCGACGTTGCCGCGGGCGGAACCGCGGCCAGCAGCAGCCCCCCGAGCGCGATCAGCATCAGCAGGTGCGCCCCCAGCAGGCGCGCCTGCGGAACCACCCAGAGCATCATCCCCAGCAGCCAAACCGCCAGCCCGGCGCGGGCGCAGGCTCGCGCGCGTGAACGACCCGGCTCCAGCGCGACGACTGCCAGAAGCTGAAGCGCGGGCAGCGCCCAGACAAGGTAGTACTGCCGAACCAGCGGCGAGAGCGCCAGCAGCGCCAGCAGGTACGTCGAGAATTCCGCGTGCGCGCGGCGGTCGCCCAGCCCTTGGAGCGGACGATGCGTCGCCGCCAGCAGCGCGGCGCCAAGCATCAGGGCCAGCACCGTTGCCACGAGACGACATTGCTCCAGGCTGAGGCTGGCGATCTGGATGGGACTGGGATGCGGATGCTCCGGCCAGCAAAGCCGGGAGACCACGGCGGGCAGCGACTGATTGCGATGGTCGATGAAATGCTCGCGCAGCCCGGGATCGGTCATGCCTCCGCCGGCGGCGCCGCGTACGTTGTATTCGAACCACTCGCGGTGATAGCTCCAGGTGCGCTCCGGTCCGAAGCACAGCAGGCTTGGGAGGACCGCAAGGACGATCGCTCCGACCAGAAAGGCGAGGCCGGCCCGCGCCTGTCGCTTCAGCAGCAGCCAGAAGACGAAGAGCGCCGGCAGGAGCTTCAGCACCGCGCCGCCCGCGAACAGTAGGCCGGCTTGCAGGCCCCGACCGCGATGCAGGGCGCGCTCCGCCAGCAGGAGCACCGCCAGCAGCGGAATACTGAGCTGGTTGAAGCGCGCCGCTTCGTAGACGCCGGGCACGGCGAGCAGCCACGCCAGCAGCGCAGCGAGCTGGGCGCGGCGCGCTTCCGGCGCGCCTTCGGGCAACAGCGACAGCGCTCGCCGCCGCAGCAGAATCAGAACGCAGGCGAGCGAGCCCGCCTGCATCAGCGTCCAGACCATCGCGGCTGCAACGCGCCCCAGGCCGCCGAGCGGCGAAAGCGCGAGCGGCACCGCCGGCAGGTAGAAGGGAAGCTGACGCCGCAGCAGAGGATCCGGGTTGCTGAGATCCGGATTGAGCGCGGCGTGATTCCAGACGTACTCCGCGTCGCGGTAGAAGTGGTGAAAGTCGTAGCTGAACTCCAGCCCGCGAGCGGCCGACACGACCACCGTCATCATCAGCAGCGCTGCGAGCAGCAGGTCGAGGGCGCGCAGGCGTGCCGGCTTAGACATGCTGAGGAGCCGAGGCATCGAGGGGCTCGAGGGGCGCGGCGTGCACGGGGGCGGCGGAATCGTCGGCCGGACCGGCAAGCCCGCAGTCTGTCGCGCGCGATTCTCGTTTCATCCGACGGTCGACGTGGGCGCGGATGCTCAGGAGCGGGATTCCGAGCACGACGATGGCCGCGAGCAGGGTCCCGCCGGCCTCCGCGATGTTGTCGCCGGTCAGCGGCCGCGAGACGATCGCGACCTGAGCGATCACGAGCAGCGTCAGCCCGACCAGGACGGCCCGGGCCGAACCTCGTCCCAGCCCGATGTGATGCGTGCCGGCCAGCGCAACCGTCACTGCGGGCGTGAGCAGGATGAAGTGGTAACGGCGCAGGACGGGCATCAGCCAGAGCATCAGCAGCAAACACAGCGCCCATTCGATCCGCAACTGCCAGGGCGTCATGTCGCGCGCCGGCCGGCGCGCCATCCAGACAAACGCCGCCAGGCTGACCGCGGCCGCGGCGCTGACCAGCCCCGCGATCGTGCGCAGCGGAAGGTCGACGATGTTGATGTAGCGCGGCGGGCCTCCGAAGCGGATGCGCGGGTCGTTGTCGAAATGCGTGGTGTAGTTCGTGGCGTGCAGCCAGCGGCTTGCGACGGCAGCGAGGCTCTGGTTACGCCAGTCCATTTCCGTCTGGTTGAGCACCAGCGCCGCCTGCGAGCTCTGCGACACCGCCCGGCGGAACCAGGCATGATACTCCTCCAGCGCGAGACGCTGGCCAAAGCACAGGGCGTCGCCGACCGGTCCCGCCAGCGCGATCGTCACCAGGGCCACGACGACGGTTCGATACTGGCGCTTCAGGAGGAACCACAGCACGAAAAGCCCGGGCGTCACCTTCAGCAGCACGGCGACGCCCAGCCAGAACCCGGACACCATCGAGCGCCCGCGCTTGAACGCGACGAAGCTGCCCAGCAGGCAGGTCAGCGTCAGCAGATCGATCTGGTTGAGCCGGAACTCCCAGTACCAGAAGAGCACACAGGCGACGAGCGGGAGGAGCTGCGTCACCGGCCAGTCGCGTCCCGGCAGGTCGGTGAATTCCCGCCCCAGCATGCGCAGCGTCGCGATCAGAAGTGTCAGGTTCAGCAAAATCCACACGAAGCCCGCCAGCTCGAACGGCATCCAGCCGAGCAGCGACATCAGCCGGGACGTGAACGGCAGGTACCAGTCGAGATTCCCGCGCGGCACGACCGTGCCATCGGGGTTGCGGTCGTATCCGGGGTCAAACGTGCCGTGCGAGGCCATCCAGGCCCCGGCCTTGTAGAAGTACTCGAAGTCCGGGCTGTGATAGACGACCGCGCAGCCGCCGATGATTCCCAGGAACAGGGCCAGCCCGCCGATGCCGGTCAGGCACCACCATCGCACGGCGGCGGGCGCCAGCGGCGGAGACGGGTCGCTGAGTGGATCGCGATGGCTCGTCGCTTCGGGCACTAACCCCATTGGAGAGGACATTCTAGGATCGCCCCGGGCGGCTCACAACCGGACCTTCCGGCGAGAGCGCCCGCTGAGCGTCCAGAATCTCCTCCTCAAGCAGGTTGACGACGCGCACCGGCTTGCCGAGATCGTGAATCAGCACCGCGTGGATCGAACCGGCGCGGTTTTTCTTGTCGAGGCGGCAGGCGGCCAGCACCGCCGCCGGTGACAGCGATCGCGGCAGCCGGTTCGGCAAGCCCAGCGCGGCCAGCGTGCGCGCGATGCGCTCAGCCAGATGTCGGTCGAGCGCCAGCCGCGCGACGGCGATGTGGTTTTCCGCCAGCATGCCGAGCGCGACGCATTCGCCGTGGCGGCACTCGAACTCCAGCTCGTGCTCGAAGGCATGGCCGAGCGTGTGCCCGTAGTTGAGTATGGCGCGCAGGTCGGCCTCGCGCTCGTCCGCCGCCACCACCGCCGCCTTGATCGCGCAGTTGCGCGCGACGAGCTCGGCAAGCGTCTGCCGATCCCGGCACAGGATGTGCGAGGCATGTTCTTCGTGCCAGCGCAGGAACGCCGGCTCGCGAATGCAAGCGTGCTTGACGCTCTCGGCCAGCCCCGCGACGAAGTCCCGTTGAGACAGAGTCGAGAGAAGCTCCACGTCGATCCACACCGCGGCGGGCTGGTAGAACGCACCGACCAGGTTCTTTCCCGCGGGCAGGTTCAATCCGGTCTTGCCACCGACGGACGCATCCACGGCTGCTTCCAGCGTGGTCGGCACCTGGATGAAGCGAATGCCGCGCATCCAGGTGGCGGCGACGAAGCCTCCCAGGTCGCCCGCGACGCCTCCGCCGAAGGCGATCAGCAGCGAATCGCGCGTTGTGGCATGCTCCGCCAGCGCGCGATAGAGGTCGGCGCACTGCTCGATGGACTTGGAAGCCTCCCCGGCGGGAAACGTGAGCGCGCGCGTGCCTTCCGGGAGTGCACCCAACAGCGCGCCGCCGTGCAGGCGAAAAACCGTCTCGTCGGCGACGACGATGACCTTGCCGAACGGGCGCAGGGCGGCGAGGCAGTCCGGCAGCTCGGCCAGGATGCGCGCCCCGATCGTGATCGTGTATTCGCGGCCGGGCAGGCAAACGCGAACCGCGCGCCGCTGTCCCGCGTAGGAGAGAGGTACAGCGCTGGTGGTCGGCGCTGGGTTCACGAGGTCGTCCGAAGTGCTGTGTGCATGGATCGTAACCGTTCCCGGGATCGGTGCCGGTTCAAAATGGGAAAACCCTGCCTAGCAGCTTGCATGCCAGGGCACCGTTAGCACGCCGCATTCCGTTGACGAATCTGCCGTTACGGCGTATTCTACCGCGCATGGCCGAAGCCGCGACCCGCAAAACGGCGGCCCGTCAGCCTCGACGTGGCGCGCCTTCCCGAAAGACGGAGCCCAGATCGCCGCGAGCCCGGGTCGATGCGCCGGCGCCGATCCGTAACTTTCGCGCGGCGCTGCGTTTCCTGAGCGCGCAGACCAACTATGAAACGATGGTGCGGGTCGGCTACAACCCGTCGAACTTCAACCTGACGCGCATGGTGCGGCTGCTGGCCGCGCTTGGCAATCCCCATCGCAAACTCCGTTGCCTGCATATCGCCGGCACGAAGGGCAAAGGCTCGACCGCCCACATGACGGCGGCGATGCTCCAGGCCAGCGGTTATCGGACAGGTCTCTATACCTCTCCCCACGTCCTCGACGTGTGCGAGCGAATCTCCGTCGACGGAGAGCTGGTCGGCGAGGCGGAATTCGCCCGGCTGATCGGCCGTGTGCAAGCCGCGCTGCGCGGTCTGAAAAAAGACCAGCCGACCTTCTTCGAGATCATGACCGCGGCCGGTTTTCTGCACTTCGTTGACAAGAAAGTCGACTTTGCCGTCATCGAAACGGGCCTCGGCGGCCGGCTCGACTCGACCAACGTCATTCGACCCGAAGTCTGCGCGATCACCGGCATCAGCTATGATCACATGGCCCAGCTCGGCTCCACGCTCGAGGCCATCGCCGAAGAGAAGGCCGGGATCTTCAAGCCCGGAGTGCCCGTCATCAGCGCGCCGCAGCCTCCGGGCGTGAAGCGCGTCCTGCGCGAGCACGCCCGCAAGGTCGGCTGCGATCTGCGCATCCTCGGCGAGGACCTTGAGTTCAGCTTCCGATTCGAGTGCTCGCGCGCGACCGGACCGCACATGCGCGTCTGCCTCGCAACCAAGACCAGCCGCTTCGATCACGTTCGCGTCCCGCTGCTCGGCGAGCATCAGGCGTACAACTGCGGCGTGGCGCTCGGCATGCTCGACGCCCTGCGCGGCAAGGAAATCGCCATCCCGGAGCAGCAGGCGGTCGATGGGCTTGCCTCCGTGCGGATTCCCGGGCGGCTCGAGGTCATCCGCGACAACCCGCGCACCGTCGTGGACGCGGCACACAACGCCGCCAGCGTTGCCGCGGTGATGCGCGCCATCGGCCAGAACATCACCTACGACTCGATGGTGGTGATCTTCGGCTGCGCGCAGGACAAGGACATCGACGGCATGCTCCAGCAGCTCGAGCTGGGCGCCGACAAGGTCATCTTCACCAGCATCGGGACCGCCCGCTCGGCCGACCCGCGCGAGTTGCTGACGCGCTTCGCCGAACGCTCGCAGAAGATGGCCCAGGTCGAGCCGAACCTGCTCAGCGCCTTCCGGACCGCGTGTCACTGCGTCGGCCGCGACGACCTGATCTGCATCACCGGCTCGTTCCAACTGGTCGGGCAGGCGAAGCAGCACATCGTCCACGCCGTCGTGGGCTGAGCACCACGGCCGATCGACGCCTGCGACGCGGAGCGACCTCTCCTTGAACCTGGCCTTCGGCTGGCTGTGGATCACGTTGGGTTTCGCCAGCGGTCTGCTGCTGGGGCTGTTCTTCCATCGTGACGATTGGCTGGGCGGATACGCGTCGTTCCGACGCCGCATGCTGCGGTTGGGGCACATCGCGGCGGTGGCTCTCGGCGCCATCAACATTCTCTTTGCGTTGACCGTCGAACGCACGGACCTCGCGGGCTGGGAGCGGAGTGTCGCCGCGTGGGGATTCCTCGTCGGCGGCGCGTCGATGCCGCTGGTCTGCGCGCTGACGGCCTGGCTCAAGCCGCTGCGAACGCTGTTCGCGATTCCGGTGGCCTGCCTGCTGACCGCCGCAATCACGGTGGTGCGCGGCGTGCTGTAGCGCCGCGGCAGCCCCGCGTGCTGCGATCAGCGGCTCAGAGATTCTCCCTCAGATAGCGCGCCTGCAATTCCCGAAAATGCTCGCCGCCGTTGAAGATTCCGTGCCGGTCGCGCGGATAGACCATCAGGTCGAATTCGCGTCCGGCTTTTTCCAGCGCGTCGATCAGCAGGGCGCTGTTCTGAAAGTGCACGTTTTCGTCGATCATCCCGTGGACCAGCAGCAGCTTGCCGTGCAGGTTCTCCGCCGCGCGCACCGCCGAGCTGCTAACGTATCCGTCGGGGTTGTTCTGCGGCGTGCGCATGTAGCGTTCGGTGTAGATCGTGTCGTAGCAGGCCCAGTCGGTGACCGGCGCGCCGCAGATGCCGACCTTGAACATCGTGCTGTGCGTCATCGCGAACGCGGTCATGTAGCCGCCGTAGCTGAACCCGGTGATTCCGATGCGCTGCGGGTCGGCATATCCCTGGTCGATCAGCCAGAGCAGGCTGTCCTCGATGTCGGCGAGTTCAAAGGTCCCGAGCCGGCACCAGGCCTGCCAGGCCGAGCGAATCCCCTGGCCGCTGGCGGAGCGCGGGTCGATCCGCCAGACGATGTAGCCTTCGTTCGCCAGCACCTGATCGTTGAGCGACATGTGACCGCCCCAGCGATTGAAGACGGTCTGGGAGTCCGGCCCGGCATAGACCGAGCACCACACCGGGTAGCGCTGACCGGGCTGGTAGTCCGGCGGCAGCACAAGCCGGGCGCGCAGCGTGAACCCGTCGCGGGCGGGAAACTCCGCGTGCCGCGTCTCGCCGAAGGCGTACTCCGACAGCACCGCGACGTGGTTTTCGCTGATGACGCGCGCCAGCGAACCGTCGGCATTCCGGAGGTAGACCTTGGTGGGCGTATGGATGTTGCTGAAGTTGTCGAAGAAGTAGGTGCAGGTGGGGTCCATGGTGATGGAGTGCCCGTAGCCCGGCTCGGTCAGGTGCGTGACCGGGCCGCCGGCCAGCGGCGCGCGATAGGCGTGAATCTCCAGCGGGCCCTCGCGCGTCCCGCTGAAGTAGAGCCAGCCGCCGGCCTCGTCCACGCCGAGGACGTCGCGCACGTCCCAATCGCCGCGCGTCAGCCGGTCGATCAGCGTTCCATCGGCGGCATAGTGAAACGCGTGGCGATAGCCGTCGCGGTCGCTGAGCCAGATGAACGTGCCGTCCTTCAGCCAGCGCGGGTGTGGGAGGTTATCCGTCCACGCGGGCGAGGGCTCGTGGATCAGCGTTCGCACGCGGCCCGTCGCGGGATCGGCTTCGTTCAGGTCGAGCCAGCGCTGCTCGCGGTCCTGCACGCTGAAGATCACGGTGTTGCTCGGCGACCAGCTCGCGCGCGTGATGAGAAACTCGATGTCCTTGTACGCGCCCAGATCCGCCCAGACGACTTCGCCGCCGCCGCTGGCGACGATTCCCAGCCGCACGCGCGGATTCGGGTCGCCGGGCTTGGGATATTTGAGCGTCTCCACGCTGGGCCGCATTTTGGCCTGGTGCACGATCGTGTAGACGGGCACTTCGGACTCGTCGAGCTGAAGAAACGCGAGGCGCGCGTCGTCGGCGCTCCACCAGTAGCTTCGCCAGTCGCCGCGGCCGTAGACCTCCTCCTGATAGACCCAATCGAGCACGCCGTTGAGCAGTGTTTCCGTGCCGTCCGTCGTGAGCTGGCGCTCGGTCGCGGAATCGGCGTCGATGCTGAAGAGGTTGTTTCCGCGGACGAAGGCCAGGCGCCGGCCGGCGGGACCGAGGGACAGCTCGCGGCGTTCCGCGTCGTCGGACGGCGCCGCCCGGACGACGCGCGGCCCGTCGGCTTCCATGCGCAGCACGTACGTGCCGGTGGCGTGCTTGAGCAGCGCGCACGTCCGGGCGTCGTTCCACTCGCCGGGGTTAGCGCCGATCCGCTCCGCGTCCGACGAATCGAGGCCGGCCTGTGTTTCGAAGGCCTTCTGAATCGCGGCGCTGTCATAGGCGGGCTCGGCCGCGTCGGTAAGCGCGTCGACGCGCATCAGCTTCCCGTCTCTGCGATGCAGGAAATGCCGGCCGTCCGCCAGCCAGGTCATCCCGCTGGCAACGCTCCCGTCGAAGTTCACGCGTCCGCGGCCCTGGATCACGTCGAGCGTGATGCGCTTGCGAGGCGGCTGCGAGGTCGGCTCGGTCGCGGGCGCGCTCTGCCGGGCGGCCGGCAGCGCCGGGAGCTGGCCGATTCCCAGCAGGATCGCGACGGCAGCCACTCGATGACGAGCGGAACGAGGAGCGAGCGGCACAGCACCCATCCGGTTCATGTGAACTCCGCGCGTGGGATCACTTTCGGGAATCAACGCCGACGAACTCTCGCCAGGAAGTCGCGGGGCGTCAATGCCCATCGACCGCCTGCCGGCCGGCGAGAAACCGCGCGCGTGCGTTGGACCGCGGCGGACCGGCACCGCCTGCGCCGGAGAAGCTGGAGTCGCCCCGGAATCGGTCCGATGCTCCTGCTCGGGTTCCGCACGCGGACCGGATCCCGAGCCCGATATCTCTCGCATGGGAGCGCAGCATGCATGCGACCGTCATCGAGCGACTTGAGGCGAGCTTTGCGGGCATGGCCCCGCGCGCGCCGGAGCTGGTCGACCGCTTTTGCACCCTGCTGTTCGCGCGCTATCCGCAGGTTCGCCCGCTGTTCCCTCAGGACATGAGCGCGCAGAAATCCAAGCTGATCGCGGCCCTGCGGCTCACCATTCGCAGCCTGCGCACTCCCGGCGCGCTGCGGCAGGCGCTCCTCGAGCTGGGGCAGCGTCATGCGAGATACGGAGCCGAGCCCGAGCACTATCCGCTGGTGCGCGACACGCTGCTGGAGGTCATGGAGGAGATTTCGGGCGCAACGTGGAGCGCGCAGCACGCCGAGGACTGGACCGCGGCGCTGAACTTCGTCGCAAGCGTGATGATCGAAGGCCAGCGCTCGGCGCAAACCTCAGGCATCTAGCGCGCGGAGCTCCCGCCGACCGGGCTTACTCGTTGGGCAGCGCCTCGATCAGTTGGCGCATTTCCTCGGGCGAATTGTAGAAGTGCGGGCTGGCGCGCAGCCGGCCGCGCCGCGTCGCCACGATCACGCGGAACTCGTTCCGCAGGTGCCGCCGCAGCGCGTCGACGTCGTGCTTCTCGGTCGCGAACGTGACGATGCCGCTCCATTCGGTGGCGGTGCGCGGGCTGAGCACTTTCCAGCCCTTGCCGCGCAGCCCCTCGACCAGCAGGTCGCTCAGGTACTTCATGCGGACCTGAATCTCCTCGATGCCGGTCTCGAGCAGCAGGTTGAGCGAGGCGCCCAAGGCGGCGATGCCGGCGACGTTGTAGGCGCCGTTGTCGAACCGCCGGGCGTCATCGTGGAAGTCGTCCGGGCGCAGCCCGCGGACGTCCTCCTCGACGCTCTGCTTCATGCAGAGATAGCCGGGCGCGCTGGGGCGCAGGTGCCCGAGCAGCTCGCGGCGGCAAAAGAACAGGCCGGTGCCTTCAGGCGAAACGAGCCACTTGTGCCCGCCGGCCGCGAGAAAGTCGATGTTCATCGCCCGCACGTCGATCGGGTGGATTCCCAGCGCCTGAATCGCGTCGACGAAAAGCAGCACACCCTTGTCCTTGCACAACTCGCCCAGCCGCGTCAGGTCGACGCGGAAGCCGTTGCCCCACTGCACCGCGGAGATCGCCACCAGGCGCGTGCGCTTGTCGATCGCGGCGGCGATCCGGTCGAACGGGATTCGGCCGTCCTCCTCCGCGACGCGCTTCAGATGAACGCCGCGGCCCTCGAGGTTGAGCCACGGATAGACGTTGGCCGGAAACTCCAGCATCGTGGAAACGACGTTGTCCCCGCTGAGCCACGGGATGCCGTTGGCGACGTAGTTGATGCCTTCGCTGGTGTTCTTGACGAAGGTGACCTCGGCGAGGTCGGCGTGCACGAGCCGGGCCGCCGCCTGGCGCACGCGCTCCGCCGTGCGGTAGTACGTGCCCGAGAGGTAGGCCGATTCGGACACCTCGCGGGCATAGCCGATCAGCGCGTCGGCGGCGGGCCCGGAAAGCGGCGCAATTCCGGCGTGATTCAGAAAGTTGCAGGATTTGGTAATGGGAAACTTCTGTCTGATTTCGTCGAGGCTCATGGTCATTCCGCCCGAATCCCCGGTGCCCAGATGAATTGTAGCCCTCGTCGCAGGCCCTGCGTCGTTCTGCGCCGCTTTTTCGAGGCCGCGCGGAAACCGCGTCAGCCGTGGAACCCCCCGTAGGCGACTATCGGCTGATTGCGGGCGACGCTGGCGGAAGTCAGCCGCCGCGCCACGTCGCCGCGGGCGCGAGTCGATTGGCGGCGGTCGGATTGCGACGCGCGGCGTGGGATGCATATGATCCCCGAGTGGGCGACCCGACCTGCCTGGCGGGAGGTGCGTCGCCCGCAGCGCGGCAAAGCATGGACCACAGCACCCCACGACAGATCGTTCAGGCGCTTGATCGCTACATCGTCGGCCAGTCGGACGCCAAGCGCGCCGTCGCGGTCGCGGTCCGCAATCGCTGGCGTCGGATGCAACTGTCCGCCGAGCTGCGAAACGACGTGCTGCCCAAGAACATCCTGATGGTCGGCCCCACGGGCGTGGGCAAGACCGAGATCGCTCGCCGGCTGGCTCACTTGCTCCAGGCGCCGTTCGTGAAGGTCGAGGCT
Organism: uncultured Planctomycetales bacterium; assembly: GCA_964465125.1. Classification (GTDB taxonomy): domain Bacteria; phylum Planctomycetota; class Phycisphaerae; order UBA1845; family Fen-1342; genus CAYOHG01. The sequence goes on along the minus strand of CAYXIO010000023.1, from coordinate 27,555 downwards.
ACCAGCTTCACCGAGGTCGGATACTACGGCCGCGACGTCGAGAGCATTATCCGCGACCTGGTCGAGCGCGCCCTGACCATGGAGCGCGAGGCGGCCTGGGAACGCGTTCGCGAGGCGGCGCGCCGCTCCGCCGAGGACCACATTCTCGACCAGCTCCTGCCGCAGGCGGGCGACTCCGCCGCCGATCCGGATCAGCGCGAGCGGCGACAGCGGGCGCGCGAGAAACTGCGCTCGCAGCTTCAGGCTGGCGGGCTGAACGAGCACGCGGTCGACGTAACCGTTGAGGACGCCTCGAACTCCGGGTTCATGCTCGAGCGGATGGGCCTGGGACAGATGGGGCCCGAGTTCGAGCAGATGATGCAGCGCGTCTGGCCGGCCCGCAGCCGCCGGCAGCGATTGCCCGTTCAGCAGGCGCTTCAGGTGCTGTTGCAGCAGGAAAGCGACCGTCTGGTGGACCAGGAGGCGCTCCAGCAGAACGCGGTCGCTCGCGCCGAACAGGCCGGCATCGTGTTCCTCGACGAAATCGACAAGATCTGCGGGACGCCCGGCGGTGAGGTGGCCGGCCCGGAGGTTTCCCGCAGCGGCGTGCAGCGCGATCTGCTGCCGCTGGTCGAAGGCACGTCTGTCACGACGCGCTACGGCCCCGTGCGCACCGACCACGTCCTCTTTGTCGCCGCCGGCGCCTTCAACCAGGCTTCACCCAGTGACTTGATGCCCGAGCTCCAGGGCCGTTTTCCGATCCGCGTGGAGCTCGACGACCTGACCGCCGAGGATTACCTGCGCATCCTGACCGAGCCGCAGAATGCGCTCATTCGCCAGCAGATCGAGCTGCTGCGGACCGAGGGCGTGGCCCTGAGCTTCAGCCCGGAGGCCTTGCAGGAAATGGCGGACATGGCGTTCAAGGCCAACGAGATGCTCGAGAACATCGGCGCCCGGCGGTTGTACACGATTGTCGAGAAGGTCGTCGAGGACATCGCGTTCCACGCGTCGGACGCGGTCAACAAATCGGTCGCGATCGACGTCGATTACGTGCGCATGCGCCTGGCGGACGTGCTCGAAGACAAGGACCGCAGCGAGTTCGAGCTGTAGTGAATCGCGGGCCGCGTGCGCCCGCAGCCGGGGTCGTCAGGCACCGAAATCGCGACGCCGCAACTGGTTAGCGCATATCGGACTCGGCTTGACGGTCCCGTGCGCCGTCGCGGTTGAATAGAAGCCGGGCGTCGATCGTCCAACCGCTGGCGGCCAGCCGTGTCCGCCTAGAATAGGACAGCGAAACTTCAAGTGGCTGGCCCACGGAGGGCAACTTCCATGACAAGGCGATTCTTCTTTCAGCCGGCGCTTCTGGGCGCATGGGCGGCGCTCGGCGCGGCCAGCGCGCTCGGCCAGCAGACCATTTACCCCATGCAGCCCGTTCGCGAGACGCGGCTTCAACAGCAGCCGGTCGAAACCATGATGCAGCCGATCTCGGATGCGCAAGCGGACGACGGCTACGCGGCTCCGACGGGGGTGATCGCCAACCTGCCGCGGCCGGACGTCGACATCGACGATCTTTCGGCCCGGATTGTCCGCGCTGGCGCCGACTGGCGCATGGACGTCGAGTACGACGTCGACGTCGAAGATGCGCGGTTCACGCAGCAGCCGCTGCACCTGGTGTTTTCGATCCGGGACGACCAGGGACTGCTGGCGGACACCGAAGGGCGCCCCTTCGACGTGATGATCCCGCTGGATCGCCCGAGCGACGCGGATGGCGACGACCTCGAGTTCGAGGCCGGCACGGCACTGAGCCTGCCCGACGGCGCGTTCGCCTGGCCGCATCGGCTGGTGCTGGAGGCGGTCGTGCTCGACCCGCGCGACCATGCCATCCTGGCTGCCGACAGCACCAAGGTCAGCTATCGCGAGCCGGTCTACTACGAGCCGGCGCCCGTGGTCGTCGGTTCGCCCGCGGTGATCGAGCCGTATCCGTCGACCGTCTACGTGAGCGACCCGTACCCGGTGGTCGTGGCCGATCCGTATCCCAGCTCCCTGGCGTTCGGTGCGAGCTTTTCCTTCGGAAGGAGCCACTGCGTAACGCCGTACCCGAGCTACCACCGCCGTACCGTGGTGGTTCGCCGCCCGGACCACCGCGTGGTGGTTCGCTCGCCAGGGCTGCATCATTCCTCGCCGCGCGTGGGCGTGCGGTCCGCGGGCACGGTGCATCGCTCCACCCGGACGATTTCGCGGACGCCGATCGGGCCGAGTCGGCCGACGACCACGATTCGCCGCGCCACGATCAATCGGCCGAGCGGTGCCGTGCGTCCGTCCTCGCGGCCACCCGCGGGCGGGCGGCCCGGCCGTCGCCCCTGAGCGGGGTCAGGTCTCGTCAGGGAACGGGGCCTCGGCCGGCGCGGACTTCGACGCGACGGGCCGGGTGATTCCGTAGATCACGCAGGCCAGATACAGAATCGCCTGGACGGTGCCGCGAGCCAGCGCCGTCCAGGCGGCGCCGTTGATGGGATCGCCCGGGATGAGCGTAAACGCGCAGCTCGCGGTCGCGATCAGCACGGCCATCTGCGCCGCGACCTGAAGCCTGAAGATGCCCATTTGCGTCGCCACAAAGCCGAGAATGCTCGAGCACAGCAGCGCGCTGGTGGCGAGGGCGAGCACCCGGAACGCCGCGAGGTGCTGGGCGTACTCGGGCCGGAACGCGACGCGCAGCAGCCACTCGCCGCAGAGCTCCGCCAGCGCAAGCAGAATCACGGCGCCGGCGGCGCTGATCGCCAGCAGCTTGAGAACGAGCCGCAGAAACGCGCGACGATCGGATCGGTAGCTGGTCGCCAGCCGGTGGCTCGACGCGATCCCGAGCTGCACGATCACAAACTGGGCGGCGGCGGGGATCGTCGCGATCGCGCCGAAGTAGCCCAGCGCCCGGCGGCCGTCGGGCTGAGCCTCGATCACGAGCCGCGGCAGATTCTCGCACAGGCTGACCACCAGGCTGACGATGCCCAGCGGCAGCGCGTGCCACGCGAGCCGGGAGAGCGTCGAAGCATCGCTCGGCGCGCCCGGCGTCCCGAGCCGACTGGCATTCCGGCGGTCGTAGACCAGCGCCAGCCCCCACCACAGCAGCGCGTGGGCCCACGTCGCGATGGCGGCGTTCCAGGCGCTGGCGGAAGTCGAGACCGGCCCGAGCGTGGCGCCCAACGGCAGCAGCAGCGCAAACGGCAGGAGGGCTGTGATCCCGCGCAAGCCGTTAGACCATCCCAGCAGGTCGAGGCGCTCGTGCTTCTGATAAACGCCCCAGTCGATTTCCGCCCAGTAGAGCGCCAGCCGGGCCGCCGCGGCGCCGCACAGCAGGATGAAGAGCGCGGTGTTCTTGCCGGGGGAGCCTTCCCACGCCAGCAGGCCGGACAGGATGACGGCGGCGGCGGCCAGGCCGATCGAACGCAGCTTGCGGTAGGCGGCAAATGGGAAGCGGCCGGCGGCGTCCGCGACGAAGACCCCGCGCAGCTCCAGACCGCAGAACAGGACGACCGGGCCCGACAGCGCCAGTCCGTAGTTGTACTGCCCCAGCACCTCGGCGCTGCAGAACTTCGCCAGCAGCATCACCACGACCAGCCGAGCGCCGTTCAGCAGGCCGTTACCCGAAAGCACGGCGAGCGTGCCACGCCGAAGAGAGGCGCGCGGCACGCCCGCGGGAGTCGCAGGCCCGGCAGAAGTCACGTCACGCTCCGGCCGGGCGAAATCGGTTCAGCGGCAGATCAAGGCAGCTCGACGTCGGTGAAGTCGAAGGGCAGCTTCTCAATCTTGATGTCCTTGTAGATCGTGACGACCAACGTCGTGTCCTCGCTGAACTGTCCGCGCGGCACCGAAAAGAGCGTGTAGCCGTCTCCGGCCTCGGTCTTGGCGGGGCGGCCGCGGGCCGGCATCCGCTTCATCCAGTCGTCGTAGAACGCGGTCAGCTTGAGGTTGTTCTTGCCGTCCTCGTAGCGCAGCGCGATGGTCTTCCCGTCCGCCGGGGCCTGGATGTCCTCTCCGAACTTCAGGACCTTGATCTTCACCCCGGCCGCGCTCAGGCGCGGATCTTCGAGGTAGCGACCCTCGTACTGCATCGGGTTCTCGATCGCGATGTCTTCCGTGTCGCGCCCGAAGACGGCGGTCACGAAGCCGCGCATCCGCGCGAGTCTTTTCGCATTGCGGCCGGCGGCATTGCACTCGGTGTAGAGCGGCCAATAGCCCACCGGAAGATTCGTGGCCACGTCGACCAGCGCGGTCTCGGTCTCGTCCTCGGCCGTGCGGGGCTTGGGCTCATAGAGCTTGCCGCCGGCGTCGTCGACGACCTCGTCGAGGAACACCGGGCTGACGCGGATCAGGTCCGTCAGCCGCTCGCCCGTAAGCTTCAACTGGAAGCGCAGCGAGGGCGCCGGAGCGCGCGGCGGAGGGGCTTGCCCGCCGAACGAGACGCGCGTTTCGAGAATGCCGTAGCTCTCGATCCGCATGGGACCTTCCAGCTTGGCCGCGGCCGGCTGGGGTGTAACTTCGGCTTCCTGCTGGGGGCCGACCGCGTCTTGGGGCGGGGTCTGCGCCTCGAGCGTGCATGGGACTATCGCCAGTATGCCGACAAGGAACGGGATCAGGACACGACTGAACTGAATCGACCCACGCACGGGCGACCCTCCGCTTCGGATGGCTTGCCGGCATCCCGCACGGGACGCCCGCACACGCATTCGGAGCGCGCAAGCGACCTACGCCTGCGAGCGCTCCATCAGGAGCCGCACATATTCGCCACCACGACGCATGGCGTCAACCGCGTCCCGGGCGGCATCGCGCCGAACCGCCAGCGATCCGCTGTAGCCGCCCGCGCGCAGCGCCTCCAGCAGCCGCGAAAACGGCACCTCGCCTGCGCCGAACTCCGTTTCCTCCAAGGTGTTGCCGGCGCGGCGGGCATCCCGCAGTTGCACCACGAACGGCGCGGCTTGCGGCCATCGCGGCGCGTCTTCAGACCCGGCCAGCGCCGCGCTGTCCAGCGCCACGCCCAGCCGCGGGCAGCGCAGGCTCGCCAAGCCCGCCGCCGAATCGCCCAGCGACGCACCGGCCGGATCGACCGCCACATCCACCTCATAGCGGTCGGCCCGGTCGGCCAGCTCGATCAGCATGCGAAGCGCGTGGGGGTCGGAGTCCAGGCGGGCCGGAATGCCGAAGCGCACCGCGGCCCGCGGAACTCCCAGATCGCGGCAGAGCTTCAGCGTCTCGGTTACGTGCCTCAGCCTCGGCTCGGCCTGGTTGGGGTCGGACAGTCCGCTTCCGGGGAAGTCGACGGTCAGGCAGTCCAGCCGCAGGCCCAGGTTGATGAGATGACGCGCGAGGTGGCGGCGGGCGGATTCGCCGAACGCGCGCGGAGCCAACTCGCTGTCCACGGTGTCGGCCTGCACGACCTGATAGTGCTGCACCCGGGCCGTTTCGAGGGCGCTGCGCAGGTCGCGCCGGTAGGAGTCGAGTCGGGCGGCGAGATTCCAGCGGGCCGGCATGAGGTCGAGCCTACTTGAGCAGGTTCTCCGTCAGCTCCAGCAGCCGCTCCATCGGAAAGGGCTTGTTCAGGTAGGCATCGACGCCGAGCGCCTCGGCGTACTGCTTGTGACGGCGGCCCTGGTTGCCGGTGATCATGATGACGCGCGGCTTCTCGCCCTTCCCGCGGGTCTGACGCAGCCGCTCGAGCACCAGGAAGCCGCTCTTCTGCGGCAACATGATGTCCAGGATGACGAGGTCGGGGGACTTGCTCTCGGCCAGCGAGACCGCGGTGTTGCCGTCCATGGCCGTGTGAACGGTCGCCTTCGTGTCGACCAGGGAGGTGGTGATGGCAGTGAGGATATCGTGATCGTCGTCGACGACCAGGATGATCTTTCCCTGTAAGGCGTTGGCCACGGCAAGCTCCTTTGATTGGGGCCTCGTTAGTGTAGTATTGGGCCGACGGGCCGACAACCGACGCCTTCCGCAGCGGCGTTCGGCAGGCCCGCTGGGAGTCAAGCGATGCATGAGGGGCGGCACAACGTAACGGTCGGGTTATTCGTATTGGTCGGGCTGATGGCGCTCGGGGCGCTGGTGGTCTTTTTCGGCCAGGACGGCTCGTTCAGCCTGACCCGCGACGAGTATGTCCTCAACGCGCGATTCAACATGGCGACCGGAATCCGCACGGGAACGCCGGCCACCATCGGCGGCATCATGGTCGGCCGGGTGCGCGAGGTCGGCTTCGCCGAGCCTGGGGATTTCGCCTCGGGAGTCAACGTGCGAATCGCCCTGGATCGCGGCATTCAACTGTCGCGCGGCACCCGGGCGACCACGACCGAGCCCGGGCTTGGCGCGGGCCGCCCGCCGATCGAGATCATCCCGGGTCCGCCCGATGCCCCGCTGCTGGCCAGTGGCGAGCGCATCGAAGGCACGATGGCGGGCATGGTCGAGTCCCTGCTGCCGCCCGAGATCGTCTCCACCTTCGATCGCACCGCGACCCAGATCGGGGAGGCGTCGGCGGCGCTGACTCCGGCGCTTAAGGAGTTGACCGAGCTCTTGCAGCGCCGCGAACCCGGCGCGGTCGACCTGCCCGGCGGGCCCCAGGGCAATCTATCCAGCGCTCTGGCCCGGCTCGATACACTGCTCAAGAACGCGAACGCGGTGCTGGGGGATTCCGAGGCGCAGAACCGGCTGCGCGAGATCATCGAGAACGTCCACCGCATTTCGACCGACGGCGTGGACATGGCGGCGGAGCTGAAGGCCGGCGCCGGCGATTTCCGGGCCGTCGCCGCCGACACGCGCACCCTCATCGGCAACGCCCAGACCACCTGGACGAAGCTGGATACGAACGTGGACACGATCGCGCGCTCGGTGATCGAGAACCTGGACAAGTCGGCCAAAATGTTCGAGAGCATGTACGCCATCTCGGACGGAATCAGCAAGGGCAAGGGCACCTTCGGCATGCTCGCGACCGACGACCGCTTGTACCAGGCCATGGTGCTGACCTTCCAGCGGCTCGCGAAGACGATCGAGGAATTCGGGATCGTCGCCGAGGAGTGGCAGAAGGGAAAAATCAAGATTGCTTTCTAATGGCGGCCCGCTTGCAAAGCGTGCACGCTTTGCGTCGAATTCCCTCTGAACATTGCGCCGCCGGGCGCGTCGGGGGCGCGCGGACGGCGGCGGCGCGGTCGAGCCTGCGGAGAAACCAGGGATGAGCACCAATCCAGCCAGTAGTTCACCGGGGTCGAAGCCGGCCCATGCCAGCCAGAGCGCGCATGTGCATGAAATCCGCTTCGTGAGCTACCCGAAGCTTCTGTTCATCTGGCCGATGATCGTCGCGGGTTTTCTGTTCTACTTCGCGGGCGGCTTCGCCAAGCCCTCGCCCACCACGCCCGAGGGCGTCGCGCAGCCGCCCAACCAGGCCGCCGCCGGGATCGACGCGGCCAACGGCGGGACCGGCGCCGCGACAGCCGAGCTCCAGCCCGAGCCGATGTCCCACTCGGGCCTGCTCGAGACCCTCGGGTGGCTCTACATCTTCATCGTCCTGCTGGTGGTGCTGACCCTGGGCGTGGACGTCGACCGCAACCAGGCCGTCTTCTGGGTCGTGCTCTTCGGGCTCTTCTGGATTCTCGGTCTCTGGCTGCGCGACGTGAAGAGCATCACTCTCTTCGGCAACGTCTACAACTGGTTCGACGGGCTGAACGTGCAGTACAACCGCAATCTCGGCCTGTGTCTGAGCATCGTGATGATGGTGCCTTACCTGCTGATGATCTTCTGGGCCCGGCTGAACAGCCAGTGGCGCATCACGCACAACGAGTTCGAGCACTATTCGTTCGGGAAGATGGACGACTCGCTCGGCCGCGGCGCCAAGACCATCCGCTCGACCTTCCCCGACGTGTTCGAAATGTTGCTGGGAATGGCCGGAACGCTGATCGTGTACAACGCCACCGGCCAGCAGGAGCTGCGGCGGATTCCGCAGGTGCTCTTCCTGCCGATGATCCGGGCGAGGCTCAACAAGATCCTCGAAAAGACGGCCATCACCACGCACACCGCCGCCGACGAAGAGGAAGAGGCCCAGATGTAAGCCCCGGACGGCGGGCGCGACAAGCTTGCGAATCTGACGGTTCGCTGCGGACGGATCCGTCTGGGCTGACTGGGGCCGCCCCGAGCGGCGCCAGAGGGTGAGTTCTCGCTCATTCGCTTTCCGCCGGTGGAGCAAGACGATCGTTGGCTCGAAAGGAATCGCCTGCATGCCTCTCACCTTGGCCGCTTGGGTCCGAGTTCCGATGATTCTGGCGCCCGTCGCGGCGGGGCTCGGCGCCGGAACGAGCCAGGCGCAGTGGACGCAGTTCGGCGGTCCGCAGCGCGACTTCCGGGCCGATTCGACCGGCCTGGCCGAGAGCTGGCCCGAAGCAGGCTCGAAGGTGATCTGGGAGCGTGAGCTCGGCGACGGCTACTCCTCCATCATCGTTGACGGCGCGAATGCCTACACGATGGTGCGGCGCGACGAGAACGAGGCCGTCGTCGCCCTCGACGCAGCCAGCGGCGCGACGCGCTGGGAGACCGCGTACGCGGCCCCGCTGCTCAAGGAGATGGCGATGGAGTTCGGCCCCGGGCCGCACGCCACGCCGTTGCTGGTGGACGGGCGGCTCTTCACGGTCGGCGTGACGTGCGTTCTGACCTGCCTCAACGCCGCCGACGGGAAGGTGCTCTGGACGCGCGATCTCACCAAGGACTTCGGACTGGAGCCCTTCGGCCGGGGCTACGCCTCGAGCCCGACCGCCTGGAAGCACACGATCATCCTGCCCATCGGCGGAGGGCCGGGCAAGTCTCTCGCGGCATTCGATCAGAAGACGGGTGAGCTGGTGTGGACCGCGCAGGATTTCGCGCTGACGCACTCGACTCCGCTGTTGATCAACCTGGCCGGACAGGATCAACTGGTCTGCTTCCTGGGCAAGGAGGTGGTCGGGTTGAATCCCGACAACGGCGCGCTCTACTGGCGGCACGAACATCTCACCGAGTACGACGCCAACATCGCCACGCCGTGTTGGAACGGGAAGGACATCCTGTTCATCTCCTCGGCGTATGGCGGCGGCGCGCGGGGCCTGCGGCTCACGCGCGCGGGCGACCAGACCAAGGTCGAGGAACTCTGGCACACGCGCCGCGTTCAGCTTCACCACAACAACGTCGTCTGCATCGACAACCACGTCTACGGGGCGAGCGGCTCGTTCGGCGGCTTCGTGTATTTCGGCCTCGATCTCGAGACCGGGAAGCTGGTCTGGGGCGAGCGCGCGTTTCCGAAGGCGACTACGATCGCGGCGGACGGCAAGGCGATCGTGCTCGATCAGGACGGCCAGCTCGCGCTGCTCAGGCTCTCGCCCGAAGGCTGCAAGGTGCTGGCGAAGCAACAGCTCCTCGAAAACGTCTCGTGGACCTCGCCCACGCTGGTTGGCACACGCCTCTACCTGCGCGATCGCAAGCGCGCCATGGCGCTTGAACTCGGGCGGAGCTGATTCGCCGTGCGTGTCGCCCGCGGCGTCGTCCACCGACGCGCCTCAGCCCAGCAGTTCCGCGATCAGCCGCAGCGTGCGCTGTGCGGTCTGGCCGTTCGCGTCGAGCCGCGGGTTGTACTCGACGAATTCGGCTGAGACGACCGCACCGGTCTGCCGAAGCGCGGCGAGCAGTTCCAGCCCTTCCGCGAAGCCCAATCCGTCGGCTACAGGGGTGCCGGTGGCGAGCCCGTCGCCCGGGTCGAGCACGTCAATGTCGAAGCTCAAATGGATGTGATCGCAGCGCTGCGCGAGCTGACGGCACGCGTCCAAGGCCGTGGCGACGACGCCTGCGGCGCGCCATTCCGCCGTCGAGTGGCAACGCACCCCGGACTCATCGAGGTTGGCTCGCTCGCCGGGGTCGACGTCGCGTGGACCGAGCAGGAAGACGTCTTCGGCACGAATCATGGGCACGCGGCGCGGGATGTGCACGAGGTCGTTGAGCCCGTAGCCGCAGGCCACCGCCAGGCTCATGCCGTGGAGATTCCCCGACGGGCTCGACGCGGGCGTGTTGAAGTCGGCATGGGCATCGACCCACAGCAGGCCCAGCCGCTCGCAGGAATCCGCCAACCCCGCCAGCGTCCCGATCGCCAGGCTGTGGTCTCCACCGATGACGAGCACGAACGCGTCCGGCAGGCTCCGTCGTGCACCCAGAATGCAGGCGTGCGAGTGCCGATTGACCTGAAGGATGTTGCGAAGGTTGCGGGCAACTCCGGGCGGGCTGGAGGCGAAGCGGGTCTCATGGACTCCGGGTACGTCACCCAAGTCGATGACCGCGGCGCCGCGCGTTTCGAGCATGGCGACAAGCCCTTTTTTCCGCAGGACATACGGACCGTCCTGGGCTCCGCGGACACCCGCGCCGCCACCGGCCTGAATCCCGATCAAGTGAATCGTTGCGGACTTCATGGACCCGCTCTTTCGAGGCGCCGCCTCGTTGCACGCCGTGCGGCGCACGCAGCCGCGCCCGCCGCGATTTGCGTAGGCTTTTGGGCAACTGCACTAGGCGCACTTCTAATGCGGTCCCGCCACGGCTAGACTAGCTTATCGTCTCGGACGCGACTGCGCGGCCTGGCGCCCGATTCATCGCGTGAAAGGAGCCGCACCAGCATGATGAGCTTTGACCTGCCGGAAGATCTCGTCGCGCTGCGGGACACCGTTCGCGATTTTGCGGCCCGCGAGATTCGCCCGCATTCGCGCCAGTGGGACGCCGAGCAGAAGATGCCTGACGCCATTGTCACCAAGCTGGCCGAGCTGGGCCTGCTGGGTGTGATGGTGCCGGAGGAGTTCGGCGGCGCGGGGCTTGGGTATCTCGCGAATGCCGTGATTCTGGAAGAGGTCGCGCGGCAGGACGGAGCGGTGGCGCTGATGCTCGCGGCGCACAACGGGCTCTGCTTGGCGCACATGAAAGTTGCCGGCGCGACTGACGAGCAGAAGAAGAAGTACTTCCCGGCGCTGGCGACCGGCGAGTACCTCGGCGCCTGGGGCCTGACCGAGCCGGGCTGCGGCTCGGACGCGGCCGCGATGACGACCCGCGCGGTTCGCGCTGGCACCGGCTGGCGGATCAGCGGGCAGAAGCAGTTCATCACCAACGGGCAGCGTGCCGGGGTCTACGTGATCACGGCGATCACCGATCCGCAGAAAGGCCCGAAGGGCATCTCCGCATTCCTGGTCGAGCGCGGCGCCAAGGGATTCGAAGTCGGGCACAAGGAAGACAAGCTCGGCATGCGCGCCAGCGACACGGTGACGCTCAATCTGAGCGAGGTGCCGGTCGGGCCGGAAGCGCTGCTGGGCAAGGAAGGCAACGGTTACATCGATGCGCTCAAGGTGCTCGAGCGCGGACGCGTCGGCATCGGCGCGCTGTCGGTCGGGCTCGGCCGCGGCGCGCTGGAGGAGTCGCTCGCCTACGCCAAGGAGCGCCAGGCGTTCGGCAAGCCGATCGCCGAGCACCAGGCCATCTCGTTCATGCTGGCGGACATGGCCACCGAGGTGGATGCGGCCCGGCTGCTGGTCTGGGACGCGGCGATCTCGCTCGATCGCGGCGAGACCGACAAGACCAAAGCCTGCATCGCGAAGCTCTTCGCCAGCGAGATGGCGACGCGCGCCTGCCTGAACGCGATCCAGATTCACGGCGGCTACGGCTATACCAAGGACATGCCGGTGGAGCGCTACATGCGCGACGCCAAGCTGTGCGAGATCGGGGAAGGCAGCAGCCAGATTCAGCGGATCATCATCGCGCGCGAACTGCTCAACTCCGTCGCGTAAGGCGGTCGGCGCGGCGCGGTGCGAATAGGAGAACCAGGGCAGGCCGAACCGCGGCGACTTCCGTGCTGCGGCGAGCGGCCCCCGTTCGAGAGGTGACGAGGCGTGGATTTCCGATTGAACGAGGATCAGCAGCAGCTTCGCGAGGCCCTGCGCACGTTTTGTGACCGCGAGATCGCGCCCAAGGCCGAGGCCCGCGACCACCACGGACGCTTCGAGGACGGCCTGATTGCGCAGCTCGGTGAGATGGGCCTGTTCGGGCTCTACGTGCCGAGCGAGTACGGCGGGGCGGGGCTGGATCTCGTCTCGTACAGCATGGCGGTCGAGGAACTATCGCGCGCCTGCGGCGCGACGGGCATTCTGGTCAGCGCGCATCATTCCCTCTGCGTCGACCCGATCCTGAACTACGGGACCGAGGCGCAGAAGCGCAAGTACCTGCCGAAGCTCTCCACCGGCGAGTGGATCGGGTGCTTCTCGCTGACCGAGCCGAACTCCGGCAGCGACGCCGGCGCGGCGCGCTGCATGGCCGTGCACAAGCCCGACGGCTGGCACATCAACGGGGCCAAGTGCTTCGTCACCAACGGCGGCGAGGCCCACGTGGTGGTGCTCTTCGCCGTCAGCGATCCGGATAATCCGCGGCGGCGGCTTTCGGCGTTCATCGTCGACCGCGACATGCCCGGCTGGAAGATCGGCAAGGTCGAGAAGAAGCTGGGCATCAAGGCCAGCAGCACCACCGAGCTGATCTTCGAGGATTGCGTTGTGCCCGACGAGAACCTCCTCGGCGAGCGCGGCAAGGGCCTCAGCGTAGCGCTCGGGACGCTCGACGGCGGCCGCATCGGCGTCGCCTCGCAGGCCGTCGGCATCTCGCAGGCCGCGCTGGACAGCAGCCTGTCGTACAGCAAGACACGCGTCGCCTTCGATCAGCCGATCGCGAATTTCCAGGCGATTCAGTGGAAGCTCGCGGACATGCACACGGGCATCGTCACCGCGCGGATCCTCACGCGCCGGGCGGCCTGGCTCAAGCAGAACAAGCGGCCCTTCGGCGCCGAGTCCGCGATGGCCAAGCTCTACGCCAGCGAGATGTCCAGCCGCGTCTGCGGCATGGCGGTGCAGGTCTACGGCGGCTACGGCTACGTTTCGGACTATCCGGTGGAGCGCTTCCTGCGCGACGCGCGCATCACCGAGCTTTACGAAGGAACCAGCGAGATTCAGCGGCTGGTGATCGCCCGCAAGCTGATCACGGAGCCCGGCTGGGTCGCGCGATGACAGCTGGACCGGGGTCAGGCACGATCCCGAGCTGACTCGAGGAAAGCACATGGCCAGGACGTACAGCTATCTCGTGGACGGAAAGCGGAGCCCGATCGGTTCGTTGCTCGGAGGGCTGTCCAAGCTGTCAGCCGCCCGGATCGGCGCGCAGGTGGCCAAGGGGCTGCTCGACGGCGCGCGCGTCGATCCGAAGGCGATCGACGAGGTGTACGTGGGGCACGTGCTTCAGGCCGGCTGCGGACAGAACCCCGCCCGGCAGGTCGCGTTGCACGCCGGCGTGCCCGACACCATCTCATGCACGACCGTCAACAAGGTCTGCGGCAGCGGCCTTCAGGCCGTGATGTTCGCCGATCTCACCATTCGAGCCGGCGACGCCGACGTCGTGCTGGCCGGCGGCATCGAGAGCATGAGCAACGCGCCGCACATGGTCTATGAGCTGCGCCGCGGGGCCAAGTTCGGCGACGTGAAGCTGGTCGATGCGATGGCGTTCGACGGCCTGACCAACATCTACGACAACGCGCTGATGGGAGTGATCGCCGAGGAAACCGCCGCCCGCGCCAGTGTCACCCGCGCCGACCAGGATCGCGTCGCGCACCGAAGTCACCAGCGCGCTTCGGCGGCCGAAAAGGCCGGATGGTTCAACCACGAGCGCGTCGCGATCGAACTCCCCAAGTCGGACAAGCCCTTCAGCACGGAAGAGACGATTCGGCACGATTCGTCGCTCGAATCGCTCGCGAAGCTGCGGTCGGCGTTCAAGCCCGACGGCACAGTCACGCCCGGCAACGCCTCCGCGATCTCCGACGGCGCCGCCATGACGCTCGTGGTCAGCGAGGCCGGGCTGAAGAAATGCGGCGGCGCGGCGATGGCCCGCATCGTCGCGCAGGCTACGGCCGGCGGACCCCCGCGCGACCTGTTCTTCGCCCCCATCGCCGCCTGCAAACGTGTCTGCGAGAAGGCCGGCTGGGAGCGCGGCAGCGTCGATCTCTGGGAGCTCAACGAGGCTTTTGCGGCGCAGGTCGTGGCCTGCGTGCGCGGGCTTGAGATCGACGAGGAGAAGGTCAACGTTCACGGCGGCGCGATCGCGCTGGGCCACCCGATCGGCGCCAGCGGCGCCCGCGTCCTGGTCACGCTGATGCACGCCATGAAGCTGCGCAAGGCGAAGCGCGGCGTGGCGTCGCTGTGCCTGGGCGGCGGCAACGCGGTGGCGCTGGCGATCGAAGCCATGTAGAAAGGCACGGTGGCCTGTGACACCGGTTTTCAACCCGTGGCCTGTGACACCGGTTTTCAATCCGTGGTCTGTGGCACCGATTCTTCAACCGGTGGTGTGTGGCACCGGTTTCAACCGGTGGTCTGTGGCACCGGTTTTTCAACCGGTGACTCCCCTGTGTTCTGGGAATGGCGCCTCTAGGCCTGCTGAAGTTCGAACGCGCGGTGGACCACCTGGAGTGCCCGGTCGCCGTCCTCCTGCCTGACCAGCACGCTGACGACGATCTCGCTGGTGGAGATGTTCTCGATATTGATGCGCGCCGCCCCGAGCGCCTCGAACATGCGTGCGGCGACGCCGCCGTGCGAGCGCATCCCGACGCCGACGATGCTCACGCAGCTCAGCCCGTCGACGACTTCGACCGCCGCGCCCTCGTACTGCTGGCGGATGAGCTCGCCGACCGCCGCCGCCGCGCCCAGGCCCTCGCTGGGCAGCGTGAAGGTGATGCTGGCCCGCGTTCCGCCGTCGTAGACCGTTTGCAGAATGTCGTCGACCACGATGCCCTGGGCCGCGACGCGTGAGAACACCTCGGCGGCCAGGCCCGCGCTGCCCGGCAGGCCGCTGAGCGTGACCCGCCCGAGGTTGCGCTTGATCGTCACGCCGCGAACGACGACGTCTTCCATTCCTGGCGGTTCGTTCATGATCAGGGTCCCGGGGTTGTCGGTGAAGCTGCTGCGCACGTGGATGGGGATGTTGGATTTCTTGCCCAGCTCGATCGAGCGTGCGTGCATGACGCCGGCGCCCAGCGCCGCCAGCTCAAGCATCTCGTCGAAGCTGATCGTGTCAAGCTTGCGCGCCTCGGGCACCAGCCGCGGGTCGGCGGTGTAGACGCCGTCGACGTCGGTGTAGATCTCGCACGCTTCCGCGCGCAGCGCCGCGGCCAGCGCGACGGCGGTCGTGTCGCTGCCGCCGCGGCCCAGCGTCGTGATGTTGAAATTCGGGTCGACGCCCTGAAAGCCGGCGACGATGACGATGCGGCCGGCGTCCAGGTGCTGGCGAATGCGGCCGGCGTCGATCGAGCGGATGCGCGCCTGGGTGTGCCGGCTGTCGGTCATCAGGCCGATCTGCGCGCCGGTCAGGCTGATCGCGTCGAAGCCGGTCTCGTGAATCGCCATCGCCATCAGCGCGATGCTGACCTGCTCGCCGGTGGACAGCAGCATGTCCATCTCGCGCTTGGCGGGCCGCTGCGAGACCTGCCGGGCCAGGTCGATCAGGTGGTCGGTGGTGTGCCCCATGGCCGAGACGACCAGCACGACCTGGTTGCCGGCGAGCTTGGCGCGGATCGCGCGGCGCGCGGCGAGGTGCAGCCGCCGGGCGTCGGCGACGCTGGTCCCGCCGAATTTCTGCACGAGAATGGCCATGGTCGCGCGTTCCGGCTTCGTTTCGGTAGGCGGAGTGTATCGCGTGGCCCGGGCAGCGGTAGGGATTCAGCGCAGTTCAGTTCGCGGGCGCGTTTCGTGCGCGTATCATGTCGGCTGGTTCAGTCTCGCGGGAGAGCGGTGTCTGCCTTGGCCAAACGGACTTCAAAGCAGCGGAACTCGACAACGCCGAGGCTGGCAAGGCTGATCGAGAAGTACTACGCGGACCTGAAAGACCTGGCGCATCAGAAGGTGCTTTACGAGATGGGCACGCGGCCGGCCTTTCACGCCCTGCTCGCCGAAGCCGCCAAGCTCGCCGGCTGGACCCTGATCGCGGAGCATGAGAAGAAGATCAACGGACGCTCCATCCGCCCCGACGGCACCTTCAAGGACCACATGAACCTCGTCCGCGGCTATTGGGAAGCCAAGGACACCGCCGACAATCTCGACGCCGAAATCGCGAAAAAGCGTAAGGCCGGTTACCCGACCAGCAACATGATCTTCGAGGACACCGCGACCGCTGTCCTCTACCAGCACGAACGCGAAATCCTCCGCGTCGACATGAGCGACCCGCTGCGGCTGGCCGAGCTGCTGACCGAGTTCTTCCGGTACGTCGAGCCCGAGATCGAGGAGTTCGAGCAGGCCGTCGAGGAGTTCAAGCAGCGCGTGCCCGACCTCGCCGAGGGCCTCAAGCAGAAGATCGACCAGACCCACAAGTCCAACAAGGCCTTCCAGCAGGCGTTCGACGCGTTCTACGAGCTGTGCAAGACAAGCTTGAACCCGAATCTCTCGGCGGCCGCGGTCGATGAGATGCTCATCCAGCACATTCTCACCGAGCGCCTCATCCGCGAAATCTTCGACAATCCCGAGTTCGTCCGCCGCAACGTCATCGCCGCCGAGGTCGAGAAGGTCATGCTCGCCATGACCAGCCAGAGCTTCGACCGCACCACGTACCTGCGCGAGCTAGACCGTTTCTACGTCGCGATCGAGCAGGCCGCGCGCACGATGACCGACTTTGCTGACAAACAGCACTTTTTGAACACGGTCTACGAGCGGTTTTTCCAGGGCTACAGCGTCAAGCTGGCCGACACGATGGGCATCGTCTACACGCCGCAGGAAATCGTCGACTTCATGTGCGCCAGCGTGGCCGAGGTGCTTGAGAAGGAGTTCGGCAAGCATCTCTGGAGCGACGACGTATACATCATCGACCCCTGCACCGGCACCGGCAATTTCATCGTCAACTTGATCCGGCGAATTCCGAAGAAGCATTTGGAGGATGTGTACAAGCACCGCTTGTTCGCGAACGAGATCATGCTGCTGCCGTACTACATTGCAGCGCTAAATATCGAGCATGCGTTTTTCGAGCAGACCGGGAAGTACGAGTCGTTTGAGGGGCTGTGCTTCGTGGATACGCTGGAAATCGAAGATCCGCGTCATGCCACGCTGTTCTCCCAGGAGAACACCGTGCGCGTGGATCGCCAACGTCACGCGCCGATCACCGTGATCATCGGCAATCCGCCGTACAATGTCGGACAGATGGTGTTTGGAGAACGAAACCGGAATCGCTGCTATCCGCGCATTGACGCTCGCATCAAGAGCACCTATTCGAGGGATTCACAAGCGTCGTCCGTCAGCAAGACCGCGGATCCCTATGTGAAGTTTTTTCGCTGGGCGGCCGATCGCCTTGGCGAACGGGAAGGAGTGGTCTGCTTCGTGTCGAACAACTCCTTCATTACGCAAGTGGCGTTCGACGGCATGAGAAAACACCTGGCGAGAGATTTCTCCGCCATTTATCACGTCAATTTAGAAGGAAACGTACGCGAGAATCCGACATTGGCGGGCTCCCAATACAATGTATTTGGAATCCAAGTCGGCGTAGGAATCACGGTCGCTGTGCGGAAGGCAGGTAAGCAACGGAAGTTCGCGCTGCGATACGCGGGCGTGGAAAAACGTCTGCCCCGACGCGAGAAATTGAGATGGTTGGCCCAGGGCGAGACGGCGGGCAAATCGGCGCGGCAGACGCTGAAGCCCGACCACCGAAACACGTGGCTCGTGCCAGCCAATGGAAGTCTGTTCAACTCGTTTCTGGCCATCGCCAGCAAGGAGGCGCGCTCCGCGCTGAACGGGGCAACTCCCACAATTTTCAGAACGTACTCGCTGGGAATTGCGACTCACCGCGACGCGATCGTCTACGACTTCGACGCCGCGTCGCTCGCGAGTCGCATCGAGCGCTTCGTGGAGGATTACAATCTCGAAGTGGACCGCTGGAAGCGTGCGCCAAAGGACGCGCGCGTCGATGAGTATATTCGTTACGAAAGAGTGGTCTGGGACGCGGACCTGAGCAAGGCGCTGAAGCGTGGACGCTACGCCCAGTTCTCCACGGAGCGGGTGCGCCGGTCGCTGTATCGCCCCTTTTGCCGCCGATGGCTCTTCATGGATCGAGTGCTCAACGCCCGGTTCTACGGATTCGGCGAGATCTTCCCCACTCAAGCGTCGGAAAGCGAAAATCGTGTGTTTTGCTGCAGCGACATCGCGCACCGGTCAGATTCTTTCAGTGCGTTAATGGCTGCGCAACCCGTGGATTTGCATTTGTGCGGCACGCGCGACGGCCATCAGTGTTTCCCGTTCTACCTCTACGACGAAGATGGCTCAAACCGTCGCGAAAATATCACCGACTGGGCCTTGAAGCATTTCCGCGAGCATTACAAGGACAAGAAAATCGACAAGTGGACCATCTTCCACTACATCTACGGCCTGCTCCACCACCCCGGCTATCGCGAGAAGTTTGCCGACAATCTCAAGCGCGAATTGCCGCGCATTCCGCTCGCGCAGGACTTCAAGGCCTTCGCCAAGGCCGGCCGAAAGCTCGCCGACCTCCACCTGGATTATGAAAAACTCGAGCCCTACCCGCTGAAATTCACCGAGACCGTCGGCGTGCCGCTCTCGTACCGCGTGGACGACAAGATGCGCCTCTCCAAGGACAAGACCGCGCTGGCCGTCAACAAATCGCTCACTCTCGAATACATCCCGCCCGAAGCCTTCGCCTACCGCCTCGGCAACCGATCCGCCCTCGAATGGGTCATCGACCAGTACCAGGTCTACACCGACCCCCGCAGCGGCATCACCAGCGACCCCAACCGCGACGACGACCCCCAGTACATCGTCCGCCTGGTCGGCCAGGTCATCCGCGTCAGCCTCGAGACGATGAAGCTCGTCCACTCGCTGCCAGCCGCTTACGCACCGGGCTAGCCGTCTCCGCCGAGGATTGCCCCGTTTTTCCGCGGCGACATCCTCCCACGTTTCTCAACGTCTGGCTGGCCCGACCGAGCCGCGGCGCTCCGCGGACCGTTTCGGCCTGCCGACCTTCCGACCTGCCGACTTTTCCACCTGTCGACGTGTCCACGTGCTACGGCGCCGCCTTCGGCCTTCGACCTTCGGCTCTGGTCCTTTCGGCCCTCCGCCTTCCGCGTCACACGCTCAGCGCCTCGCGAAACCGCGCATCGCTTTGCGCCGTTTCCGCAAAGGGCAACCGCGGCGTGTACAGGCCCGGCGTCTCCTGCGTCGCGTGGTACATCTGCATGCCGAAGTAGTTGCCCAGCGACTCCCACAGCGCGTTGCCGATGTGCCCCTGCGTCACCGCGACGTGGTGCGGGAAGTGCCGCAGCAGAACGTCGCGATATAGCCGCTGCAAGTTCGGCAGCCGACACCAGCCGTAGCAGCCGAACGTCACCGCCGGGTTTTCCTCGATCGCGCCTTCGGCGATGACGGCCTTGAGATCGCCGAGCGGATCCTGCGTGATGCGGCAGAGCGTCAGCGGGCCGGAGCGCGCGACGAACTCGATCGTGCCTTCCGAATCCTCGTAGCGCGCCGCGCCGCTGGAGGCGATGATCTCCTGCACGCCCAGCTTGACGGGCGTGCGGGCGAACGCGGCGGGGAACACCCCGCAATGCCACACGTTGACCAGCTCGTCGTCGGCGTTGTGCAGGTTGTTCCAATCGGCCAGGCCGGCGGGCGAATCGCTGGCGAGCATGCAGGCGTGCATCGACATCGTACCCATGATGTCGGCTTCGCACGCCGCCGGCATGCCTTCGTCGCCGAAGCGGCTCATGGTCGTGCACGAGCACACGCCGTAGTTCGCCTGAATGCTCGTCCAGCACTGGATGCCGAAGGCGTCGATGGCCTGCTCGGCGGCCCAGCGCCGGAGGAAGAGCTCGAGCTTGGCGCTGCGCACGACGGACGTGGGCTGAACCGCCGACGTGTCGGCGTAGTCGCGGATCGACGCCAGCACGCGGGCCAGGTCGGGGTCGGCGTCGGGAATGCGGTTCGCGCCGGCGAACACCTCGGAGAGATCGAGCGTCACCACCGTCGGTCCGATCAACTGGAGCTGCTTTTCGTTGAATCGGCAGGTCCAGAACGCGTCCGGACGCGCGCCGATCTGCCCGTAGCGCGCGTTGCGCAGGCCGTGCACCACGCGGCAGACGCGCACGAAGCGATCGACGTCGTCCGCGAAGGAGGCGTCCGCGGGAAAGCAGATCGGGCGCTGAGCCACGCTGTAGCGGGCGCCGATCTGGCGAAGCACCTCGCCGATGGACAGCAACCCGCAGAAGCTGTCGCGCCGCCGGGTGCTCATCGTCAGCCGCTCTTCTTCCTGGCAGCCGAAGATCAGAATCGGCACGTTGAGCGCGGCCTTGCGGACGCACCAGGCGACGCCCTGCTCCTCGCCGAAGTTCACCGCGCCGATGAGCAGGCCGTGCACAGCGTCGCGGCGGAAGAGGTCGGCGGCGAGCTCGGCCTCGCGGCGCGTCTCGACGCAGCCGACCTTGGTCTGGTCGGGCGTCGGGACGACCACGCGCACGCCGCGGCGCGAGAGCGCGGCGACCGTTTCGTCGCGCATTCGGGCGGCCAGCTCCTTGGAAAAGAAGCCGCGATTGGCGGGAATGAAGCCGATCTTGATCTGCTGCGGGCGGGGCATGGCGATCCTCGCGATTCAGGGTTTTCCGGGCGGCTGACCGTAGTAGGCGTCCGCCCCGTGCTTGCGCTGCTGGTGCTTGTCGAGCAGGGGTTGTTCGAGCGGAACGGCGGGGCCGAGCACCAGGCTACCGAACGCCATCTGCGCGATCGCCTCGAGCGCGACCGCGTTCTCAAGCGCCCTGGCGGGGGAGTCGGCCCAGGTGAACGGCGCGTGGCCCGCGACAAGAACGCCGGGAACCGCGCGCGGGTCGTGTTGTGTGAAGCACTCGAGAATGACGGCCCCGGTGGCGCGCTCATAGCCGGCCGCGATCTCGGCCTCGGTCAGTTGCCGCGTGAGCGGCAGCCCTCCGGCGAAAACGTCGGCGTGCGTCGTGCCGAGACAGGGGATTCCGCGGCGGGCCTGAGCAAACATGGTTGCGTACGGGCTGTGCGTGTGCGCGACGCCTGCGATCCACGGCCAGGCCTGGTAGAGCGCCAGGTGAGTAGGTGTGTCGGTCGAGGGGCGCAGCGCGCCGTCGACGCGGTTGCCGTCGGGGTCGACGATCACGATGTCCTGCGGGCGCACGTCTTCGTAGGGCACGCCGCTGGGCTTGATCGCGATGTGCCGCCGATCGGCGCTGATGCCGCTGACGTTGCCCCAGGTGAGCGCCACGAGCGCGTGGGTGCGCAGAGCACGATTGGCGTCGCAGACGGCGCCGCGCAGACGGTCGAGCTCGTTCATTCTCCGGCCCTCGCCTGTTCTCGGATGCGGATCAGCTCCTTCATGACCTCGAAGAGACAGCCCGAGCCGCCCGGGGTGCCGAATGCGTCGTGCAAGGTTCGATAGAGCTTGTTGAGCCTGCGATACACCGCGACCCGCGCAGGTTCCGGTTCATAGGCTTCGGGTCGCACGCCGGTCATGGCCTGCTGCGCGTCGGGCACGCTCGCGTGTGCGTCGCCGACCACGGCGCCGAAGATCGCGGCGCCCAGCGCGCAGGTCTGGGCCGAGCGGCTGACCAGCATCGGCCGGCTGCATACGTCCGCGTAGATCTGCATGACCAGCGGACTCTTCTCCGCGATGCCGCCGCAGTTGACGACGCGCTCAATCGTCACGCCATATTCCTCGATCCGCTCGATGATGCGTAGCGCGCCGAAGGCGGTGGCCTCGATGAGCGCGCGGTAGATTTCGGCGGGGGTAGTGGCGAGCGTTTCGCCGAGCATGAGCCCGGTGAGGCGTGGGTCAACCAGGACGGTGCGATTGCCGTTGTGCCAGTCCAGGGCGAGCAGGCCGCTGGCGCCTGGCCGCAGTTCAGTGGCGGCGGCGGCAAGGCGCGCGTGCAGCTCGGCGGGGCTTCCGCCGCCCGGCGCGATCCGCTCGACGAACCAGTTGAAGATGTCGCCGACGGCGGACTGGCCGGCTTCGATGCCGTAGGCGCCCGGCAGGATGCTCTCGGGAACAATGCCGCACACCCCCGGAATGTCGGGCAGGTCCTGCGATAACGGCGCGACCAGGCAATCACAGGTGGACGTTCCGATGATCTTCACCAGCGTGCCGGGGACCACACCGGCCCCCACCGCGCCGAGATGAGCGTCAAACGCGCCGCTCGCCACGGGGATTCCGGCGGGCAGGCCGACTTGCGCCGCGAGGTCCGCCCGCAGCTTGCCGGCCCGCACGTTCGCCGGCTGCGCCTTGGGCGCGTAGTGCTCGCGGAAGCGCGAGAACTCCGGCGCGAGCGAATCGAGGAACTCCGCCGCCGGCAGCCCGCCCCACGAAGGGTGGTACATCGCCTTGTGACCCGCGGCGCAGACGCTGCGCGCCAAGCGGCGCGGGTCGAGGTTGCCCGTCAGCCAGGCCGGAATCCAGTCGCACAGCTCCACCCACGCGAATGCGGCCCGCGCCACGTTCGGATGGTGACGTTCACAGTGCAGCGCCTTGGACCAATACCACTCGGACGAATACACGCCGCCGCACTTGGACAGATACGGCCAGCCGCCCGTGCGGGCGCGCTCGCTGATCTCAGCGGCCTCGGCGTGGGCGGTATGGTCTTTCCAGAGCCAGGCCATTGCCGACGGCTCGTTGGTGAAATCGCTGTGGATGGAGAGGGGCAACCCTTGCTCATCCACGGGGATGGGCGTGGAGCCGGTCGTGTCGACGCCGATTCCGACGACGCGGTCGGGCGCGAAGCCGGGCTGCTGGCCGGCGAGCTGCATCGCCGAGCGCACGCACTCGACGAACCCGAGCGTGTAGTCGCCGGGAGCCTGCCGCGCCAGGTTGGGATCGCGCTCATCGAGCACCACCCCCTGCGTGCCGCTGGGATAGTTGCTGACGGCGGTCGCCAGCTCCCGACCGGTCTCCACGCTCGCGATCAGTGCGCGCACGCTGTTCGTGCCGTAGTCGATGCCCAAGGCGTATCGGCTTGAGTCGGTGCTCATGTGACACCGTCCTTTGGAGCTGTTTTCGCACGCATTCGAGTCTCGCTTATATTACTTCCACCGGCCGGCCGCCAGCGCTGCTTCTGGCCTTTGGGAATGATTCACCACTCGCCAGCGCCCGACCGCAACTCGAGAGCCCAGGTGTGCTCATGAATCGACCGTTCGCCCTGTCGTGCATCGCAGTGCTCTGCGCCGGTCTAGCGGTTTCCGCTTCCGCGCAGACGCCAGTGCCGTTGCCCAACGGCTCGTTCGAATCGCTGGACGGCGATCGGCCGAGCGGTTGGGTTCGCGCGACCTGGAACGGCGGAGGCGAGCTGGCGGTCGTTCCAAGCGGCCGCACCGGCTCGCACTGCGTGTCGATCTCCTCCGATGCGGGCGGCGACCTGACCTGGTCCTGCCGAGTGCCGGTCGAGCTGCTCTCGCGCTACCGGTTGGAGGGCTGGATTCGCACGGAAAATCTCACGCCGATCGGCAATGCGCACGGCGCGTTGTTCAACATTCACAACCTGCAAACGGTGCGCATGCGCGCCCTGACCGGTACCAACGACTGGACGCACGTCGCAATCGATTTCGACAGCGGCTACGAGGACACGCTGCAAATCGCGTGCCTGTTCGGCGGATGGGGGCTTGCGACCGGCCGGGCCTGGTATGACGACGTGTCGCTGACCCTGTTGAAGAAGGGCGAACTGCCGGCCCCGAAAATCGTCGTCGACGCCGGCCAGACCGGGGAGCCGATCAGCCCGTTCATCTACGGCCAATTCATCGAGCATCTCGGGCGCTGCATCTACGGCGGCATCTGGTCTGAAATGCTCGGGGACCGGAAGTTCTTCTACGCGATCGGGGCGGGTGAATCGCCGTGGACGGTGATCGGGCCGGTGGAAACGGTGTCCATGTCGCGCGAGCAACCGTTCGTCGGCGCGCACTCGCCGAAGATCGCGCCGCCGAGCGGTGGGACCGCCGTCGGCATTCGTCAGGGCGGATTGGCGCTGCGCGCCGGCCGTCAATATGTCGGGCGAATCTGGCTGGCCGGAGAGGCGGCGCGCGTCTCCGTGCGGATCGGCCGGCCGGAAGCCGGCGACGCCGACGTCGTGCACGAGCTCGCCGTCTCCAGCCCCGCGTTCGCGCGGCACGAGTGGTCGTTCACGGCGCGCGCGGACATCGACGATGCGGTGATCGAAATTCTCGCCTCGAACGGCGGGACGTTCCGAGTGGGCGCGGTCAGCCTGATGCCGGCGGACAACGTGCAGGGCTTCCGGGCCGACACGCTGGCGCTGCTGCGCGAGCTGGATGCGCCGATTTACCGTTGGCCGGGCGGGAACTTCGTCAGCGGCTACGACTGGCGCGACGGCGTGGGCGAGCGCGACCGCCGACCGCCCCGCAAGAACCCGGCCTGGCAGGGCATCGAGGACAACGACGTCGGCCTCCACGAGTTCCTCGACTTGTGCGCGCTGCTCAAGACCGAGCCCTACATCGCGATCAATGCCGGCCTGGGAAGTCTTGAAAACGCCGTCGCGGAGGTTGAGTACGTCAATGGGGCGGCGGACACGCCCCTGGGCAGGATTCGCAGCGCGAACGGCCACGCGGCGCCCTGGTGTGTGAAGTACTGGGGCGTCGGCAACGAGATGTACGGCTCATGGCAACTCGGCAACGTGCCGCTGCCGGAATACGTCCGGCGGCACAACGCCTTTGTCGACGCGCTGCGCAAGGTCGACCCCGGCATCAGGATCATCGCGGTCGGCGCGGTGGGCGACTGGAGCCGCAGCATGCTCTCGGAGTGCGCCGAGCGCATGGACTATCTCTCCGAGCACGTCTACTGGCAGGAGCGTTTGGGCCTGCTTGCGCATGTGCGCCAGGCGCCGGATTCGCTGCACGCCATCGCCGAGGCGCATCGCGCCTATCGCCGCGAGCTGCCCAGCCTGCACGGACGGGACATTCGCCTCTGCCAGGACGAGTGGAATTACTGGTACGGCCCGCACGAATTCGGTGAGCTCGGAACGCGCTACTTCATGAAGGACGCGCTCGGCTGCGCCGCGGCGCTGAACGAATTCGGTAGAAACAGCGACCTGTTCTTCATGGCGAACTACGCCCAGACCGTCAACGTGATCGGTGCGATCAAGACCACCCGGACGGCGGCCGCGCTCGAAACAACCGGGCTGGTGCTCCAGCTCTACCGGCGCCATTTCGGCACGATTCCGTGCAGGACCGAGAGCGGCGGGACGATCGACGCGCTGGCCGCCTGGAACCCTGATCGACGGCAGTTGACCCTCGCGATCGTGAATGCCAGCCGCGACGCCGTGGCGATTCCCTTCGAGCTGCGCGGCGCCGCGCTGGCCGGCACGGGCACGAAGCGCGAGCTGGCGAATCCCGACCCACTGGCGTTCAATGACCCCGAAGGGGCGCGGCCCATCGCGATCCGAGAAACCCGTCTCGACGCACTTGGCGATATGCTGCCCGTCGAGGCGTGCAGCGTCACCCTGTTCTCGCTTGACGTGAAGTGACGGAGCCGCGCTCCTGCGAAAGGACGATCAAGCCATGAAACGAGTTGCCCGACTGCTGTCGATCCCTGTCCTGCTGGTGGCGGCGTGCGTCGCGACCCTGCCGCCGTTCTCGCGCGCCGCCAGCGCGGAAGTGAAAAAGGTTCGCGTCGGCTTTTCGCAGATCGGGGCCGAGAGCGACTGGCGCAAGGCGAACACCGAGTCGATCAAGTCCGAGGCCGCGGCCCGCGGGATCGAGCTCGTCTTCGCCGACGCGCAGCAGAAGCAGGAGAACCAGATCAAAGCGCTGCGCAGCTTCGTCGCGCAAGGCGTCGACGTGATCGCCTTCTCGCCCGTGGTCGAGACCGGCTGGGAGCCGGTGCTCAAGGAGATCAAGCGCGCCGGCATTCCGGTGGTGCTGACCGACCGCGCCGTTGAAGTCAGCTCGCCGGACCTGTACGTGACCTTCATCGGGGCGGACTTCGTCGAGGAGGGACGGCGGGCCGCGAACTGGCTGGCGAAAGCGACCCAGGGCAAGGCGCAAATCGCCGAGTTGCAGGGCACGCCCGGGTCGGCTCCCGCGATCGACCGCAAGAAGGGCTTCGAGGAAATCCTGGCCAAGAACTCGGACATGAAGATCATCAAGACGCAGTCCGGCGAGTTCACCCGCGCCAAGGGCCGCGAGGTGATGGAGTCGTTTCTGAAGAGCCCGGCCGGGTCGCAGATCACCGCGCTGTTCGCGCACAACGACGACATGGCGCTGGGCGCGATCCAGGCGATCGAGGAAGCCGGACTGAAGCCAGGCGTGGACATCAAGATCGTCTCGATTGACGCCGTGCGGGCGGCGTTCGAGGCCATGATCGCCGGCAAGCTGAACTGCACGGTGGAGTGCAATCCGCTGCTTGGGCCGCAGTTGTTCGACGCGGTCGAGGCGATCATGGCGGGCAAGCCGGTCGAGCGCCGCATCGTGACGCACGAGAGCGTCTTCGAGCAGAGCACCGCCGCCGAGGACATCAAGACGCGCAAGTACTAGCTGCTATCCCAGCGCCCCTTCCTCGCAGGGAGGGGTCGGGGGAGGGCCGGGAAGTCGCGGAAACGCGCCCCTCTACTTAAACCGCCTCGGAGCGGAGTGGAGCTGGGGGACCGCCTCCCGCGCCGGGCCTGCCACTCGCACGCGGATCGAATTGTGAATGACGACACCGCCTCGAACCCTGCTCCCGCAATCGATCAGCCGCTGCTGACGGTGCGCGGGCTGGGCAAGCGCTTCGGGCCGGTGCGGGCGCTGGACGCGGTCGACTTCTCGCTCGACGCCGGCGAAATCCACGCGCTGATGGGCGAAAACGGCGCCGGCAAGAGCACGCTGATCAAATGCCTGACCGGCGTGCACCGCCCCGAGGCCGGCCAGATCCGTCTCGGCGGAGGCCTCATACACCCCGCCTCGCCGCGCCAGGCCGAAACGCTCGGCATCAGCACGGTCTACCAGGAAGTGAACCTCATCCCGCACCTGTCCGTCGCGGAGAACATCTGCCTGGGACGCGAGCCGACGATTCCGCTGCTGTGCAAGATCCGCTGGGGACGGGTTCGCGAGCGGGCGCGGGCGGCGCTGAGCCGCCTGGGGCTGACGCTGGACGTCACCCGCGAGCTGGGCGCCTGCTCGATCGCGATTCAGCAGCTGGTGGCGATTGCGCGGGCGCTCGACATCGACGCGCGCCTGCTGATCCTCGACGAACCCACCTCGAGCCTCGATCGCGACGAAGTCGCCGAGCTGTTTGAGATTCTGCGGCGGCTGCGCGCCCAGCGCATGGGCATCCTCTTCATCACGCACTTCCTCGACCAGGTCTACGCGGTCAGCGATCGCGTCACCGTGCTGCGCGATGGCCGGCGGGTCGGGATGCACCGCACCCGGGAGCTGCCGCGCGACAAGCTGATCGGACTGATGGTCGGACGTGAACTCGACCTGCGCGCGCCGAGCCCCGCGGGCGCGCCGAAACGCGGCGCGGCGTCCGCGGCGCGGACCGCGCTGC
>CAYXIO010000022.1:39327-60902 GCA_964465125.1 uncultured Planctomycetales bacterium | reverse complement strand
TGGGTTGACGTGATCGGCTTCGATGCATCGGCCGCAGCACGTTGCGCCTTCGCCTTGCGGAACAGACGCAGCCCACGCCAGTCCGTAGGTGAGGCTGTATATGGTTGCCGTCCTGGCCCGCTGAGGAAAACCGGACATCTGAAAGAAAGCCTTTGTATCCCGGCGCGGGCGTTCGCGGGCATCGGGACGAAGCCCGCCTTGGTAGGACCCGTGCCGGTTGTGGTGCACGGGTGTGGCGCGGTTCCCTCCCGGCCGGACGGGCCTGTGACCGCCGCGAGAACGGTTGGGCGCCACGTTTTTGTTTGTCGGTAGTAGCGAATCGCCGTCGCCAAACGGACGGGGCCGCCGCCGGCGGCCATCCGACGGGCAGGTGGGCACGGCTCACCGAGCGCCGACGCCGACGTTACCCGTCGCCCAGCGTAGGCAGGCGGGGTTTCGTCGGCGTCGGCAGCTACGCAGATGGGCGGTGAGGCCAGGGTTAGAGCAGGTGGGGTGCGATCGATTTGGTTGCTGAGCGGACCCGCCGCCGGAACACTCGCGTGCTGGACCGACCGGGTGTGGCGACCGCTACGGCGTCAGCATCTTCGCGTAGATCGCCGCCTCAGCCTTCTCCAGCCGGGCGACCTCCTTCTCGACCGCCGGCACCTCAGCCTTCGCGGCGTCGGCGGCGCGCTGGTTGCGTTCCGCCCGCTCACGCCACTCGGCGGCCCGACGCGGGTCGCTGCCGCCGCTGACGCCTTGCTCCTGCCGGCGCGCTTCGGCCAGGTCGTCCTCCGCGTCCTTGGCGCGGCCAGCCTGGCGCTTGAGCGCCGCGAGCCGATTGCGCTGCTCGTTGAGGCGTTCCTGCAACGCGACGAGCTCATCCTTCAGTTCGCGGTACGGGCAGGTCTGGATGAGCAGCCGCCGCGCGTCCGACGCGTCGCTGACGTGGGCCCTGATGAACTCCAGCCGGACGTACATCGGTCCGGTCGCATCGGCGTGCGCCTGCTCGGCGCTCGCCAACTTCTTGTCCTCCGCGGCGATGCGATCCTTCAGACCTGCCTGCTCCTTCAGGAGCGCCGGCTCGGCCGAGATGATCTCGTGCCACTTCCGCCGCCGCTGGATCATCTCGACCGCAGCCTGGAGCTCGGCGGGCGACTTGCCGCTCTCGGCCAGCACGCGCTCGACGGCTGCGGGCGTCAGCGCTGTTGCTGAACGCGGGTCCGTCGCACCCGCAGTGGCGGGTGGCACGGGCGTGTCTCCTGTTCCCGCCATCGCGCCGCACGTGCCCGTCGCCCGCAGCCGTTCGGGTGGTCGGGTGGGCCTCGTCGGCATGGGCGGCAGTTCCGCGATCGCCGCCGCCGTCGGCAACAGCGTCCCGTCGGTGTACACGCCCGCCGTCAACCGCGAGTCGCTATGCCGCATGTGGGCCTGGGCAACGCGCTGCCGCGTCTTCTCCAGCTTGCTCGCGTCTGCCTTTTTCGTCGCCGCCAGCGGGTCGCCGGCCAGCCGGTTCGTCATCACCGCCCAGCGGGTGAACTGCTTCAGCGTCCCGAAGTGCTCGTTGATGGTGAACCCCGAGCACTTTCGCGTCTGCATCGCGGCGACGTATGCAGCCAGGCCGTCAGCGTTGACTTCCGGCAGGAACTTGACGCCGGCGAACTCGATGAACGCGTTCAGGCGCGCCTCGACCTGCTGGAGGTAACGGGCCGCGTGGCCGCTGGGCTTGCGCGACTTCACGAACTCGACGAACGCCCGCACGTGCTCGGCGATGTCGACGCGGCCGGTCGAGGCGACTCTCGAAGCAGCGCAATGTCACATCCCCGAAGAGATCATCCGCAAGCTTCGCCGGGCCGCCGCCGCGTTCAGCCGCCGGTCGGCGACAGCCCCAGCTCCGCCGCCGCAGGGCGCAGGGCGTTGAGGCAGTTCTGAATGTGCGTTTCCAGGGGCAGTTCGAGCAGCTTCGCACCCTGATCGACGTCCTGCCGCGAGACCGCCGCCGCGAACGATGCCTGCTTGAGCTTCTTGATCACGCTGCGGGGTTCGAGGCCGTTCAGCCGATCCGGGCGGACGAGCGCGCAGGCGGTGATGAACCCGCACAGCTCGTCGACCGCGAAGAGCGTCTTGCGCATCGGCCGGTCGCGCGGGTAATCCTCCAGATTCCACTCGGCATGCGACAGGATCGCGCCGATGATCTCCTCGTCGACGCCGCGCTCGCGCAGAATCCTCGCGCCCGCGCGGGTGTGGTCGGGCGGGGTCGGCCAGCGCTCGTAGTCAAAGTCGTGCAGCAGGCCGGAAAGCGCCCAGGTCTGCACGTCGTGCCCGCCCAGCGCCGCGTAGTGGCGCATCGCAGCTTCCACCGCCAACGCGTGCTTGCGCAGCGACTCGCTGACCGTGAATTCGCACAGCAGGCGCCAGGCCGTTTCCCGGTCCATCATGCCACCCCGCGCGAGAAGATTCCGCCGGCGTGTCGTGCCCGCCGCGCCTACGGCCAGATCAGCGCCTTGGGCACGTAGACGCGCACCTGCTCCAACTGGCGGCGCGCCTCGCTGTACGACGGGTAGCGGCCGACCAGCACGATGTACATCTCGCCGCGCTCACGCCGCTCGCGCCGCACGTAGGCGGGCAGGTTGTTGCGGCGAAGCTGGTCGACCAGGTTGTTCGCGTTGGTGACGACGCTGAAGGCGCCGCACTGAACGGCATAGTAGTCTGGGTTCTGCGCGAGTCGGCGGGACGCGGCGGCGGCATACTGGCTATTGGGGAACTGCTTCGCGAGCTGGCCGAAGGGCTCGCGCGCATCGCCCCAGCGGCCGGCCCGCTCGCACGCCAGCCCCCAGTGGTACAGAGCGCGGTCCTTGCCCTCGGCCTCGGCCATGCGCGGCACGCCCGCGGCGTAGGCGGCCGCCGAGTCGGCCCAGCGCTCCTCCTCGAAGCACATCGTGCCCAGCACGACCGAGGCGCGCCAGGACGCGTCGGCGTTGCCGCCGCGCTGCACCGCCCCCCTCAGGTCCGTGTACGCCTGGGCTCGCCGCCCGCCTTGGGCGTGGCTCATGCCGCGCAGGTAGAGCGCTTCGGCGATTTTCGGCTCCTGTCGGGCCACCTCGAGGAAGCGATCGAGCTGGCTGATGGCGCGCGCGTACTCGCGGCGCTCGTAGGCTGCGCGGCCGTCGTTGAGCATGGCCTGCTGATCGCGCGGCAGGCCCGTCTCGCAGCCCGTCAGCACCAGCAGGCAGCCGCTCAGCAACCACAGCCCGCCGAGGCCCGTTCGGAAGTTCAAGCGCCGTAACGCCGCGCCGCCTGACGATGGAAGGTCACCCTTGGTTCGCATTTGCGCGACAGCGTACTCGCGCGCGACTTCCCACGGAAGCCCGCCGACGCGACGCGCAAACGGCAGTGGCTCGTTCGCGGCGCGGCTCCGCCGTGCTCCGCCGGCCGATTTGACCCGCGCGGGTCGCATTCCTACCATCCGGCGGAGTCGGCGGCGCGGCGCCGGATCTCGCCGCAGGCGTCCTTCGGAAAACACGATGAACCGTCCTGCCACGCTATCCGAGCTGCGCTCGAGCGGCTATCGCTATCGTCCGGTCAAACAGGAGTTGCGCGAGAATCTGGTCGAGCGGCTGCGGCGCGGTGATCCACTCTTCGCCGACCTGGTGGGCTACGAAACCACCGTTCTGCCGCAGCTCGTGCACGGCATCCTCGCGCAGCACGACCTGCTGCTGCTCGGGCTGCGCGGCCAGGCGAAAACGCGCATCCTGCGCAGCCTGCCTGAGCTGCTGGATGAATGGTTGCCGATCGTCGACGGCGTCGAGCTGTGGGACGACCCGCTG
Source organism: uncultured Planctomycetales bacterium (assembly GCA_964465125.1). Lineage (GTDB taxonomy): Bacteria > Planctomycetota > Phycisphaerae > UBA1845 > Fen-1342 > CAYOHG01. The sequence goes on along the minus strand of CAYXIO010000022.1, from coordinate 57,096 downwards.
CACCCGCAATTCGCCGCCACGCGCCGCGTGCTGGAGATTCACGGCGATGCGACGCCGCTTCGCTGGCTGCACCGCAGCGAGCGGTACCATGAGAAGCTCGCCACGCCCGACGTGACCATCGCCGACCTGCTGGGCGAGATCGACATCGTCAAGCACGCCGAGGGCCGGCCGCTCTCCGACGAGGAGATTCTGCACTACGGACTGGTGCCGCGGAGCAACCGGGCCATCTTCGCGATCAACGAGCTGCCCGACCTGGCGCCGCGCATCCAGGTCGGCCTGTTCAACGTGCTCGAGGAGCGCGACGTGCAGATACGCGGCTTTCCGGTGCGCCTGAATCTCGACCTGCTGCTGGTGTTCAGCGCGAACCCGGAGGATTACACCCATCGCGGGCGGATCGTCACGCCGCTCAAGGACCGCATCGGCACGGTGATTCGCACGCACTATCCGTTCAGCAACGTGGACGCGATGCGGATCACGCGGCAGAACGCGGCGTTGTCGCGTCCGGCCGGACAGCCGCCGGTCGAGCTGCCGATGTATGTGCACGAGGCGGTCGAGGAGCTGGTGCGCCTCGCGCGGGTCAGCCCGCACGTCAATCAGCAGTCGGGCGTGTCGGTGCGCACTTCGATCGCGGCCCTGGAGGTCGTCGCCGCCAGCGCCGAGAAGCGCGCCCTGCTGCACCAGGAGCCCGCCGTCGTGCCGCGCGTCAGCGATCTGGCGCACGTGTCGGCGGCGTGCCGGGGCAAGATCGAGCTATTGCTGAGCGAGGACGAGTCGGCCGAGGACAAGCTGATCGGCGCGCTGATCGGCGAGGCGATCAAGAACGTCGCCGCACAATATCTTGAGCCGGCGGAACTGGACGAACTCGCCGGTCGGTTCGTGGGCGGCCAGGTGCGGGTCGAAGCGGGCGACGACGTGTCGGCGGCGGACGTGCTGAAGAACACCGCCGGCGTGAACGGGCTCCACGCGGCGGCGAAGCGCCTTGTAAAGGCCGCCGGCCTGGTCGAGGGCGGCGTCAGCGGCGAAACGACGGCGCGCGCGGTGCCGTCCGCGGAGCGTGGCGACCTGGGTCCGGCTCACCTGGCCAGCGCGGTCGAATTCCTGCTGGAGGCCATGCACGTCCACGACAAGCTGAGCAAGCTCTCGTTCCAGCAGCGGACGTTTTACCGCAAGTAGGCACTCTGGACCGGCGTTGAAGCGGACGCGGGTCGGCCGCGGCTGCCGTACGCAGGCCGCTGCACCCGCCGCCGGCGCTTCCTCCGCTTGCAATCGCCCTGCCACGCTCCGAGAATGTCGACTTTTACGCCCGGCGGGAGCATTGCCGTTGCGGGCCCTGACACCTTGCACTCTGGAAATCAGACATGAGCGAGACCAGCGGACGCGCCGCGGGCGCCGACGGGCACGGCGACGGCGCGCCACACCTCGAGGACTACGAGCTCCCAATAGAAGGCTTCAAAGGCACGCCCGACGAGATCGAGCGGCAGTGGTTTGAGAAATGCTACAAGGGCCGCGGCGACACGATTGCTCAGCTCACGCTGCGGGCCGTGTTGATGGGGTCGGTGCTGGGTGGCGTGCTTGCGCTGACGAACATCTACATCGGTCTGAAGGCCGGCTGGGGCTTCGGCGTCGCCATCACGGCGTGCATTCTCTCCTACGCGATCTGGACCGCGTTTCACAAGATCGGCCTGGCCCGCACGCCGATGACCATCCTCGAAAACAACTGCATGCAGTCGACGGCCTCGTCGGCGGGCTATTCCACCGGAGGGACGCTGATCTCGGCGTTCGCCGCCTACATTCTGCTGAACAATGCGACACTTCCCCTTCCGTTGATGCTCGGGTGGGTGTTTTTTCTGGCGGTGCTCGGCGTAACGATGGCGATTCCCATGAAGCGCCAGATGATCAACATCGAGCAGCTTCGCTTTCCCAGCGGGGTGGCCGCCGCAGAGACGCTCAAGGCGCTGCATTCGCACGGCAGTGCCGGCCTGCGCTCGGCGCGCGCCCTGGGCATTGCGGGTTTGCTGGCGGCGCTCAGCAAGTTCTGGACGGAGGGGCTGGTGCTGATCAGCTCCAGCCTCGCGAACTTTCAGATCGGCGCCTGGGTCACGTCGCTCAACAAGGCGGTCGTGGGTACGGCCTGGATGGGGCGGACGGTCATGTTCTCGTGGGAACCCCTGTTCATCGCGGCGGGCGCCATCACCGGCCTGCGCGTCTGCGCCAGCATGCTGGTCGGCGGCGTGCTGTGCTGGATGGTCTTCGTGCCGGTGTTTCTGGATCAGAATGTCATCACGCTGACGGTCAGCGAGCGGGTGGCAAGCATTCCACAGACGCTGGCGGACGAGAACGGCGAGCGCATCAAAAAGTACCTGACGATCAACCGGACCGACGGCTCGCTGAAGTGGGAAGGCATCATGACGCCCGAAGACCGGGACCTGCTGCTTTCCAAAGCGGACGACCCGGGTTACCGAACCGCGATCGAGCGGTTGTTCGTGCGTTCCCAGTTCCGCGCCAGCACGCCGTTGGCATCGTTGCCGGCCGGGCTGAAGCTGGATGGCGAGATCAGCGCCTTGCTTTCCTACGATTCCGGGCGCCAGGCGCTCATCATGCCCGACATCGCCGGCCCGAAGGCGTTGTCGAAGCTGCGCGCCGCGAGCGGCGACCGCGAGTTTCAATCCGCCGTCGACGCGCTGTACGCCCGCTCGAGTCTTCCCAGCTTCGAGCCGCTCTGGAGCGCCGCGGACCTGGAGAAACTGCCGCACGGCATGGACATCCCGCCCCTGCTCGGGCAGCGGCTCGTGCATGATCGCAAAGCCAAGAAGCTGCTCTGGCGCGGTCCGCTCGATTCCGCGACCCTGGACATGCTCAACGCACTGAGCACGGACAGTGCGTACCGGGCTGCCGTGGCGTCGCTCGCCACGGCGGCGGGCCAGCGGGGCTTGAGCGAGCCGGTTCCGGCCGACCTGGCCGAGTCGGTTCAGTTTGACGCGGAACACGCGGCACTGCGCGCGGCCGGGCCGCTGTCCGGCGATGCGCTCAAGGTCTGGAAGGAGTCCGCCAAGGACGATGCCGCGCTAACCCGCGCGATCGAAGGGCTGGCGACCGCCAGCGTCGCGGCGCGCGCCAGTGAGAATTTCCGCGACCTGGTCGCCTGGACGCTCTGGGGCGGAACCGCGTGCATGGTCAGCTCCGGGCTGCTGGCCTTTGCGCTGCAATGGAAGACGGCCCTGCGGGCTTTCAGCGGCCTGTTCGCCCTGTTCGGCGCGGGCCGTCGCAAGGGGCGCGACGAGCTCGACGCACTTGAGACCCCCTCCTCCTGGTTCGTCGGCGGCCAGCTCGTATCGCTCGTGGCCATCGCCTGGCTCGCCCATTACAGCTTCGGCATGCCCTACTGGCAGAGCGCCCTGGCCGTCCTGATGACGTTCGGCCTGGCACTGGTCGCCTGCCGCGTGACCGGCGAGACCGATACCACGCCGATCGGCGCCATGGGCAAGATCATGCAGTTGACGTTCGGCGTCGTGCATCCGGCGAAGATCGCGGGCGACGTCGGCGCCATGAATGTGAATCTGATGGCCGCCAACATCACCGCCGGTGCGGCCGGCTCCTCGGCCGATCTACTGACCGACCTGAAGAGCGGCTATTTGCTCGGCGCGCATCCGCGCAAGCAGTTCATCGCACAGTTCTGCGGGATCTTCGCGGGAACGCTGGTCACCGTGTTTGCATTCCGGCTGCTTGTACCGGATGCGAGCGTCCTTGGCAGCGCTCAGTTCCCGGCGCCCGCCGCGCAGACGTGGAAGGGCGTGGCCGAGGCGCTCAGCCAGGGCCTCGGCGCGCTGGCGCCGCTCAAGCTGTGGTCGATTCTCATCGGCGGCAGCGTCGGCATCCTCTTGCCGATCCTCTCCATGATTTCGTCGAAGCGCGCTCAGCCCTGGATCCCTTCCGCCGCGGGTGTCGGACTGGCCTGGGTGTTCAACTGGTACTACGCGCTGCTCTTCTTCCTCGGCGCCGTGATCGGCTCGTTTATTGAGAAGCGCTATCCGGCCGCCGCGAAGGAATACACCTTCCCGGTCGCCTCCGGGATCATCGCCGGCGAGAGCCTCATGGGAGTGGTGCTGATCTTCTGGGAGAACGGTCCGGAGATGCTGCACAAGCTCTTCGGCGCCGGCTGATCGTCAGCGCCGCGCTCGAACCAATCAGAACGCCGGAGCTCGTGGGGAGCCCCGGCGTTTCTGGTGAGTGCGTGAGTCGCCGGTTCGCTGCGCGCCTTGCGCGGCGCGTCCGCGGGCTTCGCGGCTACTCGTCGTTCGTCGGGCCGACCGCGATCAGCCACATCTTGAAGAAGTTCATGATCTGCTGCTTGGTCAGCTTGTTGGCGTTCAGGTTGTAGGTGACCTTGCTGTTGATCGGCGTTTCGCCGTCGCCGCCGAAGCTGTCCACGTAGCTGATCTTCCCGCCGAGCGAGGGAATCGTGTCATCCACGGCGAAGAAGGCCTCTTCATCGCTCATGCTTGCGAAGGCGTCGGCCTCGCTGGCGGCCTTGCGGTTGGCGTCCTCGTTGAAGCGCAGGTTGAACTCGTAGTAGCCCTTGCCGTTGCTGGCGCGATCGGGGTCTTCGACCCAGCGGATCGAGCCGGTGACCACGTCCTCGTAGTCCTTGCCGTCGAGGTTGTACTTGAAGCGCAGGCCGTCGGTGTACCAGTTGCCGGTCTCGTAGTCGTAGTCCAGCCGGCCGTTGAGCTGCGTGGCGGGGTAGATCGCCGCCGGCCCCTTGGCAAGCTGCACGTTCTCGAACCGCATCGGGTCGGATTTCTTGACGGTCACGACCACCTCACGCTTGCCGATCAGCCGCTTGTAGGTGTACTGGGCGAGGCTGTCCTTTTTCTCGGCCTTGCCCACCATGCGTCCGGCGAAGAAGTCCTCGAAGGCCGGCGCGGCGCCGGTGGCCTGCACGGCGATGCGCAGCGGGCGCTCGTCGGTCTTGCGGCCGCCGGCGAGGTTGTAGGCGCCGGTGTCGGTGTCGATGGGAATCACGCCGACCCAGCTTCCGACCGACTTCTTCTGCTTGAGGTCCTTGGGATTCAGCACCGAGACGGTGACGTCGTAGCCCAGGGCCGCGCCCTGCTCGCGCTTTCGCATGGTCTTGGTGAAAATGTTGGGCTGGCGGACGATCTGGCCGCTGAACTCGGTCGTCTTGGCGACCGCGATGCTCAGCTTGTAGAGGTCCTGCACGCCCAGCCGGGGAGAATTCTCGACGTACTTGCCGCTATCATCCAGCAACGTGCGCGTCTTGAACTCGATGTCCATCGTGCCGCTGATGACGTTTTCCTCGGTGATCGGCTCGGGGTCCGCCGCGCGGGCCAGGTGGGTCATGAACGACAGCGACAGCGCCGCGGCCAGCAGCCGCAGCGCATAGCCCGTGCTCAGTGGTTGCATCCTGCGCATGTTCCCGTTCTCCTCTTGAATCGCGGCTGGCAGGTCGGGCGTCGACCAACGGCCGAACCGGCACAGCGCGCCCTTTGGCGCGAAGTGTACCGACGCGGACGAACGCCCACCAAATCCAATTTCCCGGAAGGTTTGGAATCGGACGGTCGCGTTAGCCGACCGCGCGCTGCCGATGCTCTCAGGCGAGCTGCGGCTCCAGCGCCGGCCGACCGCCGCGCACCTGCGCCGCGAAGCGCTCGAACAGGTAGCTCGCGTCGTGCGGGCCGGGGCTCGCCTCGGGGTGGAACTGCACCGCCGTGAGGTTCAGATCGTCATGCACGAACCCCTCCAGGCTGCGGTCGTTCAGGTTGAGGTGCGAGACGCTGCCGCCGAAGCGCTCGAGCGAGGCGATCTCGACCGCGAAGCCGTGATTCTGGCTGGTGATCTCGACTCCGCCGGTGAGCTCATTGCGCACGGGCAGGTTGGCCCCGTGATGCCCGAACGGAAGCTTGTAGGTGCTGGCGCCCAGCGCCAGGGCGAGCAACTGGTGGCCCAGGCAGATACCGAAGATCGGACAGTGCCCCAGCAGGTCGCGGACGGTCTGGATGGTTTGTCCGACGGCGGCGGGATCGCCCGGGCCGTTGCCGAGCAGGATTCCGTCCGGCCGCAAGTTGCGGATTTCTTCCGCCGACGCGCCCGCCGACACAAGCGAGAGGTCGCACCCGCAGGCCGCCATGCGCCGGAGGATGTTGAACTTGATGCCGCAATCGACCGCGACGACGTGGCTGCGCCGCTGCGGCGCGTCGCCCGGCGCGGATCGAGACGGCGTCTCGACCGCAGACTCCGTCCAGCGCCACGGCTCGCGCGGCACGACACGCTCGACCAGGTTGGATCCGGACATGCCCGCAGACTCGCGCGCCATTCGCACCAGCTCGAGCTCGCTGCGGCTCTCGGTCGAGAGCACGCCGCGCAGCGCCCCGTGAATCCGGATGCGGCGCGTCAGGGCGCGCGTGTCGACGCCCGCGATGCCCGGAACGCCGTACTCCGCGAGCAGCTCGGGCAGGCTGCGCTGCGCGCGGTGGTTGCTGGGCCGGCGCGGCAGCTCTTTGACCACCACGCCGGAAAGGTGCAGCTTGCGCGACTCGAAATCCTCGGGATTGACGCCGTAGTTGCCGATCAGCGGAAACGTCATCGTGACGATCTGCCCGCAGTAGGAGGGGTCGGTGAAGATCTCCTGGTATCCGGTCATGGCGGTGTTGAAGACCACCTCGCCGGTGCGCGTGCCGGGGGCGCCGAAGGCGGTGCCCGTGAAGATGCTGCCGTCTTCGAGTGCGAGTCGAGCGATCACCGTTTGACTCCGTGGGTGTAATCCTGCAAGGCCGAGACCGTAGGGCGGCTGCTGCGCAGCGAGCGAATGGCGCTGACCGCGGCCCGCGCGCCGGCCATGGTCGTGATCAGCGGAATGCCGAGCTGGAGCGACGCGACCCGCCAGCGACCCTCCTCGGTCGCGCTGCCGGTGTGAATCGGCGTGTTGATGAGCAGGTCGAGCTGGCGATTGCAGATCACGTCCATCAGGAACAGCGGTCCCTGGCCGTCGTGCTTGGAGACCAGGGTGGCGGGCACGCCGGCCGCTTCCAGAATCTGCTTCGTTTTGATAGTCGAGAAGATCTCGAAGCCCATCTCGTGCAGGTCGCGCGCCACCGAGGCGACGCGCGGCTTGTCCGCGTCGCACACGCTCACCAGCACGCGGCCGGAGGTGGGCAGCTCCAGGCCCGCGGCGCGCAGTGCCTTGGCGAACGCCAGCGGGTACTCCAGGTCGATTCCGACCACCTCGCCGGTGCTGCGCATTTCAGGCCCGAGCGTCGCATCCACGGTGCGCAGCTTCCGGAACGGGAAGACCGGCGCCTTGACCGAGGTATGCGCCGGGACCGGCACGTCGCGGATGCCCAGGTCGATCAGCGCCTGATCCAGCGACTTGCCCAGCATGACCTGGGTCGCCACCTTGGCCCAGGGCACCCCGGTAGCCTTGCTGACGAACGGGATGGTCCGGCTGGCGCGCGGGTTGACCTCGATGACGTAGACCACGCGGCCCTGGATGGCGAACTGCACGTTCATCAGGCCGCAGACGCTCAGCCGCCGGGCGAGCAGCTTGGCCTGGTACTTGATCTCGTCGACCAGGGCCGGCGAGATGGAGTAAGGCGGCAGCACGCAGCAACTGTCGCCGCTGTGGATGCCGGCTTCCTCGATGTGCTCCATGAATCCGCAGATATCGCAGCGGCCCTCGGTCGCCGGCCGGCCGGGATAGCCGTAGTCGCTGATCGCGTCGACGTCGACCTCAATCGCATCGAGCAGGAACTTCTCGATCAGAATCGGGTGGCGGCGGTCGAGATTCAGCTCGCGGTCCGTCGCCGAAAGGGCCCGATCGATGTAGCGGGCCAGGTCGCGCTCGTTGTTGCAGACCTGCATGCCGCGGCCGCCCAGAACGTACGACGGCCGCACCAGCACGGGGTAGCCCAGCCAGTCGGCGACCTCGGCCGCTTCGTCGCGCGAGAATGCCACCCCATTGGGCGGCTGGCGCAGCCCCAGCTCATTCAGGATCTGTTGGAATCGCTCGCGATCCTCGGCGAGATGAATGCTGGCCGGGGACGTGCCCAGGATCGGGATGCCCGTCGCGGCGAGGCTCTCGGCGAGATTCAGCGGCGTCTGGCCGCCGAACTGCACCACCACGCCCTGCACGAGCGCCTGGCGGGCGTCTTTGCGGTCAGTGTCGAAGGGCCGCCCGTTGAGCCGCTCGCAGATGTTCCGCACGTCCTCGTGCGTGAGCGGCTCGAAGAAGAGCAGGTCGCTGGTGTCGTAATCCGTGCTGACCGTCTCGGGGTTCGAGTTGATCATCACCGTCTCGAAGCCCATCTCGCGCGCCGCGCGGGCGGCGTGCACGCAGCAGTAGTCGAACTCGATGCCCTGGCCGATGCGGTTCGGGCCGCCGCCCAGGATGATCACCTTCGGGCGCGCGCTGACGCGCAGCTCGTCGTCGTACGATTCCACGAGCAAATGCTCGTCGTCCAGCACGCGATAACGCGCCGACGCGTCAAGACCAAGCTCCAGCACGGCCGGCCCGGCCGTGGAGCTCCCGCGCGACTGCCGGTGACGACGAAGCTCGGCGACCGCGGCCGAATTACGCACCACCAGCCCGAGCGGCTGCTCGTGCGTCGAGTAGTAATAGGGCGTAGCGGCCTCGAACTCGGCGGCGCACGTGTCCACCAGCTTGAAGCGCGGACGGTCCGCCTGCGATTTCAGCCGCGCAAACTGCGTCGCGTCGAGCCGCCAGACGTAGCGAAGCTGCACGTCGCTGTAGCCCAGCGACTTGGCCTGCCGGTAGGTCTCCAGCAGGCGCGCGGAGATCGGCGCGCCGGCCGGCGGCGTTTCGTCGATCAGGCGGCGCTCAAACTCCGCCAGCTCGGCAAGCTGGTCGAGGAACCACACGTCGATGTGCGAGAGCGAGTGAATCCGCTCGAGCGACCAGCCGCGCTTCAGCGCGTAGCGGATGTAGTAGAGCCGGCCCTGACACGGCCGCGCGAGCTTCTGCTCGAGCACGTCGTCGGGCACGGGCCAGAGGCTGCTGGCCTGCTCGTCCCAGTCGCCCCGCGGCTCGACCAGGGCCGTGCCGCCGAAGACCGGCTGCGCGGCGCGGCTTTCCTCGCCGTTGAGCTCGATCCAGGCGTTTTCGGGGTCGGCCTCGAGCGGCTCGCGGCGAAGCGCTTCGAACCACTTGTCGCCCGGATGCAGTCCGTAGCCGGGGCGCTTGATCTCCATCGAGCGGATGCACTTCTGAAAGGCCTCCTTGAACGTCCGGCCGATGGCCATCGATTCGCCGACGGACTTCATCGAGGTGGTGAGCGTCTCGTCGGCGTCCGGGAACTTCTCGAAGGCGAAGCGCGGCATCTTGACGACGCAGTAGTCAATGACCGGCTCGAAGCACGCCGACGTGGCTTGGGTGATGTCGTTGCGCAGCTCATCGAGCGTGTAGCCGATGGCCAGCTTCGCCGCGATGCGCGCGATGGGAAATCCGGTCGCTTTCGAAGCCAGGGCCGACGAGCGCGAGACGCGTGGATTCATCTCGATCGCGAACAGCCGGCCGTCGCGCGGGTTGACCGCAAACTGGATGTTCGCGCCGCCGGTGTTCACGCCGATGGCGCGCATGATGGCGATCGCGGCGTCGCGCAGCCGCTGATACTCGACGTCGGTCAGGGTGAGCGCGGGGGCGACGGTCACGGAATCGCCGGTGTGCACGCCCATCGGATCGACGTTTTCGATCGAGCAGACCACGACGACGTTGTCGTTGCGGTCGCGCATCATTTCGAGCTCGTATTCCTTCCAGCCGGTCAGATCCTCCTCGATCAGGACCTGGTGCACCGGCGATTGATCGAGCCCGAGCCGGACGATCGCGTCGAATTCCTCCGTCGTGCGGGCCATGCCCCCGCCCGTGCCGCCCAGCGTGTAGGCCGGACGGATGCAGACCGGCAGCCCGATGTCCGCCAGGATCTGAACCGCCTCGCCGAACGTGCTCGCGGTTCCGGAGCGTGGCACGGCGACGCCCGCGCCGGTTACGGTCCGCTTGAACGCCTCGCGGTCCTCCGCCCGGCGGATGGTGTCGCAATCGGCCCCGATCAGATGCACGTGGTGCTTCGCAAGCACCCCGCTTTCGAACGCCTGCATGGCGCAGTTCAGACCGGTTTGCCCGCCGAGCGTGGGCAGAATCGCGTCGACCGGCGTGCCGCGGGCTGCTTCGAGCGCGAGAATCTCATCGATCACGTCCGCGGTGATCGGCTCGAGGTAGGTTCGGTCGGACAGCTCCGGATCGGTCATGATCGTGGCGGGATTGCTGTTGAGCAGCACCACCGCGATGCCTTCTTCGCGCAGGGCGCGGCACGCCTGCGTGCCGGAATAGTCGAACTCGCAGGCTTGCCCGATCACGATCGGGCCGCTGCCGATGATCAGCACGCGTTGAATGTCAGCGGACTTCGGCATTTTCCGGGTAATTCTCCCGAGCCGGCAGCAGGCTCGACTCGGCCTGCCGGACGCGCTCGCGTGTACGTTCGATCAGCCGCTGCAACGGCTCCAGGTCGGCGCGCAGCTCCGCGATCCACTCGCGCGGGTCGCCCGCGGAGGCCTGCCAGCGCGCGATCTCGTCCGCATTCAGCCCGTCGCCGCGCAGCCGCTCCGCGATTCGCCGGTAAGCTTCACGGAACGGAACGCCGGCGCGCGTCAGGTCCGTGGCGGCGTGGGCGGCGTACAGCTCCGGCCGCATCGCAGCGCGCAGGCGGCTTGCGTCGATCCGCAGGCCCGCAACGACCCGCTCGCCGACGGCCAGCGACTCGGCGACGTCCGCCGCCGCCCGCAGCGCCGGCTCCTTGGTCAACTGAAGATCGCGGTGGTAGCCCGACGGGAGCTTGGCGGTGATCAACTCCAGCTCCACCACACGCGCCCGCAGCCGCGCGGCGCGCGCCCGCAGCAGCTCCAGCACGTCGGGGTTCTGTTTCTGCGGCATGATCGACGAGCCCGTGGCAAACCCCTCGGGCAGCGCGAAGAACCTGTATTCCGGCATCGAGAACCACAGCGTATCGCAGGCGAACTTGTCGAGCACCGCCAGGATGTCTGCGCCCAGCCGGACGAAGTACTTTTCCAGCCGTCCGCGGCTGTTCTGCACATCCACGGGGCTGCGCTGCACGCGCGCGAATCCCAGCAGGGCAGCAGTGTACGCGCGATCGAGCGGCAGCGGTACTCCGAAGCCCGCGCCCGTTCCCAGCGGGCAAGCATCCAGCCGGTCCAGCAGGTCGACCCCGGCGCGAACCTGCTCCAGCGCACTTTCCGCCAGTCCGTGCAGCCACTGGGCCACGCTGGAGGGCATCGCCGGCTGCATGTGCGTGTACCCGGGCATCGGCGTCTGTCCGTCCCGCTCCGCCCGTGCCAATAGCGTCGTCAGCAACCGTTGAAGCCCGTCCAACCAATCCAGCGCTTGGCGGCGCATGAACAGACGCATCGCGACCGCGATCTGGTCGTTGCGTGAGCGGCCGGTGTGAATCTTCGCTCCGCTGGGTCCATGCCGCAGCACCAGGAACGACTCGATCGCGGTGTGGCAGTCCTCCAGCTCGGGCGCGATCTCGAAGCGTCCCTGGGCATGCAGGGCGTCGATATCCGCCAATCCGGCGAGCAAATGCTGGAGCTCGGTCTGGTTGAGAATCTCCGCGCGGACCAGCGTTCGCGCGTGCGCGGCCGAGCCCAGGCAGTCCCAATGCACGAGGTGGCGATCGCAGGCCGGGTCGTCGCCGACCGTGAAGCGATGCACCAGCTCATCCAGCCGGTCGCCTTTTTCCCAGAGACGGGACGCGCTGCCGCTCATGACGAACCCTCCGAAGCAGCCAGGCGGAAATACTCGCGGACGATCCGGGCGTAGGCCTCCGCGCCGGCGTTCAGCTCGGACGCGCAAACGTACTCATCAGGCGTGTGCGAGCGGGCGGATTGCCCCGGACCGACCTTCACGGCCGGCGTGCCCCGCAGAAACACCAGGTCGCTCATGGCCGGGCTGCCGGCGGGCCGCGTGTCGGGCAAGGCTCGTCGAACCGCGCGGACGATGCGGCTCTCCGGACTCGTCTCCACCGGCTCCAGCCGGTCGCTGTGAACGGCCAGCTCGCTGGACAGCGCGGCGCGCAACCGGTCGAGCAGCGATGCGTGCGTCTCGGTCGGCACGGTACGAATGTCGAGCGTGAACTCGCACCGGTCCGGGATGACGTTGTTCGCAATCCCCCCGTCGATGCGCGTCACGTGCCCGTGGCAGCGGCCCAGCAGCGGGTGGACCCGCCCCCAATCGAAGCTCCGCAGACGCACGAGATCGTCCGCGGCGGTCTGAACGGCGTTGTCGGCGGTCTCCGGGGGTGTGTTCGCCGGGTGACGCGTCTTACCGTGCGCCACGCCACGCAGAATCAACAGCCCGCGCTGCGCGATCATCGGCGTCAGCCCGGTCGGCTCGCCGACCAATGCCGCATCGAGCGGCCCCAGGCGCTCCACGACGGTGGACAGTCCGCGCCCGCTGGTTTCCTCTTCCGCGGTGAGCGCCAGCACGAGCGTGCCGGAGAGCCGCTCGCCGCGCCGCGACGCTGCGTGAAGCTGGGTCGCGCTGGCGATCATGGCGGTCACACAGCCCTTCGCGTCGTTGGCGCCGAGCCCGATCAACCGATCGCCTTCGTGCCGGGGCGTCCAGGGATCGGCGCTCCAGCCGTTTCCCGGCGGAACGGTGTCGAGGTGCGAGTTGAGCAGCAGCCGCGGGCGCGGCGCGTCGCCGAACTCGCACCAGACGTTGTTGCCATCGCGCTGCACCGCGAGGCCGGCGCTGGCGAGCTGCGCCGCGACGTAGTCCGCCGCGGCGTGCTCCTCGCGCGAGACGCTGCGAATGGACACGAGTTGGGCGAGCCGGTCGATCATGCCGAGGCGACCGCCTGCGACGAGCGCTGCTCGTCCGCCGTCAGTGCGGTGTCGGGCGCAGGGTCGCCCCGCGGCGGCTGGCGCGCGACCAGCAGCGTTCCGCAGCCCTCGTTGGTGAACACCTCGCACAGCAGCGCGTCGGTCGTCTGGCCGTTGACGATGTGGACGCGCGGCACTCCGCCGCGCAGCGCGCGGATGCCCGCGGCAAGCTTGGGCAGCATGCCACCGCTGATGGCGCCGCTGTCGACCAACTCGTTGAGCTGCTGAACGTCAAGATAGGATTGCAGAGTGGTCGGGTCCTGGATGTCGCGCAGCACGCCGTCGACGTTGCTGACGACGAAGTACTTGGCGGCCCCGAGCGCGACGGCGAGCTCCGCCGCCAGCGTGTCCGCGTTGACGTTGAGCACCTGCCCGCGCTGGTCGGCGGCCAGCGAGCAGATCACCGGAACGCGTCCTCCGTCGAGGAGGCTGCGCAGCAGGTCGGTGCGGATTTCGCGGATGTCGCCGACGAAGCCGAAGTCGACCACGCGATTCTCGCCGGTCGACGGGTCGTGCAGCGACTGCACCGCGCGGCGCTGCGCCAGGACCATTCCCGCGTCGATCCCGGACAGCCCGACCGCGCTGACGTGCGCCGCTTGCAGCGCCGCCACGAGGTCTGTGTTCAGCGTTCCCGCGAAGGCCATCTTCACGGCGTCGAGCGTGCCCGCGTCAGTGACGCGCCGGCCGGCGACGACTTGGGGCGTAAGTCCGAGCTGGCGGCTGAGCGCGGTGGCCTGCGGCCCGCCGCCGTGCACGATCACCAGCTTGATGGAGAGCTGGTGCAGCAGGCTGAGCTGATCGGTCAGGTTTTCGAGCACGCGGCCCGGCGCGCAGAGCTCGCCTCCCAGCTTCACGACGAAGATCTGGCCGCGGTAGTTGCGAATGTAGGGAATCGCCGTTCTCAGCGCTCCCAGCGTCGTTTGCACGTGCATGAGCTACTCCTTTCCGCGCGGCACGAGCGCGCTCATGACCGCAGCCTGCACCCACATGCGGTTCTCCGCTTCATCCACCACCGCACAGCGCGGGTGATCGAGAGCGTCGTCGGCGACTTCCACGTTTCTCCGGACGGGCAGACAGTGCATCAGCAGCGCCCGCTCGCCGAGCAGTGCGGCGCGGACCCGCCAGCCAGCGAGGCGCCGCATGTCCTCCTGCTGCGCCGCCGCGTTGCTATACAGGCCGGTCGCGCCCCAGCTCTTGGCGTAGATGACGTCCGCGCCGCGGCACGCGCCGCGCTGATCGTCCGTGATTTCCAGCTTCGTGCCCGCGGCACTGCACCAGCCGCGCGCGCGATCCAGGATGGCCGCGTCGAGGTCGTAGCCCTTCGGATGCGCGAGGGCGACGTGCATGCCCGCCGCCGCCGCGGCCAGCACCGCCGAGTGCGGCACCGCCAACGGGAGCGGCTTGAGATGCGGCGCCCAGCTCAGCACGAAGCGCTTGCCGCGCGCTCCCTTGAGCAACTCGTCCGCCGTCATCCAGTCCGCCATGCCCTGGCAGGGGTGCTCGATCGCCGACTCCATGTTGAGCAGCGGGACGGTCGCGAAGCGCGCAAAGGACCGGATCAGCGTCTCGCGCGCATCCTCCGCGGCGCTCTTCATCGCCGCAAACGCCCGGACCGCGATCAGGTCCCCGTAGCGGCTCAGCACCGGCGCGGCTTCGCGCACGTGCTCGGCGGCGTCCGAATCCATCACCGCCCCGTCGCGATGTTCGAGCTTCCACGTGTCGCCGCCGACCGACAGCGTGATCGCGTGGCCCCCGTATCGGAGCATCGCCGCTTCGAACGAGGTGCGCGTGCGCAGCGACGGGTTGAAGAAGACCATCACGAGCGTGCGGCGGCTGAGCGCCTCGGCCGCCGACACGGCTCGGCCGGCCTTGAGCTCGCGCGCCGTGCGGATCAGCTCGGCCAGCTCGCTCGGTTCGTAGTCCAACATGCTCAACCAGTGCCGCATGACTCGCTACTCCTCGCACCCGGCGTCTATGTGCCGCAGCGCGTCCGCCAGCTCATCCAGGACGTTCAAAGGCGTGTTGATCGGCGGCAGCAGCCGAATCACGTGCGGGTCGCCGCTTGTGGCCACGATGATGCGGCGCTCCAGCAGCGCCTGCTGCACTTCTTTCGCCGGACGACTCAGCCGCAGTCCCAGCAGGCAGCCGCAGCCGAGCACTTCCGCCACCGGGCCGACCTTCAGCACGCGCGCCGCGCGCCGCCCGAACGACTCCGCGTGCGCGAGCAGATGCTCCTGCCCAATCGCGTCGAGCACAGCGAGCAGCGCCGCACAGGCCAGCGGTCCGCCGCCGAACGTGCTGCCGAGATCGCCCGTTTCCACGCGCTGCGCAATGTGCGGCGTCATCAAGACCGCGCCGATTGGCACGCCGTTGGCCATGCCCTTGGCGAGGGTGGCGACGTCGGGCGACACGCCATGGTCGCCGGCCGCGAGCGGCCGACCCAGCCGGCCCATCCCGGTTTGCACTTCATCGTAGATCAGCCAGGCGCCGAGTTCGTCGCAGCGGCGGCGCAGCGCGCTCAAATACTCCGGGCTGAGCGCCACCACGCCCGCCATGCTCTGAATCGGCTCGACGATCACGGCCGCGGTGCGGGCGTCGATCTCGGCCAGGTCTGCGGCCGATTCCGGCGCGAGGCGCGTAACCGGGGGCAGCACGTCCTTGAACGGCTGGTGCAGCCGGGCGTTGTCGGTCGCAGCCAGGGCCAGCAGCGTGCGTCCGTGAAACGCGCCGCGCAGCGCCGCGATGCGCGTGCGGCCCGTCTGCTGAATCGCCAGCTTCAGCGCGTTCTCGTTCGCCTCGGCGCCGCTGTTGCAGAAGAAGACGTGCCCCAGACCTGCGCCCGCAAACGCGCACAAGCGGTCGGCGGCGCGGCTGCGAATCTCCAGCGTTGCCGCGGTCGAATAGAAGCTCAGCCGGTCGGCCTGCGCGCTCAGCGCCTGCGAAACGCCGGGATGCGCCTGACCCAGCAGCGCCACCGCGTGCCCGCCGTAGAGATCCAGGTACTCCCGACCGTCGCCGTCGCAGACACGGCTTCCGGCTCCGCTCACCAGCGTGAACGGGAAGGGCGGATAGGTTTCAATCAGGCTCGGGGCGCTCAAGGCATCTCCTACACGGGCCGCAGCGACGGCTGCCACAGGCCGGTCGTCTCCGGAAGGCCGAACATCAGATTCAGGTTCTGAATCGCGGTTCCCGCGGCGCCTTTCACCAGGTTGTCGAGCGCCGCCATGACCACGACCTGTCGACCGCGCGCAGCGAGGGCCAAGTCGCAGAAGTTCGAGCCGACGACGTCCTGGAGCGTCGGGGTTTCGTCCCGAAGCCGCACGAACGGACTCTTGGCGAAGAAGGCCTGGTAGTGCGCTCGCAGGGCGGCGGACTCGATCGGCTCGCTCAGCAGGGCATGCGCCGTGACGAAGATGCCGCGCGCCACGGGCAGACTGTGCGCGACGAAGCTGGTCGCGAGGCGCTCGCCGAGCGGGTCGCCCAGCGCTTGGCGAATCTCCGGCTCGTGCTGGTGCGCCAGCGGGCGATACGCGCGGAAGTCCGCATGCCGCGTCGGATGGTGCGTGCTGTCCTTGAGTTGGCGGCCGGCGCCGGACGAGCCGGTCCGCGCGTCGATCGCGACCAGCCCCTTCAGCCCCCGCGAGGTCAGCGGCGCGAGCGCCAAGATCGCCGCGGTCGCAAGGCAGCCCGGGTTGCTCACCAGCCGGGCGCCGCGCAACGCATCGCGCGTCAGCTCGGGCATTCCGTAGACAAACCGCCTGCGCAGCTCGGTCAGCGCCGGCGTCTCCGGGTAGCAGCGCTGATGCGTCTCGACGTCGCTCAGCCGGAAATCACCCGACAAGTCGATCACTCTCAGGGCGGTTGTGCCGGCGCTCTTCTCCGCCGCCGTCAGCAGTGCCGCAATCGCCGCGGCACTTTCACCGCTCGGCAGCGCCGAGACGAGCACGCCGCGCGGCCGGTCGCACAGGGACTCGAGATTCGGCTCCGCATCAAACGACTGCGGGTAGAACCCGCGCAGATGCGAATGCACGTCGGCCAAGCCCCGGCCGCGCGCCGAGCCCGAGCAGACGCTGGTCACGCGAACGTGCCGATGCTGCGCGAGCAGCCGCAACAGCTCGCCGGCGATGTATCCGGTTCCACCCAGGATGGCGACGCGAATCTCCGTGCTCATGCCGGGCACCGAGCCAGACGCGCATCAAGCTGCTCGGCGACGAACTCGCCAAGCCGGGAGCCGTGCGTTCGCGCATTGATGGCCGGCAGACCGAGCTGCTTCCTAATGAAGCGCACTCCGACGTCATTGTCGGTGGCCGGCCCGCACACGACCGAAATGCGGAGCTGGTAGCGCTCCTCCAGCAACCGCTGCGCGCCCCAGGCGCCGACCGGGTCGTTCGCGCACAGCACGAGCACGTCGGCGCGCTCGCGCAGCTCGACCTCCTCCAGAATCTGCGCGACGCCGTACTCGCCGAACAGCCCGTCGCCCAGCTCCGCGACGATCACGTCGACGCCGCGCCGCGCGACGTGGGCCAGCAGGGTGCGCGTGACCGCGACGGCGTTCTGGGGATTGGTGGCGACGACGCCGGCCTCGTTGAACGAGACGGCCAGCGCCGCGCCGTAGTCGCTCATTTGCAGCGTGTCGCGCCGTAGCGAGATGCCGGTCAGCTTGCAGGCGCCGACGGTATGCCCGCGCCGCGCGAGCTGGCGAATGAGCTGGCAGGCCGCGGAGGTTTTTCCCGCGTTCATGCACGTGCCGGCGACGTAGACGGTCGGCACAGTCGGCAGCGGCCCGGCGCCCGGCGCGATCGCGTTCATCCCGATGTGCGCCGGAACGCCGTTGCGGTC
>CAYXIO010000022.1:0-39317 GCA_964465125.1 uncultured Planctomycetales bacterium | reverse complement strand
GAGCACCGCGCCGAGGAGCTCGAGGTCGAAGGGCCGGCCGAGATCAGGGTTGATCGAGACGCACTGACCGATCACGCCGCCCAGGTTCAGCACCTGGAGCCGATCGCCGGCGCGAACCTGCGCTGGCACGGATCCGGAATAGCCGCGCAGCGCCTCGCGCCGGCCCAGCACGCCGACAATGACGTCGCCGTCGTGCAGCGGAACCATGCGGCCGTGCGGGTCTTCCAGCGTGTTGTAGACCGACTTCTCGCCGTGAATGCGGCCGGCGACGATGAAGCCCTCGCGGGCCGGAATCTGGTCGCTCAGCCGCAGCTCCTGGCGCAGCGGCACGTTGCCGGTGGACGAAGCGATCTTGTCAACGCGCACTCGCATCGGCATCTCCTTTCTCGGCCAGCGCGGCCAGCAGTTGCTCCTGCGTGCCGTAGAGCTTGCTGAACGCCGCCGCCTCCGCGCCGCTCCACAGGGCGCTGCTTTCGCCGTAGCGCGCCCCCGCGCCCAGCAACGAATGCGGGCTGTTCGCGCCGAGCACCGCGGCCTGTCCGGCGAACAGCCGCACCTGCACGTCGCCGCTGACGCGCTGCTGCGACGATTGCAGAAACGCCTCGAGGTCACGCATCAGCGGGTCGAAGCCGCGCGCCTCGTGCAGCATGCCGCCGTAGAGATCGCCCAGGGTTCGCTTCCAGAACAACTGGGCGCGCGTCAGCACGAGCTTCTCGAGTTCGCGGTGGGCCTGGATCAGCACGACAGCGCCCGGCGCCTCGAAGGCCACGCGCCCCTTGATTCCCAGGATGGTGTCACCGACGTGCATGCCGCGGCCGGCGCCGTGCCGCCCGGCCCGGCGGTTGAGACGCTCGATCAAGCCGACCGGATCGAGCCGCTCGTCGTCGATCGCCACCGGAATGCCTCGCTCGAAGCGCAGCCGCAGCGTCTCGGGCTGGCCCGGCCACAGCGAGGCGGGCGCGGTGAGCTGGTAAGCGCTCTCCGGCAGCACTCCGTCGCTGGTGTGCGTCTCGGCGCCGCCGATCGTGGCGCCCCACAGACCGCGGTTAATCGAGTAGCGCGTGGTCTTGGGCGGCACGCGGACGCCGTGGCGCGCGAGGAACTCGCTCTCCTGCTCGCGCGAGAGCGCTTGATCGCGGATCGGAGTGAGTACGTTGATTCCCGGCGCGAGAACGCGAAAGGCGAGGTCGAAGCGCACCTGGTCGTTGCCGGCGCCGGTGGAGCCGTGTGCCAACGCAGCCGCACCGATCTCGCGCGCGTGCAAGGCGCAGCGCCGCGCCTGCACCATGCGCTCGGCCGAGACGCACAGCGGGTAGGTGTCGCCGCGCAGGGCATTGGCGAAGATGAGGTAGCGCAAGGAGTCGTCAAACAGCTCGCGGCGCGCGTCGAGCGTGAGATGGCTGGCTGCGCCCGCGGACCGGGCGCGCTGCTCGATCTCCGCGAGCTCGGCGGGCTCAAAGCCGCCGGTCTGCACCGTGACGGTGTGCACGTCCCAGCCCTGCTCGCGCAGCCAGACGGCGCAGTAGCTGGTATCGAGTCCGCCGGAGTAGGCCAGTACGACTTTCTGCTTCATCTCGCTTCGAATCTCCATCGGGCGCGGGCGATCGGCGCGCTTCGGGGGCACAGGTCAGGTTGAGAGAACGATCATCGCTTGGCGCTGAGGGTGCGCAGGGACAGGAGCACGCGGCCCTGGGCCGCCCGGCTGCGGACGGCCACCAGGACGGTGTCGTCCCCGGCAATGGTGCCGACGATCTCGGCAAGGCCGCGGCGGTCGAGATTGGCCGCGACGGCGCTGGCTGCGCCCGGGGGGGTCCGCAGCAGGACGAAATTGGCGCCGATCGGCTCGACTCCGGTGATTAAACCGTTGTCCGACCCGCCCGGTCCGGGTGCGCCGGGGCCGGCCTGAGGGACCGAAATCTGGGCCGGGGTGCGGTAGCGGCCGTGCAGCTTCACCAGCCCCAGCTCGCGAACGTCGCGACTGATGCTGGCCTGCGTTGACGCAAAGCCCAGCCTGCGGAGCTCAATGACCATCTCGTCCTGACTCCCGACGGTCTGCGTGCGGACAAGCCGCTGAAGCGCCGCCTGCCGGTCGATCTTGTGCCTCATGCCCGCACCTGTGAATAAATCATAACTATCGGCAGTTTATGCACTCCACCTTCAATGTCAAGCCCGGCGCGTTGGATTGCGACGGGAAGAAAGCCGCCCCCGTAAGAAGATTTTCGTTGACATGGCCTTTGCATTCCGCACATTATGCGGGAACAGGAGCAACGGGCGCCCGGCCGGCATTTCGCCGGATCCCGGGACAGCCATTGGGCGTCTGATCCCAACGACCCCTCGTTCGACCGGCAGCGCGGCTCGTTGTGCTGCGCTTCGTCGGCATCGTCCTACGAGGGCGGGCAGCTCGTCGGTTCCGGGGCCATTCAATACCGGGAGGAGACCACGTGAAGAAGTTTCTGATTCTGGGTGCGCTCAGCATCGGCGGGGCGGCGTTCGCATCCGCGCAGATCATGATGCCCGACTCGACATCCGACAAGGTGATGCTGTTCGACACCTTCGACGGACACCTGCTCAACGCCAACTACATCGACCTGGCGCCGGCCGGTCCGAACACGCCGATCAATGCGATCGTTGTCGGCAGCGAGATCTGGGTCTCCGACCAGGTTTCCGATCACCTCTCGCGCTGGACCCTCGACGGCACCACCTGGCTGGGGAACATCGGCGGCGGCGCCAGCGGCGGGATGGACAACGTCCGCGGCATCGAGGTCGTCGGTAACACCGTGTACGTGTCCAACAACGGCACCGGCAACGGCGCCCCCGGCGAATCCGTCATCACCGTCAGCACGCTGACCAACTCGATCACGGGATCGTTCACCGTCGGCGACGACGCCTCCGGCGATCCGTTCGACGTGCTGAACTACAACGGCAACCTGCTGGTCAACGACATCGACAGCCAGGACCTGGAAACGCACGGCTACGCCGGCACGTGGTTGTCCACCTTCCACAATTCCGACGGCGTCAGCGGCATCGACTTCCCGGAGCAGATGGCGATCAGCCACTCGGGCAGCGTGCTCGCCGCGGGCTTCAGCTCGCCGATCGGCATCTATGAGTACAACAGCTCCGGCGTGCAGATCAACTACTACGCGGTCGGCACCGGCAACCGCGGCGTCATCCAGCTCGGCAACGGCAACATCATGTACAGCACGGGCAGCGGCGTGTTCAGCTACGACCCCTCGGATGGAACCAACACCACCATCCTCTCGGGCGTTTCCGGACGCTTCTTCGACGTGCTGCCTGAGCCCAGCAGCTTGGCCCTGCTCGCGATCGGCGCGGTCCTCGGCCTGCGGCGGCGCTAGACGCGATCAGGCGCGCGCCGACGCCGGGCGATAGATCCGGAGTCGTCGGCCGCACCGATGACCAACCTCGACCTGTGGCGCTTTTTCCGGCAAAAGGGCCGGGCCGGCGCGTTGGGGCGCGGGCCGGCCGTGTTTCTTCAATTGCGAGATGCCGAAACAAAGGCCGCGGTGGGCGGAGATCTCCGCCCGCCGCGTGCCCGGACATCAGCGGCCCGTGCGTCAGCAGGAGGCGCCGAACTGGGACAGGAGAATCGAGAGGTCGATCAGGTCCACGTTGCCGCTGAAGTTGATGTCGCCCACGCAGCCCGGCCCCGCACAGCCGAAGTTCGCCAGCAGCATCGACAGGTCAATCAGGTCCACGACGCTGTCGAGGTTTAGATCGGCAACCAGCGTGCAGGTCACGTCCAGGGCGTCGAGATCGTCATTGGTGAACATCGTTCCGCTGCGGAACGTCGCCAGGCCGAGCGCCTCGGCCGGAATCCAGATGCCGGGAGGCATTCCGGCGACGGGCGGAGGCAGCAGGATATCGCCGGCGTCGATCGGCATCCCGCACAGCGAATCGGGCATGCCGATGATGGCCGAGCCGCGGCGAACCGAGAACAACAACATGTCGGCCCCGCCGAGCCAGCCAAAGGGACCGGGCGTGGGTTCGTACACGCCGGTGCCGTTTTCCCAGAGCACAAGCGCGTCGAGGTCGTCGGTGTCCGGACCGAAGAGGTCCAGCCCTAACATCATAGCCGGCGCGAAGAGCATCGGGAATGCGCCGGGTGCCATCGTCACGTATACGTCGCCGCCGACGCCAAGGCCGTTGCCCAGCGCCGAGGCCGTGTTCGGCATACCTTCCATCGGATCAAAGAACCCCGCGTCGAGCGAGAAATAGACCGGGAACAGGCCGGGCGCAGTCGTGAGCGTATCGATGTCCAGGCCATCCAGATTCGTCCCCGGGTCAGGCACGCCCGGTCCCGCCGGGTTCGGTTCCATCAGCCCCAGACCCGGCGCACCGAAGGGAAACAGTCCATCGCCGTCGATGCTGTCGCTGCTCGGCAGGAAGGCGACGCCGCAAAGCGGCCCGGGACCCACGCCGGTGTCGGTGAAGATGTCCGCCGAGGCCTCCATGCTGCCGAAGAACCCTTCGCTGAAGACGTCCGGCGCCGGTCCGATCGGTACGCCGGTCGAGAACTCATCCACGGAGAAGTACCAGGTATATGCCTGCGGCCCCGGCGGTCGGCGCAGCGGGCGCTCGCGCCCGTACGAGATCGCGTCGACCTCGACGAAGCCGGGTATTCCCGGCGGATGCCCCACCGTCGCTGGCCAGAGCGGCAGACCCAGCCCGCCGGGGCCGGCTCCAATCATAATGCACGGGCTCGGCGCCGGTCCTGGCATCGGAAACCCCGTGAACGTCCGCAGGATGTCGCCTTCGGTCAGAGGCGGGCCGCCGACGCAGGCGTCCGGGAAGCTGATCGGGGGGCCCTGGTAGTCGATCGAGAATGTCATCTGGGCCATCGCCGGCACGGCAGCCGCGGCAACCGCCGCGCCCACCAGCCATCGGAACGACCGCATTGCGGGGTGACTCAGATTCTCCCGCGAGGCATTCGCTGGCATCGGATTCGAACGCATGATTTGTCTCCCAATGCGAGGTGTGCTGGCAACCTCACGAACCCGCCCGGCTCGTGATTGCTCGCCACCTGGAGGACGGCGGAGTTGCACGCGCGGCTGTTGCCTTATTTCGAAATCTCCCGGAGACCCTGATTCTCCCGTTCGGCGGATTCCAACCCCGGTCCGTGCCAATTTGGCACCGCGGCTCGCGTCGTGTTGCCCGTAACATCCACCGCGGATGCAGCCTGGCCTGCGCGACCGCAGCGGTACGCAACTTGCCTGCGGTGCTACGGACCGGCGCGATCGCGGGCCGCTCCATGCGTGCCGGCAGCGGCCCGCCGCCGCCGCGCGGCCCCGCCCGCGATTCAGGGGGTGCAGCAGCCGATGCAAGCCGACCGCTTTACGATCAAGGCCGCCGACGCCGTCCAACGCGCCCAGCTAGCCGCGCAGAGCGCCGGGAATCCGGAAGTGACGCCCCTGCATCTGCTGTCGGCGTTGCTGAGCCCGGAGGCCGACGGCGGCGCCGTGCCTCTGCTGGAGAAGGCCGGCGGGCGCGTTTCCCAGATTCGCGCGATGACCGACAGCGAGTTGCGGCGCCTGCCCCGCCAGACCGGCGCCTCGCTTTCCGCACACCGAAGCTTTGTCGAGCTGTTGCAGAAGGCCGACGCCGAGGCGCGCCGAATGAAGGACCAGTACATCGCCAGCGAGCACATGCTGCTGGCGCTGTGCGACGTCGCCTCGGACGCGGCCGAGATTCTGAAAGTCAACGGCATTCGGCGCGACGACCTGCTGGCGGCCCTCAAGCAGGTGCGCGGCAACGCGCCGATCACGTCGCCTGGCGCTGAAGACACCTACGAGCCGCTGCAACGCTACGGCCACGACCTGATCGAAATGGCCCGGACCGGGAAGCTCGACCCGGTGATCGGACGCGACGAGGAAATCCGCCGCTGCATGCAGGTGCTGGCGCGGCGGACGAAGAACAACCCGGTGCTGATCGGGGCGGCGGGCGTCGGCAAGACGGCCGTGGTCGAGGGGCTCGCGCAGCGCATTCTCGCCGGCGACGTGCCGCAGGCGCTCCAGGACAAGCGCCTGGTCGCGCTGGACATGGGCGCGCTGATCGCGGGCGCGAAATTCCGCGGCGAATTCGAGGAGCGCCTCAAGGCGGTGGTCAACGCGGTGATCGAATCGGCCGGGCAGGTGATCCTGTTCATCGACGAGCTGCACACGGTGGTCGGCGCGGGTAAGGCCGAAGGCGCGGTCGACGCAGGCAACCTGCTCAAGCCGGCGTTGGCGCGCGGCGAGCTGCGCTGCATCGGCGCGACTACGCTGGATGAGTATCGCCAGCACGTCGAGAAAGACAAAGCGCTCGAACGGCGCTTCCAGCCGATCTTCGTAGGCGAGCCGAGCGTCGAGGACACCATCGCAATCCTGCGCGGGCTGAAGCCGCGCTACGACGCGCATCACGGCGTGCGCATTCAGGACGCCGCCTTGGTCGCGGCCGCCGCGCTCAGCCAGCGCTACATCACCGACCGGCAGTTGCCGGACAAGGCGATCGACCTGATCGACGAGGCCGCCAGCCGACTGCGGATCGAGAACGACTCGCTGCCGGCCGAACTGGATGAGCTGCGGCGGCGCATCGCGCAGTCGGAGATCGAGCGCGAAGCGCTCGGCAGGGAGCGCGATGAAGGCAGCCGCCGCCAGCTTGAGGCCGTACAGCGCGAGTTGGCGGACCTCAAGGAGCGCGAAGCGGCGCTGACCGCGCAGTGGCAGAGCGAGAAGGCCGTCATCGACCGCATCAAGGCGATCAAGACCGAGCTGGACGCAAAGCGGCGCGATCTCGACGGGGCCCGCCGCGCCTATGACTGGGGCGCGGCGGCGCGGATCGAGCGCGGCGAGATTCCGGAGCACGAGAAGCTGCTGCGCGAGCAGGAAGCGCGGCTCGGCGAACTGCATCGCGAGGGCCGCGGGTTGCTGCGCGAGGAGGTCACCAGCGAGGAGGTGGCCGAGGTCGTCAGCAAGTGGACCGGCGTGCCGGTTTCGCGCCTGCTCGAAGGCGAGAAGGAGAAGCTGCTGCGCATGGAGCAGCGCCTGCACGAACGCGTCGTCGGACAGGACGAGGCCGTGCGCGCCGTGTGCGACGCCGTCCGCCGCTCGCGCGCCGGCCTGAGCGATCCGCACCGCCCGATCGGCTCGTTTCTGTTTCTGGGACCGACCGGCGTGGGCAAGACCGAGCTGTGCAAGGCCCTTGCGGAGCTGCTGTTTGACGACGAGGCGGCGCACATCCGTGTCGACATGAGCGAGTTCATGGAGCCGCACTCGGTGGCACGCCTGATCGGCGCGCCGCCGGGATACGTCGGCTACGAAGCGGGCGGCATGCTGACCGAGGCGGTTCATCGCCGGCCGTACAGCGTTGTGCTGCTCGACGAGATCGAGAAGGCGCACCGCGACGTGTTCAACGTGCTGCTGCAAGTGCTCGATGACGGGCGCCTGACCGACGGCCACGGCCGCACGGTCGACTTCCGCAACACGATCATCGTGATGACCAGCAACATCGGCAGCCAGCACATCCAGGAGATGAGCGAGGTCGGCGCGACCGACGTCGAGATCGCCATGCGCGTGCGCGACGACCTCAAGCGGCATTTCCGCCCGGAGTTCATCAACCGCGTGGACGAGGTGGTGATCTTCCACCGCCTCGACCGCGAGCACCTGCGCGGCATCGTCGATCGCCAGGTCGCGATCCTGCAGCGGCGGCTGGCGGGCCTGGGCGCGGAGGGTGTCGGCGCCGCCGCGGGCGCCCGTTCAGGCCTGGGCGCCGCGGTGGCGCTGGGCGGCGGCATCACGCTGACGTTGACGAACGCCGCCAAGAACCATCTGGCGGGGGACGGGTACGACCCCGTGTACGGCGCCCGTCCGCTCAAGCGGCTGATTCAGCAGGCCATCGAGAACCCGCTGGCGCGGCGAATTCTGTCGGGCGAGTTCAGCCCAGGCGACCAGATCGTCGTCGACGTGAACGGCGACGTGCTAAGCTTCGAGAAGGAAACCGGCGCGGCGCAGGCGGGCTGATCCGATCGCCTGATTCGAACGACTCGGGTATTCTGGAGCCGTTTCAGAAACGACTCGTTGCTACCGACTGGGCAGCGCGGGCAGCTTGCCCTCCGAAAGCGGGCCGGAAGCCCGCGCTGCCCGCTCCGCCGCGTGTCGGGTGCGATCCGGGCACGGGACTGAGCGGCACCGCGCCCGGCTAGGTGCCGGAAACAAGCTCCGGCACGTGTCGCATCTGCGACGCCGGGCTGCCCTCCTCGGCGGACGCCGGAAACGCCTGCTCCAGGCCGTTGAGAATGTGCCACTGGTCGCGGATGAGCTCTCGCAGCGGCTCCACGTCGGCTTTCACGCCCGAGTAGCGCCGCTGGTGGGTGATGTACCCGGCGACGTCGCTGCCGTCCGGGCGCTGATTGATTCGATAGCGCCGCCCGTCGAACACCTCGTACAGCGGGAAGAGCCCGCAGCGCACCGCGGCGTTGATCAGATCGACGCTCTCGGCGGGTTCCGACTTCCATCCAGTCGGACAGGGCGACAGCAGCAGCAGGAAGCGGAAGCCGCGCACCTGGCGCGCGTAGCGCACCTTGCGGAGGAAATCGTCGCGGTGGGCGATGGAAAGCGTGGCGGCGTAGGGAATCCGGTGCGCCGCCATGATGGCCAGCATGTCCTTCTTGGTCTCGGACTTTCCCGCGGGCGTGGTGCTGGTGGTGACGCCTGCGGGCGTGGCGCTGCTGCGCTGGCCGCCGGTGTTGCCGTAGATCTCGTTGTCGTAGCAGATGTAGAGCACGTCTTCGTTGCGCTCTGCGGCGGCGGAAACGGCGGCGATGCCGATGTCATAGGTTCCGCCGTCGCCGGTCCAGCAGATCACCGGCGTCGTCTCGTTGTTCATGCCCACGACGGACGCCATGCCGCTGGCGAACGCCGCCGCGCCCGCGAAAGTGGACGAGGCGACCGGGGCGCCGTACGCGCTGGTGGGGAAGGCCCCCACGGCCACCACCGCGCAGCAGGCCGGGATGGAGAAGATCGGCACTTCGCCGGCCAGCCCCTGGTGCAGAAGCTGGAGGCCGACGGACATGCCGCAGCCGGCGCAGTTCGTGTTGCCGGGCCGAAGCAACGTGTCGCGGCATTCGCCGCACTCGTGCATTTGGTTCATGCTCCAATCTCCTGCCAGCAGGGTTCGCCGGCGGCGACGCGCTGCTCGAGGTCGTCGAGGACACGCTCGATGTCGAGGGGCGTAACGTCCCCGCCGCACAATCCGATCATGTAGTCCTGCACAATGGCGTCGAGCCGGCCGTTCAGGGCCGCGGCCAGCTCCTGCCCGAACACGCCGCCCGAGCCCGGCGAAATGTTCCGGTCAAGCACGCCGATGTGGCTGGCGGATTGCAGCGCGCTGACCAGCGCCTCGCGCGGGAACGGTCGGAACATCTTGCAGCGGATCAGGCCGACCGAGTCGCCCGCCTCGCGCCGCTTGCGGACCGCCTGCCGGGCTGTGGTCGCCATCGTGCTGCTGGCGATCAGCACCGTTTCGGCCTCCTCGACGCTTTCGACGGAAAGCGCGCCGACCGGACGGCGTTTGAAGATCGCTTCGAATTCGTCCAGGGCTTCCTCGAGCACCGCGGGAACGCGCTCCATCGCCGCCTGCATTTGCCGCCGCTCGAATTCCGACTCGCGCGGCCAGGTCAGCCCGCCGATCGCCGCCGGATGATCGACCCGCAACTGGTGCGGGATGTTGCAGGGCGGCAGGTAGCGGTCGACCTGCTCCTGCTCGAACAGATCAACCACCATCTGCGTGTGCGAGAGCACGAAGCCGTCCAGGCAGACCAGCACCGGCAGGAGGATGCGCGCGTCTTCGGCCACTCGAAACGCCAGCAGGATCGTGTCGACCAGATCCTGGTGAGAATCGACGTAGAACTGGATCCAGCCCGTGTCGCGCAGCATCAGGCTGTCGCCCTGGTCCACCCAGATGTTCCAGGGCGGCCCCAGCGTTCGATTCACCGCGATCATCACCACGGGCAGACGGTAGAAACCGGCGGCGTAGACGTTCTCCACCATGTACGCCAGCCCGTTCGAGGAGCTGGCGGTGAAGCTGCGCGCTCCGCACAGCGCCGCGCCGATGCACGCGCCCATCGCGCTGTGCTCGCTCTCGACCGGAATCACCCGGCCCTTCGTGAACGGAAACGCGCGCAGCGTCTCGATGATCTCCGTCTGCGGCGTGATCGGATAGGCTCCGGCCACGCAGCCGCGCGCCCGGCGGTTCGCCTCGCCGGCGCGGGCTAGCGCGTAGCCGGCGGCGTAATTCCCCGTGACCAGCGTTTGCGCCACGACGCATCTCCTTTCATAGCTCGGTCATGTAGATGACCCCGCGCGGGCATTGCGACGCGCAGACGCCGCAACCCTTGCAATAGTCGTAGTCGAAGTGCAGCACGTCCCCGTCGCGCCGCAGCGCCGCCTCGGGGCAGTAGTGCACGCACGCGTCGCAGTGATTGCACACGCCGCAACTGAAGCACCGCTGCCCTTCGATCAGCGCCCGCTCGATGCCCGGCTCGTCCTGCAAACCCTCGCGCACCTCGGCGAAACTGAAGCGCCGCGCCACTGGATCGAGCTGCTCCCCGTGCTCGGCCGGCCGATGCCCGAAGGCGTGCAGGTGGATCTCCTGAATGCCCGCGACAGGCGCTGGCGCCGGCGGGAACAGGTCCTCGCCCGTCAGCGTGCGGTGAACGTGCCAGGCCGCGCGGCGGCCGCTCCCGATGGCCGCTGTAACGGTGCCTTCGTTCGTGCTCAGGTCGCCACCGAAGAACACCGGCGCGCCCGTCATGCCCAGCAGGTGCTCGCCGTCGCGGAGGGTCGCGCCTTCGGGCAGAATCGTCAGGTCCTGCGACTGCCCCAGCGCCAGGATGATCTTCTCGGCGCGGAAGTCGAGCTGGGCGTCCTCGCTGGTCAGCGGAATCGGCCGCCGCCGGCCCGATGCATCCGGCTCGCCGAGCGTCATGCGCCCGCACGTCAGCAGCGGGCCGACGTCGTCGCGATGAATCCGCAGCGGCGCCACCAGCTCATGCAGCTCGATCCCCTCTTCCAGCGCCTCGTCGATTTCCTCCGCGATGGCGGGCATCTCCGCCCGCGTGCGGCGATAGATGATCCGCACGTGCTCGGCGCCCAGCCGCCGCGCGGTGCGGGCCGCGTCGATGGCTGTGTTGCCGCCGCCGATCACCAGCACGTGCTGGCCGCGCAGCGACTCGTGCCGCGTTGAGGTTCGCGCCAGGAACACCAGGCCCTCCTCGACGATCCCCTTCGAATCAGGTCCGAGATCGAGGCGCTGATAGTGCTGTAACCCCGTTGCAATGAACACCGCCGCATACTCGTGCGTCAGCCTGAGCCAGTCGTCGCGGCTGACGGCGCGATCCGTGATCGCCTCGACGCCGTGCCGGAGAATGAAGCTGATCTCGTGGTCGAGCGTCTCGCGCGGCAGGCGATAGCGCGGGATGCCGCTGCGCAGCAGCCCGCCCAGCTCGTGATCGCGCTCGAAGAGCGTGACCGGGTAGCCCAGGCGGGCCAGGTGATAGCTGGCGCTCAGGCCGGCGGGGCCCGAGCCGATCACGGCGACGCGCTCCGCGCGGGTCGGCTTGGTCGGGTGCGGCCAGGCGCCGTGCTCGGAGACGTAGCGCTCCAGCTCGCGGACGTTCACGGGCTCGTCGTGCGTGTTGCGGTTGCACGCCTGCATGCACGGTGCCGGACAGACGCGTCCGCAGACGCCCGGCAGCGGCGAGGTGCGCAGAATCGTCTCGAGCGCCTCGGTGTAGTTGTGCTGCGCAACGGCCTGGACGAAGCCGCGCACGTCGTTGCCCGCCGGACAGCCGTCGTTGCAGGGCGGGGTCAGCGTGCGGCGTTCGGGGACGCTGGTGGCCCAACTGCCGGTGTGAATTCGCGGCCGCTCGCCCACCTGCTCGTCGAACAGCCCGGGGACATGTCCATCGGTCGCCGCGGGGCCTGCGACGACGATCTTCCCCGCCACCGTGGCCGAGCGGACGCCGTCAAACGCCTCCCGTGCGGCGCTGACGTTCGGTCCGCCGAACTTCACGTGTCCCAGCGCCTTCTCGACGTCGCTCCATGCGAGTCGGAGCACGCGCAGCACTGCGCCGAGCACGGTCGTGTTCACGATTGGAACGGCGCGCGTGCCGAGCCCGTTGCGGACGGCGATGGCGGTTGCATCGAGCGTGGCGACGCGCCGGCCGGGGAACATCTCGACGAAACTCTCGGGCGGGGCAGGCGAGTTGAGAATCAGCCAGCCGTCGGGCTTCAGCCCGCTGGCCACCTTCGGGCTGATCAGCGTGCGGTCCAGTACGACGACGTGGTCCGGGGCGCGCACCTGGTTGTGGTTGACGATCGGCGCGCGGTCGATACGGATGTACGCCTGAAGCGGTGCGCCGGAGCGCTCGGCGGCGTAGACGCCAAAGGCCTGGGCGTACTCGCCCTTCAGGAAATACGTGGTCGCGACGAGCTTCGCGAGCGTAACTCCGCCTTGTCCACCGCGACCGTGAATGGTGATTTCGATCATGCCCGCCCTCCTGGGTGAGGCGAGAGGCGCATGCCGGCCTGAATTTGCGCGGTTGCGCCAGAGACGCTGGAGACGTCATCCGTTCCCGAGTCGGCGGAAGCAACCGCCGTACCAGAACGCGCTTCCGGGTCAGAATGTCTCGGGATCCAGTTCCTGGCCGGCGAACCGCCGTCAGAGCCCGTCCGCTCCCGCCGCTGGCGTGTGTGATCGCGTTACGAGCCGTTTCGAGGGGGTTCCGACCGGGGCCTGCGGAAAATCACGCGCCGCGCGGGTGTTTTCCCGCACCGACCAAACCGATGGACTCTTGCCGGGGGCGGGGGCGGGTGTGGCGTTTTGCCCGCCCGTTTCCACTCGCATAGGATGCCCGCCGCATTCACCCCCAACGCCGCTCGAGGTCGTCAGACACAGGGATCGTGCCATGGTGTCCGAAGTCGTTACGCTGGAAGGTCATTTGATCGATTCCAAGACGCTCGCCACCGTCCTGGACGACATCCTGTCGTTCGGCGGGGAGTTCCGCATTCTCGAAGTGCACATTGGTCTGACGCGCCAGGAGCGGAGCCACGCTCGCATCGAGGTCGGCACCGCGTCGCTCGATGAAATGCGCGACCTGCTCGCAATTCTCTCTCAGCACGGCGCTCTCTGGCACGAGTCGGACGATGCGGAGATCGTGCCGGCCGACCTCGACGGGGCGTTTCCGGAGGAGTTCTATTCGAGCACCAACCAGCAGACGTTCATCCGGCACAACGGGAAGTGGATCGAGGTGCAGGACCAGGAGATGGACTGCGGAATCGTGCATGATCCGCAGGCCAACCGCTTTCACTGCGTGCCGGTCGCGCGGATTCGCAAGGGGCAGCGCCTCGTGTGCGGCCGGCGCGGCGTGAAAGTCGTGCCTTTCGAGCGCCAGAAAGCCAAGGGCGTCTTCGAATTCATGGCTTCCGAAATCTCCACCGAGAAGCCCAAGTACGCCATCATCAAGCAGTGTGCCGCTCAGATGGTGGAGGCCCGGCGATCGGGCAGGAAGACCCTGCTGGTCGGCGGACCGGCGATCGTTCACACGGGTGCGTCCGAACACGTCGTGCACCTGATCGAGCGCGGCTTCATTCATGCGCTCTTCGCCGGCAACGCCCTGGCCACGCACGACATCGAGCACAACCTGTACGGCACCAGCCTGGGGGTGTACATCGATAAGGCCACGCTGGCCGACGCCGGCCACGAGCATCACCTGCGCGCCATCAACGCCATCCGCCGCGCCGGCAGCATCGCCAACGCCGTGGAGCGCGGCAAGCTGACCGGCGGGATCATGCACGCCTGCGTTCGGCACGGAATTCCGTTTGTGCTGGCGGGAAGCGTGCGCGACGACGGACCGTTGCCGGACGTGATCACCGACGTACTGGACGCCCAGGACCGCATGCGCGCCGCGATCAAAGACGTCGGGTTCGTGCTGATGGTCGCAACCGGGCTGCATTCGATCGCGACCGGCAACATCCTGCCGGCCTGGATTCCGGTCGTCGCCGTCGACATCTCGCCGGAAGTGCTCACAAAGCTCGGCGACCGGGGCTCGTTCCAGACCGTCTGCGTCGTCACCGACGTCGAGCCGTTCTTTCGGTCGCTCTTGCAGGCCATCGGTGAGGCAGAGGCCGCGGCGGCTGCCTCGGGTTGAGACCGGCTGGCTGCCGATTGCGGTCCCGTTGCAGATTCTTCGAGCCGGATGTCATCCGGCGGGCGGCGGGCTGCGTTTCCATGATCAGAAGCGGGTGGACGGGCCGTTGGGACCGAGAATCCATCGCGCTGCCAGGTACCCCGTGATGAGGATCAAGCCATGAACCGCCGATTCGCAGGCCTGCTGGCCGTGACTCTGCCGACGTTGCTGCTGGCCGGCTGCCTGGAGCGCAAAGAGACGATTCGCGTCAAGCCGGACGCGAAGGTCGAAATCGAGCT
This sequence comes from uncultured Planctomycetales bacterium, assembly GCA_964465125.1. GTDB lineage: Bacteria > Planctomycetota > Phycisphaerae > UBA1845 > Fen-1342 > CAYOHG01. Next base: position 24,839 of record CAYXIO010000022.1, on the reverse strand, counting down.
GACGTTCGAAGGCGACGTTGCGGACGTCGACGCCGGCGACGCCATGCCGGCCGAGGCGGGCGGCTGGGACGTGTCGCGTCAGATGAAGGAAGACGACGACAAGCAGAAGCTGGTGCTGGCCGCGGACCGCACGTTTGACGCCGGCGCCGAGCTGCCGGACAGCTTTGCGACCGACGACGAGACGCGCGAAGTTGCGCTGCGCTTTCCCACCGAGGTGACGCGCGAGAAGCGCGCCGACGGCGTCTACTACCATTTCCGCCGCGGCTACAGTCCGCGCGCCCTGGCGCAATTCGAGTATCACCGCCAGCGGTTGGAGCAGCAGACCCAGGCGCTGAGCGGCAAGAACGCCGACGAGCTCACGCAGGAGGAGAAACGGACGCTGTTGCAGGCCATGCGTGAAACCGAGCTGTCGCAGCGCTGCGAGCTGGTGATGCTCGCGGAGCAGGCCGCCGACCTGTCCTGGCCGGCCGAGACCACTCCACGGCTTCAGCAGGAGGTGCGCCGCCACTTTGAGGATGCCGATCTCGAGGAGTTCATCCGGCTGCTGGAAGAGCCGGAGAGTGAAGCCCGCGACGCGCGGATCGCGAAGTTCAGCGAAGAGCTGATCCACGATGTGCGCGAGCTGCTTTCGCACACGCTGTCCGAGCTGCACCGCCCGCAGCGCGAGATCGACACGTTTCTGGCGTCGTATGATCTGGAGTCGCGGCGGCACGACCTCACCAGCGACCTCGAGGACGAGCGCTTCGTGGTGCGGGTTGAGCTGCCGGGCGAGCTGGTCGCGCACAACGGCCGCGTGGAAGACGGCGCGGTGGTCTGGGAGTTCGACGCCAAGGCGCTGATGGACCGTGAGCAGGTCCTGATGGCGACCAGCGTTGACCGCTCGGGCGCCGGCCGGCCGTGAGTTCGTCCGTGTGGGGCGCGGCGGCCGAGCTGCGTGTCACCATGAGCTACTCGATCGACGAGCTGTTCGAGGCGTTTCGCGGGCGGGTATACCGCTGGGCCCTGGCGCTGTCGGGCCGCCACGACGAAGCGCTCGAAGTCACGCAGGACGTGTTTCTGACCGCGGCGCGCGAGCGCCCCAGTCTCTCGCAGCCGGGCGCCGCAATCGCCTGGCTGCGGCGCGTGACGGGGCATCGGCTGATCGACCGGGTCCGCCGGGCCCGCGCCGGGGGCCTGCACTTCGTCGCGGCAGAGACAAGTGCCGAGCCCGTCGCCTCGTCGGCGCCCGCGGCGGCGGATCATCTCATCGCGGCGGAGCAGGCCGAGCGTCTGCGGGCGGCGCTGGCCGAACTGCCCGAGCAGCAGCGGCTCGTGGTATTGGCCAAGACGTTTGACGACTGGACGTTTCGCGAGATTGCCCAGCAGCTCGGCATCTCGATCCCGACGGCCAAGACGCATTACGCGCGCGGACTGACGTCGATCCGCGCTCGCCTGTCAGCCGAGAGCCTTAAAGGAGTCGCACGTGACTGAGCAGGAGTTCCTTGAGCAGGCCGCGGACTACGTCGGGCGCGAGCTGGACACGCTCGCGTCGGCGAACTTTCTGCGCGACGTGGCAGCCGATCCGACCCTGCGGACCAGGCTGGATGACATGCTCATGGCGGAACGCGCACTCCGCTCGTCGCTGCTCGACCCGGCCGAGGCGCGGCTGCGGACGGCGTCGCTCTCACCGCCCTTCGCCGGCGATTCCACGACCCGCCACGCGCTCGGCCGAATCCACCCGTTTGGGCGGCGATGGGCCGGAGCGCTCGGGCTCGCCGCCGCCGTCGCGCTCGCCTTCGTCGGCGGCTACTTCGCGCGCGGCGGACCCGCCTCGGTTTCCACTCAGCCGACCATTACCACACTGAGCCCGCCTCCCGCGCTCGGAGTTGCGGAGTGGGAGCGCTTCGCCCGGGCGCAGCGCGAATTCCCGCGCGCATCGCGCTTCGGGCAGGCGCTGCTCACGCTTGCGACTCGCACCGCGCGACCCTAGACGGACGCCGCCGTATCTGACCTGATAATGCATGCCGTTCCTGCCGTTGGGTTGTCGGTCGCGGCCGGCGTCGTCTTCCGCGCGTACCCTCGAATCCGCGCTGAATCCCGGGGTGGCTGCCGCGTACAATGTCCCAACCGGCCGCGGAGCTCGCCGCGGACAGAAACTCTAGACGGACGCACGGAACCGAATCGTGGAAAAAAACCTACAGAATCTCCGGGCTCAACTCGACGACCTCGACGGCCGCCTGCTCGCCGACCTGGCCGCCCGCGACCGAATCGTCGACCAGATCGGTCAGGTCAAAAGCGGCGGCGACACACAGCTCCGCGACTTGCAGCGCGAAGAGGACCTGCTTTCGCGCGTGGCGGAACTGGCCTCCGCCGAGGGCCTGGACCGCTTTTACGTCACGCGTTTGTTTCGCGAGGTGCTCGACCATTCGATGCGACGCCAGCAGCAGCGGCTGGTCGAGCGCGACAACCAGGGTGTCAGCCGCCGCAAGCAGATGCACGTGGGCTACCAGGGCACCGACGGCGCCTACAGCCATCTGGCCACGCTCAAGCACTTCAGCGGCGCCGACGTCGAGCTGACGCTCAAGGGCTTCCAGACCTTCCGCGAGATGCTTGAAGCGGTGCGCGACGGTCAGATCGACCGCGCCGTGCTGCCGATCGAAAACACCACCGCGGGCTCGATCAACGAAGCCTACGACCTTCTGGCGCAGATGAACCTGGCGCTCGTCGGCGAAGAGATCTTCAAGGTCGAGCATTGCCTGCTCGCGCTCGAGCCCGTTCCGCTCACCAGCATCCGGCGGGTCTACTCCCACCCGCAGGCGATTTCGCAGTGCACGGACTTTCTGCGGACGCTGGCGGACTGTCATGTCGAGAGCTTCGCGGACACGGCGATGGCGGCCCGCAAGCTGTCGCAGGATCGCGACCTCTCGGAGGCGGCGATCGCCAGCGAGGAGGCGGCGCATCTGTACGGCCTGCACGTGCTGCGGCGCGACCTCGCCAATCAGAAGGAAAACTACACGCGCTTCGTGGTCGTGGCGCGCGAGCCGATGAACTTCGACGCGCGGATTCCTTGCAAGACCTCGATCATCCTGGCGACGCGGCACGAGGAAGGGGCGCTGCTGAATTGCCTGACCGTGCTGCACGCGCAGCAGCTCAACATGAGCAAGCTCGAGTCGCGCCCGCGGCCGAGCACGCCCTGGGAATACCTGTTCTACCTGGATTTCGACGGCAACGTCGCCGACGCGCGCGTGCAGGACGCGCTCAAGGGGCTTGCCGCGCACAGCAGCTTCCTGAAAGTGCTCGGCTCGTATCCGGCACGAACGACGCGCGAGGCGCGTGCCGCGGCCGAGCCGCGCCCCCTCCGCGCGCCGGCTGTGCCGCCGCCGCCCGCCCCGGCCGCCGGCGATCCTTCGATCCTCCAGATGCTCGAGAAGAAGCCCTACAAGCTCGTGGCGCGCACCAACCAGCCGCAGGACACGCGCATCCGGGTAGGCGACGTCCTGGTCGGCGGCGAGCGCCCGGTGGTGATCGCCGGCCCGTGCTCGGTCGAGTCGCGCGAGCAGATCATGACCTGCGCCAAAGCGGTCAAGGAAGCCGGCGGCGACATCCTCCGCGGCGGCTGCTTCAAGCCGCGCACCTCGCCCTATCAGTTCCAGGGGCTCGGCTACGAAGGGCTCGACCTGCTCGAAGAGGCCGGCCGCGCCTTCGGGCTGCCGATCATCACCGAAGTCATGCACCCCGCCGACGTCGAGCGTTGCGCCAAGCAGGCCGACGTGCTCCAGATCGGCGCCCGCAACATGCAGAACTTCTCGCTGCTCAAGGAGCTTGGCCGCGTCGATCGTCCGGTGATGCTCAAGCGCGGCCTGATGGCGTCGATCGACGAGTGGCTCGCCGCCGCCGAGTACATCCTGGCGCACGGCAATCAGCAGGTGATTCTGTGCGAGCGCGGCATCCGCACCTTTGAGACCGCCACCCGCAACACGCTCGATCTCAGTGCCGTGCCCGTCACCGCCGAGCGGACGCACCTGCCCATCATCGTCGACCCGTCGCACGCGTGCGGCGTTCGGCGTTGGGTGCCGGCGATGACCGAAGCGGCACTCGCAGTCGGTGCCGACGGCGTGATGATCGAGATGCATCCGGACCCGGAAAAGGCGCTCAGCGACGGGCCGCAGGCGCTGACGTTCGATCAGTTCGCCGCGCTGATGGGGCGGCTGCGGCGCTGAACGCGCGGCGAAAGGCCTCAGCGGCGCACGAGCGCGGCTCACCGGGCCGGCGGCCCAGCTCCGTTGTCCGATGTCGTGGTGTTGCCCTCGGCCGGGCGCGGCTTCTCGCCGGCCGCGGCATCGCTTTTGCCCGCGCGGCCGCGCGCCGGCGGGTCATCGTCGAAGAGCACGCGAATCGCGGGCGAGTCGAGGTCGTCGAACTGCCCGCCGCGCAGCGCCCAAAGGAACGCCAGCACCGCCGCGAAAGCGAGCAGGATGGCCAGCGGCAGGACGATGTAGATGACGCTCACGACGGGCTCGCAGTTGCGATAACGGCCCGCGGCGCGCGAGGTTCGTCTCCCGGCCTGCGCGGCGGAGCCGGTTTGCGTCCGAAGGGGCGCGCGGCAAGCGTCAGGCCGAGGATCGACAGCGAGCTGATCGGCATCAGGATGGCCGCGACCAGCGGCGTCAACACCCCGCCGGCCGCCAGCGACATCGCCAGTGCGTTGTAGCCGAGCGAAACGAGCAGGTTCCGGTGAATCAGCCGGACGGTCCGCCGGGCCGCGTGGATCAATGCGATGACGGGCGTCAGCCCGGGCCGGCTCAGATAAACGTCCGCCGCCGCCAGGCTGGCTTCCGCGCCCCCGTGAACGGCGATGCCGACGGAGGCGGCGGCGAGCGCCGCGGCGTCGTTCACGCCGTCGCCGACCATGACGATCGGCGTTCGCTCGGCCAGCTCGCGCACCATCGCGAGCTTCTGCTCGGGTGCGACCTCCCCGCGCGCGTCCGCGTCGGCGATATCCAGTCGTCGAGCGACGCGCTGAACGACCTGTTGGTGATCGCCGGAGAGCAAGCCTACGTGCCATCCGGCCGCGCGGAGTTGTGCGACCGCGACGGGAGCATCGCTGCGCAGCGGGTCGCCGAAGCCGGCCAGCGCCACCGCACGCCCGTTTACGGCGACCAGCACCGGCGTCAACGCTTCGCTCAGACATGACTGCACGGCGGCGCGAAGATCGCCCGGGACGGCCACGCCGCGCGACGCCGCGAACGCAAGCGAGCCGATCCTGATGTAACGATCGCCGGCGAGCGCCTCGATGCCTCCATCCGTGTGCTGGACGACGTCGCGAACCTGGACGGGCTCCGCGATCGACGCCGCATCGCGCAACCCCTCGACCAAAGCCCGCGCCACCAGGTGAGACGACTGCGCCTCCACGGCGGCGACGAGCGGCTGAACGGATGTGTCGCCGACCCAGCGCGCCAGGCGCGTGCGACCTTCGGTCAGCGTTCCGGTCTTGTCGAGCAGGATCGTGCCGGTCCGCGCAAGCCGTTCGAGCGCGTCGCCGCCCTTGATCAGCATCCCCAGCCGCGCCGCTCGGCCGAGCGTCGCCGCCAGCGCCAGCGGCGTGGCCAATCCCAGCGCGCAGGGGCAGGCGACGATCAGCAGCGCCACCGCGTTGTCGATCGCACGCTCAAAGCCGCTGGCCCACCACGCGAGCAGCGTTGTGGTCGCGGCGGCAATCACGAACATCACGAACCCGCCGGCGATGCGATCCGCCGTCTGAGCGATCGGCGCCTTGCGGGCGGCCGATTCCTCCACCAGTTGCATCAAGCGGCCGAGCCGCGTGGCGGCTCCGGTAGCGCGCACGCGCACGCGCAGCACGGAGCTCAGGTTGACGACCCCAGCGGCCACCGTATCGCCCGGACCGAGCCGTTGGGGGCGCGATTCGCCGGTCAGCAGCGACAGATCCACGTCGGATTCGCCTGAAGAGACCTCGCCATCCGCGGGGATCGACTCACCGGCGCGCACCTCCACCTCGTCCCCCGCCACCAGGGACTCCAACGGCACCTCGCGCACCCCGTCGTCCTCGATCCGCCGCGCGGCGGTCGGCGTCAACGAAAAAAGCAGCTCGACGGCGTCCGCGGCGCGGCGCTGCTGCATCCGTTGAATCCAGCGGCCGACCAGCAGCAGAAACACCAGCACGGTCAGCGAATCGAAGTAGATCTCGCCGCGATCCAGCACCGTGTTGACGACCCCGGCGATGCCTCCCGCTCCCAGCCCCAGCGCGATCGGAAGATCGAGATGCGCTCGGCGGGCGCGCAACGCCCCCCATGCCCCGCGGAAGAACACCGCCCCGGGCCCGAGCAGCGCGCCCGCGCCCAGCAGCATGCTCAGCCAGCGGAACAGCCGTGAGTATTCCGCTTCCATGTGGCTGAACGAGCCGCTGTACAGCGCGAACGCCAGCAGCATCACGTTTCCTGCTGCGGCGCCGGCCAGGCCGATTCGCCACAGGTAGGTGCGATCCTCCTTGCGGCGCATCTGCCGAGCCGAGACGCCGCGCGCGGGGTGCGGCGGGTAGCCGAGCGTGTCCAGCGCACCGGCCACGCTCGAGAGCTCGATCTGCTGAGAGTCCCAGACCACGCGAACCAGGCTGCGGCGAAGATCCAGCCGCGCTTCGATCACCCCGCGCGCCAGGCGCGGCAACTGCTCCACCAGCCACATGCACGCGAAGCAATGCACGCCTTCCAGGTAGAGCTCGATCGAGCGCAGCCGATCATCGAGCGGGCGGACGTAGAGCTGCGCGAAGGTCGGATCGTCGAATTCGGCGTATCGCCGGCCGGTGGGGCGAGCGGGCGCGGCGCTCCACGAGTCCTGCGCGCGGATGCGGTAGAAGTCTTCCAGGCCGCTGCCGTGAATCACCTCGAACACGGCGCGGCAGCCCTGGCAGCAGAACGAGGGTCGGCCGGGGCCTTGGACGAGCCCGGCGGGTACCGGCAGAGCGCAATGCGCACACCGCACCGCTTCGCCGGTAGCAGGCGAACGACTCGCGGCGACGTCCGAGCTCGAACTCATGGCTTGGAGTGGCAACAGGGCATCGACGAAGCGTCGAGCGATTCGACCTCGCTCGCCGCGGACGTCGGCTCCGCGGAACGCGACGCGCGAATCCGTTCATAGGCGCTGGCTGGAACGGCCAGCCGACCCGCAACGGTCATGAGCCCCACGACCAGGATCACGAGCGCGGGAAGCACGGCGAGACGGCCCCTCAGCATCGAAGTAAGGCCCTGCGTACCGATCCCGATGAACAGGAGCACCGGGACGGTGCCCGCCCAGAAGGCTGCCATCACCGCGGCGCCCCAGCGCGGATCGCCGGTCGCGGCGGCGGTAATCGCAAACGCGTAGAGCCATCCGCACGGGAGCAGTGTCGACAGGGCGCCGATCAGGCCGGCGCGCGAGGCGGGCGGCAGCGATCGGGCGAAGGTTTGTCCGCGCTGAAGCGCGGCGCCGAGGAATCCCGGCGCTCCCATCTCCGGAATGCGGGCGCCCGCCCAGCGCAGCAGCGTCACGATGCCGATCGCCACCATCATCGAGCCCGCCAGGATCGCCGCGCCGCGCTGCACGCCCAGCAGCCCGCCGCTGAAATCCACCGCCGCGCCGATGATGCCGCAGACGGCCCCGAGCAGGACGTAGGTGGTCAGCCGGCCGCCGTGATAAGCGGCGTAAACCAGCCAGTGCACGCGGGCCTGCAACGGTCCCGCGCCGACCGCGAAAGCTGCGAACGGGCCGCACATGCCGGCACAGTGCAGGCTTCCGGCAAGGCTTGCGGTCAGCACCGCGCCCAGCAGCGTCAACACCGCGCGTCTCCTATTCCGGCACTTCGATCTGATGCGCGTAGGTCAGTGTATCGCCTGCGCGGGCGATCGAGCAGCGGAATTCCCACACCCCGGGACGGTCGAGCGCGAGTTCGCCGGCGTATTCGCCCGCGCCCATCGGGTGCAGCGTCGCGAGGCAGCGCTCGGTCGCGTGGGCGTGGTGAAAGAACAGCACGTTGACCGCCGCGTTCGCGACCGGCTGGCCCTCGCGATCGCGCAGCCGGAGCCGCAGCGCGCGCCCGGAGTCGTTCTTCGCGCCAAGCGACAACTCCGCCGTCCAGCCCGCGCGGCTGACGTCGGCGGCGCGAAGCTCGTCCCAGTGCAGCGCCTTGCTGTAGTAGTCCGGCTCGACCTCGAAATTGCGGTCCGACAGCGCCACGCTCAGCGTCACCGCCGAAATCGTGACCTGGATCAGCAGCAGGCCGACCACGAACGCGGGCCAGATCCAGACGCGGCGCGGCCGCGGCTTGGGCTCAACCAGTGCTTCAGGCATCGCAAATGAGCTCCGGACGACTCACGGGCGGGCCGCGGCGGGACCGGGCACGGACGGGCCCAGCAAGCGCAGCGGAATCTCGCCCGCCAACCCCTGACTGTCGAAGACCCGCAACGTGGCCTTGAGGGTGCCGTTCGAGAAGGTGCCGCGCGGCACGATCACCTGGACGCCTTCGGTGTGCGCTTCGCGCGGCTTGAGCGTCAGTTCGCTTTCGGTCAGGACCAGCCGGGCCGCGGAGCCGGTGGCGTGGACTTCGAGCCGGTAGGTCTCGCTCTGCTCGGTGCGGTTCGTGAGCTTCACCCGGATGGCGTTGCAGACTTCGCCCGAATCCATCACGGTAAACGGCGCACCGATACTCCGCAGCACCGACACGTCGACGCGCGCACGGCTGGCCAGCGCGCCGACCAGGATCGTCAGGACGATGGCCAGCAGCGTCGGGTAGAAGATCACGCGCGGCCGCAGCATGCGATGCGGTGCGCCGGAGATCGCGGCCTGTGAGCTGTAGCGGATCAGCCCGCGCGGCTTCTGAATCTTCCGCATCACCGTATCGCACGCGTCGATGCACTGCGCGCAGTTGACGCACTCCATCTGCAAGCCTTTGCGGATGTCGATCCCGGTCGGGCAGGTCGTCACGCACAGCCCGCAGTCGATGCAGTCGCCCCGCTGCGAGACGGGCGCCTGCGCTGCGTCGATCGCGCTGCGCTGCACCGGCAGCGCGAGGCCCACGGGCGGCTCGGCCGCGCCGACACGGCCCTTGCCGCGCGGCTCGCCGCGGCGCGGGTCGTAGCTGACGATCAGCGAATGGCGGTCGAGCAGCACCGACTGGAAGCGGCCGTACGGGCACGCCACGATGCAGGTCTGCTCGCGGAAGTACGCGAAGTTGAACAACATGCCCGCGGTGACGGCGACCATCAGCAGGAAGGAGCCGGGGTGCTCGAAGGGCGAGCGCTGCACCCACTGGACCAAGGCGTCGACGCCGACGAAGTAGGCCAGAAACGTGTGCGCCAGGAGCACGGAGACGAGCGCATAGGTTGCGTACATCGCCGGCCGCCGCCAGCCGGTGACCTTGCGGGCGGGCTTTCCGCCGCGCCCGCTCGTGCCCGTGAAAAGGCGCTCGATCGGACGGTAGACGAACTCCATGTAGACCGTCTGGGGACAGGCCCAGCCGCACCAGACGCGCCCGAACAGCGCGGTCAGCAGGAAGACGGTGATGAACAGGCTGACGAAGAAGAGCGTGACGAGCACCGTGTCGGTCGGCAGGAAAGTGAACCCGAAGAGCGTGAACTCGCGGTGCGCGAAGTCAAAAAGCAGGATCGGCCTGCCGGCGACTTTCAGGTAAGGGATCAGCGTGAAGATCCCGATCAGGAGGTACGCCAGGGCCCGTCGCTGCGAAAGGAACCGCCCGGGCGACAGGCGCGGAAACAGCCAGTTCCGCGAGCCGTCCCGGTTGAGCGTCGTCAGCACCTGTTCTTCGGGCTGCAGTAGTGCCGATTGCAAGGCCAGTGGTCCTTCGCGCGGTGACTCCCCCGATTGTATGTGTCACGTTCGCGCGTCAGGGTTCGTTTTTCGGCTGCACGGGCTGCGATTCGGCCGAGACGTCCGCGCTTGGCCAGGGGGGAATCTGCTCCCCTTCGGCGGGGCGCGGTCCCGGCAGGTTCTGCCCGCGCAGCGAAGCCACGTAGCAGCCGACCAGCACGATCTCATTCGGGTGCAGACGGTCCTTCCAGCTTGGCATCGCGCCATTCGCCGCGCCGTTGCGGATCACGCCCGGGATGTCGTCGAGCTTCTTCACGTTCTTCCAGTATTCATCGGTCAGATTCGGCCCCTGCGATCCGGAAGCGTTCGCGCCATGGCAAATCGCGCAGTTGACCTTGAACACGATCTCGCCGACCGGAAGCCATTTCGGGTCCTTCATGAATTTCAGCATGGTGGGCAGATCGGACTTCAGGTCGCCGATTTCGGCAAACTGAAGGCGCAGGTTGTCAGCCACGGCGCGTTGATGGCGATCCGCCAAGGTCCGCCCGGCGACGCCGCTGTGGAAATACGCCAGGTAGACGACGCTGAAAAACATCGAGCCGACGAAGATGTAGGTCCACCAGCCGGGCGTCGGATTGTCGTATTCCTGAATCCCGTCGTACGCGTGATCGCGAAGGATGTCCTGAGCCTTACTCATGACCGCGGGCCTCTCCCTCTGGCATGCCGGAATTCCCGGGGTTCGATGAAACGTCCGAGCCGTTGTCCACGGGCAGGTGCGCGTAGCGGTCCATTTCCTGCCGCGGCCGCATCCACGTTCGAACGACGATGGCCACGAAGACGACGAAGAACAGCAGCAGTGCGATCTGCTGGAAGACTTCGAAGCCGGATTGACTGATCACGTCGCGGAGCATCAGTCACCTCCGGCGCTCGGGGCGGCCTGGGCCGCGCCGCCGCCGGACGCGACCTTGGGTGCTTCCGCGGCCGGCTCGGCCGTGCGGTGCAGATCGGTGCCCAGACGCTGAAGGTAGGCGATCAGCACCACCACCTGCTTGTCCTCGAGCTGCTTGATCGCGGCCTCGATCTCCTCGGGCTTGGCGATGTCGGGCGTCAGCTCCCGCTCGACGATCTGCCTGGCGACGTTGCGGGCCTGCTCGCGGGCCAGCTCTTCGGACTTGTCGTAGCGAGCGTCGTAGTCGACCCCCAGCATGCGCATGGCGTTGATGCGAGCCTGCACCGAGGCGAAGTCGAACGGCGTCTTTTCGAGCCACGGATACGCCGGCATCACCGACTTTGGAATCACCTCGCGCGGATCTCGGAAGTGTCGGTAGTGCCATGAAGCGAGCGGGTTGCTCACTCCCTCGCGCTGCAAGTCCGGTCCGATCCGCCGCGAGCCCCACTGGAACGGATGATCGAACACGAACTCGCCCGGCTTGCTGTACTCGCCGAAGCGCTTCGTCTCGGCCAGAATGGGCCGGATCATCTGCGAGTGGCAGTTGTAGCAGCCCTCGGCGATGTAGAGATCGCGCCCGGCCAGCTCGAGCGGCGTGTAGGGCTGCACGGTGGCGATCGTCGGAATGTTCGACTTGATCAGGAACGTTGGGATGATCTCGAACAGCGAGGCCGCCACGACCGCGATCGCCACCCACACGGAGAACCGCAGCGGCAGGTGCTCCCAGCGACGGTGCCAGCTCAGCCGCGAGAACACGTCGAGCGTCTTGGCGAACTCGGCCACGTGCGTAAGCTGCGAGGGCGGCTCGGGAACGTCGACGTACGTTCGCGCCAGGGCCGGGGCCTCGTGCACCACCACGTCGTAGGGCCGCTTGCGGGCCGCGAAGGTCATCGCGAAATTCACGGCGCAGATCAGCGTGCCGCCCAGGTACGCAACGCCGGCGATCACGCGCACCCAGTACATGGGAATCAGCGCCGCGACCGTCTCGATGAAGTCCGGATACTTCAGTTGCCCGCCCTCATCGATCGCCCGCCACATCAGACCCTGCGTCAGGCCGGCCGTGTACATCGCGACGATGTACAGAAGGATGCCGACCGTCGCCAACCAGAAGTGCACCTCGGCCAGCTTGCTGCTCCAGAGCTTGGTCTGGAACAGCCGCGGCAGCAGCCAGTAGAGCATGCCGAACGTCATGAAGCCGTTCCAGCCCAGCGTTCCGGCGTGCACGTGGCCGATGGTCCAGTCGGTGTAGTGGCTGAGCGCGTTGACGCTCTTGACCGAGAGCATCGGGCCTTCGAAGGTCGACATGCCGTAAAACGTGATGCCGACCACGTAGAACTTGAGCACCGGGTCAGCGGCGACCTTGTTCCAGGCCCCGCGCAGGGTCAGCAGCCCGTTGATCATGCCGCCCCAGGAGGGCATCCACAGCATCACGCTGAAGAGCATGCCCAGCGAGCTGGCCCATTCGGGCAGCGCGGTGTAATGCAGGTGGTGCGGGCCGGCCCAGATGTAGATGAACACCAGCGACCAGAAGTGAACGATGCTGAGCCGGTAGCTGAAGACCGGCCGCTCGGCCGCCTTCGGCACGAAGTAGTACATCAGACCCAGGAACGGCGTGGTCAGGAAGAACGCGACGGCGTTGTGCCCGTACCACCACTGCATGAACGCGTCCTGCGCGCCGGCGTAGATCGGGTAGCTCTTCAGCAGCGAAACGGGGACTTCCAGGCTGTTGAAGATGTGCAGCAGCGCGACCGTGATGATCGTCGCGATGTAGAACCAGATCGCAACGTACAGATGCCGCTCGCGGCGAATCGCCAGCGTCCCGAAGAAGTTGATCGCGAAGACCACCCAGACGACGGCGATTGCAAGGTCGATCGGCCACTCGAGCTCGGCGTATTCCTTGCCGGACGTGATTCCCAGCGGCAGCGACACCGCCGCCGCCACGATGATCAGTTGCCAGCCCCAGAAGTGAATCCGGCTCAGGACGTCGCTGAACATGCGCGTCTTGCAAAGCCGCTGGGTTGAGTAATAGATCGCAGCGAAAATGCTGTTGCCGGCGAAGGCAAAGATCGCGGCGTTGGTGTGCAGCGGCCGCAATCGCCCGAAGTTCAGGAAGGGAGTCTGCGTCAGGAACTTCAGCCAGCCGAACGGACGAAACGTCATCCCCGCCACCGTCCAGGTCTGGTCAACGACCGTGGGCAGGGCCAGCTCGGCGGCAACGATCACGCCGACCAGAAACGCCACGATGCCGAACACAAGCGTCGCCACCAGGAACATCCTGGCAATGGCGTCGTCGTAGATGAACTTCTGCATCGGGCCGGTTGCGTCCTCAGCGTGTCCGGCTGGGTGGCGCTCGGTCGACATGCCGACAACCGCCTGCATCGCGGGCTCCTATCGCGCGGTGTCCAAGGTGAAAACCAGACCGGGGCGCGCCGCGCGGACCAACCCTCATCTGCACAAACCGCGACGCGCGCGCCGACCCTTGGGCAAAGCAAACGACTATACGGTCATTTACTCGCGGCAGTATGCGAGTCAGGCGCGGCGCTGTCAAGCGTGCTCGCGGCTGCATGCAATCCCGGCCGGCGCGCGAACGCTCAGGGCAAATGACCTCTGAACGTACTAGTTGACGCAGTTGTCGTTTGATGGTATCGTTCAGAAAGTATTCAGGGAGATCGTGTGCTGACGCAAGCCGCCGGTTATGCCTCCTGCGCCCTCGGATACGTCGCCGCGGCCGGCGGTAAGCCGCTGTTGGTCAAGGAAATGGCGGAAGCGTGCGCCATTCCCGCCGCTTACCTCGCCAAGATTGTTCACAGCCTTGCGCGAAAGGGCCTGGTCCAGACGCAGCGCGGCATCGGTGGCGGCGTCACGCTCGCAACGCCCCCGTCCGAGCTGACCCTCTACGACCTCTGCGTCGCGCTTGACGACCCCATCGTCCACGCCCGCTGCATGCTCGGCACCGCGGAGTGTTCCGACGAGCGGGCTTGCCCCGCGCACGAGTTCTGGCAGAACCACCGCGCCCGGCAGGTCGAGTTCCTGCGACGGACCACGATCGCGGATATCGCTGCGTTCGAAACCCGCCGCCGTTGGCGGGCCACCGTCCAACTCGGCACGCCGCGCCAGAATCCCGCCGCGCCGCCCGAAGCTCCGCACGCGGACGAGGGCGAAGTCGGCGGCTGACCGCCCCGCACCGGCCGCCTCCCCCACGAAACAACTGCGGGTCGAGAGCCATGCGCCCCCCTTCGGCTGAACCCGGCGCCGCGCCTATCATGCCGCGCCTATGAAATCCGCCCCGTTCGTCTTCGCCGGGGGTGGCACCGGCGGTCACCTCTTTCCCGGGATCGCCGTCGCCGAGGCGCTGCGCGCGCTTCAGCCCGGCGCGGAGCTCACCTTTCTGACCACCAACCGCCCGCTCGACCGCGAGCTTCTGCGGCACACCGCCGCGACGCAGATCGAGCAGGCTGTTCAGCCGTTCACGCTGCACCCGCTGCGCGCGTGGGGGTTCTGGCGGTCGTGGCGCGCCAGCGTCGCCGCCGCCGGCCGGCTGTTTCGCGAAAAGCCGCCGCGCGCGGTGCTCGGGCTGGGAGGCTACGCAGCGGGCCCCGCCGTCGTCGCCGCGGCGAAGATGGAAATACCTGCGGCGATCCTGAATCCTGACGCGGTGCCCGGCCGGGCGAATCAGTATCTCGCCCGCCGATCGCGCTGCGTCGTGCTGCAATGGGACGTTTCGCGGCGGCATTTTCCCGCCGGCGTACGCTGCGAGGCACTCGGCTGCCCGATCCGCCGCGATTTCGCGGCCGTTGAGCGCGCCTCCGCGGCGCGGAAGTTCGGGCTGGATCCGGCCCGGCCCGTGTTGCTCGTGACCGGAGCGTCGCAGGGCGCTCGCACGATCAACGAAGCGCTCGCCCGGCTCTGGCCGGACTTCACCGCCGCGCATCCGAACTGGCAACTCCTGCACCTGACGGGAGCGGCGGATGAGGCGTCCGTTCGCAGCGCGTACGAGCGCGCCGCGCTGCCGGCCGCGGTGTTGGCGTTCACGCACGAGATGTCCGCGGCGCTGTCAGCGGCCGACCTCGTCATTTCGAGGGCCGGAGCTTCGACCCTGGCCGAGCTGACCTGCCTCGGCAAGCCCGCGATTCTGTTGCCCTACCCTTATCACAAGGATCAGCATCAGCGGGTGAACGCGCACGTGCTGGTGGACGCCGGTGCGGCGATCTGCCTGAGCGACACGCGCGAGCCCGTGAGCAACGCCGCCGCCATCCGCGCCGCGCTTGAGCGCCTGACCGACGACGCGGCGCGGGCGACGATGGCCGCCGCGGCGCGCAAGCTGGGCCGTCCGGATGCCTCGGCCGCGGTGGCGCGGCTGCTGTGTTCGTTGTGAACCGGTCTACGGCTTCGTGGCGGGCGCCGCCAGCTTCTTTTGGAACTCCTGGTAGGCGTCCGTCGCGGCGCGATCCAGCGCCTGAATCCTACCGGTCGCTGGCCCCACGAACAGGCTATCCGGGAGGTGCGCGTTGGCGAAGCCGAGCGTAAATTCTTCGATCAGCCGACTTTCCGTCTGCACCATCCCGCCCATGTTGGGAAAGTACTTCGTTGACTGCGTGTGGAACGGCACGGTCACGTCGTTGTTGGTGCGGATGTCCTCTACGACCAGGTCGAGCGTGCGCTTCCCGTCGCCGTCGTACTTCTCCGCGCGGGTCAGGTAATGCCCCGGCCCGGCGTCCAGCGTGAACTCGAACGCCGGCTGATCGGAGCCCGGCTGGCTGCCGCACAGCAGAATGGAGCCATCGGGCGCGGTGCTCAGCTTGATCGCAAAGCGGCTATCCAGGTACTGCTGCGGGATAATTCCCATCCGTTCGAGACGTTCGCTGAGCAGGGCCTCTGGAGACCCCTTGTCCAGCACGACCAGCTCGCGCTGATCGTTCCCGTACGCCGGCCGCACGGTCGCCCCGTACGATGGCGTCTGAATGTCGGTGCGGGTCTGGTCGAGGTTGAGCAGATGGGCCGGCGAATCCGGGATGCCGGAACTCTTCGCGATCGCGCGTACGTCGCGCATGTCGGAAAGATCCTCGCGAACGCGCCGCGATCCGAAGTCGTAGTAGCCGAACTGCACCAGGCTGCGCTGCTCGTTGGCCTTCCACTCGGCGAGCTTGGCCGCTACGTCGGACTTCGGGTGCGCCTGCTCAAACCGCTGCTCCAGCTTGGCGCGCTGCTCGGGAGTCAGCTTGCTCAGGTCCACGTCGCGGAAGAACACCTTGCGCTGCGCCTCGCGGCGCCGTTCGGCGCCCTGCTCGATCACGCTGCGCTGAAACTCGGCCGCGTTGGAGATCTGAATCTCGATCTGCTCGACGGTCTTCAACGTACCCAGGGCCGCGGCGTGCGCGGCATGCTCGGCCTTGATCGCATCGAGTGTGACGGGTGAGTCCCCCGACGCCAAAGCGATCGAGGCGACCAACCACAGAGCCCCGACTGTTCGCGCTAAATGCGACATGGTGATCCTCCAGAAGGCATCCCAGCAATGATGCAATCACCGCACTCCGATGGTTGTTCGCTGTAGTCCTCCCACATCAGGTCGCCGCGCTGGCAGAAATTGAACACGCAATTGGAATCGCAGGCGTAGACTCGGGTAGTCAATACGTTCGCGTAGTCCAGCTCTTCGCACTGCGTGCCCAACTGGCACTCGCCGGCGCAGTAGTAGATGTAGTCGGACTGTTGATACGTGCAGTTCTGCACACCGTTGGTTTGGCCCGTGCACGATCCGCAGTACCCGATGCCTACGCCTTCGACGTGCAGCTCGCAGTCTGTAATCGGTGGGTCCCCGAGCGCCGCGGTGCACCACGCCAGCCCCGCGACCAGCGCGACGCCCGCCAGCGGCAGCGACGCGCGCGGAGCACGCCGGCCCGACCTGCTGTACGAGGGGACTTCGGGCGGCTGACCCCCTCGGAATCGCCAAGGGATATCGCTGATCCTTATTGAGCTTGCATTCACGAGGAATTCTCCCAACAGCCCCTGAATTCGCAGATCGGAGCCTATCAGAACTATCGCCCGCAATTCTCCAGAACGCAAACTCGTTTTTTTTTTTGCAACTTCAGCTCGCTCCTTTGGTTACGCAGCAATAGCAGGGCGAAAGCCGGGTGGCGCGAAGGCGACTGCCCGGCAATTCAGGGCACTTCGGCTGGCGATGGGGTCGGGGAAGAAGCGCCGGCGAAGGAAAACTCCGACCCGTGAAACGGTGCGGCGCGGCAGACAGAGCACTTCGTACCCCATCCTCGCGCGCAAGAAACAGCGGGGACGCAAGCCGCTTCTCGAACCGCCGGCGGATCGCCTCAGGGGCTCTGCGTCGGGTCCTTGATGATGATGCGGCCGGCGGCGGTGCTGTCGTCGTCGATCGGCGCCAGCCCGTCGCGGTCGATGTACGCGTGAATGTAGTACAGCCCGGGGGCCAGTGAGCCGGGAATCTGGTAGTTCAGCGTGTCGGACACGCCGTCGAGCTTGGCTTCGCGGCCGCTGAAAATCTCGAACTCGGGCTCACCCGTTTCCAGGAACTCCTGCGTGATCGGGTCGTCGTCGAGCGTGAAGCGGATCAACGTGTTGGCGTCGCTGGTGTCCTCGTCGCGCCATTGGATGTTGACCGAGTCGCCGGCGGTCACGGTGCGGTCTGACGCCGGCTCCAGCAGGGAAATCGTTGCCTGCTGCTCTTCATCGCGGCGCACGACCAGCCCGTCGGACTCGGCGATCTCGTGCGATCCATCCTTGCGGTTGACGACGATGATGATGCGGAAGATGCCGGTCGGCGCGGTACCCAGGTTCTGCGCCAGCAGGCCGTCCCAGGGCCATTCACCCTCGGTCGTGCCCGTCTCGACCAATCGCTGCGCGAGCACCAGCAGTTCGTTGCCGTTCTCGTGGTCTTCGTCCGGGTCGGCCTTCAGATCGATCAGCACGTCTTCGCTCTCGTTGAGCGTGTACTTGATCGTGATGCTCCCCAGGCCAACCATGTCGGTTTTTTCGGCGGGCTCGGTCACCGCCAGCGCGATCTCGTCGTCCGGCTGCTCCGGTACGATGATGCGGGCCAGGCCCGGGATGATCTGCTCGCCGTTAAATTCGTCGGACACGCGGGCGCGCAGGATGTAGGTGCCGCCGGCGACCGTCTCGCCGCCGCTGTCCTCGCCGGTCCAGTCCAGCGTGTCAAAGCCGTCGGTGTTGGGAATGGTGCGGTCCGCGAGAATGACGATCTCGTTCTCGTTGGCGGGATCGTCATCCTCGTCCAGCTCGAGATTCACGATGCCGTCGCCATCGGGGTCAAACGCCGACCAGCGGATCGTGATCTGGGCAGGGTCCGGCGCGGCGTTGGGGTCGTTCGGATCGGTGGTTTCCTCGAGCGTCGCGTCCGTGGCGGGCTCGAGGAAGGTGAACGTCGGCGTCGTGCTGATCGCGACCCGCCCGGGGCCGATGCTCTCGTCGCTGAGGTCGCCGGCGCGAATCCGAGCCAGGATCGTGTACTGGCCTCCCGTAAACGTGCTCGTGTCCCAGAGCGTCTCCCGCAGGCCGCCGCTGCGGCCGACGAAGATCGCCCCGGCGACAATGGACTCGGCCCCGTCATCGCGCGAGCGAACCAGCACGTCGACGATCGCGTCATCTTCCGTCAGGTTCACCGTCGACCATTCGATCGAGACCAGCTCCCCGCGCGTCACCGTCCGATCGCTCTCAGGCGTGATCACCGCGATGCTCAGGCTGGTGCTGGTCGGCGGCGAGGAATCGTCGCCGGGAGTCGTGTCGAAGATCGGCACGCAGCTCGCCGCGGCCGCGATCGCAAGGCCTGCCAACAGACCCGCAGGTAGCAACGTGTACTTCACCGTTCGTTCCTCATGCCGACCGCGGTGCGGGCGCACCGTCACCCTAGTCAATGAACGCCGGCCGTCGCAGCCGGAGCGCATCTCTGTTTTCTTATCGGCCATCGGTGCGGCGGCAATCGAGCCGCCGCCGAGCATCGGCCTCATTGTACGGGCCCCTGAATGGCACGGCGACCGGTCGGGCGCGCGTTGTCGGAACATCTTGCGGACCGGGCACTTGGCGCGTGGCGTGGCTTGCGCGTAGCGCCTAGGATGCGTGCCTTCTGTCGAACTTCCGGGTAGCCAGGGGTGTCGCGGTTGCGCTGGTTCAGGCTCCTCGAATACACGCTGTTCGTACCGCCGATGGCGCTGCTGGCGGTGGCCTGCGCCTGGGGCGTGCTCGAGGTGCATTCCTCCACGGACACCTGGATCGGCCTGGCCGGCGGACGCCAAATCTGGGACACCTGGATGGCCGGCCAGCCGTTCCCCACCCACGACACCTTTAGCTTTACCGCCTCTGGCCAGGTATGGCTCAACCAGAACTGGCTGACGCACCTCTGGCAATACTGGATGTACCACAGCATGGGCCCCGACGCTGTCATCTACGGCACCTGGGTCATGGCCGCGTCGATCTTCCTGCTGACCGGGGCGGCCGCTTTGCTGCGCACGCGCAGTTCGCTCGGGGCGATCTTCGTGGCGGCCCTGGTCGGCTACGGCGGGCGCGATTTTCTCAGCGCCCGGCCGGCCACGACCGGGTTCTTCTGCATCGCGGCCCAGTGGTTCCTGCTCTGCGCGCTGCAAGGCCAGGATGAACGCCGCCGCTGGTGGCCGATCGTGCTGCTGCTGCCGCTGATGGTGCTGTGGTCCGACGCGCACGGCAGCTTCGTATTCGGCTTCGGGCTGCTGGGGCTGTACCTCGGGCACTGGTACGTGGTGCGGCTGCGCGCGCACCGGCTGGCCTGGCTGCTGACGCTGGTGTTGCCGGTTTTCGCGATCGGCGCGGCGTCGGCGACGCGCTTCCCTCACGACGAAGCAACGTCCCGACCGGCCGTGACGTGGGCCGCAACGGTGCTGGCCGCGTGGCTGGCCTACGCCACCTACTGGCTCTACGTGCGCTGGGCTCAACCGCGGCTGGTGCTTTCCGATGTTCAGGGCTGCGGATTGCTGATCGTCCTCGTGCTGTCGGTCGTTGCGTCGGTCGCGCTTAGTCCGTTCGGGCTGGCGAACCTGATCCACGTCGAGAAGGTCGCGGCCAGCGACGTGTGGCGGCAGGTCTCGGAATGGACGCCGCCGACGATCGACATCAATACGAAGTGGCCGCCGATGAGCCGCTTCTGGTGGCTGCTGGGGCTGTTCGGGGCCGGGCTGGCGATCGCCACGCTGGTGGGGCTGATGCTCGGCGTGTACGCCGAGGAGGCGCGGCTGCGGCGACGAATCAGCGGCGGCCAGAAGGGCAGCGCATCCCAACTCGCGTCCGATGAGCCGGAGCAGGGCCGCTTGGGCGCCGGCTGCCTGCACCTCAACATGTTCGATCTGACGGCGGTTGCGATCGGGCTTGCGCTGACGCTTTTTGCGCGTCGCTTCGCGCCGATGTTCTACATCTATGCGTCTCCCGTGGCGCTGGTCTGGCTGATGCGACTGGCGCAGAATCTCGCGCCGCGGGCACGCTCGATCGCCGCGGGGCTGGCGTCACTGGCCGCGATTCCGGCCGCGATCCTGCTCGCGAACCGGACCAGCGCCGATTACCAGAAGGAACTCGTGACTCCGTTTCGAGCCTGGCCGGACTACGGCTTGCTCCAGCGCGTCACGCGCTACGACACGGTGCCCGACGAGGCCGTCCGCTACCTGGCGGATAACGCGCTGACCCCCAACATTCTCTGCGGCTGGACCCACGCCGGTGCGGTCATGTTCGGCGTGCCCGGCGCGAGGGTGTTCATCGACGGACGGGCGCAGCAGGTCTACGAGGAATCGCACTACCGCGCCTTTCAGATTCTGTTCAACGATCCCAGCCCGACGGCGCGGCAACGGCTGGCCGTCGCCGACGGAGCCGGGCTGCCGCTGGTGGACGGTGCGGCGCCGCGTGCGGATGCGGTGCTGCTCTGGCGGGCCGGCAACGGCGAAGTGCTCCGGGCGCTGTTTCGCGACTCGGGCGAGTGGGTGCCGGTCGGCCTCTCGTATCGCTGCGCGCTGTTCTTCCGAAAGGGCAGCGCCCCGCTGGAGCAGGCCGGACAGCGCCTGCGGGCCGACACTGAGAAGCGCGACTCGGATGCGTTCTCGATCGCCACGCGCGGGCACGTCTGGGCCCACACCTCGCCGCCGAACGTCGCCGAGGCGCTGCGCTGCTGGCTGTCGGCCCTGGAGGTGGCTCCGCAGGTCGGGATCACCTGCTATGACGACGTCGTGTCCGTGCTGCTGGCGAACGGCCGCAAGGAAGAGGCCCGGCGGTTCGTGGACGCGCAGCGCCAGGCCCTGGCGCGCTGGGAGGGCCGGCTCCCCCGCAACACCCTGCAGGAACTGCGCGTGCTGCTGGAGCGCTGCGCCCAGCGAACGCGCTGAGCGGCCGCTGCCGGTCACCCGGCGTGTCGATAGAATGGCCAGGCCGCCCCCAGGGGCGGATACGTTCGAGACTCATGGAAGGACCGACTATGCGGCGGTGCGTCATCCTGCGGTCGTTGCTGACTCCGGCCTTGCTCTTGAATCTCTCCGGCTGCGGCGGGGACCTGGTGCGCTATTCGACCGAAGAGGTCAACGGCGACGTCAACGTGCAATTCATCAACAACACGCGCTTTCGCGCCGCGTTTTCGTACGGGACCTACGACGACCTCGACCGCGCGACGCCTGGAGAGATCACGCTCGAGCAGGTGCGCATCGAAGCCAACGAGATCACCAGTCCCAACGCGATCAACTGCGCCCGCGACCTTTCGATCGCCACGCAGGAGCTGGTGGACCGCGTGATCGCGCGGCGCGGCGACGAATCCAGCGACTTCGACGCCGACGCCTTCGATTCGGTCGTGCACTTCTCCGCCGCCGCCGAGGATGACCCTGCCGCGGCGCTTCCGACGGTCGGCACGGCCGTCGGCGTATCGCTTCGCATCGGCGTCGATTTCACCTGCAACGACCGCGTGCTCGTGACGTTCGAGGAAGATCCCAACTCGCCCGGCGGGTTCCGCGTGGATTACTCCGTCCTCGTGGACGAGGAACCCGACGCGAACGGCGCGCCGCCCGCGTAGCCGCACAACCTCACGCTGCTTCAGTCGCTGACGCGCTCCCGCCGCACGCGCGCCCGCTTCGTGCGCGGCGGTGAATCTGCGCGCTGCGTGTCCGCGCCGCGCCCGTCGGATTCGAACTGGTTTCATCGCCGGGATGATGCTAGGCTGAGCGCAAGCGAGGTCGGCTCGGCGGACCTCCCGCTCGGCCGAGGCTCGCGGGATTCGCCCCGCGCGTCGTGCGAGCAGGTTTGCGGCACGCGGGGCCGCGAGGATCTGCCCATGTCCACGACCTGCCTTTCCCAGCCCGAGAGCCCAATCAAACGCAACAGCGGGGAAGCGAGCATGAACCGACTTGTGATCGCGCAGAACGTCGCCGCGGGCATGAAGTCGGCCTCGTTCATCCGCGAGATGTTCGAGCGCGGCCGCCGCCTCAAGGCGGAATTCGGCGAGGACAAGGTCTTTGACTTCTCGCTGGGTAATCCGAACGGAGTTCCGCCGGCGGCGTTCTTCAACGCGCTGGAGAAGGTGGCCCGCGAGCGCAACGCCCGGCTGCACCGTTATATGCCCAACGCCGGCTTCGACGAGACGCGCGCTGCGGTGGCGCGCTTTGTGGCCCGCGAGTACAACCTGGACGTCGACGGTGCCAGCGTCGTGCTGACGTGCGGCGCCGCCGCCGGCCTGAACGTGGTGATGCGCGCCCTGTGCGACCCCGGCGACGAGGTCATCCTGCTCGCGCCGTTCTTCCCCGAATACCCGTTCTACGTGCAGCAGACCGGCGCAACCCCCGTCATCGTGCAGACCGACGACGATTTCCAGCCCGACATCGCACGCATCGAGGCCGCGCTTACGCCACAGACGCGCGCCATCATCGTCAATTCGCCGAACAACCCCACCGGCGTGCTCTACACCGAGCAGTGCTGCCGCGCGCTGGGTGATCTGCTGCGGCGTTTCGAGCGGCCCGAGCGCCCGATCTACCAGGTGCTGGACGACCCGTACCGCCGGCTTGTCTTCGACGTGCCGCGCGGTCCGACGCCCGCGTCGCACTACGCGCGCACCATGCTCGTTTCGAGCTACTCCAAGGATCTGAGCATCCCCGGAGAGCGCTGCGGATACATCGCGGTGCCGGCCGGCGTGCCCGAGCGCGCCCTCGTCCTCAACGCGCTGATCATGCTCAACCGCACGCTCGGCTTCGTGAACATGCCGGCCTTCATGCAGCGCGTCCTCGTGCACTGCGCCGACGCCTGCTGCGACATCTCCGGCTACCGCGCCGCGCGCGACCAGATCTGCGCCATGCTGCGAGACTGCGGCTACGACGTCGTCACGCCCGGCGGCGGCATGTTCGTCTTCCCGCGCACGCCCATCCCCGACGACCGCGCCTTCACCGACCTGCTCGTGCGCCAGCGCGTGCTGGCCGTGCCCGGCAGCGGTTTCGGACGCCCGGGCTACATGCGGCTCAGCTTCGCCGTCGAGCCGCGCGTCATCGAGGGCGCCCGCGCCGGCCTGAAGGCGGCCCGCGAAGAAGCGCTGCGACACTAGCCGCGGCGCCTCCGCCGCGCACACCAGGAGACCGCCCGCTTGTCCACCTTGGTGCCCGCCGCCTGCTCGTGCGCTGTCATGCGCGCCTTTCAACGGCCGATCGAGACGTGCCAGCTTCCCCTGCCGGCCGACCTTAAGCCTGGCGAAATCCTGATCAAAACCGAGCTCGCCGGCGTCTGCGGCACCGACGTCCATCTGCACAAGGGCGAGCTCAAGGTCCCGCTGCCGCTCATCCTCGGCCACGAAACCACCGGCTTCATCGCCACCCTCGGCTCAGGCGACACGCGCGACTGGCTCGGACGGCCGCTCATGCTCGGCGACCGCGTCTCCTTCACCGTCGGCCGGCCCTGCGGAACCTGCCGCTATTGCCGCGTCCATCGCCTGCCCAGCCGCTGCCTGAACCGCAAGGCCTACGGCGTCACCACCCCCTGCGACGCACCGCCGCACCTGCTCGGCGGCTATTCGCAATATCACTTCCTCCACCGCGACACGGCGGTCTTCAAGCTGCCCGACGATCTGCCGAGCGAGGCGGTGGTCGGCGCGGGCTGCGCGCTGGTGACGGCGGTGCACGGCTTCGAGCGCATGCGGATGCAGTGGGCCGAGTCGGTCGTGATCCAGGGCGCCGGCCCGGTCGGGCTGGCGGCCCTGGCCGTCGCCAAGGAGGCCGGCGGTCGGCCGTGCATCGTGATCGGCGGGCCGCGCGACCGGCTGGAACGTTGCCGGCGCTTCGGCGCCGATGCCACCCTCGACATCGACGAAGTGCCCGACCCCGCCGAGCGCCGCAGGATCGTGCTCGATCACACCGGCGGGCTGGGCGCCGACGTCGTGCTCGAGTGCGTCGGCATGCCGCAGGCCGTGGCCGAGGGCTGGGAGCTGTGCCGCGACGGCGGAAAATACCTCGTATTGGGTCACTATGGGGATGCCGGCCCGATTGCGCTCAATCCGCACGTCATCACCCGCAAGGAGCTGACGATCTTCGGAAGCTGGGGATCCGAGCCGCAGCACTGGACCGTGGCGCTCGAACTCCTGCGCACGCGCCGCGAGCGCTACCCGTTTCATGAGCTGATCACCCATCGCTTTGCGCTGGATCAGGTCAATGAGGCGCTCTCGGCGGTGGCGAAGTGGCAAACGGGCAAGGCGGTCATTCTTCCGAATGGATGATGGGGTAGGGCGCCGGGCAGAGGGCGCCAGGGGCCGAGCCGAGGGATCAGAACCCGTCGCGCCAGAGACGGGCCAGCGCGCCCCGCGCCCTTCGCCCTGGCGACTCGTCGACCTTTCCGCCCGTCACGGCAATGCGTTCGGCCCTCCGCCTTCCACCTTCAGCCCGTCAGCCTTTCAGCAGCCCCTTCGACTTCAGCAGATCAAGCACCTGCTGCGCGCCGTCGCGCGGCGTCTGGCGCGTGTCATTGTGCAGCACCATCTCGGGCCGGAGCGGCTCTTCGTACGGCGCTGAGATGCCGGTGAATTCCTTGATCTCGCCGGCGCGGGCCTTCTTGTACAGCCCCTTCGGGTCGCGCGTCTCGCACA
>CAYXIO010000021.1:51914-62339 GCA_964465125.1 uncultured Planctomycetales bacterium | reverse complement strand
CGTTCCGACGATCACGCGATCGGCGCCGGCTTCGAGCGCGGCGCGGAGCGAGGCTTCGTCGCGCATGCCGCCGCCGAATTCGACGTGCAGCCCGCTGGCGACGATCCGGCGGAGCGCCTCGAGATTGGCGGGATGTCCGCTGCGCGCGGCTTCGAGATCGACGACGTGAACCCAATGGGCGCCGGCGTCGCGGAAGCGCTGCGCGACGTCGGCCGGATCGCATTCGTAGTCGATCAGGCGGTCGTAGCGGCCCTGAATCAGACGGACGCACCGGCCCTCGAACAGGTCGATCGCCGGGAGAATCTCCATGTGCTCACCCACGTCCCGCGAGGCGCTTCCGAATCAGGCCGCAAAGCCATCAGGCGGACGAACGCCCTGCGACGCCCGCCCGCCAGAGAAGTTCGTCGCAGCACGCGTAAGAATCAGCCCGGCGGCGCGATCGTCGCGCCGTCCGATTCGCCGACGTTGGGCGTCGACGTGTCGCTCGGCGGGCGCTTGACGGCGATGACCTCGACGCGGCGGTTGTGCTTCTTGCCTTCCTTGGTCGAGTTGGTGTCCTTCGGGCGGAATTCTCCCTGGCCGCCGGCAATGATCCGCGACATGTCGATCCCAAGCTTGGAAACCTCAAGCGCGACCGTGTGGGCGCGGCCCTGGCTCAGGTCGAGATTGTCCCTCCAGAGCGCTTTGCTGGCCTTGATCGGGTCCGAGTCGGTGTGGCCGATGATCCACACGTCTCGGTCGCTGTAGCGCTCCTGGATGTTCGAGGCGATCTCGCGAATCAACCCGCGGCCCTCGCCCTTCAGATCCGCCTTGCCCGCGTCGAAGAGGATGTCCGACGTCAGGTCGATCCAGGCGTACGGACCGGCCTCCTGCCAGCCCTTCCACGTCCCGCTATCGGCGGCCGGGCGCATGGCCTGCGCTGAGGCCAGTTCGCCGCGAAGCTGGTCGATCATCTGCTGAAGCTGCAAGGCGCGCCGCCGGGCGTCGTCCGAGTCCTTCATGGCCGCGGCAAGCTGGGATTCGAGCTCGCCGTTGCGCCGCTCCAGATCGCTGTTCTCGCGTTGCAGCGCCTGAATCTGCATGTCCTTCGCGTTCGCGTCGCAGCCGGACGAGAACGTCAGGGTCGTAGCAGCAATCACGCACGCACAAAGTAGACCGAATCGCCTCATAGACGTGCTCCTCGAACGGACGCCTCCGTGCCCTCAGGGGACCGCGCTGCCCCGCAGATCGGCCAACCGTGGCCGCTGCCGCGCGCAGGATAGCGCGCGCCGCTCCGCAAGGCAAGAACGCATCGAAATAGGCCCGGATCGATTCCGTTGACGCGCCCGTGCCCGGCGTCTATATCACCGATCGCGACATGCCCGGCCCGCGGCCCGCGGGATCGGCATTGCGGACAGGCTCCGACGCCGCCGGCCGGTTCGGCCGGCTCGACCGGAAGGGACCTCCATGGGCGCGCTGCGCAGCTCCCGATCGCTCCTCGTTCTTCTGCCGCTTCTCGCCGCTCGGGCGGTCGCCCAGGACGACTACGTGCCGACGGCCGCATTGCATGAAGCCGGCCTGGCCAAGTTCTGGCAGTTGAGGCTCCCGCTCGAGCCGGGCCAAAAGGTCGCCGAGCTGTTCCGCGTCGACGACCACCTTTACGTCACCACGGACGACGGCTACGCCTACGCGGTTCACGCGAACACCGGCGCGATTCGCTGGCTACGCCGGATCACCACCGGCGGCTATCGCATCTTCCGGCCGGCGCACACCGCCAAGCGCGTCATTTTCGTTACGCCTCCCGCTGTGCGGCAGTTCGGACGCTACTTCGGCGAGCCGCTCTCCGAGATGAGCTTGAACTTCCCGGCGGCGTCCGCGCCGTACTGCGACGGCCTGCACTATTTCCTGGGAGGCCTGAACGAGCGGCTCTATGCGTTCTACCCGACCTGGATCCACGGACCCGTCTGGAAGACCGTCGGCAACGGGCCGGTCTCGTCGCGGCCGGTTTCCGTCAATGGCGTGTTGTATTTCGCCGGCGATCGCGGCACGATCGCGGCCTGTCGAGCCGAGAACAAGATCTTCATCTGGCAGCGCAGCGTGGATGGGGCCGTGACGGCGGACCTCGTGGTGGACGCCAACGGCGTCTACGTTGCGAGCCGCGACCAGTCGCTCTATCTGCTCGAGTCGTCCAGCGGCGGGCTGCGCTGGCGTGCCCGGCTGAATTCGCCTTTGTACGAGCCGCCCGTCGCGACTCCCGAGGTCGCCTATCAGTATTGCATCGCGGATGGGCTGGTGGCGGTGAACGTCGCCGGGCCGAATGAGCAGCGTGTGCGCTGGAAAGTCCCCAGCGCTCATCATGTCCTGGCGATCGGCACGCCGCTGCTCTATTCGCTGACCAACGACGGACGGATTCTGGCCATCCGCGAGGACAGCGGCGCCGTCGAACACGAAATCCCCGCGCCGGGCCTCACGCTGGCTGTTCCGAATGCGGCCGAGCCCGTGCTGATCGTCGGTTCAGTGGACGGTCGGCTGTTCGCCGCGCGGCCGAAGTCCGCGCCGCCGCTGACCGCCGCCGACGTTCGCCACGCCGTGATGCTGGAGCGCGTGGCGGCCTCCGGCACGACGCCGGAGACCGGCGCGGCAGCGTCCGCCGCGTCTGCGGACATTCTCGCGGGCCTGCGGCTGGGCGTACCGATCGGCGGGAAGTCGCGCGTCAGCCGCGAGTTTGGCAGCGCCAACAGCGGCAGCACGCCCCCGAGCGCCACGCCCTCCGGCGGCGCGCCACCGCCGGCCGAGCCGCCTGCAAGTCAGCCTGCCGAATCAGAGCCCGCGGCCGAGGTGGAGCCGTAGCGAACTTCGTCGCCGAGTTCGTGCCCAGCCGGTTGTCTTCGGTGGCGAGTTGAGTCCACAGCGTCCACTGGCGGGCTCGCGGCGTTACGGCGTGGGCTGCGAAGTTGTCGGCGGCGGTTCGATCGCGCGACCCTCATCCCAGCGCTGGCGCGGATAACTTGACCAGACTTCCAGGCGATTGAGCAGAATCCGGTTCTCGTCCGCCGCCGCGCGCGCGTCGAGCCTGAGGAAGCGCAGCGGCCCGACCCGGTCGAGTCGAACCAGCACAACTGCGGGATCGCGCAAGCGGCCGACGTGCGCGTCCGGCGAGCGGTTGTCGTACACGGTCTTCCAGCTCGTCCCATCGAGCGAAGCCGACCAAGCGAAGTCGGTCAACCGCCGGCCAAAATCGTGCATTTCCATTTCGAGCATGTCGGCGGAGCACGAGCGCCCGAGGTCGATCGTCACCTGCGTGGGGCAGCGGTCGACGACCGAGACGAAGCGGCTCAAGCCGCGCAGCGCCACGTCAAACCCGTATCCCGGGGCGCAGGCCGGTCCGGCGAGGACGCGCGCGTCGATCGCGTAGTTGATCGGCCGCACCCCGGCCAGCACGAACAGCACGAGCAGGGCCAGCCCTGGCAGCGGCGCACGCCAGCTTCCCCGCCGCAGCCACTGGTGACCGCGGGCGACGGCCTCACACGCCCGACCGTAGCGCATCAGGACGTAGAACAGCAGCAGCGGCACCAGCATGACCAGCATCCGGTTGGCCGAGTCCGACCAGCCCAGCCGGTACGGGTTCTTGAAGCAGCTCAGCACGACCATGAACAGGAAGAAGCTCAGGCAGCTCGCGCTGAGCAGCGATTGATGACGCACGCGCGGCAGCGCCGCGGCCAGGATCAGCAGCGCGGCCATCGCCCACCAGAAGGCCTGCCAGGAGCCCGTCAACAGGCAGTTGCTGACGATGGACTGCGCGCTGGCGCTGAGATGGCTGGGCTGGAGCGCCACCGCACCGCAGAACACGGCTCCGGTCGCGTAGAGCGCCAGCGCCGGCCCGCGCCGCAGCAGCGCCGCGAGCAGGGGCGTTCGCGCCAGCGCCACGCCTCCCGCGAGCCCCGCCACGACCGCGAGGATCAGGAGGATTCGCGGACGCGTCAGAATGTAGGCGTAGCCCGGCAGCGTGACGGTGTAGAGCCGCAGATACCAGGGGATCACCACGGCGGCGAGCACGCCGGTCAGCAGGCAGCGCGCGCCGTGGGAAATCGCAGGCGCCGCCAGCATAGGCAGGAGGAACAGGACGGCGAAGAGCGGAGCTTCGGTGCGCGTGATGCAGAACAGCGCCAGGTTGACGGCGGCCAGCCGAAACCACTGCGTCTCGCGCTCCACCAGTCCGAACCAGGCCGCCGACGCGTACAGGAACAGGTGGACTGCGCCCGGCAGGCTGTTGTGAATGTAGAAGGCCTGCACTGCCATCAGGAAGGCGCTGCCGGCTGCGGCGACGCCGAGCGCCGCCCCGAGGCCCGCCTTGCCGGCACGAGGCGCGACGATGCACAACATGCGGTGGCAGGAAACGAGGAGCGCAGCGAACAACGAGAGTGCCAGGGCCGGCGTGGCCGCGTGGTGGTAGTCCTCGCCGATGAACAACGCCGAGGATTGCATGATCGCGACGTAACCGCCGTAGTTCGCGAACCAGCCCATGTCGACCGACGGCCAGCCCGCCAGCTCGGGGTCGAGGCCGCCGTAGAGCGCCAGCGTGCGTCCCATCAACACCTGCCCGCTCGAATCGCTCGTCATCGGGCTGATGTTGAAGCTGCTGAGCGCGAAGGCGGCGGCAAACGCAACCGCGAGCGCAAGCAGCGCGGCGCGGCGCTCGCGCGGCGCGGCGCCGTGATGCCGGCAGGCGACCGCCGCGGCGACCCCGGATGCCCCGAGCAGCAGGAACATCACGGAGGCGCGGTAGGGAATGCCGATCACGACGACCGCGACCGTCAACAGGACGTACAGCCCGAAGCCGTAGGCCCAGCCGGCGGCAAGGTGCAGCGCCAGCGGCAGGCGCGGCAGGACGGCCCGGCCGGCAAACACGCCGACGACGTACAGCGCGATCAGAAAGGTCGGCAGGGCGAGGTTCATGGGGGCGAGAGCCTCGCGACGATGGACGCGGGCGCCAGGAAGCACTGGTCGAGCCCGACAAGCACGTAGTAGTCCTCGCGCAACGGGCGGCCGCCGTGGTCTCGGGCTTCGTGCCCGACGGGCGCGCTGGTCACGGGCTGAGTGGACGTGAGCGCGCCGGGTTCGATGATTCTCCAGCGGGTCTTGGTCGCGTAGTCCTCCGTCGGCGGCCCCGCCAGCGAGAGCAGCCAGAGCGAGTCGGCGAAGCTGAGCCGATCAGGGTAGTTCAGGTCGCGCAGCTCGGCCGACTCGCTGATGTAGCGCAAGTAGTAGGGGTGAAACCATCCCTCGAACTGGGGGTGCGTTGCGTTCGACAGCGGCGCCGGCGCGTGAATCGACGCGCCGCGGACGACCTCGTGCAGTTCGCCGTAGAGATGATAGATGTTCCAGTGATTGCGCCAGCCCGGCATGGGGTCGAGCGAGGAAAGCCGGGCGTCGGGCCGCAGCGTGAGTGTGGGGATGCGCTCGGACGGATCGGCGGCCTCAAACAGCGCCACATTCGCCACCAGCGTGCAAGCCAGCAGGATCGGCAGGAGGCGCACCAGGGCGCGGCTGCGGCGGAATGCGACCAGCGCCAGGCCCGCCACTGGCGTCGCCAGCGTCAATAGCACGATCGGGTGGCGCTGGAGCTGCCATTCATCCAGGATTCGACGAAGCGAATGCGAGCCCAGGAGCGTCACAAACGCGATCAGGACGAACGGCAGGATTCGCAAGCTCAGATTGCGATCGGTGAGAATCCGGTCGAAGGTTGAGCGGCGCGGACCGCGGGGGGATTGAGGCGAATCGCCGCGCATCGCAGAATCCAGCCTGGCGTTGGGCAAGGGTCGTCTCGCTGTGCGGACCGCGCCTGGCGCCCCGCCGCGCTGAACGAATTCCATCGGGGCGCGCGGGCGAGCGTAGGGACGTGCCGAGGTGCTGTCAACGCAAGCGCTCGGGCTTGGGTCTTTGGGGGCGGCCGTCGATTGACGCTATGCGTCCGTTGCTTTAGAAGTGCGTCCGGGTTCGCGAGGCGCTGTTGTGTCCTTGCGCGTGGCGAGCGTGGGAGGCCGGTATGCGGGCGCGCATCTGCGTGGTTGGGGCCGGCAATTGGGGCCGAAACCACGTTCGCACGCTTGCCGAGCTGGAATCGCTGGCCGGCGTAGTCGACCGCGACGAGGCCGCACTGGCGCGAATCCGGGCTGAATATCCGCAGATTCACACGTATTCGAACCTGCGCGACGCGCTTGAATCGCCGCATTTCGACGGCTACACCGTTGCGACGCCGGCCGGCTCGCATTTCGAGCTGGCCCGCTTCATTCTCGGCCACGACCAGCCGCTGTTGGTCGAGAAGCCGCTCGCGCTGCGCGCCAGCGAAGCTCGGCAGCTCGTCGAGCAGGCGGACCGTGCCGGCGTGCTGCTGATGGTCGGGCATGTGCTGCTGTTTCATCCCGCCGTTCGCCGGATCAAGGAGCTCATCGACGCCGGCAAGATCGGCAAGCTCCAGTATCTCTACAGCAACCGCCTGAATTTGGGCGCGGTCCGGACCGAGGAGAACATCCTCTGGAGCTTCGCTCCGCACGACATCTCCGTGTTCCAGCATCTCGTCGGAACGCGGCCGACCGAGATTGTGGCGCGCGGCGGGGCGTTTGTGCAGCCGCACATCCATGACTCGACCATGATGGTGCTGACCTACCCGCAGAACGTCGTGGGGCACGTCTTCGTAAGCTGGCTGCACCCGTTCAAAGAGCATCGCATGGTCGTGATCGGCTCGAAGGGGATGCTGTCCTACGAGGACTCGTCGGCGGAAAAGCAGATCCTATTCTACGAGAAGGGCATCGATTGGGTGCAGGGCGAGCCGATCAAGCGCGATGGCCCGACCGAGGTGATCCCGTACGACCGCCGCCCGGCTTTGACCGAGGAGCTCGCCAGCTTCGTCTCTCACCTGCGCGATCGAACCGCCCCGAAGGCGGACGGCCGGTCGGCGGTTGAGGTACTGGAAATCCTCGAGCGCGCTTCGGCCAGCCTGTGCGGCGAGCGGGCGGCGGAAGCCGGCCGGCCGGAGCGCTGCGGCGCCGCGGAGCCGGCTCGACGCGAGTTCTTCGCCCATCCGAGCGCGGCGATCGGCGAGCAGGTGTCGATTGGCCCGGGGACCAAGGTCTGGCATTTCAGCCACGTCCAGGGCAACGCCCGCATCGGCCGCGATTGCTCGCTCGGCCAGAACGTCTACGTCGCGAGCAACGTGGTCATCGGCGACAGCGTCAAGATTCAGAACAACGTCTCGATCTACGAGGGCGTGACGCTGGAGGACTACGTCTTCTGCGGCCCGTCGATGGTCTTCACCAACGTGCTCGACCCGCGCAGCAAATACCCGCAGCGCGGCAGCGAGCACTACCGCAAGACGCTCGTCCGCTGCGGCGCCTCGCTCGGGGCGAACTGCACCATCGTCTGCGGCGTGACGATCGGGCGGCATGCGTTCGTCGGCGCCGGGGCCGTCGTGACGCGCGACGTGTCCGATTACGCGCTGGTCGTCGGCAGCCCCGCGCGTCGCGTGGGCTGGATGTGCGAGTGCGGCGGGCGGCTGCCGAAGCGGACGGGCCGGGCCGCCTGCGAGCGTTGCGGGCGCGAATATCAGCTTTCCAGCGAGCGGGCCGAAGCGCATGTATAGAGGCAAGTCGGTCGGCGTGGTGGTGCCGGCATACAACGAGGAAGCGTTGATCGCGCGGACGGTCACGACCATGCCCGGTTTCGTCGACCGGATCATCGTGGTCGACGACGTCAGCCGCGACCGCACGGCCGAGATCGTTCGCGACCTGGAGCGCCGCGACGCGCGCCTCAAGCTGATCTGCCGGCGGGAAAACGGCGGCGTCGGCGCGGCGATCAGCGACGGCTACGTCTGGTGCCGCGACAACGACATCGACATTGCGGTCGTCATGGCCGGCGACGGGCAGATGGATCCGGCCGACCTGCCGGCACTGCTCGATCCGGTCGTGGACGATCGGACCGACTACGCGAAGGCCAACCGCCTGATCACGGGCGAGGCCTGGCAGAAAATTCCTCGGGCGCGCTACCTCGGCAATGCCGCGCTGACGTTCTTGACGAAGATCGCCAGCGGCTATTGGCACGTGACCGATTCGCAGACCGGGTACACGGCCCTGAACCGCCGGGCGCTGCACCTGCTGCCGATCGAGCACATCTACCCGCGCTACGGCATGCCCAACGACTTTCTCGTGACGCTGAACATCTACAACATGCGCGTCATGGACATTCCCTGCAACCCGGTCTACGGCATCGGCGAGAAGAGCGGCATCCGGCTGAAGACCATCGTCTTTCACCTGTCGTGGCTGCTGGCCAGGCTGTTCGCGAAGCGCATGGTGCAGAAGTACATCATCCGCGACTTTCACCCGCTGATCCTATTCTACCTGTTCGGGTTCGCGGTTCTCCTGCTGGATCTGACTCTGATCCTGCGGTTCGTGGTCATGTGGTACAGCAACGGCAACATCCCGCAGGTGACGGCGCTGGCGGTCGTGTTCCTGACGCTGCTCGGGTTCCAGTCGCTGCTGTTCGCGATGCTCTTCGACATGGAAGCCAACCGCGAGCTGAAGGGCCGCTGAGCGCGGGTGGCGACGCGACCATCGGTGAGTTCGGCGTCATGGCTTACCGCCTGCAAGAGTATGCCGACCTGCTGACGGCGCTTCGCGCCGCCGGATACCGCCTTGCGCCTGTGATTGACTATTTCGCCGGGCCGCGCCCGGCCAGTGTTCATCTGCGTCACGACGTGGATCGGATGGTCGCCCGCGCGGTCGCGATGGCGCGGGGGGAGCACGCGCTCCAGGTGCGCGCGACGTACTACTTCCGTTGCGGCGCACGGGGCGAGTTCCCCCGAGCGGCGATCGAATCCGTGCGTTCGCTCGGGCACGAGATCGGCTTCCACTACGAATGCCTGGTGCGCGAGCGCGGCGATTTGCAGAGGGCGGCGCAGCGCTTCGAACGTGAACTTGCCGCGCTGCGCAAGCTCGCCGACGTGCAAACCATCGCCGCCCACGGCAGCCCGCTGTCGTCGCACAGCAACATGCGGTCCGCGGACGGACTCGATCTGGTGCGCCTGGGGTTGCGCGGCGACGCGAGCGTGCATCTCGACTTCCAGCGCGTGCTCTACATCACCGATACGGGAGGGGCCTTCGGCAGCCCGCACAACCGGCGCGATCGAGTGCGCGGACGAAACTGGGTCGGCCCGACCTCGCCCGGCGCGCTGGGCGAGCGACTTGCGGCCCAGCGCGAAGACTTCGTGCTGCTGAGCACGCATCCCGAACGCTGGCCGGCAAGCGCCGCGGGCCTTGTGCAGGCACAACTGACCGACCTGCTCGCAAACCTGGCGAAGCGCCTGGCCGCCGGCCCGTCATCCGGGCGCGGGGGCGCCGGCGATGCTCCCGCGGAGCGTGCCTGACGTGCGCTGCGTGGCCTGCATGAGTTCCGACGTTCGCCCTCTGCTGCGGCAGCCCGCGGCCCGTCACCTTGGCCTCGACGGGGCCTTCGAGCTGGTGCAGTGCCGCCAATGTCGCATGGCCTGGGTGAGCAACCCGCCCGACGCCGATACGCTCAAGCGCGTCTACGACCGACACTTTTTCGCATCCTCGCAGCAGTCAGCGGAGTTTGACGAGCGCGGTGAGTTGACCGCCGCAGGCCGCGCGTCGCCGATTGCCGTGAACAGCGCGCGGCGGGTGGCGCGCTTGCGCGAAGTCGACGCTCGCGACCGTGTTGGGCCCGCAACCGAATTCTCGCGCCCCAGCCTGCTCGACATCGGCTGCGGCAAGGGCGTGTTCCTGAAGCTGGCCGCGGAGCACTTCAACGTCGCTGGGATTGACGTCTCGCCGGTCGCGGCGCGCCACGTGCGCGAGTTGCTCGGGCTCGACGTCCTGTGCGGCGATCTGCTCACGCTGGACCTGTCTGGACGCAGCTTCGACGTGGTCACGCTCTGGGACGTGCTCGCCAGCCTGACCGATCCGGCGGCGGCGCTGCGGCGCATTCGCGGGCTGCTCGCTCCCGGCGGGCGCGTGTTTCTGACCGTTCCTGACATCGAATCGTGGTGCTTTGTGATGGCGCGCCGCTGGTGGCCGTTGCTGATTCCGCCCATCAACCTCTTTTACTTCTCGCGCCGCTCGATAGAGTGCCTGCTGGCGCAGGCGGGGCTGCGCCTGGCGAGCTGGACCCATCCGGGCAAGCTGATGAGCACGAATTTCGTGCTGCGCAAACTGGGACGCATTCTCGGAATCCGCGCGCTGGATCACCAGCGCGCCCGCGTCCCCGGCCTGAGCCGCATCTACCTCAATCTGGGCGACATCGCCCTTGTGCAGGCAGCGAGAACGTGACCGAGGCGTCCCAAACCCCGCCGCAATCGACCCGCCCGCTCGCCGCCCGGCGGGCGCGCCTCAGCATCGTGGGCCTCACCGCGACCGGCAACAAGGGCGCCGAGTC
>CAYXIO010000021.1:320-51904 GCA_964465125.1 uncultured Planctomycetales bacterium | reverse complement strand
GCCGAGTCGATGCTGCTGGCCATCATCGAGCAGATGTCGCGGCGGCTCGGCGGCTGCGAGTTCGACCTGATCAGCGTCTATCCCGCACGCGATCGCCAGCATCCGTTGCCCGAAAACGTGCGAATCGTGGCGGGAAAACCGCTGAGGATGCTGGCGCTGCTGCCCCTTTGCGTGCTGCTGGCGCCCTTCGCGCGCCTGGCGCCGTTGCGGGCGCTGCTGCGGCTGAGCGGCGTGCTGCGGTCGTGGCTGGACAGCGACGCGGTGCTCGACGCGAGCGGAGTGGCATTCGTGGACCGACGCGGGCTGCCGCTGCTGGCGTACAACATGGCGCTGTGCCTTTCGCCGGCGCTGCTGGGCTGCCCGGTCGTGAAGCTGGCGCAGGCACTGGGCCCGTTTCGCACGCGGACCAACCGCCTGGCCGCAGCCGTCACTCTGCGCCGCATGGGGGCGGTGATGGCGCGCGGCGAAATCACGGGCGCGCACCTGGCGGAGCTCGGCGGGGTGGGGTTCGACGTCTGCGCGGACACGGCGTTCGTGATGCCCGTCTCTCCGCAGGCGCGCGTGACCGCGGAGAAGATCGTCGCCGGGCTGAGCGGGGCAGGCCGCAGGGTGGGGATCGCCCCGAGCGTCGTCGTGGAAGACTACTGCCGGGCGCATCAGATCGACTACCCGGCGATTCTGGCGGAGTTCGTGCGACACGCAGTCGGTCGAGGGTTCCGTCCGGTGCTGATCCCGCACTCCATTCGCCCGCGCGGTGCGGGTCGGCGAAACAACGACCTGCTTGTCTGCGACGCGACCCTCGCGCGGCTTCCCGCCGGGCTGCACGTGCCGGTCGTCGATGAGGAGCTGTCCGCCGATGCGCTGCGCGCCCTGATCGGCCGCATGGATTTCTTCCTCGCCTCGCGGTTTCATTCGATGGTGTCGGCGCTGGCGTGCGGCGTGCCGACGCTGCTGATCGGCTGGAGTCACAAGTACCGCGAAGTGATGCGCATGTTCGAGGTCGAGGACTGGGCGATGGACTACGCCGAGCTGTCGTCCGAGGTGCTGCGCAAGCGGTTTGACGAGCTCGTGGCCAGCGAGCAGGGCATTCGCGCGAAGCTCCGCTCGTCGCTGCCGACCGTGACGCGATTGTCCGAGCGGAACTTCGAGCTGGCGGCTTCGGTCGTGCGACGCCGCGCGACGAGTTGACGCGCCGGCGCTTGTTCGGGCGGATGGAGAACGGTCTGAATGGCTGATCTGGCGCCAGTGTTGCAAAGCGGGATGTGCATCGCCTGCGGCGCGTGCGTGGCGGCCGATCCGTCGCTGAAGCTGGAGTTGGACGCGAAGCGGCAGATGTACCAGCCCACGCACGCGGCGGGCGAGCGCGCCGCCTCGGTTTGCCCCGCGCTGCGCGTCGATTTTGCCGGATTGCAGGCGCGGCTGTTCCCGGGCCAGACGATCGGCCCGCACGGCGCGGTCGATTCCGTCTGGCTCGCCCAGAGTTGCGATCGCGAGCGCAATCTGAAGGCCAGCTCCGGCGGCGTCATCAAGGAGCTCATCCGCGACCTGCTGGAGCGCGGCGAGGTTGACGGCGCGATCGCGCTGTCGGGGGTCGGCGGGCTGCGATTCGAGCCGCGCCTGCTTACGCGCCCGGAGCAGGTGGATTCGCTGCCCGGCTCGATCTATCACAACCTGCCGCTGGACGGGGCACTGCGGCTGCTGCGCGAGTCGACCGGGCGGCTCGCGCTGGTCGCGATCCCGTGTCAACTCGAGGGAATCTACAGCTACCTGTTCTCGCTCGAACCGGAGCTGCGCGAGCGGCTGGTCACCACGGTCGGGCTGATCTGCGGCTGGAACTACTCTCACCACGCGCTGCGAGCGCTTTGCGATTACAAGCGGATCGATTTTGATCGGATTCAGGAGCTCGCGTATCGCGGGGGCGGTCCGGTCGGCATGTTGCGCATCCAGACGCCCGCGGGCGAGAGGCGCGTGCACCGCCGCGTGGACTTCGACTACCAGGTCGCGTTCGATCGCTCGTTCAACGTGGCGCGCTGTCATCTGTGCGTGAATCACTGCAATTTCCTGGCGGAAACCGTGGTCGGCGACGCGTGGCTGCCGAGCACCGTGCACACGCGGGCGGGCATCAGCCTCGTAATCTGTCGTACGGCCGCCGCGCGCGAACGCCTGGTGCGCCTGCGCGACGCGGGCCGGCTCAAGCTCGCGCAGGTCTCCGCCGAGGAGATCACCGAATCCCAGAGTCGGCGGATCACCTTCGGCGACTTCGCGTACGCCTACGCTGACTACCTGCGCTCGGCAGGACTTCATGCACCGGTAATGAGCGGGCCGAACCGACCGCATGCCCGGATCGCGACCGCGCGGGAAGCGGCGCGCTTTCATCGCACTCTTCAGCTCAAGCGGCGGTTGCAGGAAGCGAGCCGCTACCGCGCCTTGTGGTGGAGAAAGGCCACTGTCGAGATCGGGCCGTTTCTGTGGCGCTATGTTCGCTGGTTCGGCGTGCGCGTGCTCAAGCTCAAGAGCTGGCTCGGCCTGCGCAAGGAGGTTGCGAGCGGGCGTCTGGCGGATTTTGAATGAGCCGCTGCGCCGGGTCGATGCCGCATGAATGACGCGCGCAACAACCTCCGCGCTGCTGGAGCGGTCCGCACCTGGCGCATCGGGCGGCTCGTGCTGACCGTGCTGGTGCTGGCGTTCGTCGGCTGGAGCGTGCGGTCGGCGTTTCGGAATCTCGATTGGCACGACCTTCAGCCGCGCGGGGCGCCGCTGTCGATCGGCGCCGTGCTGTTTGCCCTGTACCTGCTCGGCAATGCGCTGCTCTGGCATTGGCTGACGCGGCGGCACGACGTGGCACTGCCGCTGCGTTCCGCGCTGGCGATCTGGTTCTACTCGACCCTGGGCAAGTATGTGCCAGGCAAGGCGCTGCTATGGGGCATACGCTATGTCGAGTACCGCGCCCGGCGGCCGAGCCTGTCGACCCCGGCGTTTCTGCGCTGCTGCTTTCTCGAGTTCTTCGCGACGACGGCCGCCGGCCTGACGCTGGCGCTGGTGGGGGTGCTGTTCGTGCCGCTGCCGGGGCTGGCAGGCGCGATCCGCATCGGCGCGGGCATCGCCCTGGGAGTCAGCCTGCTCGGAGCGCACCCGGCGCTGCTGGCCTGGGGCGAGCGACGCCTGACGCGCGGGCTGAGCTTCCGCGCCGCCGCCGACGAGCAAAGGCAGTCGGACACCGACCCGGGCGGAGTCGCGCGCGAGCCGTTCAGCCTGGTCGAGACGGTCCTGTGCGTGGCACTGTATGCCATGAACTGGCTGCTGCTGGGTGGCGCGGTGTACTGGCTGGCGTGCGCGCTGCAATCTCCGCAGCAGCAGGCTGGGTACTGGGTCGTCACGCTTGCGTATGCGCTGGCGGGCGTGGTCGGCTTCCTGGCGCTGTTCGCGCCGGCCGGCCTCGGCGTGCGCGAGGGTATGCTCATCAGTGCGCTGGCGCCGGCGATCTCGCTCGAAACGGCGACGCTGCTGGCAATTCTCGCGCGCGTGGTCTGCACCGTCGTGGAGGTCCTGCTTGGGCTCGCCGCGCCGCTGGGTGACGCGCTGCTACGCCGACGCCGCCTCCCGATCGCCGATTGACTCCTCTTCGGAGGCCACGACATCCGCGAGCGTGGCGATTTCATGGGGCGTGTGAACGCGGCCGGTTCCGGTCAGCGCGAACAGCCCTCCGGGCAGCGTCCAGATGATGGTGAGCAGGCGGTAAACCACGGCGAGCATGCAACCCTGCGCCGGGGTCGCTACGCCGGCCTCGCTGAAGAGCGTCAGAAACGCGCCTTCCATCAGGCCGACCCCGCCGAAGCTGATCGGCAGCGCGTTGAACATCAATCCGATCGGGCCGTAAATCAGGAAGTGGTAGTACTTCGCCTCGCTCATGCCGATGGCCCGCGCGGCGAGCTGCATCGCCAGCATTGCGACAAGCTGAAACCCGAACGACAGCGCCAGCGCGGCGACGAGGTAGCGTTTGCGGCGGCGCAGGCCGTAGATCGCCTCGTCGACGCGGGTGATGATCGTGTGACCGGGCAGCCGCGCCCGCAGGGCGTTCCAGCGCAGCGCGCGGCGCACGGGCTCGGAGAAGTACAGCAGCGAGACGGCCGCGAGGGCCGCGATGATCAGCAGGAGGGTCGGCGCGAGCGACGCCGCCTTGCCGGAGACCAGCGCCAGCGTCAGGGCGGGGTAGAGAATCAGCACGACGAAGCCCACGACACGGTCCACGACGATGGTCGAGACGGCTTCGGCGGCCCGATGCGTGTGCGAGGTGATCGCGAAAGCCTTGATGACGTCGCCGCCCGCGCCGCCGGGCATGAAGGTGTTGAAGAACAGGCCGAGGAAGTGCAGCCTGAGCGTGTTCCAGATGGGGATGTGCACTTCACAGGCGCGCAGCAGGATCAGCCAGCGCACGCCGATCAGGATGTTGGGCACGCCCAGTAGCAGCAGGGCGATGCCGACCAGCGGCCAGTGGAGCGTTCGAAACAGCGAGCGTACGCCGGGGACGCGCTGAAAAGTCGGCTCTGAGCCGCTGATCTGCTCGGTGGCGACGGACAGCCGGGTGCCGTCAGGGGTCGCGACGGTGATTGCGGCGCTGGTGGGGGGCTCCTCGACGATCGCCAGCCGGGCGCCCGACTTGAACTCGTGCGCGGCGCCGGCGGCGTCGACCAGCCGCACGGGCGGCGCGTTCTTCGCGGTTGCAACGAGCAGCTCGTCGTCGAGCTTGACCATGCGCGAGGCGTAGTAGATCACCCCGCTCAGCACGGCCAGCTTGAGCACGATCAGCAGCGACTTCCTGGCAATCGCGGTCATCGCGACTCCGTTGAGACGAACCTCGGGTTGAAGACGGATGTCACATCAAACCACCGGTTAAAAACCGGTGCCGCCGGCGACCAGCGGTTGAAACCCGGTGCCACCGCCCGCCGGACAGCGTGTTCACTTTCCGCTCCCAGGAAGCACCTTCGAAGCCAGTCGTCGCAGCCGCCAGTACAGCGTGCGCCGCATCCGGTCGCGCTCGCGCGTGACCTCCTGGAGCTGGTCCCACAGCTCGCGATTGACGCGTTCGAGCTCGCGGATGTGGCTGGTGTGCTGCTCCCAGGCGGCGCTCAGGCGCGCGGCTTCGGCCTGGTGGGCGTCACGCTCCTGCGTCAACGACTCCAGCCGCGGATGCCACTGCGCTTCGATCTCGGCCCACGCCTGCCGGGCGCGCTGCCAGTAGTCATCGAGATCGAGGGTTGCCTGGGCGTAGGCCGTGCCCATGCGTGCGTATTCCAGCGCGGCGGCGGCGGGCAGCGTCAGGCGCGGGGCGCGCTGCTTCCATTCCTGCGCCAGCGCCAGCAGCGCGACCACGCGGTCGCCCATCTGCTGGAGCGGAAAATGCTCCGTGATGCGCTTCCGGCCGGCCGCTCCCATCGCTCGCACGCGCGGCGGATCGCGCAGCAGCTCGGCCAGCACGCGCGTGTACTCGGCGGCTTCGAGCTCATCGGGTCCGGGCGTGATGAGTAGCCCGCATTCCGGCGTAACCAGTTCGCGCTGGCCGCCGACGTCGGTTCCGACGATCGCGAGTTCCATCGCCATCGCTTCGAACAGGGTCAGCGCGATGCCTTCCCAGAGCGACGGCAGAAAGAAGATGTCCGCTGCCGACATGAGCGAGGGCATGTCGTCGCTAGGAACGGCGCCGAGCATGCGAACGCGGTCTTGCAGCTCGTGCTGCACCAGGAACGCCTTGAGCCAGGCTTCATCTTCGCCGTAACCTGCCACCAGTGCTCGGAACTCCAGGCCTTGCTCGGCCAGTCCGCGCATCGTCTCGGCGAAGACGTTGGGCTTTTTCTGTCGGCAGAGTCGGCCGGCGTAGAGAATCAGAGGGACATCCGCGCCCGCTTCATGCTGCGCGCGCAGCCTCCGCCGCGCGTCGGAGTCGCGGCGCCACGCCTGCGTGTCGCGGTTCGTGTAACACACTTCGATGCGCCGCGAGTCGGCGCCGTGCGCGACCATCCAGTCCTTGAGGTGCTTGGAGGAGACGATGTTGAGGTCCAGCTCCGCCTGACGCCCGGCGGCGTAGCGCGGGTAGCCGCCGTTCTTCCAGTAATCCTCTTCCATGTGGCAGTAGTCGATGTAGGCGGGCTCGGGGCAGCGCGCCCGCAGCAGCGGCAGCAGCAGGTAGCCCAGCTCGCTGTTGGAGAACAGCACGATCTCCGGCCGGCGCGACTGGATCAGGTAGCACAGGAACGAGCCGAACTCGTGGATTCGAAGGAAGTGCGGCAGGACGAACACGTCGGGCGTGCGGCGGGTGAAATCCGCGAGCCAGGGTTGCTCGCCGGGGAGCGTCGTGGCGATGCTGACTTCCCAACCGCGAGCCAGAAGTTGATCGAGGAGGTCACGATTGAACTTGTCGGCGCCGCCCATGGTCAGCCAGGGCAGGATCATCAGGATGCGCTTCGGCCGGCGGCGCAGCGGATTGGTCAGGTCCGCAGGCAGCAGGCAGGGCTCATAGGGGGCAACGGGGCGGAGCTCGGGCACGGAAATGCCGCGCCCGAACACCGCCGGATAGCGCTGTGCCAGCGCGTCGCGGAAACGCTGTTGGCGCTCGCCGCGGTCGATGTCGGTCCAGGGCCGCTGCTCGGCGGGCCGCCGGCGATACCAGTCGAGGAACTCGGGAATTGTCCCGCCCCAGTAGCCGCGGGACGCGAGCTTGAGCCAGAGATCCCAGTCTTCCATGCCGAGCTGGATGGACTCGTCGAAGCCGCCGACTTGAAGAAACACTTCGCGCCGCAGCATCGCCGTAATCGTGGCGCAGTTCTCGCGGAGAAAGCCCTCCGGCTCATGAAAGCCCTTGCGCCAGAGGTATTCCTCGCTGCCGAAGCCGACGGTGTAGCCCTTGGCGCAGGCCAGCTCCGGGCGCGTTTCGAGGAACCAGACGCACTTCTCAAGAGTGGTCGGCTCGATCAAGTCGTCGGCGTCGAGAAAGAAGAGGTGTCGGCCGCGCGCCAAATGAGCGCCGTGATTGCGGGCGGCCCCCGGTCCGCGGTTTTCATCCAGCTCGATCCGCCGAACGCGCGCATCCAGCGCGTGCTGAGTCTGAAGCACGGCGCGCGCGTCGGCGTCGGTCGTGCCGTTGTCGATGATCAGCCATTCCCAGCGTTGCAGCGACTGCGCCAGCACGCACGACACCGTTTCGGCGAAGACGGCCCCGGTATTGAAGTACGGCGTGATGATCGACACCAGCGGTGCGGCATCGCCGGGGTCGGGGGCGTAGTCGAATCGTGGACGGTCGGCTCGCGCGGGGGTGAGCGAGTAGTTCGGATTTCGAGGATCGATCATCCCAACTACTCCCGCGCTCAGCCGGAGCTTCCGCCGGCCCGTTCGCGACCGGCGCCGCCTGGCCGCGCTAGTCCGGATCACAGACGCCCGGCGCGCTGTGCGGCTCCGCGCGCCGGTAAGCCTTGTCGAGCCGAGTCTGAAGCTCGGCGGTCCAGGCGTGCAGCTCGGCCAGCATGCGATCGCGCAGCTCGATGCCGTGGCGAGCGTGCCGGGCCTGGTTCTCCCACCAGTCCCGGCCGGCGCGCAGGTCGGCATTATAGACAGACTGCTCGCGAATGCTGGTCTCGCGGCGCTCCGCGAGGCGACGCCAGTGCTGCGCATCGCCGCCCGGCCCGCGCGCCGCGGCGCGTGATTCCAGCAGGGACCACATCAGCCCGGGAGCATGCGCCGCGCGCTGCGACGCCCAGAGCGCGTCGGCGCAGCGCGCCGCGCCATGCGCGACTTGCGCGACCTCGGGCAGGCCGAAGGTGACGGGCTCGTCGAGACTTCCGCAGACATCGCTCCAATCCGCCTGGAGCACACGCCGCGACTCGGCCAGGCCGCGGCGCCAGCACTGCCGAGCCGCCTCGGCATCGCCGTCGTTCCAATGCAACAGCCCGGCGCGGAACAACGCGTCGATCGTCTTGGTCGCCAGCAGGGGGCTGAACACCAGTGGGTCGAGCTCGGCGCAGCGCAGGAAGGACGTCCGGGCGGCGGCCAGCGCGCCGGACTCCATGTGCAACCGGCCGGCGACGTAGAGGTTGGAAATGCGCCAGCGCTGTGCGTGGGGCGTGGAGTCGCAGTGACGGTCAAACGCGTCGATCTGCTCGATCATCGCGCGGATGTCCGCATGCGAGCAGGCGCCGCTCTCCAGCATGCGATAGGCGCGCACGCACAACGCCGCCCCGAGGTCGGCCGATCCCGCTCGCCCGCCTCGCCGGACCTCGACGGCGAGTTTGTCAAGCACCGCCGGATTGGTCGAGCGCAAGCCGATCGAGACCATGGCGCGCACCAGCCACGGATTGTCGTAGTCGCGCGCGAACGCGGTGATGTTGGCGCCTGGCTCCGCAAACGTCGGGAAGTTGTTCTCGACGTACCCGTCGCGCGAGGCGCCGATCGGCGACTTCATCAGCACCCGCAGCGCTGCGCT
The DNA here is from genome assembly GCA_964465125.1 of uncultured Planctomycetales bacterium. Lineage (GTDB taxonomy): Bacteria > Planctomycetota > Phycisphaerae > UBA1845 > Fen-1342 > CAYOHG01. Next base: position 43,434 of record CAYXIO010000021.1, on the reverse strand, counting down.
GCGCGGGGTCGCTGTGTCTTCGATCCGCCGCCAGTCGGGCTCGACCAAGGCGGTGTCGCCATCCGGCCGGTGTTCGCACACCAGCGTGTGCTCGAGCAGGAAGTCCGCGGGCGAAGCTGGCAGCGAACTCTCATCGGGCTGGAAGACGATCAGTCGACCGGCCGGCCGGAGCACCCGCCGCGCCGTCCCGTAGCAGTTGCCGGCCTGCTTCTCGGCGTCATTCGACAGGATCAGCAGCGCGTCGAGGCTCTCATCCGAAACGCTGTCGAGCCCGGGCGAAGGATCGAATCGGACCGAAACCACTCCCCGAGCCGAGCTTTCGATCGCGTCCGCGGAGTTTGTGCATAATGCGATCACGCGATCGACGGGCGCATTCGCTGCGATCACTCTCGCGCCCGCAAGTGCGCTTGCGCCAGGGCCTACCGTCGCAGCGTGATCGCCTTGGCGCAGGAAACGGCTGGCGAGCCGATAGCGCGAGGCGGTCTCAAAAGCGCCAACGTCGGTGCTGCGCAGAAAATCGGCTGCGTCGGGCCCCGTCGAATCGGCGCACTCAAACGCGAGCACATGCTCGTCCGGCGAGAGCAGCTCGTCCCGGTATTGATCGGCCGATGCGGCACGCGCGTGGCGGCGCAGTCCGGTCTGAAACGCGCGCTCCAACCACCATCGCCGGCCGCGCGCCAGAAGCTCAGGATCATCGGGCGGTGTGGCGGAGCGGACGACCAGGATGACCGCCGTTCGCGCGATGCGCGCCGCTTCGCGGAGTGCGGCTTCGACCTGTTCCTCGCGCAGATGATCGAGCACGCCGACGAACAGCGCGCTTCCGACGCTCCCGTCCGCCCCGGGCAACGCCGTCGCATCCGCCGGCTGAAATCGCCCGGGGGCGCGCCGGTTGGCAAGCTCGACCGCGGCAGCCGACAGGTCCACGCCGCGCGCGTCCGCGCCTCGGCGAAGCAAGGCCTGCACGAGCCGGCCGTCGCCGCAGCCGACGTCCAGGATGGAGCCGGCGCCGCAGACAGTCAGGACGGCGTCGGCGAGCGAGTCGGGATCGCGAAAGGTCAAGGAGGCGGCCGGCGGCCGCTGCGACCAGGCGTCGTTCCAGTCACGCAGCGGCTTATTCGACGACATGCGCGCTCATCCTCATGTCGCAGACCCCGCCGAAGAAATACTCGCGCCGCGCGATCAGCACCTGGAAGAACGCGGCTTCGTCGCGCCAGTGCAGCATGCGCTGGGCGTTGTAGAAGCGATCGTGCTCCTGCGAAACCGCGGCCTGCACCTCGTAGAGATTCAGCCCCAGGTCGCAGACGGTCTCGAATTCCACGCACAGCCGCTCGTCCGGCTGGAAGCGGCGCTCCCAGAAGATTGGACCCGCGGCGAGACCCGCCCAGATGGCCATGTCCTGGTTGAGCGTGCCCCACGAGTAGATCTTGAGCCCTTCCTTGTTGCGAATGCGCAGCCCGACGTTGAGATGCTCCAGGCCGCGGTGAACGCACACGTGAACACGAATGCGCAACTTCTGGAGCGGGTAGAACACGGTGCTCGGCTCGCCGGCCTCATTCAACACCTCGACACGCTCGATCTCGGCTTCGCGGTCGCCGAACGAGAGCCGCTGATCGAAATCGGCCGTGGCGTCGAGAGGCCCGGTCGAGGGCAGGGTGGAGCCGTTGGTTTCACCCGTCGGGGAGGACGGCACGCGCCGTTCGCCCGCTTCGCAGGCGTCAGCCGCCGGGCCCGGCGCGTCGGCATGCTCGACCGCGTGGTGGTTTGCGTCGGCCGGCCGGGACGGGGCGGGCGTCGCCTCGCCGGCGCGCTTCAGGTGAAACTCGAAATAACGGCGCTCTTCCTCGTGGAGCAGCCGGCGATAGTCGCGCAGCACGTCTCCGGGCTCGCCGGCGCTGAGGACACGGCCCTGGTGCAGCAGCAGGGCGCGGTTGGTGAGCGTTCGTACCGCCTCCTGGTCGTGCGAGACGAACAGCAGCGTGACGCCGCGCTCGCGCAGCTCGTTGATCGCCTGAAAGCATCGCTTTTGAAACAGCGCGTCGCCGACGGCGAGCGCCTCGTCGACGATCAGCACGTCCGGCTCGAGCTGCACCTGCACCGCGAACGCCAGCCGCACGAGCATGCCCGAGCTGTAGGTCTTGATGGGCTGGTCGAGGAACTCGCCGATGTCGGCGAAGGAGGCGATGTCGTCGAAGCGCTGGTCGATCACGCGGCGCCTCAGGCCGAGCAGCGCGCCGTTCAGATAGACGTTCTCGCGGCCGGTGAACTCAGGGTTGAATCCGCTGCCCAGCTCCAGCAAGGCGGTCACGCGGCCGACCACCCGCGCGCAGCCCTCGCTGGGCTGCAAGGTACCGGCGAGAATCTGGAGCAGCGTGCTCTTGCCGCTGCCGTTGCGGCCGATCACCCCCAGCGCCTCGCCGCGGCGCACCTCAAAGCTCACGTCGCGCAGCGCCCAGAACTCGCGGAAGAGCTGCCGGCGGCCTCGCAGGAAGACCTGCCGCAAGCGGTCGGCCGGCCGGTCGTACATGTGATACAGCTTCCCGACCGACTCGCACGAGATCATCGTCGCTTGCGTGTCACTGACGCTCATCGTACGTTTCGCCCGCTCCACGGGCCGTCCACGCCGCAGCGCCTCAAGCGCGCACCGCGCTGCGCAGAAGGTCGACGACGTAGTCCTGATCCTCTTCGGTCATCTGGTGGTAGAGCGGCAACAGAACGCACTGGTCCTGGGCGCGCTCGCTTTCGGCCAGCCGCTCACAGTGCCCCTCGCCGCACGCACAGCCGCCCGGCCCGCCGCACGACCACGAGGGCTCGGCATAGGCCGGCTCGCGATGCGCGCACATGACTCCGCGGCGGGTGGAAACGCCCGCATCGAGCATCGCCTGCATGAGCGCGGTCTGGTTCAGCCGGCCGTCGAGCCGAACGCAGTAGCTCTGGTAGTTCGAGCGGGCCCAGCCGGGCTCGGCCGGCGCCTGCACGCCTTCGAGGGTCTGGAGCAGTCGCGTGTAGCGCAGCGCCAGCGTTCGGCGGCGCGCGATCATGTCCGGCAGACGCTTCAGTTGCTCGCGCCCGACGGCTGCCTGAATGTCCGTCATGCGGTAGTTGTAGCCGAGCACGGGATAGCTCTCGGCGACGACCTGGCGCGATGCATGCCGCACCGTATCAGGCACGCTCATGCCGTGCTGCCGCCACAGGCGGAAGCGGCGATCCCACTCGGCGTTCGCGGTGGTGATCATGCCGCCGTCGCCGGTGGTCACCAGCTTGCGCGGATGGAATGAGAAGCAGGCGATGTCGGCGTGCGGCTTGCCGATGCGCTCCCAGGCGCCGTTCCAGTGAATCTCGCTGCCGATCGCGCAAGCCGCGTCCTCGACGACCGGCAGGCCGCGCTGACGGGCGATGGCGAGAGTGGCCCTGAGATCGCACGGCATGCCGATCTGGTGCACGCAGAGAATCGCGCGGGTTCGCGCGTTGATCAGGCCGGGCAGCCGCGCCGGATCGAGGTTGAAGGTCGCCGGGTCGATGTCTACGAACACCGGCGTGGCGCCGCAGTAGCGGATTGCGTTGGCGGTCGCGATGAACGAGTGGCTGACGGTGATGACCTCGTCGCCGGGCTTCACGCCCAGCGCAAGCAGCGCCAGGTGCAGCGCGGTGGTGCAGTTCGAGACCGCGCAGGCGTGCGGCGCGCCGACGTACGCCGCGAAGTCCTTCTCGAACGCGGCCACCTGCGGGCCCTGCGTCACCCAGCCCGACAGGATCGCTTCTCGGGCGGCGGCCGCCTCGGCTTCGCCGAGCCACGGCTTGGCGACCGGGATCGAGCGCGGCGTTTTCTCAACGGTAGGCATGCGATTCTCCACGCTGCGCGCGAATGGGCGGCGCTAGACCGATGCGAGCGCAGGCGCTGCCGCGCGCTTCTCCGCCCGCCACCACTCGACCAGCCGCCGCAGGCCTTCCTCGAGCGAAATCTCCGTGCGGAAGCCCAGCCTGCGCTCGGCCCGGCTCGTGTCCGCCAGGCGGCGCGAGACGGCGTTGACCTTGCGCTCCTCGCGGTGCTCCGGCGGCGCGCTGCGGCCCATGACGCGCGAAAGCGCCGCCGCCAGGTCGAGCAGGCTTGTTTCGATCCCGCTGGCGACGTTGAAGAAGTCGTCCTTCACATCGGACTCCGCCGCGAGGATGTTCGCCCGGGCGATGTCCTCGATGTAGACGAAGTCCATGGTCTGCTTGCCGTTTCCGAAAATCAGCGGCGGTTCGCCCCGCTCGAGCCGCTCCATCCAGCGAATCAGGACTTCGGTGTAGACGCCGTGAATGTCCATCCGCGGCCCGTAGACGTTGAAATAGCGCAGCGCGACGTAGGGCAGGCCGTGCATGTCGTTGAAACTGCGGAGCATGCCTTCGTTGAAGGTCTTGGCGGCGCCGTAGAAGGTGCGGTTGTGGTAGGGGTGCTGGGATTCGTCGGTTGGGAAGCGATCGGCCAGGCCGTACACCGACGCGGACGACGCCGCGACGACCTTCTTCACCTTCGCGGCGACCGCGGCCTCGAGCACGTTGTAGGTGCCGTCGACAAGCACTTCGAGCGCCAGCCGCGGCTCCTCGGCGCACTGCGTGATGCGGATGGCCGCCTGGTGGAAGACCAGGTCGACGCCGCGCAGGGCGGAGGTGACGCAGTCGCGGTCGCGAATGTCGCCCTCAACGATGGTGATTCCGGGGTGGCGCAGCGCGTCGGCCAGGTTCTGGCGCCGTCCGCGCACGAAGCTGTCGAGCACGACGATCTCGGCGTAGTTGCCCGAAGCTCGACGGGCAATCAGTTGATCGACGATGTGCGAGCCGACCAGGCCGGCTCCACCTGTCACCAGTACGCGTCTGAACTCCTTCGCCATGCGCTTCGCTCCCAGTCGAGTGTGTGTGTGCGCATCCGCACAAGGTCAGTGATCGCGAGCCGCGCCCGACGCCTCGCCGACTTGCGACTCCGGCCGCGCCGCAGCCGTCTCAGCTTCGAATCGTGACGCCGGCGCCCGGCTCGGCTGAACCGCGGCCGAGCGGGCGGAGAGAACGGGCGCCGCCGCTTCGCGCGCGGTCTCGACGCGCGTGCCGTCTTCGATGAAATAGAGCGGCCGTCGCCGCGCGTGCTCCAGGGTCCGCCAGAGGTACTCTCCCAGCACGCCGAGCATCACCATCTGCACGCCGCCCAGCACGAGCACCACGACCATCAGCGAGGCCCAGCCCTCGATCTGCGTGTCCATGACCAGCCGCAGGCAGATCACCAGCGCCGCATACACGAACCCGAGCACGCTCATCGCGATGCCGACGTACGACATGGCGCGCAGCGGCGTGTACGAGCACGCCACGAACGCATCCGCGAACAGCTTGAGCTTCTTCCTCAGATTCCACTTGGTGGTGCCGAAGCGGCGGGCTTCCTTGACGTATTCGACCTGCGACTGTCGAAAGCCCGCTTGCGCGATCTCGCCCATCAGGAACGGGCTGGCCGAAATGCTCTGGTTCAACGCGTCGATCACGGCGCGATCGAGCAAGGCGAAATCGGAGCCCTGCGGCGGCAGAGATACATGGGCGAGCTTGTTGAATACGAAATAGAACGCGCTCGCGAAGGCGCGCTCCGAGAACGGAATGCCCTCGCGCTGGGTGCGCACCGCCCACACCACGTGACTGCCTCCGCGCCAGTGATCGAGCATGCCGGGAACCAGCTCGGGCGGGTCCTGCAAATCGGCGGCCAGGAACACCGCGCAGCGCCCGCGGCAATGCTGAAGCCCGGCGAGGATCGCGACGTGGCTGCCGCGATTGGCGGAAAGCCGGATGAAGCGAAAGCGCGGGTCGCGCTGGCAGGCCTCGCGAAGCAGGCGCGGAGAGTCGTCGCGCGAGTGATCGTCGATGAAGAGCACCTCGCTGCGCATGCCGCGCAGCGAATCGGACAGCGCTCCGATGCGCTCGAACAGCGCGGCCAGCCCCTCGGCCTCGTTGAAGACGGGGATGACCAGGCTGACGTCCGGCTGGGGGACGCCGACGGGGCTGGGATGGTGCGTTTCGAGGTTCATGCTCAGTCAATTCCCGCCGGCGGGCCGGCGTTTGGCACAGTTCAGCATCGTACCGGCATCCGCCCTGCGGCGGTTTCGGAATCAGCTTGGGTCCGCATAGCCCTCGCGCCAGCGCAGGAACTTCGCCGGCACGCCCGCGACGATCGCGAAGTCCGGGACGTCCTGGGTGACGACCGCTCCGGCGCCGACAATCGCGCCGCGCCCGATCGTCACGCCGGGCAGAAGCACCGCGTTCACACCGATGTCCGCCTCGGCGCCGACGCGCACCGGCTTGATTTCGAGGTCGGTGCGGATGATCGGAACGTCGATCGGAACGCCGGTGTGGGCCGAGCCCAGCACCTTGGCCCCCGGGCCCCAGCCGACGTCGTCGCCGAGGATCAGGGCGCGCGCGTCGAAGTAGGCCTGCGGGCCGATCCAAACGCGGTCGCCGATGACGAAGCAGCCGTCGAAGCGTCCTTGCAGATAGGCCTGCGCACCGATGAACACGCCTTCGCCGATCTCAAACGACTCGAGGTGCTTGAACCCCGCGCCCGGCTCGACGCGCAGTCCGTGTCCGCAGCGCTTTGCGGTGGCGCGCCAGAGCACGCGACGCATGCACGCGTCGAAGTCGCTCAGTCCTGCCGCGAAGCGCGTGTAGAGCTCCAGCCGGGCGGCGGCGTCGCTGGCGGCGCGCAAATGCTCAGCCAGGCCCAGCTCGAAGGCCGGATCCGGCTCGACGGCGCGCCGCCCGTGAACGGCCTTCACGACGCGCGACTGGAGCTGCGGCTCATCCGACGGCGACATGGCTGCTCACGGCCTCGGCGACGGTTCGCACCTGCGCCTCGGTCAGCTCGGGGAACATCGGCAGCGAAAGCACCTCCGCGGCGGCTTTCTCCGCGTGCGGGAAATCGCCCTTGCAGTAACCCAGGTCGGCGTGCGCCTTGAGCAGGTGAACCGGCTCGGGGTAGTGAATGCCGGTCTGAATCTCGTGCCGCGCGAGGGCCTTCTGCAATTCGATGCGGTCCTCACAGCGGACCGCGTAAATGTGGTACACGTGCCGCGAGTAGGGGGCCTCGACCGGCGCCTGCACGCCGCGGTCACGCAGCAGCTCGTGGTACAGCTTGGCGGCGCGGCGGCGCCCGTCGGTCCAGGTCTTCAGGTGACGCAGCTTGACGCGCAGCACGGCGCCCTGCATCCCCTCCAGCCGCATGTTGTATCCCTTGAGCACGTGCTCGTACTTCCGCTCCTGGCCCCAGTCGCGCAGCATGCGGATTTTCTGGGCCAGCTCGGCGTGATTCGTAACGACCGCGCCGCCCTCACCGCAGGCGCCGAGGTTCTTGCCGGGATAGAAGCTGAAGCAGGCCAGGTCACCCAGCGCGCCGACGCGGCGGCCCTTGTATTCGGCGTCGTGAGCCTGGGCGGCGTCTTCGATGACCGCCAAACGGTGCTTGCGCGCGACGGCCAGGATCGGGTCCATGTCCGCCGGTTGGCCGTACAGATGCACCGGGATGATGGCCTTGGTTCGCGGGGTGATCGCAGCCTCGATCGGCGACGGGTCGATGGTGAAGGAGCGCGGGTCGATATCGACGAAGATCGGCCGCGCGCCGGTGTAGCGGATGGCGGCCACGGTCGCCACGAACGTGTGCGGGGTGGTGATGACCTCGTCGCCGGGGCCGACGCCGACCGCCAGCAGCGCCAGGTGCAGCGCGCTGGTCCCGTTGTTGACGCCGACGGCGTGCTTGGCGTCGCAGAACGCGGCGAACTCGTCCTCGAATGCCTTGACCTCGGGTCCGAGCACGTAGGCGGCGCTTTCGAGCACGTGCAGCACGGCGGCGTCGAGCTCGGCCTTGATCGAGCGGTATTGGGCCTTCAGGTCAAGAAACGGGATCATGCCAGTCCCCTGTCTTCGAGTGTAATCAGCTTCCCGCGCTCCGCGAGCGAGCGGGTGGCCGCTTCGCAGACCTGCACGACGCGGAAGCCGGCGGCGCCGTCGCTCTGCGGGCGCTCACCCTTTTCGACACAGCGCACGAAATGCAGCGCTTCGGTGCGCAGCGCCTCGGTGGCGTCCAGTTGGGGCGCCCACATGTCGCCGCTGCGATAGCCGACCCGCAGCTTGTAGCTGCTCTCGGGATCGTTCGTGACGGTGATGCCCTTGTCGTAGACCTTGATCTTCTCGCTCGGCTGAAGATCGTCGTAGACGATCATCTTCTTGCTGCCGCCGATCAGCGTCTGGCGCAGCTTCACCGGGGCGAGCCAGTTGACGTGCACGTGCGCGATCAGGGCCGAGTCGAAGAACAGGGTCAGATAGGCCACGTTGGCCGGCCGACCCTCGACGTGGGCCGTTCCGGTCGCGGAGACGGCCCGGGGCTTGGCGGGCAGGATGTACTCCAGGATGGACAGGTCGTGAACCGCCAGGTCCCAGATGACGTTCACATCGGGCTGAAACAGGCCCAGGTTGATGCGGGTCGAGTCGTAGTAGTAGACGTCCCCGATCTGGCCGCCGTCGATCAGCTCACGAATCCTCCGAACCGCGGGTGTGTACACAAACGTGTGATCGACCATCAGCGTACGCTTCTGCCGCTCGGCCAGTTCGATGAGCTTGAGCGCTTCCTCTGAAGTCGAGGCGATCGGCTTCTCGACCAGCACGTGCTTGCCCGCGGAGAGCGCGCGCTTCGCAAGATCGAAATGGGTATGCACCGGCGTGGCGAGCGCGACGGCGCCGACCTTCGGATCGCCAAGCACCTCGTCGAACTGGGTGGTGACTTCCACCGCCGGATAGCGAAGGCGGATCGGCTCGAGGCGCGCGGCGTTCATGTCGCAGACGGCGACGAGCTTTGCGCCAGGTGTCTCGGCGAAGTTGCGGACCAGGTTCGGTCCCCAATAGCCGTAACCGACAACAGCGACGTTGACCACGAGAACACCCTCCCCGGACGGCGCCATTGCAGGTCCAGCCCCGCGGCTACCCGTCCGTCGACTCCGTTCGTCCCTACTGTTTCCTGTTGCGCACGTCCCCAATAACCCGCGCCGGGTTTCCCGCGACAATAGCGTAATCCGGAACGTCCTTTGTGACTACCGCTCCGGCCCCGACCAGGGCCTGCCGGCCGATCGTAATGCCGCAGAGAAGGGTCGCGTTGCTGCCGACGGCACATTGGTGCTTCAGGACGGTCGGGATCATCTTCCAGTCGGCTTCGGTCTGCATCGAGCCGTCTTCATTCGTCGAGCGCGGAAAAAGGTCGTTGACGAACATCACCCCGTGCCCGACGAATACCTCATCCTCGACCGTGACGCCGGAGCAGATGAACGTGTGGCTGGAGACTTTGCAGTGCTTCCCGATCTTGGCCTGCTTCTGAATCTCGACGAACGGCCCGATCTTGGTGCCGTCGCCGATCTCGCAGCCGTAGAGGTTCACGAGCTCCGCGCGCGGGATGGAGACGTCTTTTCCGAGAACGACACTGGGTGCGATCATGGTCGCGGTTCATCCTTGTTCGACGGCGGCACTACGCTGGATTCTGCCGGGGGCGTCAAGCCGGGCCGCGCTGCCTGAGTCCGGATACACGAGCTTCCAAAGGCACGATCCGTCGGGGCTGATCTGGACGACTGCCCGCGCTGCGGGCGCGCCGCGGCCGGCCAGCGACGCGACCGAGGTGAACGCGACTTCGTGCGCCGGCTCGCCATCGCTGCGGATTTCGACCCGCTCCACCAGCCACGCGCGTCCATCGCGATACGCGAAGGGGATCGCGCGCTCGGCACAGACTTCCACGCCGTTGAAGCGCAGCCGATCGCTGCCGCACGGAGTTGCGCCGTCGGCGACGACCTCAATGCGCACCCCCAGCCACGGATTCAGCGCGGTCGACTGCACGTCGCGCCGGTGATAGGCCTCGCGCAGCCGGGCGTTGGCGCTCCAGGGGGTCGCGAAAACGCCGAACAGCAGCCGGCTGAGCGCGTCGTCGCGGCGGAAAAGGCGCTCGTCCAGCTCCAGCGGAGCAAAGCATGCGTCGGCCGGCAGCGCGTCGGCGCTGACCGTTTCCAACAAGGCGCCAACCTGCCGCTCGTCGAGCTGAAAGCGCGCCGCAAACGTGGCGCAGTAGCCCAGCATGCACAGCGCGCACGCCGCGGCGACGCCGCACGAGGCTGCCAGCAGGGCGCGCTCGAGCCAGGCCCAAGGCAGCAGACACGTCGCGATCGAGACGAGTCCGGCCAACCCCAGGCACAACCCCGCCAGCGGCATGTAGAGCATGCGGAATTCGACGATCTGGCCGCGCACCAGCGTCGCCGGGACCCAGTAGGAAGCGAAGAAGAGCGCCGCGCCGCCCGCGATCATGCAGACGCCAAGGCCGATTTGCCGGGACCGCGGCAAGCGCGCTCGTTGCGGCTGCCATCCTGCAACCGTCGGCAGCGCGAGCACAAGAAATGCGGCGCTGGTCAGCAGACCGCCGACGGTGCTGAGCAGCTTTTCCAGTCCGAGCCCGAATGCCTCAGCCGTCAGGCGCGCTCCGTACGAGCCGATGGTCAGCCACTCCAGGCCTTCCATGAACACGCGCAGCCGCCCGAACCACTCCGCGACGTTTCGAACGAACCCGCCGCGCGACTCGAGCATGGGGGCGCGTCCGTAGAACAGCCAGGCATAGAGCCCGGCCAGCACCACCAGGGCGGCGATCGAAAGCAGGGCGCGAATCGCGGCTCGCGACGGGCAGCGCGACCGCCGCATCGCCAGCGCGATGGCCGCGAACGGCAGGAACGCGGTCATGGTCAGCGGCGTTTCGAAGCAGAGCATGCACAGCAGAAACAGGAGAATGCCGACAGCCGACCAGGCCACGCCGCCGACGCGGGTGGCGGCGATGGCGCCGCGCGACATGGCCATGATCCCAAGCAGCGCGAGCGTCACGTTGAAGGTGTAGCTCACCGCGCCGGCCCACAGGACGGCTTCCTGCGCGACGAATGGGGCGAGGTAGATCCAACCCGCCGCGACGCCCGCGACGCGCGCACCGGTCAGGCGGGCGGCCAGCACTCCGAGCAGCAGGCCGTTCAGCGCGGCGAAAAGGCTGCACGCGGCGCGCACGGCCCATTCGTGCCCGGCCAGCCAGACCGCGAGCTGTCGGTTGAGCGCCCACGCCAGCGCGCGGACGGGAAAACCGGGGATCGCGTCCGCGCTCCAGATCGGCAGCGGCTGCCGCGCGACGACGTCGTAGCCGGCGGCGCGGTTCGAGTAATCGTCCATGTAGAAGCCGCGTTGCCAGACCAGGCCGTAGGCGATTACGGCCAGGACCACGCCGAGCGGAATGCCGGTCGAGAGGATCCGCCGCCAGCGGGGGGTGCCGTCGGGCGCGTTCTCCGGGGACGGCGGCGCGCCGCGCGCGAGAGCCGGATGAAGCTCGGCAGGATCGGTCGGCAAGATTCCTTCCGGACGCAGGTTGCGTCGAAACGGGCCGGGCGTCAGGGCGCGGCGGCGCCGGCCGTTCGCGACCTTCGCGGCCGGAGTCGGACGGTAGCCAAGCGGTCGGCGGTCGTCAATTCGCCGGTCGAGCCGCCGCGAGCCGGGAGTTCGGCGTCCGGCGGTGATCGGGCGCAGCCGGCATCAGCCCTTGGCGCGGCGCGGATGCGGGCGGACGTGCTCCAGCAGCGCCTGAAGCGTGAACGGCTTGCGGAGGAAATCGTCGGCTGGGGCTCCCGGCGAGCGGGCCGATACCTCGCCCTCGCTGTAGCCGCTGACGATCACGATGCGGACCGCGGGGTCGATGGCGCGCAGCTCCTGCATGACCTCGTGACCACTGCGGCCGGGCATCGTGAGGTCCAGTAACACGACGTCGATCTCGTGCTGATACGTGCGGAAGAGTTCGATCCCCTCGCTCCCGTCGGCGGCCGAGTGAACGCGCACGCCGCGGTCGATCAGCATCGACTCGATCACTTCGCGCACGCAGGCCTCGTCGTCGATGACGAGGACGCTGAGGCCCTCGGCCTCGCGCGCCGGCGCGCCGGATTCGGCGATCGCGTCGGCCACCTGGCTGAGCAGGGGGAACGCGATCGTAAACGTCGTGCCGTGGCCGGCGCCGCTTTCGACGCGGACCGCCCCGTGGTGCGAGCGAATCACGCCGTGCAGCGCCGCAAGGCCCAACCCGCGCCCGGGGCCTTTGCTGGAGAAGAAGGGCTCGAAGATCCGCTCGACGGTTTCAGGGGCCATGCCGCAGCCGTTGTCCGCGACGCGGAGCAGCGCGTATTCCCCGTTTTTCAGAGGCTCCCCGACGAAGCCGCGGGACGACTCGTCGCCGAGCAGTTGCTGGCGCTGCGTTGAGATCGTGATCTTTCCGGCCCGGTCGCCGATCGCCTCCGAAGCGTTCACCAGCAGATTGGTGAGAACCTGCTGAAGCTGCCCGGTGTCGGCTTCGATCACCAGCGGCTTGGGATCGGGCATCAGCGCGAGCGACACATTCCGGGGCAGGGCGGCGCGCATGAACTCCGCCATGTCGTGCAGCGACTCGTTCAGGTCGATCGGACACATTTCGGAAGAGTGCCGGCCCGAATAGGTCAGAATCTGGCGGATGACCTTGGCGGCCCGCTGGCACGCGTTGACGACCCGCTGAAGCCGGCTGGCGGCCCGGCTGTCTTCCGGCAGATCCGCCAGCGCGAGATAGCTGTTGCCGAGGATGCCCACCAGGATGTTGTTCAGGTCGTGCGCGATGCCGCCGGCCAGCAGCCCCAGCCCTTCGAGACGCTGAGCGCATTGCTGATGCGCTTCTCGCGCGCGGCGCTCCTCCTCCGCTCGGCGGCGCCGGGTGATGTCTTCAAAGACGAGCACCGCCCCGATGACCCGAGCGCCTTCGTGCATCGCCGCGGCGGAACAGGCGACCGGAAATCGGCTTCCATCCGGCCGGCAGAATTCGTCCTCCGTCCGCAGCGCCGAAGCGCCCCGCCGCAGGACCGAGCAGATCGGGCATTCGTCCCGCCGGCAGGGGTCGCGGCGCGCGTCCACGCCCAGCATGCGCACGTGCATGTCCTGTCCGATCGCGTCACCCGCCGAGCAACCCAGACTGCGCGCCGCAGCCGGGTTGACGAACGTCGCGTGCCCGTCGTGGTCCAATCCGACGATGCACTCGGCGGCCGAATCGAGAATCAGCTTGCGTTGGCGCGTCAGCCGGGCCAGCTCCAGCTCCGTCCTGCGCCGCTCCGTGACGTCGCGCGCGAAGCCGACCAGAATCTTGCCGTCTTCGTCGTTCAGGACGTTGACGCTGACCTCGAGGTGGATCAGATGCCCGTCCTTGTGCCGGTGCGCCGCCGGAAAGTGATGCAGCCCCGTTCGGGTATGCGCCGGCAGTCCGCCACTGGCCGTTTCCTGCACCTCCAGGTCGGAGATGCGCATGTTGAGCAGTTCGGGCCGCGAGAAGCCGGTCATCCGGCAGAAGGCCTCGTTGGCGTCGAGGAAGCGGCAGTCTCCGTCGACGACGAAAAAGCCGTCCATGGAGCTGTGCAGGATCGCCTCGTTGCGCCGCGCCAGGCGCGAGAGGCGATCGACCGGCAAGACGCCGCCCACGTCGGCCGAAACCGTCCGTCCGTCGCCCGTCGATGAGACCATGCTGCACTCCCCCAGGTTGCTGGGCGCTTCCGTGCTCGTCAGTTGACGCTCGGCGTCGCGCCGTCCGCGCGCCGCAGGGCGGCGTCGGCCTCGCTTTCGCGGCCCAGGGCCCGCAGGGCCTGGGCGCGCTGCCGCCACGCCGCCGACTCCATGCTCCGGTTCGAATGCCGCTGGGCGAGGTCGATCCGGCGATCGGTGCAGCGCAGCACCTCGGCCCAGTTGGACAGCTTGAGGTTGAGATCTCCCATGTATTCGTACACGCGCGCGAGCCCGTTCCAGAAACTGGTTTGTTCGAGCACGTTCAGGGCCACCGCCAGCTCGTCCTTCGCGTTTTCGGTGTCGCTCTGGAGCAGGGCGCATTGCCCGAGATTCATGTACGCCACGCCGACGTTGACGAAGTCCTCGCTCTCCTGCGCGAGGCGCAGCGCCCGACGGAAGCAATCGCGGGCCTCGTCGAAGCGCTCCTGGGCCCGCGCGACGTGCCCCAGGCCGTTCAGCGGCGCGACCGCCGACACCAGCGCGCCGCTGCGCAGATGCGTCTCGAGCGCGTGCTGGAACATGTTCTGGGCGTCGTCCTTGCGGCCGAGCTGAAGCAGGATGAACCCCAGGTTGTTGCGGATCAGCGCCACCTCGTTTGCCATCGCAAGCGTTTCGGCGACTTCGACCGCGCGGGACAGGTTATCAAACGCCGCCGGATAGTCGCCCCGGAAGTAGTGCATGGTACCCAGGTTGGCGAAGGATTCGACCTTGAGTCGCTCGTCCTGAAGCTGGTCGGCGAGGGCGCGCTGCCGGGCGTTGAAGCGTTCGGCGTCCGCGTAGGCGCCGCTCCGGGCTGCGCAAACCGCCGCCAGGCCGATCGCGTCCGCGTAGTCCGCATCGATCGCGATCGCCTCGTCGGCCAGCCCCCGGGCCGTGGGGTAGTCGCCGCGCAGAAAGGCTCTTTTTCCGGTCACGTAGCGCTGCTCGGCGTCGAGCGGGATGCGCCGCCCCGGCGACATCGAGTGCGTCCTTGCCTGCATTCCAATCGCGGCTGCGACCCGCTCGGTGAGGTCGCGCTCGAGCTCGTCGAGCGCGGCAAGCCGGCCCGCAACGCTCGGCAGCGGTACGCTGGCCGGGGCCGATTCACGCAGAAGTCGCAGCCGGACCGACAGGTCGCCGGCTTGCCAGTCAAAGGTGCCTTCGACGATCGCCCCGGCACCGCTGAGCCGTCCGGCCTGACGCAATTGCGAGGAGCGGTCGCCGACGCCGCGCGTGCGGATTCGCTCGAAGGTTGCGGAGAACTGGTCACGATCCACGACAAAGGCGCCGAAATCTCGAGCTAGAGATCGCCCGATGTGGTCGGCCAGGGCGAAGCCGAGCCACTCGTCCTGGCCGTCGCCCGTTGCGGCCCGCAGCGGCAGGACCACCACGCCGGCGCGCTCGCTCGCCTCGCCACGGAGGGGCGCACCGCGTTCGGAAGCGCCGTCGCCGCCTACCAGGTGCCGCTCGATCGCAAGCGCGACCGTGGACGCGGCTGCCGGCCTGCGTTCCGGATCGGGATGAAGGAGCTGTAGAACCAGCTCGACCAGCCAGCCCGGCACTCCTGTCGGTGCGTCGCTCGGCCACTGGACCGGGGAAGCGTTGTTGTCGAGCAGCGTGCGGTAGAGGCTGGTTCCGTGCGGCGGCCGTCCGACGACCAGCTCGAACATCGTCGCGCCCAAGGCGTACAGGTCGGCGCGAACGTTGGTGCCGCCCGACGATGAGAACATCTCCGGGGCGGTGTAGGCGAGTGTGCCTACCGGCTCGCCCGCGTCGCCCTCTTGGTCGGCCCGACGCTGGGCGAACCCGGCGACGCCGAGATCGAGAATTCGAACACGGCCATCGACGGCGAGAATGAGATTGTCGGGCTTCAGGTCGCGATGCAGCAGTCCGGCGCGGTGAATGGATTCGAGCCCGCGGGCGGCGTCGAGCGCGAACGAAATCACCTGTTGCCAAGGGATTCGGACGGCGGTTTGCAAGACGGCGCGCAGATCGACGCCGTCCACGAACTCCATCACGAGATACCAGAAGCCCTGCGCGACGTCGCAGTCGAGCACACGAACGACGCGCGGATCAGAAACCAGGAAGCCGGCTGAAGCTTCCGTGCGCAGACGCCGCGCCGCCGCATCGTTCCAGTCCTCCACGCCGTAGGGCAGGAGCTTGACGACGCAGGGATGGTTCAGCAGCTCATGATGGGCCAGGAACGTGATGCCGTGCGCCCCGCGTCCGAGCACGTCTATCAGCCGATATCGCTCGCGCAGCAGGCTGCCGATGGCCAGCGGCAGGGTCTCGTCGATCGCGTTGAGCTGCGGTGCGACGGGCGTGCGGCGCGGCAGCGGGGCGATGTGCCCGCAAGCGCCGCAACGCGCGAGACGGCGCGCGATGGCCTGAAGCTGTCGGGATGTACCGCACTTGGCGCACGTGAGGGGCGCTTCGGCGCCGGCGTCGTTGGCGGCGAAATGGGACTCAAAGATTGTCTCGTGCACCGCGATCACTTATCGGCTCATCCGAGAAAATGTGTTCCCGCGCAAATAATACTTGACACGGCCCTCGTTATCGGATAGGTGTAAATCTAGCGAGGTATTGGGGTCTTTCACATCCTTTCCAAGTTCGCCCGTAGGCGGACGGCGTTGGTTGTCTGGGTAACCTTCGCCCCAGCATACCCGGAGATGGTCCGTGTATGCAACCCGATCTCTGGCTCAAGCTCCCCCCTCGCAAGGTGAAGCATGTCCGGCCTGATCGACATTCTCAACGGCGTGATCGAACTGATGAACCTCTTCATTGACCAGATCACGTGAACCGGCGGCGTCCTGTCGAGTGTTTGTCCTTGGAGTTGCGTACGGAGTTGAGGTCCATGATCGTAGTCATCACTGAAATCGATCACGTCGTCGCGAACACGCAGTAGTTCCGGCGCGATCGCCCCAGGTTGTAACCGGCGTCGGCGAAAGAGCTTCCACGTTCTCTGGAAGTGTTCCGCCGGTTGTGAGCATCTTCATAGTGCGGTCTTGCGCGGTGCGTGAGGCGGCAACGGTAAGCGCGTCGCGGTCGCCCGGACATAGGCGGCTCCGGTGGCTTGCGCGCCCGAGAGCGCGAGGCGATTCGCTCCTCGCACGAAGTGAGCGGCGAGCGTTGTCCGCGTCCGCGCTTTTCATCAGTGTCGAAAATGGCGCGTTCCCGAGAAAATCATCGCGACGCCGCGCGCGTCGCACGCCGCGATCACTTCTTCGTCGCGTTTGCTTCCGCCGGGTTGGATGAGCGCGGTGACGCCGGCGCCGATCAGGCTTAGCGGGCCGTCGGTAAATGGGAAGAACGCGTCGCTGGCGGCGACCGGGCCGTCTTGGGCCGGGCCGGCGGGTGCGGATTCGTCGACCGAACGCGGCATGTGGCCGTTCTCCCGGGCGAGCCAGGTTGCGACGCGACAGCTCATGACTCGGCTCATCTGCCCTGCGCCGTTGCCCACCAGCATGCCGTCCCGGCAGATCGAGATCGCGTTGCTCCTGGTGTGCTTGCAGATCAGCCAGGCCAGCCGCAGGTCGGCCATCTCCCCGTCGGTCGGGGCGCGCCGGGTAACGACTTTCCACTGCTCCTCGTCCAGGCCGGGCAGGTCGGGTGACTGCACGAGCATGCCACCGGCGATGCTGCGGTAGACGAGTTCGTTCGGGTCGCGCGGTGCGGTCATGTCGCCGACCGCCAGCAGGCGGACGCGCTGTCCCCAGTCTTTTTTCGGCGCCGGCGGCGCGCCAGCAGTGCCGAGTCGCGGCTCGTTCGCCTCCGGCGTAGCCGTGGCGGGGTCGTACGTCCCGCGGATCAGCGCAAGCGCGTCCCGGGTGAAGCGCGGCGCGATCCAGACCTCGACGAAGAACCCGCTCGGCGCATTCGTCGCGCCGGCGTCCTTTAACGGCTTGCCGAAGCGCGCATAGGTTTCCATGACGACCGCCGCGAAGCCCGCATCGACGGTGAAATCGACCGCCAGGATTCCGCCCATGGCGGCGTTCGGGTCGCCGAGGTACGCGCGGCGATATGCTTCGACCGGGTCGGCGTGCACGGCCGCCCCGCAGGCGTTGGTGTGCTTGATGAATACGCACACATGCACTGCTGCAACACCGGCATCTGCGGCACCGGTTCTTGTGGCACCGGCATCTGAGGCACCGGTTTTCAACCGGTGTCCTACTGTGCTCCGGCCTGTGGCACCGGTTTCCAACCGGTGTGCTTGGGCCTGGGCCTCCATCCCGGGCGGCTCTTCCGCGCGCTCCAGAATGCACTCCCCAAACTCCGCATCGGACCGCCAGAACCACCGATACGGCAAGGCCTGAACGAGCCCCGCAGCGACCGGATTCGCCTCGATGTACTGCCAGGACTCGATGAACTCCTTCTCGTTGCGCATGATGCGATCGAACGACTCATCCATCCAGAGCGAACCCGACGCGCCGCGCAGTCGGTTGATCTCGAGCGCGCTGTGCCACTTGATGCTGTGCAGCAGCTCGCCAAGCGAGGCCCAGCGATCGGCAGAAAGCTCGTGCGGTGTCACGAGCATGTGCACGTGGTCAGGCATGACGGAGGCGCAGTGCACCGTGACCTTCTGTGCGTGCCAGAACGTGCAGGCGGAGAGCACGATGTCGCGCTCCGCGGGCGAGAGCTGGCCGCTACGAAGCCGGAACGTGACGAAATAGGTAGCTCCGGGCACTTGCAGGTGCGGGAGGTTGCGTTCGGTCCACTGCTCTTCCGTGATGCGCGGGGCGACACGTCTGCGTGCATGGGTTGGAGATCCATGCAGACTCTCACCGGTTGAAAACCGGTGCCTCAGATGCCGGTGCCATGCCGCCTGCGTTTTCGCCCGCGCGAGTTCGGAGCACAGCCCCAGCGCCGCATCGGCATCGAGGTAGTTGTTGAACGATAGGCTTCCTTCCGTCGGGCCAAGCAGCGTCATCCGGCGCTTCAGCTCTCCGGTGAGTGGGTCGGGCTCGTAATAACACGCGTACTCGTATGCCGCCGCCCGCCCGTGGGGGTTCTCGCCGTAGCGCAGCACGCGCGGTTCGGCCAAACGAACCGTGCTCAGCCGATCAAAGCCGGCGCGGCCGCCCGCCAAATAGGACGCGATCGCAGCATCGTAGGCGGCCGTCGTGCGCAGTGCCCACTCGGCCATCTCCCGGCGGAAGTTTGCCAGCTCCCACGCCTTCCGCTTGGCGATGTACATGTCCCAATGCGAAAGCACGACCACATGCCTGTGGTTCTTCGCCGCGGCGCGCAGCAGCGCGACGCCGCCGACGTCGATCATCTCAATCGCCTGCTCGAACGTGCAGTTCGGGTCGGCGATGGTGCGCTCGAACGGGTACAGATTCACCACGACCATGTCGATCGGCTGGATGCCCGCGGCCTCGAGCTGGCGCATGTGCTCGGGGTTGTCGCGGTCGGCCAGGATGGCGGCATGAATAGCCGGGTGCAGCGTCTTGACGCGTCCGTCGAGCATCTCGCCGCAGCCGGTGATGTCCTCGACCAGGGTGGCCGGGATGCCGGCGTCGCGCAGCGTCTTCGCCGTGCCGCCGGTGGAGATGATCTCGATCTTGAACTCGTCGTGCAGGGCGCGCGCGAAGTCGACGATGCCCGACTTGTCCCAGACGCTGATCAGCGCCCGGAGGATTCCGGGGGCGCCTGAAGCAGGTTCGTGGCTCATGGTTGCATGGTAGAGCAAACCGGCGCGCGCCGCGTCGGCGCGGTCAGGCCTTGCGGCGTTTGCCGCGCGGCGGCGCTGCTCCCAGGGGCGGGTCCGCGGGCGACTCCTCCCCGCGCCCGCCGTTGCTGTAGGCGAGATTCCCGCCGACCGGACGGTTCGTCGGCTCGCGCGTGACGCGGCAGAGCGGGGCCTCGTTCCGGTTGTCGTCGAGCAGCGTTTCGATCGTGCACTCGCTGAAGGCCTGCTCAATCAGCGAGAGCGCGTTGTCCAGCGTGTGGTGCAGCGCACAGAGCTTCTTGCGGTGCGACTTCAGTTCGAGCGGGCAGCTTCGGATGCGTTGAATCGGGTCGACCGCGTTGAGGACGTCGAGCACGCTGATCTTGGAGGGGACGTGCGCCAGCGTGTACCCGCCGCCCAGCCCGCGCTGGGACCGCACCAAGCCGGCGTCGGCCAACTGCCGAAGCACCTTGGAGAGATACCCGTGCGGCACGCACGTTACTTCGGCGATCTCGCGCGCCGTCTTGGCCGTTTCCGGTTGCTCGGCGAGGTGGACGATGCTTCGCAGGGCGTACTCGGCGGTACTGGAGATCATGTCGGCTGCGCTCCGTCGAGCCGTTCGCGTCGGTTGATTTCGCTGAGCGAAATCGTACGTACATTAATACCCGCATGTGGGTTTGTTGGCGCTGGTGCATTCGCGGGATTCCTCCACCGTCGGCGCACGTCGCGTCGGCGCTAAGGGTGATAGGTGGGTTCGCAGGGGGGTTGCAATTCGGGAAATGTTTGGTATCATTCTCGGCGGAGCTGAGCGCGAAGGCGTGCCTCCCGGCGGACGGCCCGGGCGTGCGGCCAGATGGGCGACGCGGGCGTAGCCGTAGCCGTAGGCGTAGGTGTGGGCGCGGAGGCTGTCGCGTCCCTCCGGCCCTGTGTCCCGTAGCGCCTTCGTGCCTCTGTCTGCTACACGGAGTGGAATCGCCATGCGTCTTTCCCGGCGCATTCTCTGCCTCTATGCGCCCCACCTGGCGACGGATCGCGTGCGGCGGGAAACGGGCCTGCCGGAGGAGCCGCTGGCGCTGACGCAGCGCAGCGGCGAGCGGGTCCTGGTTGCGCGGTCGTGCGTGCTGGCCCGCCGGCAGGGGATCGCGCCCGGTCTTTCGCTGGGCGAAGCGATGGCCTTGCTGCCTTCGCTGTGTTGCGTCGCGCACGATCCTCGCGCGGATGCCGAATTGCTCGATCAACTCGCCGATTGGGCGGTGCGCTTCAGCCCGCTGGTTCAGCCGGCCCCGCCGGATGCGATCTTGATCGATATCGCCGGATGCGCGGAGCTTTTCGGCGGGGAGCGGCGGCTGGCGGTCGCGGCGCTGGACGGTCTTCATGGTCAGGGGATCGCCGCGCGGGCCGCGATTGCGGACACCGTCGGGGCCGCGCTGGCGCTGGCCCAGGCCGGTGACGAGGTCGGCGCCTCGACTCAGGAAGAGGTGCGCGTCGGCTCGTTTCACTGGGCAGCGCCGGGAGAGACTTCCGCCGCCCTGGCGCCGCTGCCTCCGGTCAGCCTGCGGATTGCGCCGCGCGTGGCGCAGCGCCTGTTCCAGCTCGGGCTTCGCACGGTTGGAGACCTGCTGGTGCTGCCGCGCTCGACGCTGCCGGCGCGTTTCGGCGATGAGCTGGTCCTGCGATTGCAGCAAGCGCTCGGCGAGGTGGCGGAAATCGTGCCCTCGCGCTGCCCGCAGCCGCCGCCGGAAGTTCAGGTGCGCTTCGAGTATGCGATCCGGGATGCGGGGGCGCTGCTGCGCATCGCCCAGGATCAGCTCGATCGGCTGACGGAGCAGCTATCGAGTGAGATGCTGGCCCTGCAACAGCTCGATTGTACGCTGGTTTGCGAGCGGCGGCCGCCGGTGGTTCTGCACATCGGTCTGTCCAGCGCGACGCAGGCGTGGAAGCACGTGGCGGAGCTGCTGCATCGGCGGCTTGAGACGGTCGATCTGGATTGGGACATCGTCGGGCTGTCGCTGATCGCGGCGCGCACACAGCGCTGGCGGTGCGAGCAAGCCGACCTGTTTGAGGTTTGCGAGGCGCACCGTCGGGACGGAATCGGCATCCTGATTGATACGCTGGCGAACCGGGTGGGGCACGGGGCGTTGCTTTCCCCGGCGCTGGTCGACGATTTTCAACCCGAGCGGGCCTATCGCTATGTACGCGTGTGCGACGGACGGGTTTTGAGCTGGACGGCGGGGCGCAGGGAGCCGGCGGCGGCGGAGCCGGTTCGTGCGGCGCGCGCCGGTCGTCCTACGCGGCTGCTGCCGCGGCCGCTTCCGGTTCGCGTGATCGCGCGTGTTCCGGACGGTCCGCCGACCTGGTTTGCCGTTCCGGGGAAAGCGCATGTCGTGGCACAGGCCTGGGGTCCGGAGCGGATCGAGACGGGTTGGTGGCGTGGCCCGGATGTTCGCCGCGACTATTTCCGCCTCGCGACCGAGCCGGGCGAGGAATATTGGGTTTACCGCGACGCCGACAGCGGGCAGTGGTATCTGCACGGGGTGTTTGCGTGAAGAAAGGCGCCGGGGCCGAGGGCGCAAGGGGTCAAGGGGTGGCGGGGTCGAGGGGCGGCGGCCGCTGCGCCAGTCCATCCGCCAGACGCGCGCCCAGCAGCACCGCGTTTAGGCTGCCCGAGCGGAAGCCGCGCAGGTCGAGCGTGACGTACTGGTATCCCAACTCGCGGATCCCGCTTTCGACCCGGGCGCGCAGCGCGTCATCCGCAAAGCGCGACAGGCTTTCCGCGGGAACCTCGATTCTTGCCAGCGTGTCATGATGACGCACGCGGCACTCGCGGAACCCCAGCGAGCGCAGCAGCGTCTCCGCCGCGTCGATGCGGCGCAGCTTTTCGGGAGTGATTCGCTCGCCGTACTGCACGCGTGACGACAGACAGGGCGAGGCCGGCTTGTCGTGAACGGGCAGACCGAGCGCCGCCGCGATCGCGCGCAGCTCGGCCTTTCGAATGCCGCACTCCGCCAGAGGCGAGCGGATGTCGTGCTCGCTCGCGGCCCTGAGACCGGGCCGATAATCGCCGAGATCGTCGGCGTTCACGCCGTTGATCACGCACGACAGGCCGCGCTCGCGCGCGAGCGGCACGAGATGCGAGTAGAGATCGGTCTTGCAGTGGTAGCAGCGGTTGGTCGGATTGGATACGTAGTCGGGGCGCTGGAACTCCGTCGTATCGATGAACACGTGCTCGACGCCCAGATGCTGCGCAAGTGCTGCCGCGGCATTGGCCTCGGTCGCGGGAACGCTTGGGCTGCGCCCGGTGACCGCAAGCACGCGCGGCGCTGTGAGGGCCGTAACCGCGGCTTTCAGCAGGAACGCGCTGTCGACCCCGCCTGAGTACGCGACCAGCACCGAGCCCAACTCGCGCAGTCGGAACAGAAGCTGCGAGAACGGCCGCTCCAGTTCGACGGGCAGGGGCGGATGGGATGCGTTGGTGCTCATGCAGCCCGGATTATAGGCGATCCTGCGACGGGTCGCGGCAGAAGCTGCGCCCGAGGAAGCCGCGGCACCGGGATTGCGCGTCTCAAAATCAAGCCGTCCTGCGCGGCGACCGATACAAATCCATGTGGCGGGATATGCCGGCGCTGCGCAGGGGTCCTGATCTCGATTGGCCGACGACCGCAACCGGAATCAGCATGGCGGAGGATGCACGGTGAAGACAGGCGATACCCGAACCAGCAAGAACGAAACTCCGGCGAACGCCTCGACCGCCGAAGGGACCCGGGCTGCTCCGGGAATCGGCATCGCCGGCACGACGCCGCGCGCTGCTTCGGCCAATGGCGACAGTCCGACCCGCACGGAGCGATTCAGCATGGATGCAGGGATTCGGACGCCCGCCGACAGCATCGCCGACGAGCGTGACGACGTTCTCTCGGTGATCAACGAGCTGGAGGATCAGCTCGACCGCTACGAGGAGATTCGCGAATCGCTCGAACGCGAGCTGGGCGCCGCGACGGAGGAATGCCAGACGGCCCGGCAGCGCGTGCAGGAGCTGGAATGGCAACTGGTTACGCTCCAGACCCGGCTGGACACGCACGAGCAGGTTCGCCAGGAGGTCGGCCTGCTGGAGCAGGAGCTGGCCGAGGCGAACACGCGCGTGCAGCGCCTCAACGAGCGTGTGGTCGGGCTGGAGGACGAGAACGCCCGGTTGAACAATGAGTTGAAGACCAATAACAAGCAGCTGGAGGAGATGTGGGCCATCCGCAAGGAGCGTGACGGCCTGCGAAGCGATACCAAGACGATGCGCGTGCGCGTCGATCAGCTCGAACGATCGCTGCGCGAGACGACCGAAGAGCGCAACTCGACTCAGATCAAGCTGACCGAGACGCAGGCGACGCTGGAGGACATTCGCGCCGCCAAGCACCAGGTGGAGATGGACCTGAAGAACACTCAGGACCAGGGCGTCGAGCTCCGCCGCGCGCAGGAAGCGCTTGAACAGAAGCTCGAGGCGCACCGCACCGAGAAGCGGACGATGCAGGGTCAGCTCACGCACCTGGAGCGCGAGAATGCGCGGCTGGCGGAGCAGCAGCAGTTCTACGAGCGCGAGCTCAGCTCGCTGCGCTCGGTCAACCGCAACGCCGACGCGGCCCTCTCGAATGTGAAGAAGGCGTTTTCGGAGGTTCGGATCGCGCTGGCCGAGACCAAGGCCCGCGCTCGCCGGCGTACGCTGGAGGGCTGGCCGCGGATCGCCTCGGTGCTCGATTCGAGTAGCGAGTCCGTGACGACCCGTGAGATTTCCGCGGAATCGACTCGAACGGCAGATGAGTCGGGCACGAGCGGTCCGCCGCTGCCGCCGACCCGGAACGCGTCGCTGACCCCGTTGGCGGTCGGCCCGGTCGCCCCGAAACGCTACATCGAGACCGACTAGGCAACCCAGGCAAGACTTCTCCCCACTCGCGGGCGGCGGCGGTGCCTCTGAGGCGCCGCCGCCGCCGTTTTCGTTGCGTGTCGGGTGTCCGCCACGCTGCGGCGCGCCTTTCGAATCCTCCCGCGCACGGCTACAATGGACCCTGTTAGCGAGCATTATCACAGCCGGAGAGGAATCATGGCGGCACGGTTTGCGCTGGCGGGAGCGGTATTGACGGCCTTCGCGGCGGGCGCTGCG
This sequence comes from uncultured Planctomycetales bacterium, assembly GCA_964465125.1. Classification (GTDB taxonomy): domain Bacteria; phylum Planctomycetota; class Phycisphaerae; order UBA1845; family Fen-1342; genus CAYOHG01. The sequence continues at coordinate 19,018 of CAYXIO010000021.1, read as the reverse complement.
GCCCAAGTGCCGTTGCGGGTCGTGACGTACAACACGAAGGAAGGCATCGCCGACACGGCGGCGGCCCGCGAGGCGGCCGGCAACCTCCTGACGATTCTCGACCTGGACGGGGCCGGCCCGAACACGAGCCTGATGCCCGACCTGCTCTGCCTCCAGGAGACCACGAACACGGCCGACCTCAACTCGTTCCGGACCGACTTCCTGCCGGGCTACCAGGTTCGCCGAGGCACGATCACCGACGGCTTCAACTCGAACGCCTTCCTCCTGCCGGGCGACTGGGTGGTGCGCAAGTTCGACGAGCTCACCGACGGCGGCCCGCGGCGTGTACTGCGCGCGGTCTTCGAAGTGCCCGGTTCGAGCGAGTTCCTGGTGGTCTACAACGCCCACTTCAAGGCCGGCTCGACCGGCAGCGACATCAGCACCCGCGCGACCGAGGCCAACAACATGGCTAATCGCGTCTCGAGCGACCGGGCCAACGGCATCGACGTCGACTTCGACGGCCAGGTCGATTTCTTCCCGCGCTACTACCTGTTCGTCGGCGACCTGAACCACGACGACTTCGCCGATACTACCATCGATCCGCTGATCGCCGGCGGAAGCAACGGCTTGCCGACCGAACTGAACGACTGCCGAGTCGAGACGCTGGCCGGCGCGGGCGTCAGTTACTTCGTCGGCGACACCTTCAGCACGCAGGGCACGCTGGACAACCGCTACGACTACATCCTCGCGAGCGACGAGTTCTTCGCGCAGCTCGACACGAGCGGCAACGGAACCGTCAGCCAGGCCGAGCTCAACGCCGCCGGTTTCGCGTACTTCTCCGGCGACGATCTGGGACTCCGCGCGAGCGGGGACATCGACGCCACCGCGGTCGGATCGGATCACGCGCCGGTCGTGCTCAACTTTGCGCTCCCCGCCGAAGTCACGCCCTGCCCAGGCGATCTCGACAGCGATCTCGATGTCGATCTGGATGACCTGTCCCAGCTTCTGGTGCACTTCGGCACCGCCAGCGGCGCCACCTACGAGGACGGCGACCTCGACGGCGATGGCGACATTGATCTCGACGATCTCTCGCAGCTCCTGGTCGTGTTCGGAACGACCTGCGCCTGAGCGGTCGGCGGCGCCTGTCCCCCCCCTGCGCATCGGCCCGGCTCGATGTAGAATGGAGCGACCCGGTCCGGGCCGCCGCCCGGCGCGCGGGCCTTGGCGTCAGGAGCTACCCCATGCCTCCCTTTGATCCGGTCGAGTCCTTCGCCAACATGCGGCACGAGTTCGGTGAGCATGGCGGAGTCAACGTCTCTATCGAAGCCAGCACCACCTTTACCGTCATGGACGCGGACGTGATGCCGCAGATCTTCCAGGGGCTGCGCGGACCCGACGCGCCCGGCGGCGGCTGCTACCTCTACGGCAGACACTTCAACCCCACGGTCTACGTGCTGGGCCGCCAGCTCGCGGCCCTCGAGGGCACCCAGGCCGCGTATTGCGCCGCCAGCGGCATGGGCGCGATTGCCGCGACCATGCTCCAGCTTTGCCGGCAGGGCGAGCACGTCGTCGCGAGCGACACGGTCTACGGCGGCACGCACGCGCTGCTGCACCACTACCTGCCCGAACGCGCGGGCATCGAGACCACCTTCGTGCACGCGACCGATCACGAGGCGGTCGAGGCCGCGTTCACGCCGAAGACGCGCGTGCTCTACGTTGAGACGATCGCCAACCCGACGCTGGAAGTCGCCGACCTGCCGAAGCTGGCCCAGATCGCGCGTCGCCACGGCGCCCGGCTGGTGGTGGACAACACGTTCTCGCCGCTGATCGTCTCGCCGGTGCAGCACGGGGCGGACGTGGTGGTTCACAGCCTGACCAAGTTCATCAACGGCGCGTCGGACCACATCGCCGGGGCGATCTGCGGCTCGGGCGAGTTCATCATGTCGCTGATGGACGTAAAGCACGGCTCGTTGATGCTGCTGGGGCCGACCATGGAGCCGAACGTCGCCTTTCAGATCAGCATGCGTCTGCCGCACCTGGGGCTGCGCATGATCGAGCACAGCCGCCGGGCGATGACGTTCGCGACGCGGCTGCGCGAGCTGAACGTTCCGGTGGTGTACCCGGGGCTGGCGGATCACGGGACGCACGAAGTGCTCAACCGGATTCGCAACCCGGAATTCGGCTACGGCGGCGTGCTGGGCGTCGACCTGGGCAACGAGCGTCGCGCCAACGAGTTCATGGAGATTCTCCAGAACAAGGACCGCTTCGGGTTCATGGCGGTCAGCCTGGGCTATTTCGAAACGCTGATGTCGTGCTCGTCCACGTCGACGTCGAGCGAGCTGGATCCCGAGGACAAGGCCCGTGCGGGCATCTCGCCGGGGTACGTTCGCATCTCGGTGGGTTACACCGGAACGCTGGAGCAGCGCTGGAAGCAGTTGCTGGACGCATTGCAGATTCTGAACCTAGTCTGACGGGGCTGCGTGTCGACGCGACGCGGGGTTGTTCCGGACGCAGATCCGGATCCGCGCGCCGCGACGGGACGCGGGAGAGCACATGATGGAAAGCCGCGTGAAGCAGTTTCGCGAGTTTCGGGAGCGGATGAACAAGCGCATCCTGGAGCAGAATCACCTGGGCATCAACCGCTTCTTCACGCTTGATACCAAGGCCTACGAATCCGGCGCGCTCGACGCGCGGACGAAGGAGCTCGCCGGGCTGGCCGCCTCACTGGTGCTGCGCTGCGACGACTGCATCGCCTATCACGTCATCCGCTGCAAAGAGCTCGGCGCGAGCAACGCGGAGCTCTTCGAGATCTTGAACGTCGGGCTGATCGTCGGCGGCTCGATCGTCATTCCGCATCTGCGTCGGGCGGTCGACCTGCTCGACGAGCTCGACCGCGAAGGCAAGTCGCCGGCGGAGCACTGAACGCCGCGAGCGGGAAGGCCATGCGCGCGCCATCGTCCGTTGCGTGGGTCGGGGTGCTGCTGGCCGGGCTTGCGGCGTCGTGTGACCGGGTGCCCGCGCCGCCGCCGCCGGCGAGTGCCCCGGCCGCGGCCAGCGCGCCCGCCGTCGACCCGCAGATCGTCGCGCGGCTGGAGCAGGCCGCGGGCTGGTCGCGCGAAGAGGCGCTGACGCGGCTCGAGGACGATTCGGATGCAGCGTACGCGGCGGTGCGGCTGGTCGAGCTTGCGGAGGTGCACGCCCTGGCGATTCCGCGGCCGATGCTGCCCGACGCGATTGCCCGAATTCGCGTGCGGCGGCTGAACGACACCTTTCGGGCGGTCGGTCTGGGGGCGAGCGCGGCGTCGGGCGATGCGGCGCTGCGCGCGGCGCTGCTGATTCGATCGGATGGGGAGGTCGTGGCGCCGGGGAGCGGGGTCGAGGAAGAGGTCAGCGTGCTGCACGTCTCCGCTGACCCGGATGTCTTTCCGCACGTGATCGTTCGGCCCGATGGTGTGCTCGTAGTGCGAGACTGGTGCGTGGATGCCATCGTGTCGCGCGAGCTGAAGGGAGCTTGCTTTCGTCTGCGGTGGCGCGGCGAGTTTCCGTACCTTGCGATTGAGCATCCGGCCGCGCGGGGTGTCTCCCCGGCGCGCGGCGACGCAGACGAGGACGAACCGGACGACGATCCCGAGGCGCGGGCGCGCGGCGAACTGGCACGCTACACCTGGGACCCGTTCGAGGAGATGTTCATGGGGCCGGCCGACGGAGCGTTGCCCGAATCCGTCGGCGGGCGCTTCTCGCTCGACCTGACGCGAAGTGAAATGCTCGTTCCGGTGGGCGGGCAGATCGAGGCGCCGGTTGAGAATACGCCGCCGCCGGCGTCCCAGCCGGACGGACCCGACGAGCCGCAATAGCTGTCCGTGCAGCCGGCTTTGGGCGCACCAGAGAATCCGAGCTTCATCGAGGAGAGGTCAGCATGAGTCGGACGACGCCGCAGCGCTCTCGACCGCGCCCGCGCCCGAAAGCGGTTCGGTCGAAGGAATCCGCTTTGGCGCGGCGGGCGCGGGCCGCGCGGATTCTCGACGGGCTGAGCGCACTCTACCCGGACGCCGACTGCGCCCTGGACCACGGCAGCGCGTTCGAGCTGCTGGTCGCGACGATTCTCTCCGCGCAGTGCACCGACGAGCGCGTGAACCAGGTCATGCCTTCGCTGATGCGCGAATTCCCGAGTCCGAAGGCCTTTGCGTCGGCGGACAGCTCCGCGGTGGAGGCCCTGATCCGCTCGACCGGCTTCTTCCGCAATAAGACCAAAAGCCTGATCGGGCTCGGACGCAAGCTGGTCGACGAGTTCGGCGGAACGGTGCCGGACACGATGGAGCAACTGCTCACGCTGCCGGGCGTGGCGCGCAAGACGGCGAATTGCGTGCTCGGCACGTGGTTTCGCAAGAACGAAGGCGTCGTCGTCGACACGCACGTCGGGCGGCTCGCGCAGCGGCTGCGGCTGCTGACGCAGGCGAAGGACGACAAGGACGCCGTTCGGATCGAGCACGAGCTGATGGAGCTCTTTCCGCGCGAGCGCTGGACGTACCTGTCGCACGCGCTGATTCGGCACGGGCGGCGAGTGTGCATCGCGCGACAACCGAAGTGCGCGTGCTGCGTTTTGCGCGGCGAGTGTCCATCGGCCGGCGTGCTCGCGGCGAAAGGCAGCGCCGCGGGCGGGAAACGCGGCGCGGCGCGAGTTCGGAGGGCGGCCGAGGCACGCCGCGGGTAGGGCACGCGTGGCGGGTGGTACGACCGTCTCTTCCCGGATCAACGGGGCGAGACGCCCGCACCCCCCTTCGGGCCGCCGCAGCCGGGCGAAACGCCTGCACCGCCCGGCCGCGAGGATCTATTCACAAGCTCGGCGCGTCTCAGTTCGGGTTTTCGTCAGCGCCGATGTCGGGGTTGCTTCCGGGCGGATTCGGTCGCGCGTCACCGTCGATGTCCACGCCGGGCATGTCAGCGACGACGCTTCCGGCGCCGATGCACGGGCTGATGTTGTCGAGGTGATAGTCACCGGCGGTGACGAACAACGGATCGGCGTTGATGTTCCCCTGACCGGCGAACCCGCCCTGGATATCGCAGAAGGTCGCTGCGACCGCCGAGAAGGCCTGCGTGGTGATCTCGTTGGGGCTGTTGTCCCAGAGGATGCTGTTGGCCACGGTTGGGAAGCAGGCCAGCCGGGCGGCGATCGCGCCGCCGGTAGTGGCGCCGTTGCCGGCGATGGTGTTGTTGACGATGCGTGGGGAGGAGAAGTTCTGGCAGTAGATTCCGCCGCCGTCGTCGCCGGCCTGGTTGTCCAGAATGACGTTGTTTGTGATCAGCGGTGAGGAGCCGATCAGGAACACGCCGCCGCCGTTCCAGTTGCAGAAATTTCCGGCGATGGTGTTGCCGTCGAGTTCGGCGCTGGTCGAGTTGCGGAGGTAGACCCCGCCGCCGTCGAAGCGTGCGCCCTGGTTGCTGACGATGGTGTTTCCGATGATCTGCGGGTTTCCGGCGACGACGCCGATGCCGCCTGCGTATCCGGCGGTGTTGTTCTGAATGATATTGTCCAGGATGACCGGCGAGGCGTTGTTGCAATGAATGCCACCGCCGCCCCAGCCGGCCGAGTTGTTCTCGATTACGCAGCCGGCGATGGTGGGCGAGCCGCCGTTGCAGTAGATGCCGCCGCCGCTGTTGTTCGGAAACGTCCCCGGCGCGACGCCGTTGCGGATCGTAAACCCGTTCACGGAAGCCTGCGCGGTCTCGCCGCTGTCAAACAGCAGACCGCGCCCGCTGCCCTGACAGTCGATAATCGTCACGGGGGCTCCGTTCTCCCCGCCCAGCGCGATCGACTTGCCCCCGAAATCCAGGTTCTTGTTGCCGGTGCCGGTGTACGTGCCGGCGGCGACGAGAACGATGTCGCCGTTGCTGGCCGCGTTGATCCCGGCCTGAATCGTGGGCTGATCCTGTGGGACCCGGATGGTGGCCGCCGACGCGGCGACGACGACGGAGACGCAAAGCCCGACCGCGGCGCACGATCGCTTCATGGTTCTGACCCTCCCGTAGTCTCTTGAGTTGGAAGACGCCCCCGTTTGGGGCAGCAGACGCCCGAATTCGTCACCCCGCCGACGAACGAAAACATCCTAGCGGAGGCGCATTCGATTTTCGATGGAATTTGAGCGGGTGCGAGGCCGGACGCGCGGTCTACGGCGACGGCTTCGCGCGCGCGCTCATGAACTTCTCGTATTTCTCGCGCAGGCTCGAATCGAGCACGCGCACGCTGGCCTTCTGGAACAGGTCGATCGCGAGCTTCTCCATCTGCTGGGGCAGCACTCGCTCGCGCAGCTTGCGCTCGACCTCGCCGCGCACGTCCTCGAAGCGCGCGTTTTCGGGCGCGATGCGGTGGTCGAGCTTGAGGACGTGGATCATCTGGTCGAGCCGCAGCGGATTGGAAACCTCGTCGGCCTTCAGCGAGAATGCCAGCTCGCGCATCGCCGCCGGGATTCTCGGCGGGTCGTAGGGGTCGACGAACGTAAACGGTTCCATGAGGCCGCCGCGCGGCGCGGTTTCGGGGTTCTGGCTGAGCTGGGCGGCGACGGCGGCGAAATCGGCCCCGGCGGCGAGTTGGCGCTGCACTTCGGCGAGCGTGGCGCGGTCGCTCGCGGCGATCTGGATGTGCCGCACGACGACGCGTTCGCCGCAGGTCCGGGCGAACTCCTCGCGCAGGGTCGGCTCGTCGACCTTGAAGGAGCGCTCGACGACTTTTCGCAAGTGCGCGTTGCGCTCCATGCCGATCATGAACTCGGCCATCGAGATGTGCTTTTCCTTCAGGACGTTTTCGAGCGCGGCGCGTTTGTTCGCCTCGCTGGCGTCCTCGCCGCTAAGGCCGGCGTTCTGTGCGATGCTGTCCAGCGCGGAGCGGTACTCGGCCTGGATGTCGGCGTCGCCGACCGACACGCCGGCGCGGCGCGATTCCTGCCGGGCGAGCTGGAGCACGATCAACTGCTGCATGATCTCCAGCCCGCGCGCTTCAAGCAGCACGTTGACGAGGTCCGCCCGCGCGATCGAGTCGCCGTTGACCGTGGCCACGGCGTCGCCGTCGCCGGCGAACGCGCGCGGTTGAGGCGCGGCGGCCAGCAGGGCCGGCACGAGCATCGCGGGGATAAGGGGGACTGCCTGTCTCAGCGAACGAAAGGCCGGCATGCGTACACTCCAGTTCAATGCGTCGATGGTCGCTTCGGTCCGCTGCCCACCCGGCTCGATAGGGGAATGAACGGGGGGCGATCGGAGCGTGCCAGGTCAACTCGTGCGCCGCGCAGCGCTCGCCTCAGCCGATCCGCCAGCGCACGCAGGGCGGGCCGCTCGCTGCTGCAATGACCCAGGCAGATCGCGCTGATGCCGCGCTTTCGCAATCGCAGCGCCTCGTGATGCTTGAGCTCGCCGGTGATCACGAGCGAGGCGGGGTCGCTGAACGCCCGCTCGCCGAACGATCCCGCCGCCGCGGTAATCGACTCGAATCGCCGCGCGAGCGAACCGACCACGGTGGCCAGCGACAGCTCGGCGATGCGGCTCAGCGCGGCGATCAGTTTTCGTCCGTCGATAGGCCTTTCCAGCAGCCCCACCCGCCCCAGGCCGACCTGTCCGCGGCCGTCCAGCTCGTGCAGCGGGTAGAGATCGAAGGCCGGTTCCTCGTAGCTGTGGGTCGCGTACAGGGCGCGCACCGCGGAGCCGAGCAAGGCGCGCGGCACGCGCATTTCCAGGCGCGTTTCGTCAATCTCCTCGAGCTGCATGTGGCGCCCGATCGTCGGCCGCGACGACTCGCTTCCGCGGAAGGTGCCGCGGCCGTCCAGCGCGAAGCTGCACTCGGAATACTGCCCGATGACGCCCGCGCCCGCGGCGCTGAGCGCCGCGCGCAGCGCGCGCACTTCCCGCTGCGGCGCGAAGACGACCAGCTTGAACTGTGCGGCGGACGTTCCCGCAGGTTGCAACGGGAACCGCGCGCGAATCGGGAATGCGTCGAGCAGGACGTCGTTGGTTCCGCCGGCCGCCGCGTCGAGCGCCGTATGCACGGCCACGATCGCGATGCGTGCCGCGAGCAACTCCGCGAGCAGCGTCGTGGGCGCGTCAGCCCTGGCGCTGATCGTGCGAATGCCCTTGAAGATGGGAGGATGGTAGAGCAGCAGCGCGTCACAGCGCCGCCGCAGCGCTTCGCGGGCCACGTCGTCGGTCAGGTCGATCGCCGCGAGGATGCGTCTGGCAGGCCACTCGGGAGCGCCGGCCAACAGGCCGACGTTGTCCCAGTCGGCGGCGGCGGTGAGCGGGGCGATCTGCTCGATCGCCGCGAGCAGCGCGCGCGTCGTGGGTGCGGGGGACGGGGTGCCGCGCGCTGATCGCGCGGTTCGCCTGGCGCTAGCCCTCATCGACGCACTCCTGCGCGACGGCCTGCCGATAGGCCTGGAGCAGTTGCAGGAATACGTCGCCCGGCTTCTCCAGCCCGACCGGCTCGCGCTCGATGCGCACGGCGGGAACGAGCTCCATGAGGCTGTTGGTCAGGATGACTTCGTCGGCCGAGAGCAGGTCGTCGATCGAGAGCGCGGTCTCGCGAACCGGAACGCCAAGCTGCGCCGCCTGCTCGATCACAACCGCGCGCGTGATGCCCGGCAGCACCGGCGTATCCAGCGGCGGCGTCAGCAGCTCGTCCTTGCGAACGAGAAAGACGTTCGAGATCGCACCCTCGGCGAGGCGGCGGTCGTACGTGAACCACAGGCACTCGAAGGCGCCCTGCTGGTGCGTCTGCCGCAGCGCGCCCAGGCGCGAGAAGTAGCTGGTGGTCTTATGCCCGCAAGTCATGTCGAGGCTCGGCTGTCGGGAGTTGGCCACCGTTACGGTCACGCCCTTGCTGTAGCAGACTTCCGGATACGCCGCCCCGGGCGAGGCCGACGCGACGACGGTGAGCTGCGGCGGCACGTCTTCCGACGCGCGCAGGCTGCCGGTGGTGACGGTCAGGCGAACGCGCGCGTCGTCGGACTCGCTTGCGCCCAGGGCGCGCTCGACGTGATCGCGCAGCAGCTCTTCCTCTGGCAGCACCGTCCAGCCCATCGTCCGCGCGGACCGAATCAGGCGGCGGAGGTGGGCTTCGAGTCGAAAGACGCGGCCCTGGTAGCCGCGCATGGTCTCGAACAGCCCCACGCCCTGCAAGAAGCCCGAGTCGAAGACGCTGATGCGCGCTTCCTCGGCCGGCAGCAGCTCACCATTCAGACAAACCCACTCGCGCATGCGCTACTCCGGAGCGTCGCCGATGGCCGCTTCGACGCCCAGCCCGCGCAGGATGCCGCGCATCTTGGCGAACGTCTCCTCGTACTCCGCGAGCGGGTCCGAGTCCGCGACGATTCCGCCGCCCGCGTGCAGTGTCGCGATGTTTCCGTGAATCTGCAATGTCCGTATGGCGACGTTGAACGTGGCGCTGCCGTCCAGCCCGAGCACGCCGATGGCGCCCGTGTACACGCCGCGCGGCACGGGCTCGAGTTCGTGAATGATCTGCAAGGCGCGAATCTTGGGAACGCCGCTGATCGAGCCGGCCGGAAAGCACGCGCGCAGCGCGTCGAGGGCGTCGCACTCGGGGCGGAGCCGGCCGGCGATTTCGGCGACCGTATGGTGGATCGTGGGATGCGTCTCGATCGCGCGGGCTGCGACGACTTCGACGCTCCCGTATTCGCAAACGCGCCCGAGATCGTTGCGATGCAGGTCGACGATCATGGCCAGCTCGGCGGCGTCCTTGCGTGAATCGAGCAACGCGCGCCGTGAGGCCGCATCGGCGGCGGGATCGCGACCGCGCGGCCGCGTGCCCTTGATCGGCCGCGTGCGCGCAACGCCGCCATGCACCTCCAGGAGCAGCTCCGGCGAAACCGAGGCCACTGCCGCTTTGGGCCAGCGCAACAGCGCCCCGTACGGTGCCGGGTTGGCCTCGCGCAGCCGCAAGTACGCGGAGACGGGGTCGCAGCCGAGCTCGACGGCGACGGCTTGAGCGTAGTTCACCTGGTAGACGTCACCGGCGGCGATGTACTCGCGGATGCGCTCGATGCGCCGCAGGTATTCCCGGCGCGTCTGAAGAAACCGCAGCGATCGCGCGGGCTCGGCGGCGCGATGCGACGAAGCAGGGGGGCACAACCGCTCCAGATCGCCTCGATCGTCATCCGACGTGCGAGGCGGCAGGCCGAGCCGCTCGCGGACTCCGCGGCAAGTGACGAATCGCGACGAACGCTGCTGTGCATCGAGCACGAGGGCCGCGTCGAACAGCGCCAGGCGGACTACGGGCAGGGCAAACCCCCCGCGCCGCGCCGGCACGCGTTGTTCGAGCTGTGATGCCGCCTCGAACCCGACGTATCCGATCCAGCCCGGCGCGAGCGGTGTGGGCGCGGGGGGGAACGGGCCGAGCTCGGCGCTGAAGCTCCGGAGGAGCTCCCAAGCGGAGGGGGCCGAGGAATGCAACTTGCCGCCCATTCGAACCGTGGCGAGCTGGTCAGCAGTTTGTTCAAGGACGGCGAGCGGGCGGATTGCGATTAAGCTGTGCCGCGCGGAGCGAGTCAGCGAGTCATGCCCGGCCTGTCCGTCGAGCCAGGCGGATTCGTAACCGCTCTCGGCGGACGCCGCGATTCCCATAACTCCAGCGGAATCGGGGACGATCGTGCTGTCCCACGAGCTCTGCACGCTGCTCAACTCCTTAAGCCGGCGGCCGTTGTCGACCTTGGCCTGGCCCGGGCGATATACTAATCGCGAGTGGGTTGAATAGGGGCCCAACGCCGGCCGTCCATCCAGTGTCTGCTACTCGGGACCGTTGGATGGAGCCCGACGGCAGGACTGCCAGGACCCGAAAGGAAAGGGTGAGCGCAATGACCAAGCGAACCATGGCGACTCTGATTGGCGCGCTGTTCGGCGGATTCGCACTGGCGAACTCGGCCAACGCCGGCGACTTCAGCTTCGGCTTCTACTACGGCGACCGCGACTACTACGCTCCGGCCTATGCGGCGGCGTACGCGCCGGTCGCCTACGGCGGGTGCGCCCCGGTCTACTACGACCCGGTGGTGGTGGTCCGCCCCAGCCCGCGCGTGGTCGTCTATGACCGCTACCCGGTCTACCACCGTACCTACGTCTCGCGGCACTACTACAGCCACGCGCGCCCGGTCTACCACCGCGGCCGTACCGTGCGGGTGTATCGCTAGGCGCGGCTGAGCAGCCGCACGGTTCGCGGCAGCGCACCTGAATGACTACAGCGGGCGTCGATCCGGCAGGGTCGGCGCCCGCTGCTCATTCGCATTGCGTCCGTTCACAAACGTCTGTCGCGCTCAGCCCGCCCCCGGTGCGTCGCCCAGAATCTCGCGCAGATGATTCTTCGGCAGGATGATCTGCACGAAGCGGCCCTCCGCGACGTGCACCTCGCCGTGCAGCGCAACCACGCGCGCGGTGAGCCGTCGATGGGTGGCGGATTCCACCTCGGCGCGAACTCGCAGGCTCGTGCCGATCGGCGCCGGTGCGCGGTGATCGACCGTGATGTGCGCCCCGACGCCCTCCTCCTGCTCGTCGAGGAACGGCTCGAGCAGCTTGCGGCCGGCCACCTCCATCAGGTTCACGATCGTCCACGTCGCGCAGACCGGGTGTTTCATCATGCCGTCGAAGTGCGGGCACATCTCCGGCGTAACGCGCGCGGTGATCTCGGCAGACAATCCCGGAACCAGCCCTGATTTCATGCGGTGGCTCTCACGTACGCCGGCGCAAACGCCTGTGCGGAAGTATAGCCTCGTCTTGTGTCCGATGAATGTCGGTCTACAATGATGACTCGCCGGTCATTCGGGACAAGCCAGGGTCAATCACGGAGGATGGCTGTGTCCGCTCGGAAGTTTCGCCCACTGTTGCTGGAAGTCGCGTCGCGTAAGAGCAGCGCGGAGGCTTCGTCGCCCAAGACGGCGGGGCGCCCGCCCACCGGCGCTGAGCCGGCCCCGCCTTCCGAACGGCCGGGCGCGCTCGCCGACGAGCCGCGCGAGACCGGGGCGGAAGCGCGGCGAACCGCGGATGGGCCAAGGCCGCCGGCGGAGAGGCCGCCCGATTACTCGCCAAGCGGGCTGCGGGCGGGCGAGGCGGGCGCCGGCGCCGCGGGGATGCCGGAAGGAGCGCCGACGCCTGGCCTGCTCGACGCGTTCAGCGAATTCGGGCGATGGCTTTCAAGCCTGACCGAGTGGCGAACGCAGGCGGTGGCCGGTTGCGTGCTGATCGTGGTGCTGGCCTTCGCCTTCTTCGCGGGGCGATTCTACGAGCGGGCGGTCTCCGCGGGCACCTCGGCCGAGAACGCACCCGCGGAAAAGAGCGATGCGGCGCTCGCGCCGCGCCCGGTGGCGACCGAGCCGCCGCGAGTCGTCTTTGTCGAGCCGGGAAGTCCGGCGGCGACGGGCGACGACGCGAGTCCGCCGGCGGCGGGTGAAAAGCCCCAGACGCCGACGGACCCGTCCGCCAATGAGCCGAAGCAAGTGGTCCTTCAGCGCGGCTATCACTACCTCGTGATTCAGTATTTCCCGCGCAGCAGACGCAGCGACGCCGAGAAGGCCGCCGCGTATCTGATGCAGAACGGCGTGCCGTGCGCGCTGCTCGATCGGCCGCGCGACATTCAGCTTCTGGCGACCGAGCCGTTCCTGGTCAAGCAGAATGACGCGGCCCAGGCGCGCAGCGAGCGGGCCCGCGCGGACACGCTGAATCAGCGCCTACGTGAAATCGGAAAATCCTATCAGCCGATCGGCGGCTATGACTTCCGCGGCGGCCAGCTCACCGAGATCCGCTGAGCGGCCGGCCGGCATGCGCCGTGTTCAGCACAGGCAGACTCGCGGAGGCACCCGATGACCCGCTTGGAACAACTCCAGAAGCTCGCGCAGGTCTCCCCCGACGAGCCGATGTCGCACTACGGCCTGGGGCTCGAATACATGAACCTCCAGCAATTCGAGCAGGCGGCGGCTGCGTTCGGGCGAGCGATCGAGGTCGACCCGAAGTACTCGGCGGCGTATTACCACAAGGCCCGCGCGGAGATGAACGCGGGCGATTCACAGCGCGCTCGCACGACGTTAGAAGCCGGCCTCGGACAAGCCCGCGCCCAGGGCGATTGGCACACCGTCAACGAGATGCAGGAACTGCTGGACACACTCGAATGAACCCGATTCGGCTGGGTGTGTCCGGCTGCTGTGGACGCATGGGCCGCAGCGTGTTGCGGCTGGCGGCGGGGAAGCCTGACCTGCGAGTCTGCGCTGCGCTGACCTCGCCGAGGTCGGCAGGGCTCGGGCGCGACGCCGGCGTGGTTGCCGGCGTGGCGGATCTGGGTGTCGCGATTGCGAGCAGTGCGGCAGACGGCGCTTGCGATGTGCTGATTGACTTCACCACGGCGAGCGCGTGCGCCGCGTGGGCGGAATGGGCGCGCTCGCACCGCACTGGCTTCGTCAGCGGCACGACCGGGCTCGGCCCGGATCAGTTGGCAACACTACGCCGGGCAGCCGACGAGATTCCCGTCCTCTGGTCGGCGAACATGAGCCTCGGGGTCGCGCTGCTGCGCGCGTTGCTGCGGCAAGCGGCCGCCGCGCTCGATCCGCAGGAATGGGACGCCGAAATCGTCGAATCGCACCACCGCCACAAGCGCGACGCTCCGAGCGGGACGGCCCAGGCGCTGCTGGGCGCGGTGCTGGCGGGCAGAACGGGCCAAACGGAAGAAGCGTCGGCGCAGGCCCATGAGCATCCCGAGCAGGTCCGATTCGGTCGCGACGCGCAGTCCCCGCCGCGCAAAGCAGGTGAAATCGGCGTTCACGCGCTTCGGCTGGGGGGAGTGGTGGGGGAGCACGAGGTCCGATTCGCATCCGAGGGCGAGGAGCTGTCGCTCGGGCATCGGGCCTTCTCGCGCGACGTCTTCGCGGCTGGAGCGCTGCGGGCGGCCCGCTGGCTCGCGGGGCGGCCGGCGGGCTGGTACACGCTGGATGACGTCCTGACGCCGCATGGCTGAGCGGGGGCGGAGCGGCCCAACCACCGGCGGGGCCGTCCTTCCCGGCGCTGCTGTTGCCTGGATTCCTGTTTTCGCGCATACTATGTAGCTCGCGTGCAGCCGGTCGGCCAGCGCCCCGGGGCTCCCCGGTATGCGCCCTGGCGGCGGACGGCGGCGCCCTGTGATGGTGACGTATGAAGAAAGACATTCATCCGAAGTACGAGAAGGCCACGGTTCATTGCGCCTGCGGCAACACCTTTGAGACCCGGGCCACGGTCTCGACGATCAAGGTCGACATCTGCAGCGCCTGCCACCCCTTCTACTCGGGCAAGCAGAAGCTCGTGGATACCGCCGGCCGCGTCGAGCGCTTCACGAAGAAGTTCGGCGGCGAGTATTTCGCCAAGGGCAAGGTCAAGGCGAAAGCCGAAAAGTAGCGCCTGGAAGCGACAGCGACACTACGGCAACTGCCGCTCCGCGGCGCCGTAGTGTTTTCATATCAGCTTCGCATCACGCGCAACCCGGAATGGCGGTACTTCGGTGGAGCCGGTCAGCCAGACAATCAGCCCGCTCGATCCTCCGTGGATGGCGCGCGTCGCGGAGCTGTCCCGCCGCGCCGATTCGATCAGCGAGGAGATGATCAAGCCCGAGGTCGCGTCGAACGGCGCGTTGATCAGCAAGCTGGCGGTCGAGCTGGGCGGGATGCAGCGCATCGTGCGGCCGTATCTGGAATACCGCAAGCTGACCGGCCAGCTCGCCGAGCTGCGCGCGATTCTGAACGATCCCTCGAGCGACGCCGACCTGCGCTCGCTCGCCGAGGCCGAGCTGCCGGACGTGCAGGCCCGCCGCGACGCGATCGTGCACGAGCTCCAGGAGAAGCTGGTCACCGGCGACGAGGCGGGCATCCGCAGCATCATGGTCGAGATTCGGGCCGGGACGGGCGGCGACGAGGCGGCCCTGTTCGCCGGCGAGCTGGTCGACATGTACAAGGCGTTCGCCGCCGCGAACGGCTTCAAGGTCGATGTGCTCTCGGTCAGCCCGTCGGATCTCGGCGGCGTGCGCGAAGCGATTCTCAATCTCACCGGCGACGAAGTTTACGTGAACATGCGATTCGAAGCCGGCGGGCATCGCGTGCAGCGCGTGCCGGAGACGGAAGCGCAGGGCCGCATTCACACGTCGGCGGCCACGGTCGCCGTCATGCCCGAGCCGGAGGAGATCGCGGTCGACATCGACTGGGAGAAGGACGTCATCGAGCACACCAGCCGGGCCGGCGGCCCCGGCGGCCAAAACGTCAACAAGGTCGAAAGCGCGATCAAGCTCGAGCACATCCCCACCGGCATCACCGTCTCGATGCGCGACGAGAAAAGCCAGCACAAGAACCGCGCCAAGGCCCGCCGCGTGCTCATCAGCCGCGTCTACGAGCACTTCCAGGAGCAGCAGCGCGCCAAGCTTTCGGCCGAGCGCAAGAGCATGGTCGGCAGCGGCGACCGCAGCGAGCGCATCCGCACCTACAACTTCCCCCAGAATCGCTGCACCGACCACCGGGCCGGCATCGACGTGTTCGACCTCGAGGCGATCCTCTCGCGCGGCGAGCTGGAACCGTTCCACAAGGTGATGCGCGACAAGGATCTCAAGCAGCGGCTTGAAAGTCTGTAGACCCTGTCTCCAAGCCCCTCTCTACCCCTTGGGGTGAGGCTGGCAGAGGGGCGGTTTTCCAACGACCTTGCGCCCTCCCCTGACCGCTCCCTGAGAGGGGGGGAGGCTCCGGGACCGCTTCTACGGGGCGGGGCCCCCCATCGCCGCCAGGGCGTCGACGATCTGCGCCTGAAACGTTGCGTTCGCGGCGCCGTTGATCAGGATCGCGAACGCCGAGGTGCCGCCGTCGGTGCGCGTCAGGTAACCCGCGAGCGTGTGCACGCCGCGAATGGTCCCGGTCTTCCCGCGCAGGCGGTCGCGCAGGGCCGGCTCGGTGAAGCGGCGTCGCAGCGTGCCGTCCTCGCCCGGCCGCGCCAGGCTGTCCACGAACGCCCCGCCGCGCGGGTGCTTCTTCATGGCCACAAGCACGGCGACAATCTGGTCGGCCGTCACCCGATTCTCATGGCTCAGGCCGCTGGCGTCGCGGAACTGCGCGTCGGTCAGATCGACGCCCAGCCGCTGCAACAGCCCGCGCTCGGCGGCGAGTCCATCAGCCCACGAGCCCGTGGCGGTCCGCTCGCCGTGAGCGTCATACGCCGACAGCGCCTTGAGCAGGCATTCGGCGAAGAGGTTCTGGCTGAAGTTGTTGCAGCGCCACAGCACGTGGCGCAGCGGGGTCCGCTCGACGAACAGCGGCGTCGCGTCGTGGTCGGCGGGCAGCTCCCGGCGGACCACCGGCCCCGAAACAACCAGCCCCGCCCGGCGCAGCGCGTCGGCCAGCGCGTAGCCAAACACCACGGTCGGACGGTTCATCGAAACCGGCGCGAGCGAGTCGCTTCGCGCGAGGCTGCCGCGCAGCTCGAAGACGTCGCTGTCGGCCGCGCGGTGAAGCGTCGGCCTGTGAGCGCGGCCGAGGACCAGTCCGTTGCGGACGAACTCCGCCGGGAGCGCGGGGGTGAGGATTGGCGTGATCTCGCGGCCGAGGACCCGCAGCGAAACGTCCACGCAGTTGTCGTTGAAACACAGCCCGCTGACGGGGGCCTGGTACCATTGCTGGTACTGGTCCGCCGGCCAGTCCGGGTGGCGGGTCTGACGATCGAACACGTCATCATCGAGGACGATCCGCTCCACGGGGTCGCTGCCGAACGATTCAGCGATCTTTCGTGCCCATTCGCTCAACTGTCCGTTAGGTGTGAGGCCGCGTCGCTGGAGCAGCCGTTCGTCGCCCAGCGCGGGATCGCCCGCACCGACGACCCAGAGCTCGTTGGCCGAACGCAGAAAGCGCGTCTCGAAGTGGAAGTCCGCGGCGAAGTGCTCGACCGCGGCCGCCGTGACGAACAGCTTGATTACGCTGGCGGGCTTGAGCGGCAGGTTTCCCGACGAATGAAAGAGCGTTTGGCCGGTGCCGACGTCGCGCGCCACAACGGCGACGTCCGACCGGCCCGAAACGCCGCGCAGCAGCCGCTGAATCTGCTCGGCCGGGCTGCCGGTCCGGCCGGCATCGACGCGCGACTGAGCGCTGGCGGTCGAGGCGATCAGCAGCGCGGCGAGGACGCCGAGCATGCGAACGAGTCGCGCGCCGGGAGGATTCGCGGTGCGGCTTGGGCTAGGCACGCCGATGCCTCCGCAGCAGCGCCACGAAATGGCGCAGCGGGTCCGGGAAAGGGGCCTCGAGTTCCATGGGTTGCTCGTGAATCGGGTGCTGGAAGCGAATGCGCCAGGCGTGCAGCGCCTGGTGCGGGAAAATGGGCTCATCGGAGCCGCTGCCGGTCAGGGAGCGCTCGCTGACAATCCTGCCCTTGTAGAGCGTGTCGCCGGCGATCGGATGTCCGATGTGCGACATGTGCACGCGGAGCTGGTGCGTGCGGCCCGTCTTGGGAAACAGCTTGACCAGCGTGTAGCCCTGGAAACGCTCGGCTACCTCGTAGGCGGTGACGGCCGGCTTGGCGATATCGATCTTGTTCTCGCGCACCATCACGGCGAACTTCTCGCGCACGATCGGGTGCATGCCGATGGGCGCGTCGATCGTGTCGCCGTCGAGCTCGAGCGCGCCCTCGACGACGGCGAGATAGGTCTTCTGGACGGTGCGGCGCTCGAACTGCATCGCGACCCGCCAATGGGCCTCGTCGTTCTTTGCGACGAGCATGATGCCGGTGGTGTTCTTGTCGAGCCGATGGACGATGCCGGGGCGGAACGGGTCGTTTCCGGTGCTGAGCTGCTGGAAGTAGTACGCCAACCCGTTGACGAGCGTGCCGGTCTGGTCGCGGTGGGCGGGGTGACAGACGAGGCCGGCCTGCTTGTTGATCGCGATCAGGTATTCGTCTTCCCAGACCACGGAAATGGGAATCGGCTGGGGAACGATGTCGGGCGGCTCGGGGTTGGGGATCGTAAGCTCGATCAGGTCGCCCGCGTTCATCTCGTAGCTGGGCTTGCTGCTTTTCTCGTTGACGGTGATGGCGCCCTGCTTGATCAGCCGCTGAATCGCGGTGCGCGAAAGGTGCGGAAAGCGCGCGTGCAGATAGCTGTCCAGACGTCGCCCGGGCAATCGCCGGCGGATGCGCAGCCGCACCTGTCGGAGATTGGCGTCCTCGAGGGGAATCGGGCGATCGAGGATCTCGTCTTCTTCGCTCACGGCTGCTGTGGCGTTCCCGACTCGCCAACGGCGGCAGGCTCAGCGACGGCGGGCGCCGACGCCGTGTCCTGCTTCGCGGCGGGCATGGTTTCGAGGGGCCGGTTGCCGGGCTCGAATTGGACCTGGTAGGCGACGTCGGACACGCTGTCGAGGCGCTGCCTGGCGAGAAGCTGGAAGGGCGAGCCGAGGTAGCGTGGCTCGTCCATCAGGCGCGTGTACGCCGCTTTGGCGCTGTCGATGTCGCGCTGGCTTTCGTGGACCTCGGCGAGGACGTACAGCGCGGTGGCCTGCAAGCCCGCGGGCACGTCGCCGCGGTTGATGACGCCGCTGAGCAGACCGGCGGCTTCGTCGTACAGGCTCTTGTCGGCGGTCTGGTCGCCCTGCATGCGCAGCGCCTTGGCCAGCCGCACGCTGGCGGTGCACTGGTAGACCGGGTCTTCGTTTTCATGGATCAGGCTGCGCAGGGACGCGATCGGCGCGTCCAGGTCG
>CAYXIO010000021.1:0-310 GCA_964465125.1 uncultured Planctomycetales bacterium | reverse complement strand
GGCACGCCGATGATCTGCGCCGTCGCGAGGTCGTTCCAGGCCTGTCGCAGCGCCTTGTCGCGCTGCGCGCCCATCCAGCGGTAGCCCAGGTAGCCCAGCGCGAGCGCCAGGATCGCCAGCGCGGGAATGAGGAATCGGCGGTCGGTCAGATCGACCGTGCTGGCCGTCTGAAGGGCCTCGGCCAGTTCATTCTGCTGGAGTCGGTGTCTTGTTTCGGCATCCATATACGGTGATATCCGTCCTACAAAGTCGTCGCGGCAACCAGGCTACTCGTCGGCGGGGGGCGGCTTCGGCCGTCGGGCGGGCGCTG
>CAYXIO010000020.1:0-63921 GCA_964465125.1 uncultured Planctomycetales bacterium | reverse complement strand
GGATGCGTGCCACCAGCGCGCGCGTGGCCCGGCTCGGCGAGTTCGATCAGGCCGAATTCGAAGTGCCGCAGGGCAGCAGGAAGAGCTGGACTACCGTCTACGAAGACTGGAAGACCCGCGCCGGCGCCGTGAAGTTCAAGCACAACATCGGAGTCGCGAACGTGTTGCGCTACAGTCACCCGGACTACCCCGGCTGGAACATGAGCATCCCCGACCAGGTGCGGGCGGACGTTTTTCTCAGCGAGCTGCACACGTTCGAACAGAGCGGCGGGCTGCCCAACTTCATCGTGATGTATTTGCCGCAGGACCACACCAGCGGCGTCTCAGCGGGCGAGCCGACGCCGCGCGCGTGCGTCGCGGATAACGACCTGGCGCTCGGGCGAATCGCGGAGGCGCTCAGCCGCTCCCGCTTCTGGCCGAAGCTGTGCATCTTCGTGATCGAGGACGACCCGCAGAACGGCTGGGACCACGTCGACGGTCACCGCTCGACCTGCCTGGTGATCAGCCCATACACGAAGCGCGGCGAGGTGATCAGCGAGTTCTACAACCAGGCTTCGGTCGTGCACACGATGGAGCGGATGCTCGGCTGCAACGCGGCCAACCAGCTCTACGCGCTCGCTCCGCTGATGACGTCGTGCTTCACGAACCAGCCCGATCTCACGCCCTTCACCGCGCTGCCTAATCAGGTGCCGCTGGACGAGCTGAATCCCGCGAAGTCGAGCGCGGCGCCGCAGAAGCAGCGGCTCTACGAGTGGACGGCCCGGTTGAATCTCAGCAAGCCGGACGCCGCCGAGGAGGATCTCTTCAATCGCGTGCTGTGGCACTCGGTGCGCGGCGAGGAGGCGTATCCGCGGGAATTCGCCGGCGCCCACGGCCGCGGTCTGGCGGCGCTGGGGCTGCGCCTCGACGAGCACGGCGGAGTCGACGACGACGGCCTCGAAGACGAGGACGATTGACCGGCAGTCAGAGCCCGAGCACGGCCCGGACGGCGGACACGACCGGATCGTGCAGCCGGCCGTTGGTGACGACGACGCCCTGGTTGGCGCGCAGCTCGCCTCCGTGGGTGAATTCGAGCGGCTTCCCGGCCACGTCGCTGACCCGTCCGCCGGCCTCCTCGATCACCAGCACACCGGCGGCGTGATCCCAGATCTTCTCGCGGTAGTCCTTGCGGGTCGGCAGGCGCAGATAGATATCCGCCTCGCCGCGCGCCACGCTGGCGTACTTGGCCTGGCTGTCCATGCGTACGGGTGGCTGGGTGATGCCCAGCCGGGCCGCGACCTGCTCGGAGTCGCCGTGGGCACTATGGCCGCCCTCGACGGATTCGCAGAAGCGCGCCTGACTCGTGTCCGAGGTCGTGCTGACCCGAACCGCCGTCGAGCCCCCTCCGGCAAGACTCACGCAGCGCGCCCCCTGACCCCGGATGGCGGTGAAGATCGCTCCCGCGCTTTCGCCCGCCGGCAGATTCGGACACGCCAGCGCCGCGACCGCGATTTGCCCATCCACGATCAGCGCCAAGGCGACCGCATACTGCTCGCTCCGCAGGAATCCCTTCGTGCCGTCGATCGGATCAAGCGTCCAGAACCGACGGCAGTAGTCCTTCTGGTTGCCCGAATCGATCCAGCGGGACACGTCGTCCGCGCTGGCAGAGCCGGCAGACCGCTGCACGTGCGAAACCACGCGGGCGAGCACGCCGGCCTGGGCCGGCGCGCGCAGCTCAGCGGCGTCCTCCTCGGCGATGATCGGATCGTTCGGGAAAACCTGCCTCAACGCCCGGCAGACCAGCGCCTGGCTCCCGAAGTCGGCGACGGTGACGGGGCTCTTGTCCTTCTTTTCGAGCACTTCGCGCGTGATCTCGCGCTGCACGGCCTGGCAAAGCCCGGATGCCTCGCGGACGGCCTGGGTGGCAATCTGCAACTCGCGCTCGAAGCTCGCCATGGTCATGCTCCGGGTTCCGGGTGGCCGAGATCCAGGCGCGTAATCTACGCGACCCGCGTAGAAGCGGCGACGGCGCCGCGCGAGTTGCGCGGCGCCGTTCGTAGAGTCGGTTCGAAGCTCGTTTGCGGGGACCGCCGACCGCTCGGTCCGAGTCCATCGTCGGCGACGATCCCCGCAGGGTGTTGTGAGCCAGGTCAGAGAGCCGGGCTCAGCTCATGCCGCTCGCCGGGGTGTAAGTCGATGGACGACCAGCTCGGACTCGGCGTAGTCCACGGCGACGAACTCGGAGGCCCGGATCCGCGCGTTGCCGCCGTCGAATCCCGTCCACCAGTTCACGCGGAAGTAGCTGGTCTCGCCGCGCGACCAGAGCCGACGAATCTCGAGCTTGCCGATCGCGCCAGGGAAGGCGGCGGCGATCGCGCGGCGGAATTCGCAGGAGACGAAGTGGTTCATCGCATCCTGCTGCTCGTCGAACTCAGTGCTCTTGTCCAGTTCGGTCGCGTCCATGATCAAGCCCCCGTTGTCTTGGCCTCCTGCTTCGAAGGCGAGCCCCGTTCGCGGCATCACGAAACCGATCGCAATGCCATCCATATCTAATAGCGTCGACGAACGGGTTTTATTCACGGCGGTTGCAATTTCCGTAAATTCTCTAGCCGCCGGCAGGCGCGACCCCCGCCCGACCGAGTTGGATCAGGTTGCCCCGGCCGAAGTTACAACGCGACGACCCGATTGACCCGGGCCGCGTCGGGCGTCGACAAAAACGCACGATCGCGGGGCTCATGCAAGCCCCCAACGGTTGACATCGCTTTCAGGCCGGGCTTGTCCCAGCGGGGCAAATGGCGTGGTGCGGCCGCAAAACAGGCTGGCTCGCGGTCAATCCTGCTGCACCGCGTAGGTCGTCGTGTAGGACCCGTCGCGGCCGTCGAAGACGAAGGTGATCGTGTCGCCGCAGAAGACGCTCAGGTCCTGCGTCAGAACGATCAACCGGCCGTTGCCCGTCGGGTTGTTCAGGTCCTCGCCGAAAGCGCCGCCGGCCGTGCCGAGCAGGTGGGCCGCGGAGCATTCGACCGTGAAGTCCGCCGCGTCGCCCCGATCCAGCACGCCCAGGGTGCCGACGCCGAAGGACGTAAACTTATTGCCGCCCTCGAAGAGCTGGTCGACGGTGGTGGCGTCGGCGGAAAAGTAAAACTGCGGATCCAGCGTGGTGTCGCTCTGATTGACGAGCCGAATGTGAAACACCTCGCTCGCTGCCTGATTATCGTTGCCGTTATCCGTCTTCGTGATCGTGATGACGCAGCCGGCTGAGAGCAGCGCTGCGAGCAGCCCGAGTGTGGCAACCGCGCGTGGACGAAACCGAAGGCACATCGCAAGCCTCCCTGCCGGGAGCGCGGGGAGGAAGCACCCGCTTCCACGAGCCGACCGCGCATCGGCATTATTTGCAGACCCGCCGCGTCAGGCAAGGTTGGGCCCGGCCGGCGGGCCCGTCGACGGGGGCGGCGAATGCCGCGCGATGCACCTATACTGCACGCGGATAAGGAGTTCCGCGTGCTGCTGCTGACCGACATCGCGTCGCTGGTTGTCGTTCCCCCGGGGCCGCTGCGCGGCGCCGCCATGCGCTCGCCGCGAATCGAGCACGACGCCGAGCTGCTGATCGGCGAGTCCGGCCGCATCGCCTGGTTCGGCCCGCGGCCCGACTGCCCGGCACCGGCTGAGACCCCGCGTCTTTCCGCGGAAGGCGGCTGTGTCCTTCCCGGACTGATCGACTGCCACACGCACATCCCCTTCGCCGGCGACCGCAGCGCCGAGTTTGTGCGGCGGCTGGCCGGCGAAAGCTACCTCTCGATCATGCAGGCGGGAGGCGGCATCCGCGTGACCACGGCGGCGGTGCGCGGCGCGTCGATCGAGCAGCTCGTCGAGCAGAACCTGCCTCGGCTGGGGCGAATGCTCGCGCTGGGTGTGACGACGGTCGAATGCAAGAGCGGCTACGGGCTGGCCGTGGAGCACGAGCTCAAGCAGTTGCGGACAATCCAGTCGCTGGCGCGAACGCAGCCGATCGAGCTGGTTCCGACCTACCTCGGCGCCCACGCGCTGCCCGCCGAGTTCGAAGGCCGCGCCGACGCATTCATACAGGAAATCGGCTCAACGGCGCTCTTCGAGCGGCTGGCGCGCGAGCGGCTGGCGAGCTTCGTGGACGTGTTCTGCGATCGAGGCGCGTTCGATGCCGAGCAGTCGCGGCGCTATCTGGCCGCCGCCGCCGCGCGCGGCTTGAAGCTCAAGCTGCATGCCGACGAGCTCGCGCAGATCGGCGCGACGCGTCTCGCCGCCGAGCTGGGGGCGATCAGCGCCGACCATCTCGAGCATATCGACGAGGGCGGAATTGAGGCGCTGCGGCGCAGCGGAACGATCGCAGTCGTACTGCCGGGCACGTCGTTCTTCCTGGGCATCGAGCACTGCAATGCTCGGCGGCTGATCGAGGCCGGACTGGCGGTCGCGATCGCAACGGACCTCAACCCCGGCTCGTCGCACATCGAATCGCTGCCCTTCGTGATGAACATCGCCTGTTGCCAGCTTCGGCTGCTGCCCATCGAGCTGGTCGCGGCGTGCACCGCGAATGCGGCGGCGGCCATTGGCGAAGCTCATCGCCTCGGCGCGATCGCGGTCGGACACGAGGCTGACCTGCTCGTGCTCTCGGCACCGTCGCCGGAAGCGTGGCTGTATTCGCCGGGGCGATCGCGAGTACGCCGTGTTCTTAAACGTGGGCAGGTCGTGTTCGAGGACGTCGGCCGGGTGTGATTCTGACCCGTCTTGGCGGGCTTCACTGGCCAAGCGCCCGCGCGGCCCCGGCCGATCGCCGCCGGCCACTGAGTTCCAACGATCCGGGATCATCGGAAGCGCGCCGGGCATGAGTCCGATTTCCGGACGTACCCGACACGTCCGGACCGGCCAGGATGGGACGTCGGCGCTGGTTGGACTCCGCCGCGCGGAGGTAGCGTCCATTGACGTGAACGTCGGCTCTCGCTAAAATAGATAATCAGGTCCACATCTATGTTAATCAAGCGGCGCCGGGGCGTGGCAGGCGGGAGAGGGAATGTGTTTGCCTACTGGGCGATTTGGAACGGGCGGCGGTTCGTGCGGCTGGCTGGCGCGGTCGGTGTCTTGACTCTTGTCCCGCTTTCAGGCGTTGCCCGAGCGCAACTGCCTCTTCCAACCACGCTGCAGGACTTTCACGTGCCCGGCACGCAGGTCGGCGACGTGGTGGACGACGTGTTGCTCCCGCCAACGAACTGCCGCAACTGCCACGGCTTCTTCGACTTTGAGAACGAGCCGTGGGCGACCTGGGGCGGCAGCCTGATGGCTCACGCCGGCCGCGACCCGCTGTTCTATGCCCAGATGGCGCTGGCCAACCAGGACGCGAACAACGCGGGCTATTATTGCCTGCGCTGCCACGTGCCGCAGTCGATCGTCACCGGCCACGCCAACACGCCCGACGGCAGCACACTCGACAGCCAGGACGAGCGCGGCGTGGATTGCCATTTCTGCCACAGCATGGTGGACCCCATCTATGATCCCGGCACCAGTCCGCCCGAGGACGAGGCGATCCTCGCGGGCCTGGCCGATGCGCCGCAGTTCTTCGGAAATGCCATGTTCGTGCTCGACCCCGACGCGCAGCGCCGCGGGCCGCGCGCCGACGCCATACCCCCGCACGAGTTCCTGCCGTCGCCGTTCCATCGTCGCGGCGACTTCTGCGGCACGTGCCACGACGTGGGCAACGTCGCCACGGAACGCCAACCGGACGGCTCCTATCGCTACAACGCGCTGGACGCGCCCGCCGTCAGTGCGGACCCCTGGACGCAGTACCCGCTCGAACGCACTTACACGGAGTGGAAGCTCAGCGCATTCAACAACGGCGGCGTGGATATGGGCGGGCGCTTCGGCGGGGTCGGCGACCCAGTGATGCGTACCTGCCAGGACTGTCACATGCCCAAAGCCGAAGCCATGGCGTGCATCTGGGGGCCAATGCGGCCGGACGTGCGGCGGCACGATTTCGCCGGGGCGGCGGCGCCAATCCTCGATCTGGTGCTGGAGGTCTACGGCGACGATCCGGCGGTGGACGCCGACCAGATCGCCGCCGGGCGAGCCAAGGCCGTGTCGATGCTGGAACGAGCGGCATCGCTGGATATCGTGCAAGAGTGCGGGCTGCTGCGCACCCGCGTGATCAACGAATCGGGGCACAAGCTGCCGACTGGCCACATCGAGGGGCGCCGCGTCTGGGTGAACGTGCAGTTCTACGACGCCGGCGGCACTCTGCTGCGCGAGCACGGCGCCTACGACCCCAGCGAAGCGCTGCTGAATGAGGCGTCGACGCGCGTCTATGAGATGAAAGTCGGACTAAGCGCCTACGCCGCCCAGGTCACCGGCCTGCCTGCGGGTGAATCGACGCACATGGCCTTGGCGGACACGATCTGGAAAGACAACCGCATTCCCCCGCGCGGGTTCGAAAACGCCGCCTTCGAGCTAGGCGGCGCTCCGGTCGTAGGGCACGAGTACGGCGACGGCCAGTACTGGGACGACCTGTACCTGGCGATTCCCGAGCAGACCGCGCGGGCCAGCGTGACAGTCTTCTACCAGAACCTGCCGCGCAGCTACATCGATCATCTGCGGGAAGCCAACCACTCCGACGACTGGGGCGACATCCTGCACGCGGCCTGGACCGCAACGGGCCGGGGCGCGCCGATCCCAATGGCATCGCAGTCGCTCGACGCGCTGGCGCCGTTCCTGGTCGGCGATCTGGACTGCGATTGCAGCGTTGAGCTATCCGATCTGGACATCTTGCTCGCCACCTTCGGGCTGGAGAGCGATGCGCCCGGCTTTGCGCCCGTTGCGGATCTGAACGGCGACTTCCGGGTCGATCTGGTCGATCTGTCGATACTGCTGACCCATTTCACCCAGGCGTGCCCGTAACAGGTCACGGAAGCCTGCGGACGTACCTCAACCCGCCTCGGCCCCGGACCGCGGATCGTCGTCCCGGGCGGCCGCTGCACCGACCGGGGAGCTTCACGCTTGCTGAAGAACTGCTGATGGCGTTCGTGCTCGTGGCAACGCTGCTCGTCTTTCGCGGGCTGTATGTCCTGGCACCATTCCTGCTCACGCTTGCGCTCGGCGCGCAGGGGCGCGACGGCGAAGCGATCAGCCAATATCGCTGGGCCGCAGCCATCGACCCGGATCCGCAATACGCGCCGTATCGCCACGGAATTGTCGCCCCGTAATCGCTGCGGAAGCGGTGGAGCCGTGGCGGCACTGGCGTCCATGGTCTCGGCGGGCCGGGCTGCGCTCGCAGAATCTTAATCCTAACAGCGCGATTCGCTGACACTCCCATCTTAGCGTGCGCGGCTTGAGGGCTCGCCCGCGCGCGGTGTTCCGGGCGGCTCGACTCTTTCCACAGTGGGAGACCTCGATGACGGTTCGACCCCGCCGTTCGGTGCATTTCCTTTCGCGACGCGGCTTCACCCTGATCGAACTGCTGGTCGTCGTGGCCATCATCGCCCTGCTGATCGCCATCCTGCTCCCAAGCCTGCAAGCGGCCCGCGCGATTGCGCGCGCTACGAAGTGCGCCAGCAACATTCGGCACGTCGGCGTATCCACGCAGGCCTATCTTGCGTCCAACAATGACGTCTATCCGGTCTCCTACCTGTACCCCTACGACGGAAACGGCAACTACCGCATCGAGGATCAAACCTCCGCCAACGAAGGCGGGATCGGGTATGGGTACCTTCACTGGAGCTGGTTCCTCTACGATCGCGGCGCGGTGACGGCTGAGGCATTCCAATGCCCAAACTTCGAGAAGGGTGGGGTGCCGCGCACCTATCCCGGCGCGCTCGGAGAAAACTGGCAGCTCGGCGAGCAGGTCGATGGCAGCGGCAACGTCTCCCCCAACACGACTGAGGACAGGCAGGCGCCGTGGGTCGCGTATACGGGCAATGCCGCCGTCCTGCCCAGAAACAAGATTCACCTTTCGGACGGCGTGCGGCGGAACAAGTTCGTCAACGCTTCCGCGATTCAGGCCAAACGGCAGGTGATTCTCGCGACCGAGCTGCACGACAATTGGATCACCTCCGCCGTCAGCCAGGCCGGGGGCCTGCTCAGCAAGAGCCACCGCTCGATTCAGGCGTTCTACCATCCCGGCAGCGGCACGAATGAATACCAGGCCGACGTCGAGGTGCAGTTTGAATACGATTTCGAAGGCGATTCCAAGACCTACGGGCTGCGGCCGTACGCCAGCATCAAGGACACCGTCGGACTGATCGACGGCCAGGGCGGCACCATCATGGAAACCAACGCGGTCGGCCGGCACCACCCCGGCGGCGACAAGTTCGGCGGAACCGCGAATTTCGTGTACATCGACGGACACGTCGAGCGCAAGACGATCCATCAGACGCTGGAAGCGCGCGAGTGGGGCGATCATTACTGGGGCCTCACCGGCGAGAACCGCGTCCGGATGAATTGAGTCGCCGGGGCGGTCGCCCGTTCGAGAGTCCGCCTGAGCATGAGCACCTTGATGGATCCCAGGGCGGCGGTGCTCGAGCCGCGCCGGGTTGTTCGCGCTGCCTGACCCCAGTTCGGATTGGGAGTACCCATGTCGCTCCCGATGTGCGTGCGGCGCGAGCGCACCGGCGAGCCGAACCGCGCTTGATGTGCGCGCCGAGCAGGCCCGAAGTTCTTCGGCGCCTTCGCAATCAATTTACATCCCAACAACGCGATCGATACGCCACCGTCCCAGACTGCGGTCCGGTTTTCCGGTCTCGCGCGCGGGCGGCGCGCGGACGACGTGTCCTCGGGTTTCGATCTAATCGTGGAGGGTCCGCATGTTTCGACGTAATCGTTTCGCCACAGCCGCGCTCATGCTCGTCGGCTCGGCTCAGTTCCTCGTCCCGCAGGGGCTGGGGCAGACAACCATTCAGGGCGGGGAAGTGAACGTCTCGGGTGCGACGCTGTTCCGCAGCTTCTTCCAGTCGGGCGCCTCGACCAACGACTTCATCGACGTCGACGGCGACGGCTGCGCCGGCTTTTTTGAGCCCAACAGCCCCTGCGGCCTCGCAACCGGAACAGTCGTCGACCAGCTCGCGCCGCTCTACACCTGTCCGAGTTGGACCGGTTGGTGGCTGATGCAGGATCGCGGCGTCGGTTCGATCAACGGCGTCACCGAGTTCATCGACTTCCAGCTCGAAGGCACGATCCCCACGTCCGTCCCCGGCGAGGTCGGGCTGATCAACCGGCTCCAGTTCGCCGCCAACGGCGTGCCGACCGCCACCGGTTGCTCGGCGTGCAACACCAGCAACACTCCCGAATGCCCGTCGTCGATCGACCTGGCCATCACCGACGTGGAAGGCACCTGGGCCTTCGTCGCCGGCGACCCGAATGACGCCTTCTGGAGCAAGAAGCCCGCTGCCTCGGGCTATGGCCAGAACTACCTTCAGTCGAGCACGGGCTACGTCAATCAGCTCGCCTCGCTGACGCGCGGCAGCGTTTCACTGAACACCAACACCGCCAGCCCCGACCACGACACGATCTACGACACCACCATCGCGTGGAGCCCGATCGTGTATTGCTCAAACCGCGGCACCGGCTATTCCGACTTCCGCATGACGGAACTCCAGCACCTGCTCGTCGCCGGCCGCATGCCGAACGGCGAAAACCTGGCCGCCATCACGCGCTCGGCTGGCTCGGGCACGCGCAACGGCGAAATGAACACCAGCGGCATCGATCCGTCCTGGGGCCGCGGCGACAACATCGGCAACGAGAACGCGGTGACGAGCAACTTCGCCCTCAGCCCCAACCACCAGCCGACCAACGGCGAAGGTTCGAGCCAGGTCGAGCAGGCCATGCACTCGCGCCGCCTGGGCGTCGGCTACACCGGCCTGTCCGGCTCCGACCGCGCCATGGGCGACAGCATCGCCGGCCGCTACGAGATCGTGAACGTGATGTTTGATGATCGCGGAGGCAGCGCCTACGTCCGCCCGTCCAAGAACGCGATCCTCGACGGCTGCGACCCTGACACCGGCTACATGCTGGGCGGCAACCAGACCTTTATCTCGCGCGGCACCCCCGACAGCACGAACTCCGGCGACGACGAGTACATGGACAACCAGGCCGCCGCCGATTACTTGCGGAACATCACGGACAGCATCGCGGCGGTCGTCACGCCCGATCCCAACCTGCCCAACGACCTGCTCAGCCCCGGCGACTTCCTGGCCAAGAACTACTTCCTGCTCGCCGGCATGGACTGCCTGACCACCTCGCTGGATCCGGTCGCTTTGCAGACGAACGCAGGCCTGATTCAGACCGTGCAGGACCTGATTCGCAACACCAACGAGCTCGGCGTGATCGGCTCAGGCGGCCATGTTCCCGCGTACGGCAGCGTCAACACCGCCGGCCAGGTGCCCAACCGCCTGTCGGGCTTCACCTACTCGGACGGCAGCAGCAACGGCAACTACGTTGACTTCAGCGGCAACTACACCGTCGTCCGCAACACCAACCTCAGCGAGCGCAACCGCATCGCCGGCGACTTTGACAATGACGGCGACCGCGACGCCGCTGACATCGTTCCGATGATGGACGCGCTGTTCAACCCGCGCGCGTTCGTGACGGCCGAAGGCGCCGTGCCCGGCAACCCCGGCTCGCTCGGCACCAACTACGTGATTCCCGAGATCATCGGCGACCACAACGGCGACGGCGACTTTGACGCCGACGATGCGCGCTACGCGGCCGACGGCCTGGCGATCGTCGAAGGCGTGCTGGATCGCACGATCGGCTACACCAACGTCGACACCGGCTGGGCGGCGGTGGCCGGCGGCGACAACAACTACTTCAACACCACCCTGGTGACCGGCACCGCTGCGACGCCCAAGCTCTACAACGCCGGCGACTCGCGCGCCGACGTCGCGGGCTCGGGCTCGTACAACGCCGGCGGACTGCCCGTCGGTCATGACCTCTCGGTCGACGTCGACGACATCGACTATGTCTTCGACAACTTCGGCAACTGGGGCGACCTCGATGTGGCCGTCTTCATCGACCTGAGCTGCGACATGAACGGTGACCTGGTGATCGACATGGGCGACATCACCGACATCGTCGTCAACGTCCTCGGCACGCGCCTGGGCGACATCAACTTCGACCGCAAGGTCGACCTGACCGACCTGTCAAACATGCTCATCAACTTCGGCGCCTCGGTCGGCAGCTACGCCAACGGCGACCTGAACGGCGACGGCATCGTCAACCTGGACGACCTGTCGACGCTGCTGGTCAACTTCGGTTTCTCAGCGTAGTCGCCCGACAAAGCCTGATCCGACACGGATCGCGCCATGACGCACGGGGCGGCGAGTCGCAAGACCCGCCGCCCCTGCTTTTCAGCCTCCCGCCGTCGCAAGTCCTGTAACCGCCGGTCGCACGCCGCATCCAAGCCCAGTCGGTCGAATGTCTCGACCGCTGGTGTTTCAGCGAGGGATCGTGATGTTGAAGTACCCGGTCGTACGTCGGTGCATTGCTGCGGCCATGTTGGGTGCGCTCACGGGCGGCGCGGCGAACGCGCTCGAATCCTACAATGGAATTCAACTGATCGATCGCGGGGCCAGCGGCGAAATCGTGATCGGTTTCCCATCCGGCGGCGTAGCTGTGATTGACTACGACGACGATGGCTGGATGGATCTTCTCGTCGGCCGCACCTCGGCGCCCCTCATCCGTCTGTATCAAAGCGTCCCGGACCCTAACGCGCCGGGGCATCGCAGCTTCGATGACGTGACGACCAACAGCGGCATCTGGGATAGTGACGCGACCGGGCGCACCCCGAACGGCGTCCTCGTCGGCGACTACGACAACGACGGCCGCGACGACGTCTTCGTCTGCGGCGCGACCACGACCTCCCACGGCCTGCTCTACCGCAACAACGGCAACGGCACGTTTACGAACGTCAGCGTCGCCTCGGGTGTTCGCGGCGACGGGCCGGCGGACGCCGCCGCGTGGGTCGACTTCGACCTCGACGGCGACCTGGACCTGATGCTCTCGCTCGAAGCGGCGCCGTGGTTCCGCCTGCTGATCAACAACGGCGACGGCACGTTCGCTGACGGCGCCGCGCTGCTGCCGGTCGCGAACCTCACGTCGCGGCCATACGGCCACGCGTTCTCCGACTTTGACGGCGACGGATACCCCGACTTCTACGGCCTGTCGCGCAACGGCGCGGGCACCGAGATGCTCTGGCACAACATCGACGACGGCGTCGGCGGCCGCCAGTTCGTCAACATCGCCCAGCAGGTCGGCTACGTGAGCCACGGACCGGCCCCGATGGGAATCGCCTTCGGCGACTTCGACGGCGACGGCGACCTTGACATCGGCATCAGCGACGCGGTCGTCGGCACCTTCTATCGCCACGACGGAGATCACTACACCAAGGTCCAGCCCTTTGACACCATGTTCGGCTGGGGCGTGGAGTGGGTCGACGTCGACAACGACGGCAACCTGGACTTCTTCACCGCCGGCTCGTACGGGACGAGCGCGTTCGACAATCTCCAGCTCAACAACGGCGACGGGACGTTCACGAACATCTCGACCGTGCTCAACGGCGTGTCGGCGCCGTCGCGCTACTCGCTCCAGCTCGACTTCAACAACGACGGCCGCCAGGACATCATCTCGCTGGGCATCGGGCAGCTCGTCAGCATCTACGAGAACACCTCCGAGGGCACGAACCACTGGGCGCAGGTGCGGCTCATCGGCGACGGCTGCCGCGTCGCCCGCAGCGCCGCGAACGCGAAGATCCGGCTGGTCGCGGGCGGCCAGACGCAGATTCGCGAGGTCGTGAACGGCTCAAGCACGACCGCGACCGAGGACCCGCGCCAGCACTTCGGTCTGGGCACAGCGACGATCATCGACTCCATCGAGGTGGAATGGCCCCGCACCGGCTCGCTGGCGGAACGCACCGAGCTCTTCGAAGGCCCGTTCGCCGCGGATCAGCTCATCACGCTGATGTCGCAGACGCGCCCGACCGATCTGAACCTGGACGGCAACGTCGACCTGGACGACCTTTCGATCATGCTGGTTCACTTCGGTTCGACCGGCGCGGCGCCGGAGGATGGTGACGTGGACGGCGATGGAGACGTGGACCTGGACGATCTCTCGCTGCTGCTCGTCGATTTCGGTTCGAGCTGTTCATAGGGCCGGCGTTCGGGCCGGCGCTTCGCTTCGTGGCGGCAGGCGTTCGCCGTCCTCGGCGTAAGCCTGCCAACGCACCCGTTCAAAAGGGCTCTAAACCAGGCGTCGCCCCCCCACACACACAAGACTACGGCACCAGATTCTGCGGCGGAGCGGACGTCAGCCCCTGCGAAACGGCGCCCGCGCGCACCACGCTGCCGCGCGGGTACCACTGCTCGATCTCGCGCGCCGGCCGATCGGCCATCGAGCTGACGTGCCCATCGAAGTACAGCGCGTTGATCAGGCCGCGGTTGCGCTGTGCGGCGGTCACGGCCGAGCCGGCGCTGCATCCGTGCCGGAACGAGAGCGCCAGGTTCTGACCGGCGCTGACGGTGTTTCCCATCGAGACCGTCCCGCCGTCCCAGTTGCTCGAGCCGGTCGCAACGCCGTACTCGTCCGACGCGCCCCACCAGGCGCCGCTGCCGGCGAAAGAACCGAGCGAATCGGTGGGGATTGGCGCTACGTCGGTGAGCAGCGTGCCGGCGGTGTCAAAGAGGCGCGTTCCGTCGGCGGCGGCGACCTTGCGGGCGGGATCACCCAGCCGCTGGGCCTGCGAGCGGTAGTCCAGCGAGTCGACCGGCCAGGTATCCGGCACGGTCTTCGCATAGACGACGAACGGGCCGCTGCTGGCAACCGATTGCCCGAGCGCCTCCGGCCCCCAAAGCTGAAACGCGCCGGGCATGAGATAACTGACCGGACCGAGCGGGCCGCCCAACGCGGTGAAATCGGCCCGGTCGGCCACCTCGCCGCCGGGCAGCCCGTAGGGGAAGTAGTCCGGCAGAGCGTTTCCCGCGACCGACGGGCAGCCGTAGCGCGTCAGCAACGTCTGGAATCGCTTGGCGCGGTTGCCCTCGAGCCCGCCCTTGCCCGCAAGCGCGGGCGAGAGCCAATCGCACGTTTGCACGGGGAGCTTGGCGTCGCGCAGCGCGGCAGGGTTGTTGCCGGAGGTCAGCCGGGCGAGTTCGAGCGCCGCGCCGGTGGTGTTGACGCCGGGAATCCAGTCGCGCTGCTCGGAGATGTAGATCGAAAGTCCGGCTCCGATGCCGCGGAGCTGAGCGCCGCATTTGCTGGCGCGGCTCTGTTCGCGCGCGCAGCGCAGCGCGGGCAGCAGGATGGCGATGAGCACGGCGATGATGGCGACGACGACGAGCAACTCGATCAGCGTGAACGCCCGGGGAAACACGCGGCCCGACCGCTGGGGCATGGCAGACTCCCGGCGCGCGGTCCGTCGATGCGGTCGACTCAGCGCGCGGCACACAGCCTCGAGTTCGGCGCGAACGAAACCTGTTGCATTATAGGGCGTTGCCGGCCTGCGGTTAAGCGAATTCGCGCGCGGTCGAGCTCGTCGCGGCAAGTCGCGACGTGCCGAGATGGCGTGTTCGCGCAGCCCATGCGCACCGAGACGATTACTCACGCACCGACCGGGGCGCGCCGTTCCTACCGTTGGCATCGCAGCGGGCGCTCGCTGGCGCGGTGTTCGTGCACGCAGTGCAACGCGCGCGCCCTTGGACGCGGATGAGAATCCGCTACGATGCGCGTCCAGGCCGGCGAATCGCCGGACCATCCCGGTCGGCGACTCCGGTCGACACGGGAGATCCCTATGAATCAGGAATCGGGCGCGGCGACGGCGGTCCGCAGCGAACGCCTGTACGAGCCGCCCTCCAGCATCGTCGCCCGGGCGCATGTCCGCTCGTTCGACGACTACCAGAAGATGTACGAGCGCTCCATCAGGGACCCGGACGGGTTCTGGGGCGAGATGGCCGCGCAGTTCTACTGGAAGCAGCGCTGGTCCAAGGTCCGCGAGTTCGACTTCAAAAACGACATCTTCATCCGCTACTTCATCGGCGGAAAGTCCAACGTCTGCTACAACGCGCTCGACCGGCATTTGCCGCAACGCGCCAACCAGACCGCGTTCCTGTGGGAAGGCAATCATCTCAACGAGGACCGCAAGATCACCTACGGCGAGCTGCACCGCGAGGTCTGCAAGTTCGCCAACGTGCTGAAGTCCTTCGGCGTGAAGAAAGGCGACCGCGTCTCGATCTACATGCCCATGATCATCGAGCTGCCGATCGCGATGCTGGCCTGCGCGCGGATCGGCGCGACTCACTCGGTGGTGTTCGGCGGGTTCAGCCCGGAATCGCTGGCCGATCGCATCGTCGACTCGCGCTGCGAGACGCTCGTGACGACGGACGGCGTCTTCCGCGGCAACAAGGTGATCGGACTGAAGGCCAACGCCGACGCCGCCATGAATCTCGCGTCGCAGCGCGGCGCGCCGGTGAAGACCTGCGTCGTGTTCCAGCGCCTGAATGCGAAGCACGCGCCGGTGCAAATGGCCTCGGGGCGCGATCACTGGTGGCACGAGCTGATGGCCAAGGCGCCTGAGCAGTGCGAGCCGGAGTGGATGGACTCGGAAGACCCGCTGTTCATCCTCTACACCTCGGGCTCGACCGGCAAGCCCAAGGGCGTGCTGCACACCACCGGCGGGTACATGGTCTACACCGCCACAACGTTCAAGTACATCTTCGACTACCACGACAACGACGTGTTCTGGTGCACGGCGGACATCGGCTGGGTGACCGGGCACTCGTACATCGCGTACGGGCCGCTGATCTGCGGCGCGGTTTCGGTCATGTTCGAGGGCATCCCGACCTTCCCGGACGCCGGCCGCTTCTGGGATGTCTGTGACAAGTACAATGTGACGCAGTTCTACACGGCGCCCACGGCGATCCGCGCCCTGATGAAAGAGGGCGAGGAGCCGGTCCTGAAGCGCAAGCTGAGCAGCCTGAAGCTGCTCGGCTCAGTCGGTGAGCCGATCAACCCCGAAGCCTGGCTGTGGTATCACCGCGTCGTCGGCAAGGAGCGCTGCCCGATCGTCGACACCTGGTGGCAGACCGAGACCGGCGGCATCCTCATCACCCCCCTGCCCGGCGCCACGGCGCTCAAGCCCGGCTCGGCCACGCTGCCGTTTTTCGGCGTCAAGCCCGTCATGCTCGACGAGAAGGGCCGGCGCATCGACGGCCCCGGCTCGGGCGTGCTGTGCATCGAAGAGCCCTGGCCGGGCATCATGCGCACGGTCTACGGGCAGCATCAGCGCTTCAAGGAAACCTACTTCGCGACGTTCCCGGGGCTGTACTTCACCGGCGACGGCTGCCGCCGCGACGAGGACGGCTACTACTGGATCACCGGGCGCGTCGACGACGTGATCAACGTGTCGGGCCACCGGCTCGGGACGGCGGAGGTCGAGAGCGCGCTGGTCTCGCACCAGGCGGTCGCCGAAGCGGCCGTGGTCGGATACCCGCATGAGATCAAGGGCCAGGGCATCTACGCATACGTAACGCTGAAGGTCGGCCGCGAGTACACCGATGTGCTGAAGAAGGAGCTGATCGGGCACGTGCGCAAGGAAATCGGCGCGTTCGCCGCCCCGGACGTGATTCACTGGGCTCCCGGCCTGCCCAAGACGCGCTCGGGCAAGATCATGCGGCGCATATTGCGGAAGATCGCGGAAGGCGAAGCCGACAAGATCGGCGACACGACTACGCTGGCCGAGCCCAGCGTCGTGGAGCACCTGATCGCGAACAAGCCGAAGGCGTGATCTTGCGCGAAAGGACGTAGACCGAAGGAAAAGGCCCGGCGCAGCCGGATTCGCCGACGCAGCCGGCTGCAATCGCGCCCCTGTCATTCTGAGCAGCACAGCGACGAGGAATCTCGCCGGTGCGACGGGTCCGTCCGCTTCTCGTGGCGTTCGGTACCGGCGGCGGACGGTAGATTCCTCGCTGCGCTCGGAATGACGAGGCGCGGCGTTTTTTTCGCGGCGCGGATCGACGCCGATTTCTGTGAAACCTGGCCGCCTATTCGTGGCACTCATCCGATACATGGCCTTCCCTGCGAACGCGCCGCCGCGAGGCGCTCGTGGAAAGTATGTGCCTGCGATCACGCCTGCGAGTGTGAGCGCGGCACGGTTTCGACAAAGCCCGCGGCGTTTGCCGGGGAGTGTTGTTACACGGCACCTCTGATCGCCGCCCCCTCCGCATTCTAGTCCGTCGAGAGTTTCTTGCGTAATCGTGCGCAGTCGGTGGGCCGTTCAGCGCAGGCTTTTCTCGCGCGCGGCGCTGCCACGGAACCTGGCGGATTCCATAAGCAAAGGTTTCGCGTAAGGTTGCAAAACGAGCCCCGCAAACGCCGAAAGAACTCAGCGTAATCCTCGCCGCAGGCACGCCGGTTGCTTCACCCACAGGTTCAGGGCGCGCAGGGCCTGCGTGCATCTCCGCGCGGCGCCCCCGTCTGCAGAAAGCGAGGAATCCATGCTGTCACGCCGATTCAGTTTCATCTCCTTTGCCGCCGGCATCGCGAGTCTGGTGCTGCTGGGGGGGTGTCCGACCTCACCCACCGACGGTGCGGGCAACGCAAACACCAACACAAACAGCGGTGACACCACCAACGAGCCGTCAGGTCAGATCGAGGAGAAGACCCGGCACGAGAAGGTCTTCACCGAGATCATCCCCGAGGGGTTCCAGGCGACTTCTGACTGCCTGAAGTGTCATGCCGACGAGGGTATGGCGTTGCTCGACAGCGGCCATTTCAACTGGGGCGACGTCACCGACGCGATCGCCGGTCTGGAAGGTCAGGTGGTCGGCAAGATCAACCTGATCAACAACTTCTGCATCGCCGTGCCATCGAACGAGGGCCGCTGCACGCAGTGCCACCCGAGCTTCGGCTGGAAGAACAACACGGACCCCAGCTTCTTTGAAAACATCGACAACATCGACTGCCTGGTCTGTCACGACACGACCGGCCTCTATCAGAAGCACCCGTCCGCCAACGGCGGCGGCGGACCTCCGGCGCTGAAAATCGACGGCGAAGTCACGGTCGTAAGCCCGGCTGACCTCCAGGACATCGTCTACAACGTCGGCAAGCCCACCCGCCGCAACTGCGGCTTCTGCCACTTCAACGCCGGCGGCGGCGACAACGTCAAGCACGGCGACATGGGCTCCAGCCTCGCCGACGCCACGCGCGAGATGGACTATCACATGGGGGAACTCGACTTCTCGTGTCAGACCTGCCACCAGATGTCCGACCACGGCATCTCCGGCAACATGACGCACAACATCGACGAAGGCGGAGCATCGCCGCGCTGCGAGCGATGCCACGGCGAGACCGAC
The DNA here is from genome assembly GCA_964465125.1 of uncultured Planctomycetales bacterium. Lineage (GTDB taxonomy): Bacteria > Planctomycetota > Phycisphaerae > UBA1845 > Fen-1342 > CAYOHG01. The sequence continues at coordinate 45,589 of CAYXIO010000020.1, read as the reverse complement.
GTGCACTCGTCCAATCCCGGGCTGGACTCGGCGCTGAACTTCCACCTGGACCGCGTGGCGTGCGAGACGTGCCACCTGCCGGCCTTCTCGCGCACGCAGGCGACCAAGGTGGCCTGGTACTGGGATGAGGCCGGGCAGAACATCGACCCGATCCCGCTCGACGAGTTCGGCAAGCCAACCTACGACAAGCTCAAAGGCCGGTTCGTTTGGGGCATGAACGTCCGCCCGGCGTACCATTGGGACAACGGCAAGTGGGAGCGGAAGGTCATCAACCTGAACGACACCTATACCGAGGAAGGCACCGAGGATGACCCGATCATCCTGGCTGCGCCGACCGCGACGGCCGCCGATGCGGACGCCAAGGTGTATCCGTTCAAGCGCATGATCGGCCGCCAGGCGGTCGACCCGGTCAACAAGCGGCTGGTCATTCCGCACCTGTTCGGAAGCGGCCCTGGCCTGACGAACGCGTACTGGTCCAAGTTCGACTGGGGCCTGGCGCTCGCGGATGGCGCGGCCTACGTCGGCCAGGAATACAGCGGCACCTACGGGTTCGCCAACACCGCGATGTACTACCGCGTCAGCCACGAAATCCCGCCGGCGTCCTCCGCGCTGTTGTGCGGCGACTGCCACGGGCATGCGGATTTCTGGGATCAGCTTGGAATGGACGATCCGTTCCCGGACAACTGACGGCTCCGGGCCACAGGAGCCCTCGCTGCGCAACGAGGTTGCCGCTCGAGAAGCTGCCGTTCCGATTCGCTCGGGACGGTCGCTTCTTGTTTTCAGCAGCGGCGCGCCGTCACGTTCCGCCGGCCGCTCGCCGCTCCGAGGCGTGCCGCACCAGCGCGGCAAACAGCGCGGCGTTCGGAGGTTGAGCGGTCAGCGACTCCGGATGCCACTGCACGCTGAGCAGAAATCGGCCGTTCATGTCTTCCGACGCTTCGATCAGGCCGTCCGGCGCCACGGCGGCAGTCCGCAACCCACGCCCGGGCCGAGCCGCGTCCACGCACTGATGATGCCGGCTGGGAACGTCGAATCGCGTGCCACCGGCGATCCGCGCCAGGTGCGAATCCGGCTCGATCTGTACCGCGTGCAGCGCGTTGCCCGCGTCGGTGCGGTTGTGTGGGATGCCCGGCGTGCGCGGCAGGTCGTCGATGTGCTGCACGAGCGCCCCGCCGCGGGCGACGTGCGCCACCTGGTGTCCCAAGCAGATGCAGAGCATGGGCACGCGGCGCGAATCCGCCCTGCCGAACAGGTCCAGCTCAAAGCTCTGCCGCCGGACGGGCAACGTCTCCGTCTGCGGATGCCGCGCCTGCCCGTAGAGAGCCGGGTCGAGATCCAGCCCGCCCGTCAGAATCAGCCCGTCGCAGCGTGAGAGCCACTCGTCGAGCAGCGCGTCGTCGAACTCCGCGGGCACCGGCAGCATCAGCGGCAGGCCGCCCGCCGCGAGCACCGCGTCGCCGTATTCCGCGTTGAGGTAGCAGCGCGGGCGTGCAGACGGCCCGCTGCCGGGGCCGAAGTTGCTGGTCAGAGCGATCGTGGGTCTAGGCATGGCAGTGCTCGCAGGTCGCGCGCCGGTGCGGCGGCCGCGCGCCCCTCTCGGCCGCGGCCGGCGCAGCCGCCGCCGACAGCCGAACCTCCGTCCCCCGGCCGCACGTTGCGACCGCAGGCGACCACTGTATAGTAACGGGCGTCTCGGGTTGGGCGGACGCGGCGCGGCATCCCGTCCGGCGGTTTCCGGCAACTGGCGTGTCTCTCTTCGCGGGTGATCCGTGATCCACAATTCGCGTTGCGCTGGGCGTCAAGAGCTGTGGCGTTGGACCGCAGCGCTCGCAGCCGTTCTGGTTCTGGCCGGGCCGGTCCGGGCCCCCGCTCAGGAGCCGCCGCGCGACGGAACCCCCATTCTACGCGTCGAGGTTCGCGGGCTGGAGACGATCAGCGAGAGCTTCGTGCGGCGGATCATCCGCACGCGGGCCGGGCAGCCCTACCTCGAGCAGCAGGTCGCCGAGGACGTCCGCGAGCTGCTGCGGACGCGCAAGTTCCTCGCGGTGTTTGCTTCGCCGCCGACGATCGAGGATGGCCAGGTCGCGGTGGTCTTCAACGTGCAGGAGAAGCCGGTCATCCGCACGGTCGAGCTGGAGGGCAACAAGAATTTCAGCAATGACGACCTGTTCAAGGAGCTGGGGTTCGCCTCGGGCAGCGTGCTGGACCGCTTTCAGATCGATCAGGGCCGCGACGCCCTGCTGCGCAAGTACCGCGAAGCCGGCTATTACTACGTGCAGGTGGAGCTGGACGAAGGCGCGCTGTCGAGCGAAGCGCGCGTCGTCTACAAGATCATCGAAGGGCCGCGCGTGCGCGTGCGGCGGATCGAGTTCGAGGGCGCCCGTGCGTTTCCGCGCCTTCAGCTTCGCCTGAAGGTGCGCACGCCCACCTACCTGTGGATCTTCCGCACCGGCGCGTTCGACGAGGAGCAGGCCGAGCGCGACGCCGCCGAGCTCCAGTCGTTCTACCGCGGCGAGGGCTTTCTCGACGCGCGCGTCGGCTACCGGCTCGACTTCACCGACGTCGAGCGCACCCGCCTGACGCTCGTCTTCGTGATCGAGGAGGGACCGCGCTACGTCATCAAGGACATCCCGCTCAGCGGCAACTCGATCTTCAGCACGGCGCAGGTGCTCGAGACGATTTCGCTGAAGCCCGGCGACTTCATGCGCGAGGAAGCGCTCAAGCAGGATGTCAGGAAACTCGAAGACCTGTACGGCGAGATCGGCTTCGTCGAGACGCGCGTGCTGACGAACTACGCGTTCCTCGAGGACGAGCCCGGCGTGGTGGTGCTGGAGCTCGAACTGGTCGAGGGGCCGCGCTCACGTTTCGGGCGCATCACCGTCCGCGGCAACACGCACACCAAGGACGAAGTCGTCCGCCGCGAGCTGCGCTTCTTCCCGGACGAAGACTACAACACCGTCAAGGCCCGCGATGCCGAGCGGCGCATCTTCGAGACCGGGCTGTTCAAGCGCGCCACCATCACGCCGCTCGAAGACGTCGACGGCTACCGCGAGGCGCTGGTCGAGGTCGAAGAAGGCGAGAACATCTTCTTCAACGTAGGCGTGGGCGTCAGCACCGACAACGGCGTGGTCGGCTCGCTGACGATTGAGAACCGCAACTTCGACCTGTTCGACTGGCCGCGCAACTGGGCCGAGTTCTTCCGCGGGCAGGCGCTCCGCGGCGACGGGCAGCGGCTGCGCTTCGTGCTCGAGCCCGGAACCGAAGTGACCCGCTTCCGCATCGACTTCACCGAGCCGTACCTGTTTGACCGCCCGCTGCGCTACGACCAGTCGCTCTACTTCTTCCTGCGCCAGCGCGAATCGTATGACGAGGAGCGGCTCGGCTTCGTGCCAAGCGTCGGGCGGCGCTTCGAGACCGGCCCGCTGGCCAACTGGGCGGTCGAAGGCGCGCTGCGGCTCGAAGGCGTCAGCATCGACGACGTCAACGGCCTCGCCGCGAACGACATTTACCATGAGCGCGGCGACCACTTCCTGACCAGCGTCAAGGCCACCATCGCGCGCGACACGACCGACAGCCGCATGATCCCCACCCAGGGTTATCGCGTCGCGTTCTCCTGGGAACAGGTCGGCGCGCTCGGCGGCGAGTACAGCTTTGGCAAGCCGTCCGTCAGCGCCGCCTGGTACAAGACCCTTAGCACGGACATCTTCGATCGCAAGACCGTCTTCGCGATGCGCGGCGACATGGGTTACGTCGTCGGCGATGCGCCCATGTTCGAGCGCTACTACGCCGGCGGATTCGGCTCGATCCGCGGGTTTGACTTCCGCGGGGTCTCGCCCCGCGCCGGCATTCTGAACGACCGCGTCGGCGGCGACTTCATCATGCTGGCCGGCGCCGAATACTCCTTCCCGCTCTACGCCGACAACGTGCGCGGCGTGACGTTCCTCGACATGGGCACGGCCGAGAAGGACTTCGAGATTACCACCTGGCGCGCGTCCGTGGGGTTCGGCGTCCGCGTCAACCTGTTCTTCTTCGGGCCGGTGCCGTTCGTGTTCGACTTCGGCTTCCCGATCGCGCGCGACGACGCCGACGACGACCAAATCTTCAATTTCTCGGTCGGCGCGTCGTTCTAGAGCATGCTCGAGTCTGCGTCTTGCTGGGAGCGCGGGCTGTCAGCCCCCTTCGTGCGGGCGAGATGCCCGCGCTCCCCAGGCTCAGCGCCCGACTATGGCTCAAGGGCGTCGTCGCGCGCGGCGGCGGAACCTGCCAGCGCAGCGATCGGCCTGAACGCCCTCTACCTGGGCCTGTCTGCCACCCGCACGCCGCGCAGCCGGACCAGGCTGCGGTACAGCCCGCTCAGCTTCTGGGTCATCGCCCCCGCTTTGCCGTCGCCGATCGCGCGGCCGTCGAGCCTGAGCACCGGCGCGAGGCCGCCCATCGTGCCCGTGCAGAACACCTCGTCCGCCCGGTAGAGCTCCGTCAGCGAGAGATCGGCCTCGGCGTGCGGAATGCCGTTCTCGCGGCACAGCCGCAGCACGCTCGCGCGCGTGATGCCTTCCGGGCAGGCATGGCAGAAAGGTGTCAGCACGACCGGCGTGCCCGGCCCGGGCCGGTACGGTGGAGGTCCGAGCTCTGCCGAAAGACCGGCCTGGGCGGAGCCGCCCGCGTCCGGGTCGATCACTTCAGGATCGCGTGCGTTGGGGTCCGGCGCGTCATAGATCACCTTTCCGCCGCCGCGGTGGGGCCGCCGCGATTTCCGCGGCGCGCTCGGCGCCTGCCACGCGGCGCGGTTCCGCTCAGCCGCGGTCCACGCATTTGCGTCGCGCGACACGACGAAGATGTGCGTGGCGTTGGTCTCGGCGACGAAGCCGCGCAGATCGAGCATCAGCGCGTCGTCGGCACCCGCCTCGTTCGCCTGAATCTTCGCCAGGATCGACTGGATCAGGTTGCAGTGGTGAATCTTGGGGTCGAGACAATCCGGAGGAAATCGGCGGATCGTGCTCGTGATCAGCGCGATGCCGAACGGGTCGTACACGGGCGGCTTGTGCTCGGCCAAGACGATCAGCGTCGGCGGTGAGAGCACCAATTCGCCCGCAGCGCCGCCGCCGGGCGCCGGCCGGCGATTCAGCCGCGGGTCCATCCCGCTGGTGTACTTTTCGCCGCGCGTCAGCGTCAGGCGGATGTGCACGTTGTCGAACATGTGGTTGGCGGCAAGCGTTCGGCGGATTTCGCGGGTGATTTCCTCGTCGGTTGGGATGTGTGCGAACGCCAGCGCCTTGGCCGAGCTGCGCAGCCGCGCGAGATGCTCGGTCAGCGCGAAGATGCGGCCGTCATAGAGCCGCAGGCCTTCCCAGACCGCGTCGCCACCCTGGACGGCGGAGTCGAAGGGCGAGATGCCGGCCTGGTCGCGATGAACAAGACGCCCGCTGATGTTGACGATCAGGTCGCGGTTCGCGGAGTTGTAGTGCTGGAGCATGCCGAGGCCTCCACGGACCGCGCGGGCACGGCGCGCGGCGCGTTGAGGCGGAGTATAGGGCGGGCGCGCGCTGCTTGGCGCGCCGCGTTCTTTTGCCGTGGGTGGCATGGACTCGTGGCGGGGGGCATGTTCTCGCGGTGCTCCGCGTGAGCATACCGGTTTGCTCGTCATTGACCCCCTGCCGGGACGGCAGTGGCACACGGCTGACGGTGCGTTCCGCCGAGCATCGCGACGCAACGGCCATCGCGATGGCATCCGACCTTCGTGCCTCGCTGCATGCGTGCCGCTGCGCAGCCCGGCCAGCGGGCCCCTGTGCAGCCGGGTCTTCGTGCCTCCATGCCGCTGTTCCGCCCTGCCAGGAGGCCGGGGGACCCTGATTTCGGCTGCAATGAACCGCATTGCTTGCGACATTGGCCTGGCGGGTCAGTCCCGGTTTCTCGATTCCGCCCATCCGACCCGGCGGCGGGCCTTGCGTCCGTTCAATCGTCTCAGCGGGCAATGTGTATCTTGAGGAGAACAACGATGTTGCGCAAGCTCTTGAGCCGTACAGCCACGTGCGTCGCGGCCCTGGCGGTCGCCGGCGCAGGCGCGGGCGAAGTCTTCGTCGGCGGGCCGCAGGGGGTCGTCTTCCGCGGCGATTCGTCCGCCGGCGGATTCCAATTCTTCGGCACCTGCGGCGGCCCGATCAACTCGATGGCGATCGTCGGCACCCACCTGTTCCTCGGCGACACCAGCGGACTCATCTATCGCCTGGGGCTCGACAGCGGGCTGGTCGAGGCCGGCTTTCAGGTCTCAAATAACGCCGCCGCGATGGCGGTCCACGAGGGATCGCTGCTGATCGGCGGCAGCGACCGGACGGTGCTGGTCGTCAACCCCGCCAGCGGCGCGGTGCTCGACACGTACAACACGGTCGACCCGGTCGCCACGATGATCGTGCACGACGGGTACATCTACGTGAGCGGGCCGACGTCGGCGGTGTATCGCGCCCCGGCGAATAGCGGCGTGTTCGACTACTTCACCTGCTTCTGCTTCGGATCGGTGAACGGGCTGGCCGCGAACGACACGCACCTGTTCCTGGTCGATTCTTTCCAGGCGCTGTGGCGCGTCCGGCTGAGCGACGGCGCGCCCGACAGCGTGTTCTTCCTGAGCGAACCGGGCGAGGCGCTGGGCTTCGAGGGCGGGATGGTGGTGGCCGGCGATGCGATCGGTGACGTGACCTCGCGCGATCCGCAAACGGGAGACGTGACCGACTCGGTCAGCGCGCCGATCGAGGTCTTCGCGCTCGTCTTCAACAACGCGGTGCCCTGCCCGACGGATTTCTCCGGCGACGGGCTCACCGACCTGACGGACCTGTCGATGCTGCTGGCCTCATTCGGCGTCGACGCCGGCGGCGACCTGGACGATGACGGCATGACCGGGCTGTCGGATCTCTCGATCATGCTGACGGCGTTTGGGACGGACTGCGGCGGCTGAGCGGGCGCTGAGGGGCGCAGCAGCAGAATCGCGGCGTCCGCGCGGGCTCATGGTGCTTCAGCGGCGGTTCCTTCATGACGCCGGGGTTGCAGGACCATACGGCCGCCCGCGAATCGCGCCTCGCCGCTGTCATCCTTCGCGCTTGAATGGACGGGTTCCCGTGCGCCCGCTCGTTCTCCGGCAGCGAATCCTGAGTCCAAGTAGGGGTACTCAAGTCAAATGGCGTTGACCGTTGAGCTCGACACGTGGGATAATACGTGTCCGCGGGAACCAACGACTCGCGGCATTTCTTTGAAGCGGAGTACACGGCATGCTTCCGGCAATACTCTTGTGTAAGTACGGATTGCAGCGCGCCCAGCGTTGGAGTTGGGTGTTCTGCTGGACGTGCGCGGCGGTGTGCTTGGGACAAATGACGCAGCGCGTCAGCGTCGACTCGGCGGGCGCCGAGGCGTTTGCCCGAAGCGGCGAACCGTACCGTCCCGCGATTTCCGCGGATGGCCGGTATGTCGCGTTTGTGAGTGACTCCGCGCTGGAAGCAGCGGATTTCAACTTTGCGTCCGACATCTACGTGCACGACCGCCAGACCGGGGCGACGCGGCTCGTGAGCCTGGACCAGAACCTGAATCCGTTTGTCAATGCTTCGACCTTTGCGGCGATCTCCGGCAACGGACGGTTTGTCGCATTCGAGAACCCCGCGTCGGTGTATGTGCACGATCGCGACGCGGACGGCAACGGCATCTTCGACGAAATGTGTGTGGGCTGTCGGAGCACGGAGATTGTCAGCCTGGATGTCAACGGCGCCAACGGCGGCGGCATGCGGCCGGCGCTGTCGTACGACGGCCGATACGTCGCCTTCGTGAGCTTTGCTGCTCTGGTGCCGCCCGAGCCGTTCTGGGACCTCGACGAGGATGTATTTGTCCGCGACCGTGTCGCCGGCACGACATCCTGCGTCAGCATTGATGCCACGGGTCTCGCGGGCGACGGCCGCAGCGGCTGGTCGGGCGTGCCGGCGATTTCCCCCGACGGCCGGTACCTGGCGTTCGAGAGTTTCGCCACGAATCTCGTCGGCGTGGTCGGCATCAGCCCCTCCGGCCTGGACGTCTATCGCTACGACGCGCATCCCGACGGAAACGGCAACTACGCGCCGATCGGTACGACCGAGCGGGTCAGCGTCGACACCGGCGACGTGAACGGCGGTGATAATTGGAGCGGCGAATACGGCCTGAGCATTTCCGCCTACGGCCAGTACGTTGCATTTCAGAGCCATGCCACCAATCTGTATCCGCCGTTTGCAACGCTTCCGTCGGCGGTCTTCCTCCGCGACATGGCGAACCGCGTGACGACCCTCGTGGACGTCACGCCCGCCGGCGCTCAAGAAAACGGAAGTGCGGCCTATCCGTGGGTGTGTGCGGATTTGAGCGGCGCGTTCGACGGCCGCTTTGTGACGTTTGAAACCACGGGCAATGACCTGGGGCCGGTGGACAACAACATCTGCCAAGGTTCACCCTGCTTTGACGTCTACATGCGCGATATGCAGGGCGCCACGACGTTGCTCATCAGCGCCAATGCGCTGGATCAGGCCGGCAACGACGAAAGCTCCTTTCCGGGATGGCGCACGCCATTCGCCGGCGAGGCTTCGCCCATTTTCGGCCGACGGCCGGGCGATTGCGTTTTTCAGCAGCGCCAACGATCTGATCGCGGCCGGGGTCGACACCAACCAGGTCGCGGACGTTTTCGTCCGCGAATTGCCTTCGTGGTGCACGCTGGACTGTCCCCCGGGCGCCGTTCTGGAGATGAATGAACCCGGCTGTGCGATCGCCGACGACGGCGTGAACGGCGGTTGCAACAGCGACCCGCCCGCGTTCAATCCGATCGCGCCCGGCCAGACCGTGTGCGGCACGTACGCAGCCGCCAACGGCCGGCGAGACACCGACTGGTACGAGTTTCAGTTGGCGGCTTTGTCGCGCGTCACGTGGAGTGTGACGGGCTTGGGGCCCACGCGCGCCTATCTGTTCGACCCCGGCCCGAACGGCTGCACGGGTTACACCGGCGTCGCCACGGACAGTGGCCCGGCGTGCCAGCCCGTCGTTGCGACCGCGTATCTGCTCCCCGGCACCCATTGGGCCTGGGCCGGCACGGACGTGTTCCAGGGCGTCTCTTGTCCAACGGATTACGTCGGGACGCTGACGACGGAGCCCGCAGGCGCGTGCGAGGTTGACGGCACCTGTCAGTATGCCACGGCGGACGAGTGCGCGGCCCTCGGCGGCACGTACGGCGGCGACGGCAGCACTTGCTCGGCCCCGGCGAACGACGATTGCGACGCGCCCACGGAAATCCATGGGGGATTCACGCATTTCAGCAACATCTCCGCGACGACGGATGGCCCGGAAGAGGTGGGTTGCTACCCGGGCCAGGACAGCTTCGGCGCCGACGTCTGGTTCCGCTACGACGCCGTCGCCTCCGGCACGCTGGCAGTGAGTGCGTGCACGGAGACCGGATACGACTCGATGGTTGCGGTGTACGCGGACGGCGCCTGTCCGCCGGCGGCGCTATCCGATCTCGCCTGCGACGACGACGGCTGCGGCAGCGTGGGCGGGCCGTCGCAAACCTCCGTGTCGGTGTCCGCGGGCGCGAGCTACCTCATTCGCGTCGGCGGCTGGGAGACTCCGGGCGGGCAGGCCGGGACCGGGACCGGCCAACTGCGCTTGAGCGCCTGCGCCGTCCCGACCAGCACGACGCGGGTGAACCTCGCCTACACCGGCGGCCAGGCCTCAGGATACACCACGGGCGAAGGAGCGACGCCGGACGGCCGCTATGTCGTGATGCAGGCATACTCCGCGAGTCTCGTGCCGAACGACACCAACAGCAAGGCCGACATCATCGTGCGTGACCTGAACACCGGCGTGAACGAACGCGTCAGCGTCAGTTCGAGCGGCGCCCAATCCAACGGCGACAGCGAGGACGGCGCCATTTCTGACGACGGGCGTTTCGTCGCGTTTACGAGCGACGCCACGAACCTCGCGCCGGGCGGCACCAACGGCCTGTGGCGTGTCTACATGCACGACCGCCAGAATGGGACCACCACGTGCATCGACGTGGGCCCCGGCGGCGTCGAGGCGAACCATAACGCCGTTGCAACGGGCATCTCCGCCGACGGGCGTTTCATCGCGTTCTCAACCTTGGCGAGCAACCTGGTTCCGAATGACGCCAACAACGCATTGGACGTGTTCTTGTATGACCGCGTGCTTCAACAGCTCAGCCTCGTGAGCCGGACGCCGGCGGGCGTGCCGGGAAACGGCACGAGCAACGTGCCCAGCCTGTCCGCTGACGGGCGCTACATCGTCTTTGATAGTCTGGCGTCGAATCTGGTCGCCGGAGATACCAACGGCGCGACCGACGTCTTCGTTTACGACCGCCAGACGTCCGGCATGACGCGCGCCAGCGTCAGCACGGGAAGTGCCCAGGGGAACGCGTCCAGCTCCAGGGCGGCGCTCTCCTCGGACGGTCGCTACGTGATTTTCGCCAGCGGGGCCAGCACGCTTGTGGCCGGTGACACCAACGGCTTCTACGACGTGTTTGTCCGTGATTTGCAGACCGGGCAAACCGAGCGCGTCAGCGTCGACGCAGCCGGCAACCAGGGCAACGGCGACAGCAGCAGTCCAATGCTGTCGCCGGACGGGAAGTGGGTTGCCTTTGTGAGCACGGCGAGCAACCTGGTTCCCGGCGATACGAATGCCCAAGCGGACGTGTTCGTGCGATACCGCCCGACCGGCGGAATCGAACGGATCAGCGTGGATTCGGCGGGCAATCAGGGCAATGGCCAGTCGTTCGGACGGCGGGGGATCGTTCTCGGCGGGCATAGCGTCATGTTCACCAGTTGGTCCAGCAACCTGGTGGCGGGCGACACGAACAACCAGCCCGACGTGTTCCTGCGCGAGCGCGGCGGCATCTACGACGTGCTGGGCGACCTGAACGCCGACGGGGCGGTCGACATGGCCGACTTCGCGACCCTGCAAGTGCATTTCGGTACGTCTTCCGGTGCGTCGCCGACCGATGGGGACCTGGACGGCGACGGCGACGTGGATTTGATCGACGTGAACCTGTTTCTGGGTGCGATCGGGACGGGGTGTTCGCAAGGTGCGCCGCCGCTCTAGGGCGGTTTCGTTTGCTCGGTTGCCCAGCCGGAGTGGTAGAAGAAGCCCTCGGAGTGCTCCCTCCCGTCGATGTCGGGCGCCCGCGCTCATCGCAGGGCGCGGCTTCGAGCACTTCGGCTCTTCGGCACGTGAACTTCGCGCCTGCGCCGAAGTCCGACAGGCGGCCGGCGCGCAGCTTTCGGCGCGTTGCCGGCGGCGCCGACGCGCGGACCGCGGCGCGCCGCAATACCCCAAAAGAGCCCCCAGGGAACCAGCCAGACCACCCCTGCCGCCGTTGGTGTCCAGGCCGCGCTTGCCGTACTATTCCGCGCTTTCACCCGCGCCGGGCCCGTGGACACTGTGGGTCCGCGCGGCGGGCGCGGCAAGAACCGGGTTTTCCACGCAGGGAAGCGTTTTCATCGAGGATGTCAGATGAGTGCGAAGTTCGTGTACTTCTTCGGCGGTGGCAAGGCGGAAGGCCGGGGCGATCAGCGCCTGCTGCTGGGCGGCAAGGGCGCCGGCCTGGCGGAGATGACCAACATCGGGCTGCCCGTGCCCAGTGGATTCACGATCACCGTGGACGCCTGCGCGTTCTATCACGCCAACAAGGGCAAGTGGCCCACCGGCCTCGACAAGGAGATCAAGGCCCACCTGGCGCGGCTCGAAAAGCTGTGCGGCAAAAAGCTCGGCGACCGCAAGGACCCGCTGCTCGTCTCGGTGCGCAGCGGCGCGGCGCGCTCCATGCCCGGCATGATGGAGACGATTCTCAACCTCGGGCTGTCGGACGCCTCCGTCGTCGGGCTGGCCGAGTGCACGAAGAACCCGAAGTTCGCCTGGGATGCCTACCGCCGCTTCTTGCAGATGTACTCCACCGTGGTGGTCGGGCTCAGCAAGGACGTGCTCGAGCACAAGCTGCACACGCTCAAGCAGCGCGTCGGCGTGAAGATGGACTACGAGCTGCCGGCCGACGCGCTCCAGGAGCTCTGCGCCGACTTCAAGGCCTTCTTCCGCGAGCAGACCGGCCAGGACTTCCCGCAGGATCCCTGGCAGCAGCTCGTCGGCGCGATCAACGCCGTCTTCCGTTCCTGGAACGCTGACAAGGCCGTCACCTACCGCCGCGTCGAGAAGATCACCGGTCTCGCGGGCACCGCGGTGAACGTCTGCCAGATGGTCTTCGGCAACATGGGCGACGACAGCGGGACGGGCGTCTGCTTCACGCGCGACCCGAGCCTCGGCACGAACGAATTCTACGGCGACCTGCTGATCAACGCGCAGGGCGAGGACGTGGTGGCGGGCATTCGCACCCCGCTGCACCTGGCCGAGCTCAACCGCCAGATGCCCGAGGTGTACGAGCAGCTCGAAGCGGTCCGCGCGATGCTCGAGATTCACTACGGCGAGATGCAGGACCTGGAGTTCACCGTCGAGCGCGGCAAGCTCTACATGCTGCAATGCCGCACGGGCAAGCGCACGCCCGCGGCGGCCTTCAAGATCGCCGTCGAGCAGGCCACCCAGCCGCTGATGAGCGCCGCCGAAGCCAACAAGCTGGTGCGCAAGGGCTATCTGCCGAAGAAATATCATGCCGCCGCCAGCAAGCCGGTGATCACGAAGGACCAGGCCATCGCGCGCATGATGCCGGAGGACATCGAGCGGCTGTTCTACCCGGTCATCAGCGACGCGGTCAGCCGCGGCGAGCTGGCTTCGCGGCGGATCGCGACCGGCATTAACGCGGTCCCCGGCGCGGCCTGCGGGCGGATCGTGTTCACCGCGGCCGAGGCCGAGAGCATGGCGGCCGGCGGCGATTCCGTCGTGCTCGTGCGCAAGGAAACCAGCCCCGAAGACGTCGGCGGCATGCAGGCCGCCAAGGGCATTCTGACCGCGACCGGCGGCAAGACCTCGCACGCGGCCGTCGTGGCGCGCGGCTGGGGCAAATGCTGCATCGTCGGCTGCGAAGCGCTGCGGATCGACTACGCCGCCAAGCAGATGTCGGTCAACGGCAAGACGTTCCGGCAGGGCGATTTCCTCACGCTCGACGGCTCGAGCGGCGAGGTCTACAGCGGCGAGCTGAAACTGACACTGCCCAAGCTGCCCGACGAGTTCTACACGCTGATGAAGTGGGTCGACGACCGCCGCCGCCTCAAGGTGCGCACCAACGCGGACACGCCTGAGGACGCCCAGAAGGCGATTGAGATGGGCGCTCAGGGCATCGGGCTGTGCCGCACCGAGCACATGTTCTTCAGCACGCAGGCGCGGCAGCTCGCGATTCAGGAGATGATCGTCGCCGAGTCGCAGGAAGCCCGCATCGCCGCGCTCGACAAGCTCCTGCCTTACCAGAAGGAGGACTTCGTCGGCATCTTCCGCGCGATGGGCGGCCGCCCGGTGACGATCCGCCTGATCGATCCGCCGCTGCACGAATTCGTGCCCAAGACGCGCGAGCAGGCCGATGCCCTCTCGCGCGCGACCGGCATTCCGGCGGACCGCATCCTGCAACGCTCGGAGCAGTTGCACGAGGCCAACCCGATGCTCGGGCACCGCGGCTGTCGTCTGTGCATCACCTATCCCGAAATCCTCGACATGCAGGTCCGCGCGATCCTCGAGGCCGCCGTCGAGGTGAAGAAGGCCGGCGGCAAGGTCGAGCCGGAGATCATGATCCCGCTGACGATCGACGCGAAGGAGCTGCGCATTCTGACCGAGCGGACGCGCGCCGTCGCCGACGCGATCCTCGCCCGCGAGAAGGCGCGCATCCCTTACCTGGTCGGCACGATGATCGAGACGCCCCGCGCCGCGCTGACCGCCGAGCGCGTCGCCGAGGTCGCCGAGTTCTTCAGCTTCGGCACGAATGACCTGACGCAGATGACCATGGGGCTGTCGCGCGACGACGCCGGCCGCTTCCTGCCCGACTACGTCGATCAGAACAAGGCCGCGATCTTCCCCGACGACCCGTTCCAGTCGCTCGACCAGGACGGCGTCGGCATGCTGGTGAATCACGCCATTCGCCACGGTCGCAACGCCCGCGCCAAGCTCAAGATCGGCATCTGCGGCGAGCATGGCGGCGAGGCCAAGAGCGTCAAGTTCTGTCATCGCGTCGGCATGGACTACGTGAGCTGCTCGCCCTACCGCGTGCCGATCGCGCGGTTGGCGGCGGCCCAGGCGGTCATCGACGAGCAGACCAAGGCCCAGCCGGCCAAGCGCGCCGCGGCGTCCAAGGCTGCCAAGCCGGCCAAGGCACGTGCGGCGAAGGCCGGGCGCAGCGCCGCAGCCAAACGCAAGGCGCCGCGGAGTCGTTCGCGGCGCTAAGCCGACGCGTTACGCAAAGCAGTGTCCCGCCTGCGCGCCGCTTGCGCGGGGAGCACCGTTCGGAAACCGGTGCCGCAGGACCTGCATGGCACACAAGCGCTGGGGATCACGCATCGGGTAGCTTCACGCGGAATGCGTGTGAAGGGAGGCGGGTCGGGCCGTGGACACAATCAGCGATCGCCCCGCGTGGGTCGAGCCGGAAAAGCGAGACTTCGGCGCATCAATCCGGAACCTGCTCGCGCTGCCCGGTTTCGCCCTGCGCGAGACCTTTCGCGAAGGCTACCGGCTTGCGGACCTGCGAAGTGACGCCCTAGCCGGCGTGATCGTCGGCGTGATCGCGCTGCCGCTTTCCATGGCGCTGGCGATCGCCGCCGGGGTACCCCCTCAACACGGCCTGTTCACCGCCATCGTCGCCGGCGGCGCGATTGCGCTGCTCGGCGGCTCGCGCGTCCAGGTCTCCGGCCCCACCGCGGCCTTCGTCGCCATCCTGGCGCCGATCGCGTCCCAGTACGGCGCCGCCGGCCTGATGATGGCCACCCTCTTAGCCGGCATCATCCTCGTCCTCATGGGCGCATCGGGGCTCGGAAAGCTGGTCGAGTTCATCCCCTATCCCGTCACCAGCGGCTTTACGGCGGGCATCGCGGTCGTGATCGCGACGATGCAGGTGCGCGACTTCTTCGGACTGCAAGTGGCCCACATGCCCGAGCACTACATTGAACGTGTCACGGCGATGGTGGCCGCCGCGGGTACGGCGCACTGGCCGGATGCCGTGATCGGCGCGCTTACGCTCGCGCTGCTGATCCTCGTTCCCAGGCTCACGCGCGCGCTTCCGGCCCCGATCGTGGCGCTGTTTGTCGCGACCGCCGCCGCGTATGGCCTCACCCGGCTGGTGCCGGGGCTTCACGTCGAGACCATTGCGTCGCGCTTCGGCGGTGTGCCGCAGACCTTGCCGGCGCCGTCGCTGCCCTGGCTGGCCACCGCGCCCGACGGCTCCCCCCTGCCGATCGACGCCTTGCTCGGCGCGGCCTTCGCGATCGCGATGCTCGGCGCGATCGAGTCGCTGCTGTCGGCGGTCGTCGCCGACGGCATGACTGGGCGCAAGCACAGCCCGGATGCGGAGCTGCTCGCCCAGGGCGTC
Organism: uncultured Planctomycetales bacterium; assembly: GCA_964465125.1. Lineage (GTDB taxonomy): Bacteria > Planctomycetota > Phycisphaerae > UBA1845 > Fen-1342 > CAYOHG01. The sequence goes on along the minus strand of CAYXIO010000020.1, from coordinate 30,078 downwards.
GGCAACCTCGTGGCCCCGTTCTTCGGCGGCATCGCCGCCACCGGCGCCATCGCGCGCACCGCGACCAATATCCGCAACGGGGGCCGCAGCCCGATCGCGGCCCTCTTTCACGCGCTCTTCGTGCTCGCGGCGATGGCGATCATGGCGCCGCTGCTTGGCCTGCTGCCCATGGCCGCGCTGGCCGCGATGCTGCTGATCATCGCCTGGAACATGGCGGAGCTGAAGCACGTCTTCCGCGTGCTGCGGGTGGCTCCGCCCAGCGACGCGCTCGTGCTCGGCGTCTGCTTCGGCTTGACCGTAGTGTTCGACATGGTCATCGCGGTCGGCGTCGGGGTCGTGCTCGCCGCGCTGCTGTTCATGCGGCGCATGGCCGAGCTGGCGCACTTCCGCTGGGCCGACGGCGCGGCGCAGGCGACCGATCAGCCGCTGCCCGCCGGCGTGATGGTGTACGAAATCGGCGGCCCGCTCTTCTTCGGCGCCGCACAGAAGGCCGTCAGCGCCCTGCGAACCGTCCGCAGCGACGTCCACGCGGTCATCCTCGACCTGCGCGCCGTCCCCGTGATGGATGCCACCGGCCTGGTCAACCTCGAATCCGTGCTCAACACGCTGCATGCGGCGCGGATTTTCGTCATCATCGGCGGGGTGCAGGAACAGCCCCTGCGGCTCATGGCCCGAGCCGGCTGGCGTCACCGCCCGTGGCTGATCGTCTGGCGCTCGTTCGATGACGCCATTCAGTTCGCGTCCTCGCTTACCGCGTCGGATTTCGCGACCATGACGCACCACGGTGCGCCGCCCTCGCGCGGCGCTCCCACCGGCAGCCCGCATCCGTCGAATTAGCCCGCGCGCGGCGGTAGCTGCCACGCTCGAGCGACCGGAAGTGTGCAATGACGCAATCGGCTATTCCAGCGCAGTTCTGGATCGACGTCGGCGGCACGTTCACCGACTGCATCGCGCGCATCGGCGCTGACCCGTTGCGCACCCACAAGCTGCTGAGCGACGGCCGCTACATCGGCCAGGCGGCCGCGGGATCCTCCGCCGATTTCATCCTTGACGCGCGCCGCGGCGCCGATCCGCGCGGCTTCTTTCGCGGCTGGACATTGCGGCTGCCCTCGCCGGTCCGCGGCGACGGCTGCTCCGCGCGGGTGCGCAGCTTTGAGCCGACAACCGGCGGCTTCGTGCTCGATCGGCCGCTGCCGCGGCCGCCGCGCGCCGGCGAGACCTACGAGCTGTCCTGCGGGCTGGAGGCCCCGCTGATCGGCATTCGCTGGCTGCTCGGCCGCACCCTGAACGAGCCCATCGGACCGGTGCACGTCCGGCTGGGAACCACGCGCGGCACGAATGCCCTGCTCGAGCTGCGCGGCGCTCGCACGGCGCTGGCCGTGACGCGCGGCTTCGCCGATCTACTCTCGATCGGCGCGCAGAATCGCCCGCGGCTGTTTGATTTGCACGTTCGCAAGGCCGCTCCGCTGACCGAGTGGTCGATCGAGATCGACGAGCGCCTCGCGTCCGACGGTTCGGTGCTGCGTCCGCTCGACGTCGAGGCTGCCCGGCAGGCGTGTTCGAGAGTGCGTGCCGCCGGGGCCGAGTCGCTGGCCATCGCGCTGTTGCACAGCTACCGCAATCCGGAACATGAGCGGCGGCTGGCGGGCCTGGCACGCGCGGCGGGCTTTCGGCACGTCTCGATTTCTTCCGAGCTCTCCCGCTCGCAACGAATTCTGCCACGCGCCGAGACCGCCGTCGTCGATGCCTATCTCGCGCCGGTCGTTGAGGAGTATCTGCGCCGAATTCAGGCCGGCATACCCGCAGGCGAGCTGCTGTTGATGTCCAGCGCTGGAGCGCTGGTCGAGGCCGATCTCTTCCGCGCCAAGGACAGCGTGCTCTCCGGACCGGCCGGCGGCGTCCTGGGTGTCGCGGCCGCGGCGCGCGAGGCGCCCCTCGAGCGCGTCATCGGCTTCGACATGGGCGGAACCAGCACCGACGTGTGCCGCTATGACGGCGCCTTCGAGCGGCGGTTTGAGCTGGAGATCGAGGACCGCGCCAGCGGAGCGGTGCGCCGCCTTGCCGCGCCGGTGCTCGCGATCGAAACCGTCGCCGCCGGCGGCGGATCTATCTGCGCCTTCGACGGTCTCAAGCCGACCGTCGGCCCGCACAGCGCCGGCGCGGACCCGGGTCCGGCCTGTTACGGTCGCGGCGGGCCGCTGTGCATCACCGATCTGAACCTGCTCCTCGGACGATTCCCGCCCGAGGCAATCCCATTCCCCGTCGATCACGCCGCAGTCGAGCGCTGCCTCGACGAACTCATCGCGCAGATCGAGAGCGCCACCGGCCGCCGATACGGTCGACACGAGCTGGCCGGCGGCCTGATCGGCATTGCCAACCTGCACATGGCCGCGGCGATCCGAAAGGTCTCCACGCGGCGCGGCTATGACCCGCGCGAGTATTCGCTGGTTGCGTTCGGCGGGGCCGGCGGCCAGCACGCCTGTGCCATGGCTCGCGAGCTGGGCATGAAGCGGATTCTCATTCCCGCGCTGGCCGGCTTGCTCAGCGCGCTTGGCCTGGGCGTAGCCGAACGGGTCCGTTTCTCACAGCGACACCTCGGCGCTTCGCTCGCGGCCCTGCCTGAGGAAGCCCTCACAGAGTGTTTTCTCGAGCTGGAGGCCGAGGCCGTCGCCCAGTTCGGATCGACGGTCGGGAGCAGCACCACTCGGCAGCGCACCCTGCGCATGCTCGATCTGCGCTACCGCGGCCAGGAAACGGTGCTGACCGTCGCTCAGCCCGCGGATCAGGACTGGCGCAGGGCCTTTGAGCAGGCCCATCGCCGGCTCTATGGCTTCGACTTCACGACTCGCGAGATTGAGCTGGTCGCGGCGCGCGTCGAAACGCACCGCAGCGCAGGCATGCAGCCCGGCCCGGCCGCGCCGCGCGCGGTTCGGACGGCGAACTCCTCGCACACGCCCGCGACCGAGCGCCCGCTGTGGTTCGATGGGCGCGCGATCGCTGCGCGAATCCTGACGCTCGAACAGCTCGCCGCGCTGGGCTCAACCGACGGACCGGCGATCATCGCCGAACCCGGAGCCACCATCGTGGTCGAGCCGGGGTGGTCGGCGCAGGTGCTTGCGAGCGGGGACGTGCTGCTTTCGGCCGATGAACGCGCCGCGGCCGCTGACGCACCGGCGGATGGACAAGCGCCGATCGACGACTCGATGCCCGACCCGATCACGCTGGAAGCGTTTCATCATGCGTTTCAGGCCGTAGCCGAGCAGATGGGCGCGACCTTGCAGCGCACCGCCCTCTCGACCAACGTAAAAGAGCGCCTCGACTTCTCCTGCGCCATTCTCGATGCCGACGCCGGCCTCGTCGCGCACGCCCCGCATGTGCCCGTTCACCTCGGCGCGCTCGCGCCGTGCGTCCGCGCGCTGAAGGACCAGCTCGCGGTGCCCGCAGCCGAGCCCGATCGCGGTTGTGCTTGCGGCGACGTCCGCATCGACGCGCAGCCCGGCGATGTCTTCGTCACCAACGACCCCTATCGCGGCGGCAGCCATCTTCCAGACGTCACGGTCATCACTCCGGTCTTCGATTCTACGGGAACTACGGTTCGCTTCTTCGCCGCCAACCGCGCCCATCACGCCGAGATCGGCGGAATCAGCCCCGGTTCGATGCCGCCGCACAGCCGAACGCTCGCCCAGGAGGGCGTGCGGATCCCGCTGCTCCGACTCTCCTTGGGCTCCGAAGCCGCGCGTTCCGGCGGCGGTCAGTTGCTCGACGAAGACGCGCTGACAGCCGCGTTCGCGGGCGGTCCGCACCCCTCGCGCGATCCCGGCCAGAACCTCGCCGACCTGCGCGCCCAGATCGCCGCGAATGCCTGCGGCGTTCGGATCATCGCCGAATTGACGCAGCGCCACGGACCGGGCCGCGTCGCACGATACATGGGGCACATTCAGGATGCGGCGGAGCAGAAGATGCGCGCAGCGCTGCAACGGCTGCCGCACGCCGCCAGCGAGTTCGCCGACGCGCTGGATGATGGCACGCCGCTGCGTGTGCGCATCGCGCCCGAAGGCGACGCGTGGGTGGTGGACTTCAGCGGCAGCGGGCCGGTGCATCCGGACAACCTGAACGCGACGCCCGCGATCGTCCGCAGCGCCGTGCTGTACTGCTTCCGCTGCCTGATCGCCGAGGAGATTCCGCTCAACGAAGGCGTGCTGCGGCCGCTGCGAATCGTGATTCCCCCCGGCCTGCTCGATCCGCCGCGAAGCGACGATCCGGCGGCGTGCCCGGCTGTCGTCGGCGGCAACGTGGAGACTTCGCAGCGCATCGTCGACGTCGTGCTCGGGGCGCTGGGCGTCGTCGCCGCGAGCCAGGGCACCATGAACAACCTCGCCTTCGGCGACGAGCGCTTCGGCTACTACGAGACCGTTGGCGGCGGCGGCGGGGCCGGGCCGGAGTTCGACGGCGCCTCCGCCGTGCACGTCCACATGACCAATACGCGCTTGACCGACCCGGAGGTGCTCGAAGCGCGCTACCCGGTGCGGCTGCGGCGCTTCGCGATTCGGCGCGGCTCCGGCGGCGCGGGCCGGCGTTGCGGCGGCGACGGCATCATCCGCGAATTCGAGTTCCTCGCGCCGCTGACGCTTTCGCTGCTGTCCCAGCGGCGCACCCGCCCGCCCTTCGGCCTGAGGGGCGGCCAGCCCGGTCTTCCCGGTGCGCAGGTTCTGCATCGCGCGGACGGCACCACCGAGACGCTGCCCGGCTGCGTTCAGCGGAGCGTCGGGCCCGGTGACGTGTTCACGCTCGAAACCCCAGGCGGCGGGGGGTTCGGGGCCACTTGCAAATCGCCGGGTCGGCTCAACGCCACCGGATAATGCTGACAGCCGCCGCCGCTCCGCATAGTCTGCTCGCTTGGCTGCGGGCCAAGCGCCGCAAATCTCGGGCTCCCCGCTACGGAAGGAATGGCATGATGGTCGCCCGCGCCAGACTTATTGTGTGGATCGCCGCCGCCGCTTGGAGCGCGATGGGAGCGCTGAGCCCCGCCCATCCGGCGGACGTGGCCCAGGACGCACCCGGATCGACGCCCAGCGCGCAGAGCTTCGACGCCTTCAGCAGCGCCGTCCGCGAGTTCGTCACCAGCGCCGGCAGTGCGGCGACCCTCCAATCGCTGGCGCAGTCCGCCGGCGGACGCGACGTCTGGGCCGTGCAGCTCGCCCTGCCGGGACCGGTCGCGCCCGAGCAACGCCCCGTCATCCTGCTCGTCGGCGGCATCGACAGCGGGTCGGCCGCCTCGAGCGAAATCACGCTGCGCGTGCTGCGCGGCCTGCTGACCCGCGCGACCGGCAATCCCACGAGCGACGCCGCCGGCCTGCTCGCCAGGTACACGCTGCTGGCCGTGCCCCGCGCCAACCCCGACGGCTGCGAGCGCCCACTTCAGCCGCCGCTATGGGACAACCCGCGCGACACGCGACCCGTCGACGACGACCGCGACGGTGTCTTCGACGAGGATGGTCCCGATGATCTCAACGGGGACGGCGTCATCGCCGTGATGCGCGTACCCGACCCCGCCGGCGAATGGCTCCCCGACCCCGACGAGCCGCGCCTCCTGCGCCGCGCCGAGGCGCTGCGCGGCGAACGCGGCCAGTATCGACTGCTGCTCGAGGGCTCCGATCTCGACGGCGACGGTCGGATCAACGAAGACCCGCCCGGCGGCGTCGACTGCGGCCGCAACTGGCCGCACCTGTTTGCCCCGGGAACAGCCACCGACGGCCTCTTCCCGATGAGCGAGCTCGAGACGCGCGCCCTCGCAGACTACATCGTCGCGCGACGCTCGATCGTCGCCGCAATGGTTTACGGCGAGAACGACATCCTCGTCTCCGTCCCGCAAGGCAAGGACCGCGGCCCGACCGGCCAGGAATTCCGCGAGCTGCATCCCGACGACATCGCGCTCTACAACGAGATCGGCGAGAAATACCGCGCCCGCACGGGCTTTACGACCGGCGGCAGCGCCCGGCCCGACGGCGCCTTCTATGCCTGGCTTTACAGCCAGGGAGGCGTCTTCACGCTTGCGGTAAGCCCGTGGCTGCCCATCGATCGACAATCGCTCGCGCCGCCGACGCCGACGGACTCCGCGCCAACAACGGAAGGTGCAGCGTCCGAACCTGCCGCGCCGCCGCCTCAACCCGCTCCCGCGCCCGCGCCAAAGTCGCCCAGCGGCAAGCCCGCGGCCGACGAGCCATTCGATCCCATTCTGGTGCGCGTGGTGTCGTCGGAGCTGAACCGCAAGTGGCTGCAGCAGCCCGAATCCGGGTCGGCGGCGTTCCTGCCCTGGACGGACTTCGATCACCCCACGCTCGGCAGAGTGCAACTGGGCGGGTTCGTCCCGGGGTTCCGGCACAATCCGCCCGCCGCCCAGCTCGATGAGCTCGCCGAGCGGCAGTGCGAGTTCCTGCTCGATCTGGCCCCGATGCTCCCTTCGCCGAGGCTTGAGGTTTCCGCCGTTCGCGCGGTCGGTGTCGACCTCTGGAACGTCGAAGTGCGCCTCGTGAACGACGGCTACCTTCCGACGCATCTGGCCATCTCGCGCATGGTCGGCCATCCGCCCCTCATCCTGCGCCCGCACATCGATGCGCCGCGCGTCGTCGGCGGGCCGCCCGTCCGCCGGGTCGACTGGCTCGCCGGCAGCGGCGGCAGCGTCACCCAGCGCTGGCTGGTTCGCGGCCCGGCCGGCGGGTCCGCGCAGTTCATCGCCACCCATCCCAGGTTCGGCACGCTGACGCTCGACGTACCGCTCCAAGCGGCGCCGGCAGGATCGGCCACGACGTCTCCCGCCACCGAGGGCACGCCATGACCACGAAATACGTTGCTCCGCTGATGCTCTCGCTGGCCGCCGCGCTGATCCCGGCCTCCGCGCTGCTTGCGCAGGACGGCTACAACGCCCCCTCGAAAGTCCCGGTCGCCTGGAATCAGCTCAACAACTACGACCAGGTCGTCCGAATCTGCACCGATCTCGTGGCGGCCTACCCCGAGCTGCTGACGATGGAGACCATTGGCAAGAGCGTGCAGGGCCGCGACATGGTCGCGCTCACGCTGAATGTCGCTTCGACCGGCCCGGCCGACTCCAAGCCCGCCATGTACATCGACGCCAACATCCACGGCAACGAGGTGCAGGGCAGCGAGGCCGTGCTCTACAGCATCTGGTATCTGACCAAGAGCTACGGCAAGGTGCCGCAACTGACCGAGCTGATGAACCGCACGTCGTTCTACTTCGTTCCGATGATCAATCCCGACGGCCGCGCCTACTGGTTCGACGCCCCGAACACGATGCACTCCTCGCGCAGCGGGCAGAAGCCGATCGACAACGACGGAGACGGCCTGTTCGACGAGGACCCGCCCAACGATCTCGACGGCGACGGTCTGCTGCTCGAAATGCGCCGCGTCGACCCGAACGGGCGCTGGCGCGAATCGCCGGACGATCCGCGCATCCTGGTCCCGATCGATCCCGAAGCGCGCGGCGAGTTCAGGCGCTACTCGCGCCTCGGGCAGGAAGGCATCGATGACGACGGCGACGGCGAGGTGAACGAGGATGGTCCCGGCGGCTACGACCCCAATCGCAACTGGCCCGCCGACTGGCAGCCGAACTACATCCAGTACGGCGCCGGCGATTACCCCCTCAGCCTCCCCGAATCGAAATGCGTCGCCGATTTTGTCCTGCGACACCCCAACATCGCCGCCGTCCAGGCTTACCACAATTCCGGCGGCATGATCCTGCGCGGTCCCGGCGCCAAGGAAGTCGAGTACGCCGATGCCGACATCCACGTCTATGATCGCATCGGCCAGCGCGGCGAGCAGATGCTGCCCTTCTACCGCTACATGGTGATCTGGAAAGACCTCTACGTCGTGCACGGCGGCTTCGTAAACTGGACCTACGACGACCTCGGCATCATCAGCTTCACCAACGAGCTCTGGACCGACGCGAAGTACTTCAGCAACCAGAACGAGGGCGAAGGCCGCAGGCGCGACCGTTCCGCGCAGATGCTCTTCAACGACTACCTGATGTTCGGCCAGACGTTCACAAGCTGGAAGCCGACCAAGCACCCGGTCTACGGCGACATCGAGGCCGGCGGCTGGTCGAAGATGTCCGGGCGCATTCCCCCCTCATTCCACCTCGAGGAAGAATGCCACCGCAATTTCGCCTTCACGGTTTACCACGCCGAGCAGATGCCGCTGCTCGAGCTGCGCGACGTCGAGGTGGTTCCGCTTGGCGACGGGCTGCTGCGCGTACGCGTGGACGCCCATAATCTCCACCTGATTCCCACCACGACCGCCCAGGCGGCCAAGCGCCGCTACGGCCCGCGCGATTTCATTCGCATCCGCGGCGACAACCTCCGCGTTCTGGCGGGCGGAACGGTCGCCGATCGCTTCACAGCCCCGTTCGAAGCCGTCGAGCATCAGCCGCACCAGCTCTGGATCGACGACGGCCTTCCCGCCGAATCCTTCCGGACGTTCCAGTGGATCGTCGTCGGCAGCGGGACCGCCACCATCGAGCTGGTCGCCCCGCGCGCAGTCGATGTCAGCACGAGCGTGACGCTGCCTTAGCCGCAGCGTGAGCGGTCAACCACCCGTCGGGCGGGGCCGGCGTCGCCGGAGTTAGGGACCACCGTGTCCGCATGTGCGGCGCGGCCCCAAAAAACTCCCGCGCCGGCCGCAACTTTCGGCCCGCTCGTTCGTATCACTTATTGAACGTCGGGCGTGCGGGCGACACTGAATGGCCCTACCGCACGGCGGGTCCGCCAGACCCGCTCACCGCCCGGCGCGTGTGAACCTTCCTTTCTCCCTTGCGAGAACCGCGCGATCGGCGGGCGAGCCGCCGGTCGTGCGGTTGCTTTTTAGAGTCTGCCCCGATTTCTGTACTGCAACGCCGCGGTCGCCGGTCCCTATACTGACGCGCATGTCCATTGCGCCGGGCCTCAACTGTGCCAACTGCGGGGCGGCGCTGCCGCCCGATTCGAGCCTCTGCGCCTACTGCCACTCCCAGGCCGACATCGACCTGGCCAATCTCCAGCCGCGGCTGGCCAAAGCACCCGACAAGCCGCGCCCCTGTCCTGTTTGCCGCGAGCCGATGCGCACGATCGACCTGGATGTCGGCCGCATGTTCCTGATCGAGCGCTGCGAGCGCTGCTACGGGCTGTTCTTCGATTCGTGGGAACTCGGCGCGCTGACCAATCTGACGGTGCACGAGCCGCTCGCTCCGAACTACCGGCGCCTCAATCAACTGCTGCGCGAAATGCCGCTCAAAACACCCGCGCGGCGCGCCTATGTACCTTGCCCGATCTGCGCCCAGCCCATGAACCGCCGCAATTTCGGCCTGCGCAGCGGGGTCGCGATCGACGAATGCCGCGAGGATGGGGTGTGGCTCGAAGCCGGCGAGCTGCGCAGGATTCTGCGCTGGGTGAAGAACGGCGGACCGGAGCACATGATTCGCCGCCGACGCGAGGAGGTCCGCCAGATGGAGCGCCGCGAGCGGGCGCGGCGCGTAGAGCGCGCCGCCTCGGTGCCGATCGGCGGTGCGACCCTGGCAGACCGACATGACTACGTCTGGTATGGGATTGGGGCTGCCGTCGTGCTGTTGCTCAGGCTGCTGCTGCGCGCCTGAGCGCGAGCGTGCCGGCTTCGCTTGTCACAGCTTGGCCCGATATTTCGCGACCGGCATCGCGCCGCCGCAGCTTGAAATGCGCAGCCCCTCGGCGGGTACCCACCCTGAACGTGCGACGGCTCGAACGCGAACGGATGCGGTGCGCGGGGCGGCGCTTTCTGTCAGCCAAAGTTGCACTTTATAGTTGACGGACGTGCGGCACGCGACTACAGGGTCGCCTTGCGCTTTGCGTGCGGTGGGGCTTCGGTGCGGATTCCCGCGATCGGAGCCGAGCGGATCACATCCAGGACCGAAAGGGGCATCATGAGCAGCGTGCATGCGAACTCGTCACCGTTCCGTCACATCGGAAAGCTCCTGGGCATCGCGTTGGGGCTGGCCGCCGGCAGCGCAATGGCGGACTTGCCGCAGTATCCCATTCAGGCCGCCAGGCACACCCGCTACGTGTTCAATCCGGCCACGGGAACATTCGAGCGGTCAAGCTCAGGTGACGTCTCCGGGCTCGTGTGTGATTCGCTCTGGTCCGCGTCGACCGGCTCGGGGTACTTCTTTTCGGTGGAGGGCGACGGAGGGGCCAGTCTGAACGCGTCGGTGCTGAACTGGGGCGACGTTCCCGACGGCTCCAGCTTCAGCAGCCTGAGCTTCGATTACTATCTTGACGGGACCGCCCCTGTCGACGTGAACCTCAACTTCTTCAACGACGAGAACGGAAGCAACAGCACCACGCGCGCTCCGATCGACCCGAACTACGCCGGCGGCCTGCTGCTCACCGGCCTGCCCGGCAGCCCGGGAGGGCCGTGCTGCTCGGGCTGGATCATCACCGTCGACCTGACCGGATCAGGCTACAACTCCGTGCTGACCGGTCAGGACTTGGACGGCGACGGGCTCCACGACTTCGGTTACGCCTACCATTATCCCAACCCCGGGAACGCCACGCTCATCGGCCCTTCCGTTTCCGGCGATCCCAACGCAGGCGACAACTGCCCGGGCAACGAGAATGCGTTCGACTGGTTCGATCCGCTCGATCCACTGGATCCCAATGCGCCGGCCACGAACTACCTCGGCACGTACTGGTTTGGCGGCTATCCGTTCGCCTCTTTCTACTTGAACCTGTGCGGTACGCCGCCCTCCTCGTGCACGGGGATTGACCCGAACTCGGTCGAAATCGCCGACGTGTACACACACCTGGGCACCTTCGCCGAATGCGGCCGGTTCAAATTCACGGGCACGCCGCTGAGCGCCTACCCGATCTACCTCAATGTCGCGATCGATTTCGATCAGGACCGCTTCGGCGATCCGAACGAGTGGGTGGTACAGAACATGCAGTTCGCCCAGAGCGACTACCTGTTCTACACGCACAGCGTGTATTTCCCGCTGTGCTGCCCGAATCCGATTCCGGCGGATTTCTTCTACACCGCCAGCGGCACGCCCCAGCCGCCTCCCACCGCTTCGTATGACGACCTCGGCTGGTGCGAATCGGTCGAGCCGCCCGCGGCGCCGGTCCTGCTCGCGCAGCCGGGCGAGGAGGAGTCGACGCCCCCCGCGACCCCGCCGGCGGAATCCCCCGATGCGGCCCCGGTCGGACGTGACAAGATGCCCGACATCCCCCAGGGACTGGACCCCAATACACCGTTGGGCAACTACTGCGGTCCGACTTCGGCGACGAACTCGCTGATTTGGCTGGCCGAACGCGACGGCTGGGTCGACGAGCTGCTTGAGGCGGCCGGCGCGGCGCAGGACGGCGAGGTCGATCGCAGCGATTCGACCGACCCGGCCGACCGCACCGACGATGAGAAGAAGATCGCCGACGCGCTGCTCGAGAAGATGCGTGCGGGAGCGTCGACCGATCCCAATTTCCGTGGGCTGACGCGCGGCGAGATGGAGGCCGGCAAGAAGGCCTTCGCCGAGGACAACGATCTACCCATCGAAGTGCACGGCGGCGTCGATGATGAGAACGCACAAGGCGCGAAGATGTTCGATTTCATCAAGGAAGAGCTCGCCAACGGCCAGGACATCGAGATGCTGATCAACTGGCCCGAGGGCGGGGCGCACTGGGTCACCGTCATCGACATCTCATTCGATGGCGACAAGGTGACCGTCACCGTGATCGACCCGGCGGATGCGACCGGCACTTCGGAAAAACCACATGCGACCAAGTGGTGCGCCGATCGAGACGGCAACTTCACCGCCCCGAAAGGAACCGCCAACCGCGCCGTCGCCGAGTCGCCCAAGCCGCCGCCGCCGACCTGCCCGAATGAGGGCTGCGACCCCGGCGACATCACGGGCGACTGCCGCGTCGATCTGCTCGACCTGTCCACGCTGCTGACCGATTTCGGCTGCACCAGCGGCTGCAACGCCGGCGACGTCGACGACGACGGAGATATTGACCTGATCGACCTGTCGACGCTGCTGACACAGTTCGGTAACGACTGCAACTGACGGCCGTCGACCGGCTCGCCGGCGGATGCGCCCCGGCGTGGGACGCCGGAGTTCCGCATCCTGCCGAACTCGCGCTGTTCAGTCGGTGGCCACGCTGGAGTCTGGTGGCCTGAAACGGGCACTACGGCGCCACGCGGGAAGCGTGTCATCCGCAGGATGCCGCGCGGGACGTTGGTCGGTTCAGGCGGGCAATCTGCGAGCGCCCCGCCTGCCGAAGCGCGATCCGCGCGGTACCCGCGCTCGGAGCGAGTCGTAGCTCGCCGGGTTGCTTCGCGACTTTCAGCGCATCAGCCGCACGAAGCGCCGAAGTTCGCCAGCAACATCGACAGGTCGATCAGATCGACCACGTTATTACCGTCGAGATCACCAATCAGACCGCTGCCGCTCTGGCCGAACTCCGTCAGCAGCGTCGACAGATCGATCAGGTCCACCACGCCGTTGCCGTCGAGGTCTCCGGCCAACTCGGGACACGCGATCCGCGCCACGCGGAAGCCCAGATCATTGCGGTACCCGAGCGTCGGGTTCCAGTCATGGCGGTAGATCGATCGGAGGCTGCCGACGTCGGAGGACCACATGGCGCTGCGAACCGTGCGCGTATTGGTCGGGTCGTCGTTCGGCGGGCGGTAGTCGCTCTCGATCCATTCCCAGACGTTCCCGTTCTGCCCGCGCGTGCCGCAGGGGCTGAGTCCGCCGCAGTTGTCTACGTCTGCGGGCACGCTGGCGGCGCCGGCAAAGACGGCTGTTCCGGGAGTCGTCCCGCTGGAGACCGGCAAGGGGTCAGCGTCGCTTCCGGTTGCATAGATCCAGTAGTGGCCGGTTGCGCCGTCGTTCTGGTGATACGCCGCCTTGTACCACTCGTCCTCATTGGGCAGGAAATAGACCGCGTCCTTGTGGCGGAAGATGTTTTCACCGCCTGACTGCCAGGCCTGCCCGCTGTCCCAGGCGCTCATGCTCCAGGTTTGGCTGTTGGGGTCGAAGGTCAGATCATACGCAGGCTGGTGGCCCTTGCTGGTATTGAGCCAGTTGACGAAGGCGGCGGCCTCGTACCAGGTGACCTGCGTGGCCGGCTGATTGCCGGTCCACGGCCCGGACCAAACACCAGTCAGGCCAAGGTTGGACGCCTTGTCGACCCAGTCCTGAGGAACCTCCGTGACCGCGATCCGGTAGGTGTACTCCACGCCGCCGAAGTAGTGAGCGCCGTCGGGCGAAACGCTGTCGTCGGCGTTGTAGGGATTGGCCACCGGCACGAAGTCGATGGTAAAGACGTCGGCCCCGCTGCCGAAGTCGTCCGCCTGGATGTAGCTTGGCGCCAGCACGATCGTTAGTCCGGCGATCAGTCCCGTGGCGCAGCCCGATGCTCGTGATGTGGTCATTGCAGCACCTCCCTCGGATCCTCCCGGAGCCTTGGGAGCGGTTCGATGGCGTACCCGCGGAAAACCCGCGCAGCCCCGAGAAGGGTTGAACACGCTGAAACCCATTGAATTGTACGAGAATTCGCTTCCTGATCCAACAAAATCGGCGCGTTCGGTCGGTGTTCGCGTCCGATTCGGATCGATCGCTGGTCATTCGACTCGCCGGCAGCGGAACTTTGAGACTGGCCGTGCGCCGCGTAGGGCGGTCAGCGCCGGCAAGCGCTCGCGGGCGCGCCGGACCGACGGAGCAGCTCGCGCCGCCCGACCGCACTCTCAGAGAACCAGCATCGCGTCGCCGTAGCTGTAGAAGCGGTATCCCTCGGCGATGGCCGCTTCGTACGCGCGGCGCGTTAGCGCGACGCCCGCGAATGCCATTACCAGCGCCAGCAGCGTGCTTTCGGGCAGGTGGAAGTTGGTCACCAGCATATCGACGTTTCGAAACCGACGGGGCGGGTAGATGAAGATGTCCGTCCAGCCCTGCTCGCCCGCCGGCGGGGCGTCGTCCGCTTGGCGCCCCGGGTCAATAGCCAACGACTCAAGCACGCGCACGCTGGTCGTGCCGACCGCGACGATCCGCCCGCCGCCGGCGCGGGCCGCACTCAGGGTCTCCAAAGCCGCGGTCGGGGCCTGGTACCACTCCGAGTGCATCCGGTGTTCGGCGAGATCGTCCGCGTCGATCGGGGCGAACGTGCCCAACCCAACGTGCAGCGTGACACGCACCTGCCGAATCCCGGCCGCGCTCAACCGCTCCAGCAGTCCCGGCGTGAAATGCAGGCCGGCAGTCGGAGCCGCGACCGCGCCCGGGCTGTCCGCGTACACCGTCTGGTAGCGACCCGCATCGCCCTCTGCCGCCACACCGCCGCGAATGTACGGCGGCAACGGCGTGCTCCCGATCCGGTTCAGCAGCTCGAAGGCCGGCAACGCCGGCTGCGGCCGGCTACGCCAGACGCCGCGGGCTTCACGCTCGATCAGCTCCAATTCCAGCGTCGGGAGCGCCGCCGCACGTTCGGCCGGTCGGTCGCCCCAATCGGGGGCGATTTCGGCGGCAGGCGATGGATCCGACCCCGATTCTGCGGGCTCGCCGCCGAGATCGGTCGATGAAACTTCGAGGTTCGCCGCGGGCAGAAGTCGCAGCCGTTCGCCGGGGCGCAATCGGCCGGCCGGCTTGAGCAGCGTGATCCAGTGACCGCTCGCCTCGCGCAGAAACAGCCCTTCAACGCTTCCGCCGCTGGCGCGCCGCGCGAAAAAGCGCGCCGGCACGACCCGCGTGCGGTTGAGCACCAGTGCGTCGGCGGGGCGGAGGTAGTCCGGCAGGTCGCGAAACTGCCGGTGCTCCAGCCGTCCGTCGGATCGATGGACGACCAGGAGCCGGGCGGCGTCGCGCGGCTCCACCGGCTGCTGCGCGATGCGGTCGGCCGGCAGCTCGTAGTGCAGGTCCGTGCGCTTCATGCATTACGCCGGCAGGAGGTCGGGGAACCGTCCACGCGTCGGCCGCGCGGCGCGAAGTTGCTCTTCTGCGCGCGGCGCGGTCTCGATATACTACCGTCCGTCGGACACGGAGGTCCTCACACTCGGAATTCCCATGCGCTGCAAACACATCAACGTCTCAGTCGACCTGGATCGCATTCGAGCCTCGGCGGAGCGGATCCGCAAGCACACCGGCGTGGCGCTGATCGCGGTGATCAAGGCCGACGCGTACGGCGCGGGCGCAGCGCGGGTCACCGACGCGCTGGCCGGCGTCGCGGATGATCTCGCCTACTTCAGCGTGCCGGAGGCGCGTGAGGTCGGGCGCCCGGGGCTCGTGCTCGGCCCGCCCGAGGCGGATGTCGCCGCGTTTCGCGAGCTCAACCTGCGGCCGATGATCGCGAACGAGCAGGATGCGCGGCGCTACGCCGGTCTGCCGCTGGCGATCAGCGTCGACACGGGCATGCAGCGGTTCGGCGTCGCTCCGGAGCAGGTCGAGTCGCTGGCGCGCGGCGCCAGGGTCGTCGATCTGTACACGCATGCCTGCGATTCGAGCGGCGCGGACGTGCTGCGCTCGATCACTTGTCGCGCGGCCCGAAAGCACGCCGCCGCGACCTCGCTGCTCGATTGTCCCTCAACCTGGCTGGACGCCGTGCGCCCGGGGCTGGCGCTGTATCGCGGCGCGACGCGCGTCACCACCCGGCTCGTGTCGGTCCGCGAGACGCACGGTCCGGTCGGCTACACCGGCTTTCAGTTCCCGCACGTCGGCATCCTGCTCGCGGGTTACAGCAACGGGCTTGCTCCGGCCAGCGTGGTCATCAACGGCCGCCGGCAGCGCATCCTCGAAGTCGGCATGAACTCCTGCTTCGTCAGCGTCGATCCGCGCGACCGCGCCGGTGACGAGGTCGTTCTGCTGGGAGACGAGCTGCCCGAGCGTGAGATCGCGCGCGAGCTGAACGTCCGCGAGCACGAGGTGCTCTGCCGCTATACGTCGATGGGGGTTCGCGAATACGCCGCCGTCGCGAGCGCCGAGCCTACGCCTGCCCTCGATACCAGTCGATCGACCGTCGCAGCCCCTCCGCGAACATGACCTTCGGCTCGTAGCCGATCCGCCCGCGCGCGGCGTCCAGCGACGCCAGGCTGTGACGCACGTCGCCGGCCCGCGGCGGCCGGAACTCCGTCGAAATCCGCTTCCCAAGCTGCCGGTTGATCAGCGCGATGATCGCATTGAGCGTAACGCGCTCGCCGCAGGCGATGTTCAGCACTTCGCCGCGCGCGGCGGGCGCCTCGGCGGCGAGCAGATTCGCGGAGACCACGTTGTCGACGTAGCAGAAGTCGCGCGATTGCTCGCCGTCGCCGAACACGATCGGCGACTCGTCCGCGAGCATGCGTGTGACAAACGCCGGAATCGCCGCCGCGTACTGGCTGTTAGGGTCCTGGCGCGGCCCGAACACGTTGAAATACCGCAAGGACACGGTCGAGAGCCCGTAGCAGTGCGCGAAGGCGGTGCAGTAGTGCTCCCCCGCCAGTTTGCTGACGCCGTAGGGGCTGACCGGCTGCGGCGTCATCGACTCGATCTTGGGCAGCACCTCGGTCTCGCCGTAGGCGGCGCTGCTGGCGGAGTACACAACGCGCCGAGCGCCGGCATCGCGCGCCGCGACCAGCACGTTCAGCGTTCCGGTCACGTTGATGTCATTCGCCGTCAGCGGATCGTCCACGCTGCGCGGCACGCTGCCTTGCGCGGCGAGATGAAAAACGGTCTCGGCGCCGCGGGCCGCCGCGCGCATCGCATCCGCGTCGCGGATGTCGGCTTCCATCAGCTCGAATCGCCCGTTCAGCTTGTCCAGATTTCGCCGATGCCCCGTGCTGAAGTTGTCCACAACGCGGACGGTTGCTCCGCGCTCGATCAGGGCGCGAACCAGGTGACTGCCGATGAACCCGGCGCCGCCGGTGACGAGGGCGATGCTCATGTCGTGCTCTCCGGGAGATTGAAGAACCGCTGGGCGTTGGAGGTGGTGGTCGCCGCGAAGGCCTCGGCCGTGGTGTTTCGCAGTTGCGCCAGGTAGCGCGCCGTATGCGCTACGAACGCCGGCTCGTTCGGGCGAACCTTGCGGACGGGCTCGGGCGACAGATACGGTGCGTCCGTCTCGACCATGATGCGGTCGGCCGGCGCGTACCGCGCGGCCGAGCGAATCGCATCGGCGTTTCGGAACGTGACCACGCCGGTGAACGAAAGCCACCAGCCCCCGTCCAGAACGCGGCGGGCGAGCACTCCATCGCCCGAGAAACAGTGAAAGACGACCCGGCCGCGCAGCGGCTCGAATTCGTCGAGAATCTCGCACACCCGCGCTTCCGCTTCGCGCGCGTGGATGATCACCGGACGACGGACCTCGCAGGCCAGCTCAAGCTGGCGGAGGAAGACGCGTTCCTGGGTGTCGTGCGGGGCGAAGTCGTAGTGGAAGTCGAGCCCCGTCTCCCCGACCGCGACCAGCCGGGCGGAATCCACTCCGCCGAAACGCCCGTGATGAAGGTCGCTCAGCGCGCCGAGCTGGTTGGCGTCGGCCTTGGCGGCGCCGTGCGGGTGAATGCCCGCCGCGAGGCATAGCGCCGGCCGCGACGACATCAGATCGATCGCGCGGACCGCGTCGTCCGGGTCGGTCGCGACGGTGATGCAGCGCGTCACGCCCGCGCTTGCCGCCCGCGCGAGTACGTCGTCAATCCGCGGGGCAAGTTCGTCGTAGGTCAGGTGGCAGTGCGTGTCGACCAGCAGGCTCACGCGCGGTTACTCGACATTCTGAACCTGTTCCTTGATCCGGTCGATCGACGTCTTGATCTCGATGATCCGCCGCGCAATCTCGGCGTCGCCGGCCTTCGAGCCCATCGTGTTGGCCTCGCGCAGCATCTCCTGGCCGATGAAGTCCAGCGTCCGGCCGGCCGGCTCCTTGCGGCCCAGCGCAGACTCGAACTGCTCCAGATGAGACGCCAGCCGGCTGATCTCCTCGCTGATGTCGCTTCGCTCGGCGAAGATCGCGACCTCCTTCAGCAGATCGTCGGCCGCCAGCGTGACGTTGCTCTCCGCGATCAACTGCTGCACCCGCGCCGTCAAGCGCTGCCGATACTCCAGCAGCACGTTCGGCACGCGCGCCCGAATCGCCGCGAGCTGTTCGCGGATGCCGGCCGTGTGGCCGCGCAAGTCTCCCGCCAGCGCGCGGCCCTCGGCGGCGCGCATCTCCAGCAACCGGTCGAGCGCGGCGCGCGCCGCACGCTCCACCGTCTGCGCCGCCCGGCTGCGCTGCTCGTCGCTCAGTTCGTGCGGCTGGCACACGCCGGGCATCAGCGCCAGCGTCGCCAGGTCGATCGTCAGCGTCGCGTTCGGGGCGTGGATTTCCTGCAACTGCGTCAGGTAGTGCCGCAGTGCGGCGAGGTTCAGGTCCTGGGCGGCCGCGGCGCTCAGGTCGCGCTGATTCAGCCGCAGTGTGATGCTGCCGCGGCTGAGGCGCGCCCGCAGCATCTGCTCGAGCGGCGGCTCAAGAAAGGCGAACTCGTCTGGAAGGTGCAGCGACGCCTTGAAATAGCGGTGATTGACGCTGCGCAGCTCAACGTGATAGGCGTGACCGTCTTCCTCGAGCTGTGCTTCGCCGAAGCCGGTCATTGATTGAATCATGCCTGCTTCCAGCGCCGTGCGCGATGCGGGGTCGGACGATCCGCCGACGACGGCTCAGGGAGTTGACGGTGCGCTCGCCGGTGCGGCGCCTCCCTCGGCCGGCGGCTGTGCTGCTTCGCTCGGCGGAGGCGTTTCCGCGCTCGGCGGAACCTCGGCGGGCTCCTCCAGCGGAACCTCCGCGGCGCCCGTTCCGTCCCCGGGCGCAGGCGCGGAAATCGCCGGCGGATTCGAAGCCACCGCTTTCATCGGCACAAAGAGGTAGTTGAGTAGAACGGCGTACACCAGGAAGATGCCGGCCAGGACCACCGTCGCCCAGGTCAGCACGTCACCCGTTTTCGACCCGAACGCCGTGTGCAGACCTGCCCCGCCGAACGCACCCGCCAAGCCGACCCCGCGGCCGCGCTGCAGCAGAATGACGGCCGTCACCAGGAAGGCCAAGACCACGAACAACAGGGCCAAGGGAAAGTGATACCAGGCCGCAACCATCATTCCAGCGTTCCCATCAAAGTCGCACCGGGGCCAGCGCAGGGCGAAACGGCGCCCCGCGTTGCGAGCCCCAAAGTATAGGGCGGCTACCGCCCAGCGGCCAGCGCCGCGTCCACGATCGGCAGAAAGCTCGCCGCCTTCAGGCTGGCGCCCCCGATCAGCCCGCCGTCCACGTCCGGCTGCGAAAAGATCGCCGCCGCATTGTCCGGCTTCACGCTCCCGCCATAGAGAATCCGAACTCCGTCGGCGGCCGACCCCAGCAGCCGCCTCAGCTCGCTGCGAATGTGAACGTGCGCTTCCTGGGCCTGCGCAGGCGTAGCGTTCTGACCCGTGCCAATCGCCCAGACGGGTTCGTACGCGATGACAAGCTGTTCCGGATCCGAGCACTGAACGCCCGACACGCCGGCGGTGAGCTGGAATGTCAGCACGTCCGGCGTCTGGTTCGCATTCCGCTCAGCCAGCGTCTCGCCGACGCAGAGGATCGGCGTCAGCCCCGCCGCCAAGGCCGCCCGCGTCTTCAGTTGAATCATCCGGTCGTCTTCATGGTGGCCGATCGTGTGGCGGCGTTCGGAGTGCCCGAGGATCACATATCGGACGCCGATGTCCACGAGCATGCCGGCGCTGACCTCTCCCGTGAAGGCCCCCTCGCGTTCATGGTAGAGGTTCTGGGCGCCCACGCTGATCGCGTGATTCGCCGTAACGCCCTTGATCGCATCGAGATACACGAACGGCGGGCAGACCACGACTTCAACCGCGTCGCGGCTGGAGTCTGCGCTCAACGCCTTGCTCAGCTCGCTGGCGAGCGCCGTTCCGCTCGCACGATTCAGATACATCTTCCAGTTACCGGCCACAATCGGCTTCCGCATGATCTCGCTCCTTGCTGCGTCCCGCACTCGCCCGGCCGCATCACTCGTTTGTCAGCAGGGCCCGGGAACGCTTCCGGCGATTGTCTTTAGCAAGCTGGAATTTTCCAGCCAACCGCCTAAAGTACCGTGCGTTCGTCACGCCGCAACTCCCACCAGCGCGGCGGATGAACGGGGCGCGGGCGCGCAAGATCACGACTGGGCAATCAGACTGGCACGCCGGGGGCGGAGTGCTTGGGATGTCGACAGGCTTGGGCTCTACTGTTGGATTGCTGTGCTTGGTGGTCGCCGGACTCCAAGCCTCCGGTTCGGTCGCGCCGTCGAACGCGAAGCTGTCCGACGCGCGCGCGACCGCCGCAGCCGAGGCCGAGGCCGAGGCGACGGATCCCCCAGCCTCCGTCAGTGCCGGCCGATACCTTGGGCCGGCCTATCGAATTTATCGCGTCACCGCCTATCACGACTGCGGGTTGACCGCGGCCGGCATCCCCTCCGGCGTCGGCCAGTGCGCGGCGCCGGCGGACGTTCCCTTCGGCTCGATCGTCTACGTCCCGGCCCTCGATCGGCGCTTCGTGGTAACCGATCGCACCCACCAGCGCTTTCGGCACAACACCGTCGACATCTTCCTTCCCGATCGTGAAGAATGTCTGCGCTTCGGGCGAAACTACCTCGAATGCGTGATCTATGAGCCGCAGTCGCCCCCGCGCTACGGTTCGCCGATTCTCCGCTCCGCCGTCCTTTCGGTACTGGACTAACCCTCCGGATCGGCTTCAGTCAGGTGCCTGGCGCGGCCCGCGGCCGACCGTTTCGAAACCGGCGCGGGTTGAGGTCTGGTCCCTTGGGCTACGATGCGCACCCGTTCGACGGCGCCGCGGCCGACGACCACGGCGACGTCCTCGCGTGGAGTCTGCGGATGGAAACCTCGATGGCTCAGGAGTCGCGCGTTCCCCAGGACATCACTCCTTCGCGGCGGCTGCGGGAGTATCTGCGGCTGGTTCGCGAGCTGAGCCTGGCGCGCGGCGCCGGCGAGCTGATCGACTCGTATCGAGCGCGGGCCCGCTTCGTGATCCCCGCCGACCGGACCTTGTCGCTGAGCCGGCGCGATCTGCCCGCAGGCAAGGTGCGAATCACCCGCTCCACCACCTGGAAGGAGCGGATCGACCCCTGGAAGGAAGTCGAGCGTCTGCCGATCGTGGATCGCGGAATGCTGCCGCGGCTCGCCTCGCTGGGAGAGTCGATCAAAATCGACCGGCTCGAAGTGGCGGCCGACGATCCCTTCGCAGTGTACGCGGACGGCATGCGCTCGATGTTGTTCACGCCGATCTTCCACGAAGGCGAGCCGGTCTATGCCCTGGTCATGCTGCGGGCGGAGCCGGATTCGTTCACGCTCGACGAGCTGTGCACGCTGGTGCTGACGACCAACCTGATCGGCCGCGCGACGCAGCAACTGGTTCAGTCCGATGAGCTGCGGGCGGCCTATGCCGCGCTGGACCGCGAGTTCCGCAGCGTCGGGGAGATTCAGCGCCGGCTGCTGCCGGCCCGGCCGCCCAGCATTCCCGGCGTATCGATCGCAACCTACTACGAAACCAGCCGCCGGGCCGGCGGCGACTACTTCGACTTCTTCCCGCGCCCCAACGGCGAGTGCGGCATTCTGATCGCCGACGTGAGCGGACATGGTCCCGCGGCGGCGGTCGTCATGGCCATGATCCGGTCCCTGCTTCACGCGCCCCTGGCGCTCGTGCCGGACGATCAGTTGTCCCCCGCCGGCGTACTGCAATTCCTCAACGGGCACCTGGTCAACTCGCTGCCGAGCGGGCAGTTCGTGACCGCGTTTGCGGCACTCTATCACCCCGAGATGCGGCGGCTGCGCTATGCGAACGCGGGACATCATCCGCCGCGCTGGCTGCGCGCCAGCGAACCGGATGTCACCGCGCTGGAAGTCGGTCCCGGATTGCCGCTGGGCATCATCGAGCCGCACGACGCGGTCGAGTGCGACGTTCGGCTTCGGCCGGGGGACCGCCTGCTGCTGTTCACCGACGGCATCACCGAGACGTTCGACGCGCAGCGCACGATGTTCGGGCTGGAGGGGCTGGACGCTGTGCTGCAATGCTGCGGGCGCTCGCCGGCCACATTGATTGAAGCGATCCTGGCGGCGGTGAACACCTTTTCGGGGGGACTGGCCGCGGAGGATGATCGAACGCTGGTCGCGATGGCATTCGACTGAAGCACGGACCGGCCGCGGCGCGGGTATACTTTCGACAGCGAGTTCGCACCGCGGCCGCTCGGCCGGCGGGTGAGCGGCGCGGCCTGAAGCGAGTTGCGGGGCCGATGAACGCGTCCGACGAATGTCGCCAGCGGGACCTGATCGAAGCGTACGCCGCCGGGCGACTGCACGGCGACCTCAAGCGCCGCGCGGAGCGCCTACTCGAAGTCAACGAGCCTTGCCGCGAGGTCTTTAGAAGCCTCACGAGCGGGCGCTTCCCCGCCATCCCCAACTACACCCTCCTGGAGCAGGTCGGCAAAGGCGGCTTCGGCGTGGTCTACCGGGCGGTGCATCACGCCAAGGAGCGCTGCGAGGCGCTGAAGGTCTTTCCGGAGAACGCGCCGATCTCAACGCGCTTCTTCGAGAACGAGGTGCACCTCGTGGCGCGCCTGCGCCACCCGAACATCGCGATCCTCTATGAGGCCCAGATCGACTCGCCGCCCCGCTTCTACGCGATGGAATTCGTGGAAGGCGAGCGCTTCAACGAGTACCTCCGTAACGCCCACCCACCCCTGGAGGATCGCCTCGAAATCCTCGGCAAGGTCATCGAGGCCGTCGGCTATGCGCATCAGCGCGGCGTCGTCCATCGCGACATCAAGCCGCAGAACGTGCTGATTGACGCCGAGCACGCCCCGCACCTGGTCGATTTCGGCATCGGTAAGAAGCTGGCCGGAGGCGACGCGGAGGAACTCGGCCTGAGCGTCGAAGGCGAGCAACCCGTCGGCACGGTCGGCTACATCGCGCCCGAGCAGCGCGCCGGCGAAGCCGTCGACGCCCGCGCCGACATCTTCGCGCTCGGCGCGCTGCTCTTCTACGTCGTGACGGGCGAACCCGCGCGCCTGGCGCGGAACCGCGAGCACGTCCTGCGGTGCCTGAGGGAGCGCGAATTCAGCCGGCCCGAGGACCTGGCCGCGATCGTGGCCCGCTGCGTGGAGGAGGCCCCCGAGAAGCGCTATCAGGACTGCGCCGAACTGGCCGTCGAGCTGCGCCGCTACGTCGTCGGCCGGCCCGTGCGGGCACGCCGAAACCTCCCGCGGCTCTACCAGCTCTGGCGCCTGCTCGCGCTGCTGCTGCGCAATTACCCCTACGCCGTCCGATTCATGCTGCTGGCGCTGATCGCGACCGGCCTGACCGGCTGGTTCTACGCGCTCGGCCAGACCGCCATCTTCGCACGCGGTCCGCTCGACCGAACGATGCTGATCGGCATCAAGCAGAGCACCTATGACGCGGTCCGCGACGGCCGCATTCAGCTTGAACAGCCGGGCTTCGACCCGGTGGCCAATCTGAAGAGCGTTCGGCTGCTGCACGCCGCGCTGCTGCGCAAGCTCAAGGCGACCAAGCCGCTGGCAATCGCATTCGACTACTACTATACGGAGTGCGCCCCCGAATTCGACGACGCGCTCGCCTCGGCCATTCGACAGGCCAGCGCTCCCGTCCTGATGGGCGCCAGGCAGTTTGACGTCAACGGCGAGGCCAAGGCCTGCGCGACGATCCGCGAGGCGGTGCACGGGATCGGCCTGCTCATCTCCACCAACCCGGACCTCCGCAACAATCAGTACGAAGTGGTTCATTGCATTCAACGCGGCTTTGGAGCGCCGATTCCTAGCCTCGCGCTCGCGGCCTACGCCGCCACGCGCTACCCCGATTGCGTTCCCGACCTGCGGCTGGAGCTGGAAAGCAACCAGGTGCAGGTGCGCTACCGGCGCAAGCACCCGGCCGCAGGGGAGGCCAATTACGCCCCCGAGTCTGATCCGCTTCCGCTCTACACGATCAAAGAGGTCGAGGGCACTCATCTGCTCCAGTTCGTCATCGCGGGAATCGTGAGCAACGGTGACCTGATCGCGCATGCGCGCGTGCCGGCACGGTCGCCCGCGGAGTGGCTGCCGCGAACGATTGCACTTGAAGACGTCCTCACCGCGGATGACGAACAATTGCGCAAGTGGTTCGACTCCAAGGCCATCGTCGTGGGCCACATGGTCGGAACGCTGGACCGGCATCGCGTGTCAGAGAGTCAGTTGGTTTACGGCTGCGAAGTCCATGCCGATGCCTTGGACGCGCTGCTTGCGTCCGTGCATCAGTACCGAATGACGCTCGGCCTGCTGGCGCTTCGCGCGCTGCTGTGGTGCACCGTCGCGGGGCTGCTGGTCAGCCTGACATCCCCGTACCGCGGACGCTCGCTGCTCTTTCCGGCCCTGGCGGTCGGGACGATCGCGCTCGGCGGCGCGCTGTTCGGCGCCTGGACGGCGATTAACGTGACGGATCACTTCCGAGTGGAGCTGGGTATCGCGGTTTCGGGCCTTCTGGCCGCAACGTCGCTGACGTGGCTGGCGAAGACCGCCGGAGAACGCCAATTCATCCTGTCGCCGACACGCTCGGCGCCGCAGCCGGTCGAAGAACCCCTACCGAGTACGGTCCTGGCTGAGACCGACGGGACGTAACGGTCGCCGCGTCCGTACCGCGGTGCCGGTACCCTGGCAGGCACGAATGGACGGCGGTTGAGCGGGCCCTTGGGACGGTCCGGGAACACCGAGCCGCTTGTCGGGCAGGCCGTAGCTGTATCTATTGCTGTACAAATATGTTACGAGATGAAAGCGATTTGATTGAAACGGAAAAAAACAAAACGGCCGGTCGCGGACTCTTGCCGCTTCCGACCGAACGAAATCCGACAGCTCGCCCGACCGCCCGACCCTAGACCTCAACGCCAAGGATCAGGTACTGAACTGCTCCGATCAGCGAGTTCAGGATATCTGAGATCAGACTGAACCAGACCATGACTCGGGTCCTTTAGCCCTGGGGACTGACGTCCCTCCAACCCTTCACACTGAAGTATAACCCACCGTTGGGCGACTGCCAAGTCAAACTTGACCGGAATTTTTGCGCCGCCGTCGCCCCCGTCCGGGTCCGGCGTCGCGGGAATAAACCCCACGGGCCATGGAATACCCGTTTGGACAGCGGACGGTCGGTCGAGCGCTCGGCGGCCGGGCTGCGACAGGCGGAACGAGGACCAGCGCTGCCTATTGGACGTTTGCAGCGCGGGACGCGACGCGAATCGGTTCCTTCGCTTCCGAGGTTAACCATGTTCGGGTGTTGGACTTACGCACGAACTCGGGCCGCACAACGAGCACTCGACGCCGGCCGGCTTGAGGACGCGCTTGAGCAAGTGCTGGCGTCCCGCGGCAGTGACGAACCCGGCGCGATCCGGGTTCGCCAGGACCTGGCCGTCGCGCTCGTCGGACGGGCCCGGCTTCGAGCCGCTGCCGGCGACGCGCCCGCCGCGCTGCGCGACCTGGATGGGGTCGAATCGCTCGGGCGCCTCGATGGCGACGCCAGGCTCCTGCGCGACCGCGTTCTCAATCAGCTCCGGAACTCCGCCGAGGCGACGGCCATCGATCAAGCCGCCGTTCAGCGCGTCTCGCGCGACTTGGCGGCGGGGCGGCTGGATACGGCCTGGGCAGGGCTCGATCAGGTTCCGGATCCGGACGCGCGCGAGCGCCTCAGGCAGCAAGTGGATCAGAAGCAGCAGCGCGCCGTCGAATTAGCGGATGCCTGCCGCGCCGCCATCGCTCGCGGCGATTTGGCGGGCGCCTGTCAGACCTGGGCTAACGCGGTCGATCGCCATGGGCGAACCGGCGCGGTCGATGCCGCCCTCGCCGATCTCGCCGCGGCGTGCGTCAGCGCTAGCGCGGCAGCCTTGCAGGCCGGGCGTCTGGATCGACTCCAGGCGCTGGCGCCCTGGATCGCGCGATTGCAGCGCGAGGCCCCGATGCTCAGCGAGGCGGCGCGGCTGGTCGAAATGGTCCGCGCATGCGGATCGGCGCTTGAGGCCGGCGACTTCGTCCGCCTGCGCGAGGCACTGCTGCGCCTGCAAAGCGTCCGCCCGGACGTTTCCTGGGTCAGGAACGCGCTGCGCGCGCTGGATGATCTCTTGACCGCCCGCGATCGGCTGCTGACGTCGCCGCTCGGGCTGGTCGCGCAGCCGACGGCCGAACCTCGGCCGCCGGCGGCGGATTGCCTGGACGCGCGCGCCGACGAGACCCGCTACCCGCTGAAGCGCACGCCGGCGGATGCCGGCGCGATCCTCGGCCGGCCGCTGCTGCTGCTGATCGACGGCACCGGCAGCTTCCTGCTGCTCCCCGGCGAGCGCGTCAAGATCGGCCGCGCCGGTTCGAGCGCCATGCTGCACGTCCCGCTCGCCGCTGACATCCAGTCTCACCACGCGGACGTTCTGCACCGCGGCGAGGACTACTTCATCCACGCGCACGGACCGCTGTCGCTGAACCATGCCGCCATCTCCCACGCGTTGCTGCGCGACGGCGACCGCGTGGGGCTCGGCGAGCGGGCCGGATTCGTCTTTCGACGGCCTTCGCGCATCAGCGACACGGCCGCGCTGCGGCTGGCCTCACGCTGCCGGCTGCCGGGCGACGTGAGCGACATCATCCTGTTCCGCGGCACGTGCCTGATCGGACCGCAGGCAAGCTGCCACATTCGCACCCGCGAGGGGGACACGCGGGCCGTGCTGTTCGAGCGCGACGGCGAGCTCTTCGTGCGACGCGCGGGCCGCGACGACCGACCGACCGGCGCGGCGACTCCGCTGGCGCTGCGCAAGCCGTGCGAGATCGGTGATCTGCGGCTGACCGTTACGGAGTACGATCCCAATTCGAGCGGATCGCTGGCCTGACGATTCTGCCGTCGGGCGGGAGGAATCTGCGGTGGCGTACACGTTCAAATACGGTGATCGTCCCATCGACGGCCTGACGATTCAGCGCGCGGTCGGCCGCGGCGGGTTCGGCGAGGTCTATTTCGCCGTCATGGACTCGGGCAAGCAGATCGCGCTGAAGTACCTGCGCGACAATCCCGACGTCGAGCTGCGCGGCATCGCGCACGTCATGAATCTGAAGAGCCCGCACCTGATCTCGATCTTCGACGTCCGCCGCAACGAGCACGGCGACCCGTTCGTGCTGATGGAGTACGTCAGCGGACCTTCACTGCGCGACCTGCTGGTCGCGGAGCCGGAAGGGCTCGGTCCGCAGAAGGCGGCCTTCTTCGTCAACGGCATCGCGCGCGGGCTGAGCTATCTGCACGAGCGCGGCATCGTGCACCGCGACATGAAGCCCGGCAACATCTTCTACGACGACGGCTACGTCAAGATCGGCGACTACGGACTGAGCAAGCACATCGCCGTCAGCAAGCACAGCGGCCAGACGGTCAGCGTCGGCACGGTGCACTACATGGCGCCGGAGATCGGCTCCGGCAGCTACACCAAGGCGATCGACATCTACGCCCTCGGCGTGATCCTCTACGAGATGCTGACGGGCCGCCTCCCGTTCACCGGCGCGAGCATGGCCGAGGTGCTCATGCGCCACCTGCGCGACAACCCCGACACCAGCAGCGTCCCCGAGCCGTTCAAATCGGTGATCATCCGCGCGATGGCGAAGGACCCGCTGGCACGCTACCAGGACGTGAACGAGATGGTGGACGCGATCACCGCGGTCCACGAGATCAACGAGAGCATCCGCTCGTTTGACGCCGCCGCGCTTAATGCCGTTCAACGAGAGGCGGGAATGCCCCACGATGCGGATCGGACCCGCACCGCGACGCCGGCCGTCTTCCGCCCGATCGAGCTGGACGCGCGCGCGGCCGGCCAGTTGCCGCCGATCCCGCCCATTCCCGACGTGCTGCGAACCCCGATGCCTGAGCGGCCGATGTCCCGGCGAGATCGCCGCCGCGCCGAACGCGCCCAGCGCCGGCGGAGCGAGTCGACAGGCGCTGGCTCCAGCGGCGGCGTTTCCGGCTGGGCGCACTTCCTGACCCTGCTGCTGGTCTGGTTCGGCGTCTCCGGAATCCTGGGGATCATGGCGGAGGACGGGGCGGCGTTCGGCGCAACCTTCCTGATGCTGGGCGGAGCCACACTCGGCGCCTTCGTCTCCCACGCGATCGTGATTCGGCGATCCCCGCTGGAGGAGACCTACGTCGATCGGATTGTCCGCGCCGTGACGGTCTGTCTTTTCGCGATGCCTGGGTTTGCGGCGAGCGCGGGCGCTTTGCCGGGCTCGGGTTTTCCGAAGCTGATCATCCCGCTCGCCGGGGCGTTCCTCGTTTTCGATTGGCGACAGCGCTTCGCCGCCGGCGCCGGGCAGGAAGTGGATGGCGGCAAGGCCTTCTGGCACGGCGTGTTCGGCATGCTCGTCGCCTCCCTTGCCAACGCACACGGCGCTGTGCTCGCCGCCGGAATCTTCTGCGCCGCGAATCTCGTGCTGGTGCAGCTTGCGGCGGCGTGGAAGCCGCGCTGGGCGTTCGCACCGAGACCCGAGCTCGAACCCCCGCCCGCGCATGCCGCGCCGCCGAACGAGCGTGGCGGCTTCAATCGCACGGTCGAGAATTTCGGCCGCTCGGTCGAGCGCGTCGGAGAGTCCGTCGAGCACGCCGTGAATCGCGCGCTGCGGGCGATTCCCGATCGCTTCGTGGTGCGCGGCGGCCGCGACGCGCGCGGGCTGCACCTGGAGACAACGTGCGAAGCGCCGGGGAGCGCGCTACCGCCGAGCTCGCCGGTATCAGAGCCCGCGGCGGTCGCGGAGGCGCACCAGCCGTCCTTCGTGGGCCGCACGACCAACGCGGGTCTGGCTTTCCTCGGCAAGCTGCTGCTGCTGGGGGGGCTGGTCGGCGCGTTCCTGTATCACGCCCCGTTCCGGTTCGAATCCGACGGACAGACCGTCTTGATCGAAAACGGAGCCGTCTACGTCGGCGCCGTCGGCGAGACGGTTCTGGCGCGGCGCGGGCAGATCGCGGCGCCCATCATGCCGCTCGGCGTCCTGATCGGCACTTTGATGCTGATCATCGCGCGACGCCGCTCCGGCATCGCACACCTGGCGCGCGGAATTGTTGGCGGGGGGCTCGCGCTGGTCGCAACCGTCGTCATGCTCGGCCCGGGCGGTCAGGCGCTGCGCGGGCTCAGCGGCAACTCGATGCTCTGGCCGCCACAGTACCCGCACCTGGCGCAACTCCTCTCGCTGCTGGCGCTGGTGGGTCTGCCGGCGCTGGTGCTGCTCTTCTGGCCGCGCCGCCGGGGGCAGAAGACGATCGTAATCTGAGGGACGTCGGCGGCCGCAAACCCGCCAGGCCGGGAACGAAGCCGCTCTTCACTCAGTCCCTTGCCCGCCCGCGTGGACCGGCTCGCGCAGCTCCACGAACTTCGCGCGCACGAACGGATTCAGCCGCTCGGCAAGCGTCGCCGGCAGGTTCAGCACGCGAATCAGCTCCTGCACGTCCGCGAGGTCGCGCAGCCGGCCGGGGTTAGTCATGACCGAGGCCAGTTTCAGCTCGATCAAGGACGACAGCGACAGATACTCCACGCCGTCAATCTCCACGCTCGTTTCGCGTGGATCGGGAAACGCGACCGGGTTGGGCTTGCCGTCTCTAGGGAACTGTCCGGTGACGAGGAACTCGACCCGAACGCCGGTCTGCGTGTCGCGCAGAGTGCGACTGCCCTCGAAAGGCGGCAGGTATCCCTGACCGACGAATTGCTGCCGGATGCGGGCGAGTCCGTCCGGGGACACCAGGATGTCAACGTCGACCGTCGTTCGCACATAGCCGTCGGCCACGAGCGCCATTCCGCCGGCGACGGCATAGGGCACGTTCAGCTCGTCGAGTCGCCGCGCGAGCTGCCGCAGCGTCTGGTGCACGCGATCCGAGTTCATGAAGAAGCGTTGACCTGCTCCCCCAAACTTGATCCAGTCGTTATGAGAGTCTAACCGCCCCGCGGTGGGCAGGAGACTCTCGATGAAGCGGAAGCGTCACAGTTCCGAGCAGATCATCGCCAAGCTGCGCGAAGCCGAGGCCGGATTGTCGGCGGGGCA
>CAYXIO010000019.1:0-66266 GCA_964465125.1 uncultured Planctomycetales bacterium | reverse complement strand
GAATGACGTCGCGCGCGGAATGACGCGTTCGAGCCCACCGGGCGCGCGGATTGCCGCGTACGCTCGTGCACGCCCGCCGCGGGCGCGAATTCCCGCGCCATGCGCGGCGGTTCGGGCGCGAATCTCCCCGCCAGGCGCGCTGCGGCGGGGGGAAATGCGCTTGACAAGCGGGCCGGCGGCGGCGCATGATGCCCTCGGGGAGCCCTCCGGGGGCATGGCCCGCCGGCGGCACGGTCGGGTCGACTTGAGGCTGAACATGCGGGACCACGGTCCGGGATTCAGGCTACGCGAGTACATCGGGATTTCACGGCACGGGAACACGGTCTATACGGCGTTCACGGGCCTGCATCAGGACGATTCGCAAGCCAACAAGTCGCTGATCTTCACGACTCTGATTGGCGTGCCGTAGCCTGAGGGAGTATGCCATGTTCGCACTGCGCCGCTACGGGTCGATGACCACGGGTCTGATGGTGTGCTACCTTGCGGTGGTGCCGCCGGCGGCGGCGCAGTGCGGGGAATTCAAACTCTACGACTCGGAGGGAGCGGCGACCGACCGATTCAGCTTCACTGTGGCCGCGGCACCCGGGCTGGCTGTCGTTGGGGTGCCATTTGATGACGACATCGACTTTGGGTCGGGTTCGGTGCAGTTCTTTCGGCCGAGCGTCGGTGGTTGGACTCGGGAATTGAAGTTCTTGCGGCCGAATGGGCAAGCGGGCGATGCGTTCGGCTGGTCCGTCGGGGTGTCGGGGGATTCGGTCGCAGTCGGCCTCGTCGGCTACCCCATCGTCGAGGTCTATGCACGGGATGGCTCCGCATTGGAGCTGATCACGCAGCTCGTCGGCCCGTCCGGCTCCAAATTCGGTGACGTTTTGTCCCTCGCCGATGACCGCCTGCTCGTGGGAGCGCGCTATGAGGCGGCCGCGTACGTTTTCGAGCGCGACCTGAAGGGGGTCTGGTTCCAGGCGGCGCGGGTCGAGGACTGGGACGGTCTGGGGTACTACTTTGGCGGCTCGGTCGCGATCGATGGCGACTTGGCGGTCGTCGGTGCGAAGGACGATTGGACGCTGGCAAACTACTCCGGCTCAGCGTACATCTTCGAGCGCAACGCCGCCGGCGAATGGCTGCCGGCGCAAAAGCTGCTGCCGCACGACGGCGGCCCGCTATGGCAGTTTGGACAGTCCGTTGCGATCTCTGGAGATACCATACTGGTCGGTGCCGACGCCGCCGCGGCCTTCAATCCGAGCGGTGGCACCGCGTACATCTTCGAGCGCGATCCGAATGGCACCTGGAGCGAGACGACCCAGTTGATCAATCACGACAACGCGAATTCCGACTTTTTCGGTGTCTCGGTCGCGCTGGATGGAAGCCTGGCGCTGGTCGGCGCGGAGAACAACATTGGATACGGCGCCGACGGCGGGGCCGGGTTCGTGTTTCAGCGCCAGCTCAATGGCGAGTGGATTGAGATCGCCAAGCTGGTCGCATCGGACAGCGCGTACCAGGACGAGTTCGGCCGCTCGGTGGCCCTGTCCGGCAATCTCGCCGTGATCGGTGCCCCCTACGACGACAACCCCGCCGAGGATTCCGGCTCGGCCTACGTCTTCGCCGTCAGCGAAGACCGCGACCTCAACGGCGCGATGGACATCTGCGAGTGCCCGGCCGACCTCAGCGGCGACAAGCGCATCGACCTGACCGACCTGTCGCTGCTGCTCGTGAGCTTCGGCGTCACGGGCGACGTGGCCTGGCTCGACGGCGACCTCAACCTCGACGCCACCGTCGACCTGCTCGACCTGAGCGAGATGCTGATCGCGTTCGGCGGCGAGTGTCCGTGATGGAGAGAAGAGCCGCAGAGACGAAGAGACGGAGAGACGGAGAGACGGAGAGACGAAGTGCGCGGAGCGGCGTTCTTCGCGCCCGGCGCCCTTGACCTCTTGGCCTGTCGACCTTCCCACCTGCTCCGGCAGCGCCTTCGACGTTCGGCCTTCAGCCTTTTTCGGGCGCCCGCTTGGCGCGCCCTTCAGCTATGCCCGCTCGCGTACGAGCTTGACGACGTCTTCCGCGCAGCCCCAGGCCAGCGTCACGCCCGCGCGGCCGTGACCGTAGTTGTGGATCACCCAGCCGGCGCCGCCCAGCTCTTCGGCCTCCAGCCGGACCGCCTCGTCGCTTTCGCCCACGCGCCGCGCCGGGCGCAGACCGGCGATGACCCGCAGGCGCTTCTCGGCGATGCGATCCGCCCCGGGCACCTCCATGCGCTCCAGCAGCGTGCGGCAGCGGTCGACGATGGCGAGCAGGGCGGGTTCCTCGGTGCGCTGGTCGCCGACCTCGCGCTCGTAGGTCCCTCCCAGCACGACGTACTCGTCGAACGGGAAAACGTAGGTGGTCTGCGAGCCGCGGGCCTCCTCGACCATGCAGTCCTTGAGTCCCGCCGTGTTCTCGCAATGCAGAATCTGGCCGCGCATCGGGCGTACGGCGGGGTCGCGGGCCAGTTCGCGGGCGCCGAGTCCGGTGCAATTCACGACCAGGCGTGCGTCATCGGTCAGCAGCTCGCGCAGGTCGGACACGCGCCGCTGCACGAACCGGCCGCCGAGCTTCTGGTAGCGGCGCTCCAGCCAGGGCAGCAGCTTGCGCATGTCCATCTTGGGGACGCGCGCCTCGAACCCGCCGGTGTACGGCTTGGGAATCCGCGGCAGGTCCTGGTACTCGCGCACCACGCCTGACCACCAGGGCGTCGCGCCGCCGGTGAGATACGCCCGCGTGTGCAGCAGCTCGACCAGCCGCGTGAGCCGAACGCCGTGGTCATCGCTTCGGTCGTGCGACTCGGTCATGCGCTCGAAGACGAAATAAGACTCGCGCGTCCAGCGCAGGGTGCGCTCGTCGCCGGGGATACGAAACGGCGAGAAGATCGCGCCGGCAATGCTCGAGACGATCTGCTCGTTGCGCTTCTCGGCGACGATGGTGGCGTCGAAGCCGGCCTCGCGAAGCCTGATGGCGCTGGCGAGCCCGACGATGCCGGCCCCGATGACAGTGACTTTCGTTCCTGAATTGGCCACGCTGCCTGCTCTCCCATTTACCGGCTCAAGCCGCTAGTTGCGACCCCAGACGCGCACGCGCATCCCCAGCATTCCCGCCAGCGCGATCAGCTCGTCGCGGATGTCGCCATACGCAACCGCGATGTGGTTGCTCATGTAGTGGGCCATGAGCGTCTCCTGCGAGACGCCCAGGTCCGCCGCCATGAACGGCCACTGGCGGGTTGTGCCTTGCCACCACGCGTCGCGCGTCGCGGGTGGCAGCGCCAACACCTCGCCGCGGCCGACGTCCATGCAAAGCTCGGTCGTGCTGCGCGCGGCGGGCGCGCCGCCGGCCTGTCCCGGCTCGGTGCTCATCCAGACGCGCGCCCAGGTCACGTGGCCGGGCAGGCTCTCGCCGGCGAAGGTCCCGCCGGCCAGCGGGAAGTATCCAGACGGTTGGCGATAGCTGTGCACGCCGCGCAGCGTGTCCGCGTCGTGGTTGAACGCATACGCGCCGCACGATCCGCTGTTCAGCAGCACCCAGACGAAGCGCGCGCCCTTTCCCGCGGGACAGGGCTCCAGCCGATCGTTCAGCTCGCCGCCCCAGCGCACGTCGTGAAACATCACCGCCGGGTGCAGCCCCTTGGCCTTCAGCACCCGCTTCATGAGCTCCATCGGCACCAGGTTGCCCTGATCGGCTTCCGTCGAGGTGATGATCGGCTCGCCGTCGCCCTCGGGCCGGCAAACCGAGTTGAACAGGCCTTCGCCGAAGTCCGACGGCGGCCGCAGCGGCAGCAGCCCGAGCTGGTATTGCCAGCCGATGCAGTCCGTCTTGAATTCCCGCACCAGGTCGAGCACCGCGAGATAGTCGCGAAGCTGTTCGCGCGTCGCATCCTCGGTAAAGTCGGCGGCGTCGCCTGCGATCGACTGCGGACAGCCCTTGCCGTGCCAATGAAACGTCACGCCCTGGTCGCGAACGAAGGCCAAGGCCGCGTCGATGCGGCGCGGCTCGATCTTGCGGCCGCGCTCGACGATCCAGGCCTGATCGACCTTGTGCTCGCTGAAGCCGATCGTGTTCAGCAGCCGGTGGCCAAGATAGCCGTTGATCATGCCCATCGACGTGTCGCCGAGCATCAGCGCCAGAACGCGCCGACGCTGGATGTCGTCATGCACGCGCCGTGCGATGTCCTCGGCGGCGGCTGGACAGCCCGACGGCGTGTGCAGTTGTCCGGTTGGGTAGGCGATGCGGCCGCTGCGGATCCACTCGTCCAGGCGGGCCATAAACGCGGCGCCGGCGGTCCAGTCGGCGGCGCTGGTCCAGATGCGGCTGAAGTCGCGTCCGACGGAGGTGAGGCAGGCGCCGGTGTTCAGCAAGCCGACCAGACCGGGCCACTGTCCGGAAAAGTTGCTGGCCAGCAGCAGCGGATTGCGCTTGCCGACCACGCCGTCGGTCGTGTGCGGGCCGTAGAACCAGTGCACGCAGACGCCGACGAGCGGATCGTCGATCGGAGCGAGCTGTTCGATCGCCTCGTGCGGCCGGGTCAGGAAATCACCGACGCGGTAGGGCGTGCAGCCCAGCTTGCGAATCGCCGCTTCCATCTGTGCCGTGGCGGCTTCGATGCTGGGGCGGGCCCACTCGTTCGGTTGACGACGGTAGTCTCCGGGCCAGAACAGCGCGATCTTGCGGGACATGGGCGGGTTCTCCGAGGGCTCGCGGAAGTGTACCACGAGCCGCGCGGCGGGTAACGACGCCGGCGAAACCGGCCGGCACTTGCCGTCTCGGCGGCCTTGTCGCAGAATTCGGCAACCGTGGGTGGTCGAGCCTTCAGCGGTCAGGATGGCCGCGTCTTTCCGGATGGAACCGAGCCATGTCATTCGCCTCACGCATGCCGCGCTGGACTGGGTTGGCGTTCTGTTTGTTGGCGGTCGCCGCGCTGGCCGGTTGCAAGAATCTGAACGAGGAGCCGTGGAGCCCGCGCGCCCGCCCGGCGGAGGAGCCGACGAAGGACTACGGCCGCGCGCTGCCGCCCGGGCAACTGGCGCTGCGCAAGATTCCGCCGGAAATGTATCCCGACTTCTCGCGCGGCTACGCCGATCAGCGCGGGCTGGAGCGCGCCATCCGCTACAGCATCGAGTATCTGCGCCGGCCGTCGAGCCAGCGCTACTTTCCGTACGGCGACATCAGCCACGCCCGGGCGCTGGCATCGTTGCAGACGTTTCTGGACGTGCTGCACGAGGCCCGTAGCGGCGCGGACTTGGATCGCATCATTCGCGAGCGCTTCGACGTCTATCAATCAGTCGGCTGCGACGATCAGGGGACCGTCTTCTTCACCGGCTATTACACGCCGATCTTCGAAGGCCGCCGGCAGCGCGAAGGGGCCTTCCAGTACCCGCTCTATTCGTATCCGCCGGACCTCGAGAAGGACTCGGAAGGCATGATCCTCGGCCGCCGTTCGCCGGACGGGCGGCTCGTGCCGTATTTCACGCGGCGCGAGATCGAGCAGCGCGGCCTGCTGCGCGGGCGCGAGGTCGCCTGGCTGAAGGACCCGTTTGAGGCGTATGTCGTCTCGGTGCAGGGATCGGCCAAGCTCAAGCTGGCGGACGGCTCGCTCTACGAGCTGGGCTACGCCGGCAACAACGGCCACAGCTACACGCCGGTCTCGGCGAAGATGATCGAAGACGGCGTGCTCTCGCGCGATCAGCTTTCGCTCCAGGCGCTGATGCAGTATTTCCACCAGCACCCGCAGGACATTCCAAAATACACCTGGCAGAATGACCGTTTCATCTTCTTCAAGGAATCGCGCGGCGGCCCGTTCGGGAGCATCAACGTCCCGGTCACAA
This sequence comes from uncultured Planctomycetales bacterium, assembly GCA_964465125.1. Classification (GTDB taxonomy): domain Bacteria; phylum Planctomycetota; class Phycisphaerae; order UBA1845; family Fen-1342; genus CAYOHG01. Next base: position 60,420 of record CAYXIO010000019.1, on the reverse strand, counting down.
CGTACCGCTCGCTCGCAACCGACAAGTCGGTCTTCCCGCGCGCCTGCCTGGCGTTCGTGGACACCAACCTGCCCGAGATTCAGAGCGGCAGCGTGATGGTGCGGCCCTACGCCGGATTCGCCTGCGACCAGGACACCGGCGGCGCGATCCGCGCGGCCGGGCGGTCCGATGTCTACTTCGGCATCGGCGGCGGCGCCGAGGCCCTGGCCGGTCGAACCGGCGCCGAAGGCATGCTCTACTACATCTTCGTCAAGGACGCGGCCGAGACGCCGCAGTAGATTGAACATCGCCGCGGCAGCCGCTCGACCGCGGACCGACTGCGAGGGACGCTGATGGCTGCTTCCAGTCGTAAGCTGAAATTCGAGGAAGCCATGCAGCGGCTGGAGGCGATCGTCGCCGCGATGGAGAGCGGCGAGATCGGAATCGAGGACGCGCTGCGCAAGTACGAAGAGGCGATGGCGCTGAAGGCGCATTGTCAGCGCATCCTCGACGAGGCCGAGCAGCGCATTCAGAAGATTCAGCGCTCCGAGTCAGGCGAGCTGGCGATCGAGCCATTCGAGCCGCCCTCGGAATCCGGCCCTCCCCCGGACGAGGATGCCGAGGAGCGCGGCGAGTAGCCTATGGGTCTGGGCGGCGGTCAGGTGCTACCGGCCTGCGGCCCGATGGTTGGTCAAACCCTTCATTCGGGACGTCTGCCGTGTCGAACGAGCCCAACGCCGCACGTGAGTCTGTTTCCCCTGCGCCCGCGAACGGAGCGGGGGGGCCGCCCGCGGGTTCCGACCAGGCCGGATCGCCGCCGCCGCGCCGCCGGCTCGAACTGCACTGGAAGATCCTGATCGGATTGCTGATCGGCGCGCTGGCCGGGCTGCTGTCCCACGCGCTGCTGCCGCATCCGGCGGACGGGCTGCACGCGGGCCTGCGCTGGACGATCGCCAACGTCACCAAGCCGATCGGCCAGGTCTTCATTCGCATGGTGTTGATGGTGGTCGTGCCGCTGGTCTTCTGCGCGCTGGTGCTGGGCGTGGTCGGCGTCGGCGATGTTCGGCGGCTCGGGCGCATGGGGCTGCGGACGCTGATCTGGACCATCGTCCTTTCGGGCCTCTCCGTCGTGGTCGGAATCACGCTGGTGAACGCGGTGCAGCCCGGGCGGTTGCTGTCGGATGAAAAGCGCGCGGCGGTCGCGGAGCGCTATGGGCTCGAAGCGGCCCGCATGGAAGAGCAGGCCGGCAAGGCCAAGGGCGTGCTCGAAACACTGCTCGACATCATCCCGCGCAACCCGCTCCAGGAGATGGTTGGCGCGCTGGACGGCTCGTCGCCCGGCGGCGGCATGCTCGCGGTCATGTTCTTCGCGCTGATCTTCGGCATCGCGCTTTCGCAGGTCGGCGAGCGCGGCGCCGGCCTGGTCAGCGCGCTCGACGGCGCCTACGAAACGCTGATGTGCGTCATCGGCTACGCGATGGCGCTGGCGCCCTACGCCGTCGCGGCGCTGATGTTCTCGCTGGCGGCGGAGCTGGGGCTGGAGATTCTCAGCACGCTGGGCGGGTTCGCCGCCACCGTGCTGGGCGGGCTGGGCATTCAACTGATCGTCGTCTACGGGCTGATGCTGTCGCTGGCGGGCGGACGCAATCCGCTGAGGTTCTTCATCGGCGCCAGCGAAGCCCTCATGACCGCTTTCGCCACGTCCTCGTCCAACGCGACGTTGCCGACCTCCCTGCGCGTCGCCGAGCACGACCTGCGCATCCGGCCCGACGTCTCACGCTTCGTGCTGACCGTCGGCGCCACCGCCAATCAGAACGGCACGGCTCTCTTCGAGGGCGTGACGGTGCTGTTTCTGGCGCAGGTCTTCGGCGTCGACCTGAGCCTGCCGCAGCAGATCACCGTGGCCCTGATGTCCGTCCTGGCCGGAATCGGCACGGCCGGCGTCCCCGGCGGCTCCATCCCCCTGATTGTCATTGTGCTGCAAAGCGTCGGCGTGCCCGCCGAAGGCATCGGCATCATCCTCGGCATCGACCGCCTGCTGGACATGTGCCGAACCTCGGTGAACGTGGCCGGGGACCTGGCGATTGCGGCGTGCGTGAACCGGGCGGAGGGGGGTCTGGGATCGGCTGGCCACGTAGCTCCTGACGGGGCAGGGCCGCGCGTCGTGAGTTGACTCACTCGTGGCTGGCTGGCTTCGAGGCAAGCGCTGACCCGAAATGCGACGCGGCGCCCGCATACCCGGCCGCGCGAACGGCGAGCGACGCGTACGATTCCAGCCACGCCGCAAGCTCCGACGGCGGTTTCGCAACTGCATGCTGTCGTGAGAGCTCGTAGATCGCAGGGAGCGGAGCATCCTTCAGCTCCGCCAGTACGCCCTCAGCTTCGGCGGTTTGACCGGTTTCGGCCAGCCCCTCAGCGAGCGATTCGAGAATCTCCGTGCGTTTTTCGGAAGGGATGCCCTGCATCCTGACTCGCGCCATCCGAAAGTCGTGGGCTTCAATGTCGGCCCAGGCAAGCCATTTCAACATCCCGACTTCCTTGTTCCGAGCGTCGATGCCGAGCCCTCGCGCGATCACATCCACCGATACATTGCACTGCTGTCGGTAGACGTCGTAGTCGCCGAGTTTTGCCGCCCAGAAGGCGATGCAGGACGGGGCGTAGTAGTCGTCCGACAGACGAGTGGCTTCGGCGAAGTCGCCGGCCGCCGCGGATGCAAAGGCCGGAAACGGGTTGCCCCGGTTGTCCCGTCGATTGCTGCCTCCAAGTGTCTTGCGGAGCCGCTGCCACATTTCGTCGTCGCCGCTGCGCCGTGCCAGGCCGGCAACCCAGGCCCTCCACCACGCGCGGTCCTGCTCGTTGGGAATGCGCGGAACCCAATCCAGGCAGCGCGCCGCGGCCTCACGCGTTACCAGCGGCTGCCCGACGCTCAGCGCGGTCTCCCCACACCTGAAATAGCCGGTCGTGAGACTGAATGCGGTCTGATCGGCGGATTCGTCAAGGACTCGCAACGCATTCGAAAGCGCAGCGCGCGTGCCGGTTTCGTCTGCCATCGCGTGATTCGCCAGCGCGACAAACCGCCAGACGCCGGACGCTGCCTGTCGCTCGGTCACGTCCGCCGCATAGCGAACGGATCGGCCAAGCCACCATCCCGGCGTGTCGCGCGCGAGTTCGTTGAAGCGTTCGCGGATGTCGGGGGCCTCGGGTTCGAGCGCGAGCAGGTCGTGCGCCGATTGCATGCGTTCGATCGGGTCGGTGACCAGCTCCAGCCGCCGCTTCACAACAGCTACGTGCGCCCGGTGGATTGCGATGCGAGCCTTGGCGGCTTGCTTCGACAACTGGGCTGGATCGTCTGTGTCGGCAGCCGCCGCCGCGGACTGTGTTGTCGCGCGCAGCTCGCCAGCGAACTCGGCGGCAAGCAAGTCGTGCGGAATCCGTTCCAATTCACGCATCATGCTGGCTTGTTCGTTTTGCGCGCTGCTCCAGAGGTCCGCCAGTTCGGCGGCGCCATCGAATCCGATGCGGGCCTGATCGTACAGCGGCTGGGCCCGATTGTAATCGGATACTCTCTCGGCCTCTCGGGCGCGGGCGAGTGTACCCACGGCGGCTGAGTACCTCTCCCGTGCCAGGCGTTCGGCCTGTGCGGAGCGCGCGCGCGCATCGGATGCCATCGCGGCATCGCGGCAAACGATCATCGAATCAGGGGGCGTGCGCGGAATTGGCGTGGGTACTGGCGTAACGCCTGCGACGTGCTGGCTCCGGAAGACCGACGAGGTTGCCCAGGCGGTGGTCAGGATTACGGCGGCGCCGGCCACCGCCCAAGGCCAGCGCGCTGCAGCGCGCGCTGACGTGTGAGGTGGCGCCGCAGGTGCTGATGCATTGGGCTGGACCTGGGGGGTTGCGGCCGGAGGCGCCTCCGCCTGTGTTCCCTCGAGCACCGGATCCAGCTCCAGCTTCCGAACGGCGTCCGAAACAGCGACGCCGGCCCGGCTCAGGACTTCGTAGGGCATTCGGCCCAAGGTGTCGCGTTGCTGCTCGGCGTCCATTGCCAGCGTGAGCGCGTTTTCCACGTCAGACGGGACGATCCCGGGAATGCGGGCATGATGGCGACGGAAGCGATCGATGGCCGTCGGCGCCGGATCGTCACTGCCGAGTTGATAGAGCGGAAAGCCCCCGGACACGTCGATCTGAGTGAGCAGCGCCGCCAGGCGGTCCCTGAGCAGCACCAGTCGCTGAATCGGATCGTTCGTCGACTGCTCAATCTCACGAAGGGACTTGGTCAGCTCGATGCCGTGAGGGTCGTCGAGCACCCGCCGGCGCGTTTCGGACGGAACGTGCTCAAGCAGGTCGTACACGCCGCGCTGTAGGTACCGCTCCGCGTCTCGCAGCGCGTCCGCAGCGCGCGGCATCTGCCAGAAGTCCGTGTGCGACGACGGATGAGCCAGGCGGTTTCTGATCTTCAGCCCGAACACCACGCGCTTGGCGCTGGAGAACAACTCGTCCCTGCGTCGTACCAGAGGCATTAGGGTGAGTGGCCTGCCCTGCTCGTCCAATTCGCCAGGCGCAATCAGGCCGAGCAGGCCTTCCAGCAACGTCGCAAGCGAGAGGATTCGATCCTTGAGATCCTGCTTGCGCAGGATGTGCGGAAGCGGCTCTGTGGCGAATTCGCGCCAGGGGCCTCGCGCACCCAACGCCTGTGTCGCGGCTGCCGGAGCGTCTGACCGCGCGGGATCGCTACCGTTGGGCCGCATTCCTGGCTCCCCGGTTCAGATGGGATAAATCGACTTCTCGGCCGCGGATCCTCTCCATGCGGCAGAGCAGCCGCGCGGCCGCGGAAAGTCTATCGCCGGAGTCGCCGGGGTGAACAGGGCGAAACCGGCCCAGCTCCTGATCCCATACCAGCACCGGCTCGGGCATTGAAATCGCCGCGGTAACGCTCGATCGGCCACATTCGCCTCGAACGCGCATCCGGGCTTGATCCAGCCGAGAAGCGGATTTCCGCGAGACGTGGTCGACGCGCGTCGGCGCTGCGGCGATCCAGTCCGCTCGCATGGCATCAAACAGCCGCCGCGCGTTCTGCAGCGCGGAGTGCTTGATCGTTCGAAGGCGACCTACCCCGCCTTGAGCGGAATGTTCGAGCCGCTCAGCCAGGCGCGCTCGCTGAATCGACGCGACCGCGGCGGCGAGCCGGTTGCGTCGCAGGAATTCTCGGAAGGATTCGGGCTTTTTCGGCTTTGACATTGTTTTCTCCTGATGTTCAAGATTCAGGAGTCGTGCCAACGGCGGCGCAAGCGAGGCTGTTAGTCTGTAACCTGTTTAGGTGTAGTTCGTTACATCGGTATTCGCGCACGGGTAACGGTCTGTGCGCGTGACCTGGATTCACGGATTTACGTGAATCATTCGCCGAAATACGCTAAGTTGCGATGCGCGCGGAGGGATTCCAAAAATGCCAAGCACGCTTGCCGCCTGGATCGGCGCGGCCGATCTTCGTGCCGCCGAAGGCTCGGACGAGGGCGCGGGGCCGATTGCAGGGTTGCTCGAAACCAGTCTCGGCGAGCATTTCAGCCGGGTGCAGTTGCTGGGGGCCGGGTACTCGCAGACTCGTTTGGAGGCATACTGCGCATGGCTGCGCGCGCGCCAGCGACACCCCCAGGTCAGGCTGTACATGACCTCCATCCGGCCGGACCAGGTTACGGATTACGCGCGACTGCTCGCCGCCGCAACCGAGGCAGTTCGTCGCGCGCGTGACGAGCTGCCCGAGAATAGCGTGGCGTACCACCTCACCCCGGGAACGCCGGCGATGACGGTGATTTTTGTTCTCCTGTCCCAGACGAAATTCCCGGGCGAGACGTATCAATCGTACTTCGACCCGGAGTCGCGCCGTCAGCGCGCCGAGAAGGTGGCGTTGACGCCTATCTGGCTGAGCGTGGTCGAGGGAATCCTGACGGCTGAATCGCGCGCCCAGGCGCGTCCGTCCAGTGCGCGGCTGGTGAGCCGGGACGCCGGTTTCGAGCGCGCGGTCCGAGAGGTGCAGCTTGCCGCGTCCGCCACCGACGCCGCGATCCTCCTTTGCGGTGAGACCGGAACGGGCAAGGAAGCGCTGGCCCGGCTGGCTCACGAGTCCTCGGGCGCACGTGGCGAGTTCGTGGCGGTGAACTGCGGGGCGATTCCGCCTGAGTTGTTCGAGAGCACGATGTTCGGTCATCGGCGAGGCGCGTTCACCGGTGCGACGCACGACAACCCGGGCGCGTGCGAACAGGCGCACAATGGGACCCTCTTTCTGGACGAAATCTGCGATCTGCGCCCGGAGCACCAGACCAAGCTACTGCGAGCCTTGCAGCCGATTGGGGGCGCGTATGAGATCGCGCGCGTGGGTCAGGTGCGCGTGCGCCGCCTTCGTTTTCGCGTCGTCAGCGCCAGCAACCGCGACCTTCGGCAACTGGTCTGGCAGGGCGCGTTTCGCGAGGACCTGTATTTCCGGATCTCCACTCTGGAGATCCACGTACCGCCCCTGCGCCAGCGTCCGGACGACGTGCGGGCCTTCGTGGAGGAAGCCGCCGCGGACCTCCTGGCGGACGTGTTTCGCGCTCACGCGGGCCGCGCTCCGCGGCCGATTTCGCGCGATGCGCTCGATTTCCTTGTCCGCGAATGCTCATGGCCAGGGAACTTCCGCTCCCTCCAGCGGGTCCTGATACGACTCAACCTGAATGTGACGGATGCGCCCATTTCGCGCGACGAGGCCGTCGCAGCCACGAGCGATCTGCGGCGCCCGGCCGACGAGAGCTGGAAAGTGCTCGAGACGATCCCGCTCTCGGAGTACGCGCAGACCATCAGGTTTGTTCAAACCGCTTTCCTCCAACGGGCGTACCGAGCGGCACAGGGAAACAAGGAAAGGGCCGCTCGCCTGCTCGGACTTGCGACCGGAACCGTCTTTCGCGAAACCGCCGCGCGGCTCGGAATCTCATTCCGTGTCCCCATGGAAAGCGCGGGCGATGCCCAGCAAGCGCCGAGTGCTCGCGCCGCCGACAGCACAGCGCGCGATTGAAGCCGTGCCGCCCTTCAGCCCATCCCGGTCGCCGGGCTGCCGGCGTTGACGCGACCCATCCGCAGGGTGGTCGCGTTGTCAACCCTGGCTCCCACACTGCGCGCGTCAACAACCTCGGCAGCGTCTGCAAGCAGCTCGGGTAGAGCCGGGATGCCGAGGCGGCGTACGCGGAAGCGTTGCAGATACGCCAGCGCGCGTACCAGCGGCTTCCCGCGAGCGCCGACGCTTCGCAGCGCGACCGTCGGGCCGCCGCGCGCTGCACAATCTCGCGCGGCTGAAACGCGACACGGGCGGCATTCCCGCCGCGCGCTCCTGCGCCGAGGAGGCGCTCGCGATGCGCCTGGCGCTGCTGGGCGAGGGCCACGAAGAAGCCGCCGAATCGTCCCGGTTCCTGCAAGCGCCGGAAGCCGCAACCAGCCCCCCAGACCGCACGGCGCAGCCGTGATTCCCGATCGCGCTTCCAGGCGGTCCATGCGGCGCGCCCGCGGAGCTATACTTGCGGCCGCCGTCCGGTTCCTGACTCAGGAGAGCACCCGTGATCGCACCGTCGATTCGCTCAGGTGTGTTGCCCATCGGCTGCTTCGTTGTGGGCCTTGCCTGGCTGGGCGTGTCGGCGGCCGCCGCAGGTTCGGGGGTGATTCCCGCGAACCTGCGCTGCGAGTATCGCGCGGCGCCGCAGGGGATCGACGTGCTGAAGCCGCGGCTGAGCTGGATTCTGACGGCGCGCGACAGCGACGCCCGCGGGCTGTCGCAGCGCGCGTATCAGGTGCTCGTCGCCGACTCGAGCGACGCGCTGGCGGCGGATCGCGGCCCGCTGTGGGATTCGGGACGAGTGGAGTCGAGCCGGTGCAACCAGATCGAGTACGCCGGCAAGCCGCTGACGTCGCGCCAGCGGGCGTTCTGGAAGGTGCGGGTTTGGGATCAGGATGAGCGCGAGTCCGCGTGGAGCGAGCCGTCGGATTGGAGCATGGGGCTGCTGCGGCCCGAGGATTGGGGCGAGGCGCGCTGGATCGGCGACGCCGTGCCGCCGCCCGCGACGGGCTATGACCCGCTGCCCGCGCCGCTGCTGCGCAAGACATTCGAGCTGCCCGCGGACGGGCCCGCGATCCGCCGGGCGACGCTCTACGCGACGGCGCTTGGGCTGTACGACCTGTGGATCAACCGGCGGCACGTCGGCGACCAGGTTCTCGCGCCCGAGTGGACCGACTATCGCCAGCGCGTGCAGTACCAGACCTACGACGTGACGCAACTGCTTTCGCCTGGCGCCAACGCGTTGGGCGTCGTCCTCGGCGACGGCTGGTACGCCGGCAAGATCGGCTTGACGGGCATCGTGCCGAACGGGCCGCCGCGCGCGATCTACGGTCGCCAACCCCGTCTGCTGCTGCGGCTGGAGATTGCGCGCGCCGACGGGAGCACGGAGTCGATCGTCTCCGACGGCTCGTGGCAGAGTACGCTGAACGGTCCGATTCGCACCGCCGACCTGCTCGACGGCGTGACCGTCGACGCCCGACGGGGTGTCAACAACTGGTGCTCGCCGGGGCCGGTGGACGGCGATTGGCCGGCGGCGAAGGTGTTCGACGCACCCAAGGCGCGGCTGGTCGCGCAGCCCAACGAACCCATCCGCGTGACGCGCGAGCTGACGCCGGTCGGCATCAGCGAGCCCAAGCCGGGCGCGTACGTCTTTGACCTGGGGCAGAACATGGTCGGCTGGTGCCGGCTGCGGGCGCGCGGACCCGCGGGGACGACGATCACGCTGCGTCATGCGGAAGTGCTCAACCCGGACAGGACGATCTACACGGAAAACCTGCGCGGCGCCGCGCAGACCGATCGCTACACGCTCCGCGGCGAGGGCATTGAGGTCTACGAGCCGCTGTTCACCTACCACGGCTTCCGCTACGTCGAAGTGACCGGCCTGACCGAGCAGCCCACGCCCGACACGCTGACCGGCCGCGTGTTTCACTCCGCCGCGCCCGAGGTCGGCAGCTTCGAGTGCTCCGAGCCGCTGCTGAACAAGCTCTGGCAGAACATCTTCTGGACGCAGCGCGCCAACCTGCACAGCACGCCCACCGATTGCCCGCAGCGCGACGAGCGCTGCGGCTGGATGGGAGACATCCTGGCCTTCGCGCCGACCGCGTGCCTCAACATGGACATGGCGGCGTTCTTTACCAAGTGGATTCCAGACACCCGCGACGCGCAGGCCGCTGACGGACGCTTCGCGGATTTCTCGCCGCAGCCGTTCGACCCGAACGTGCGTTTTTCCGGCGTGCCGGCCTGGGGCGATGCGGGGGTGTTTGTGCCGTGGGCAGCGTACCTCTACTACGGCGATCGGCGCATGCTCGCCGAGCAGTTTGACGCCGCGGTGCGCTGGGTCGAGTACATCCGCTCGAAGAACCCGGACCTGCTGTGGAAGAGCAGCCGCGGGAACGACTACGGCGACTGGCTGAACGCCGACACGCTGAAGCTCGAGGGCTGGCCGGGCACGGGCGCCGAAGTTCCCAAGGAGGTTTTCGCGACGGCGTTCTTCGCGCGCTCGACGCAACTGGTGGCCGAGATGGCGCGCGTGCTCGGCCGCGACGCCGAAGCGAAGCAGTACGCGAAGCTCGCTGGGGACATTCGCACCGCGTTCAACCGCGCGTATGTGCAGCCTGATGGGCGCATCGAGGGCGACACGCAGGCCGGCTACGCGATCGCGCTGAACTTCGAACTGCTGCCCGAGACGATTCAGGCCGCCGCGGCTCGGCGCATGGTGGAGTGCTTCCAGAAATACGACGGGCAGATCTCGACCGGCTTTCACAGCACGGTTCCGCTGATGCTCGAACTGTCGCAGCGCGGCTACAACGCGGATGCGTACCGGCTGGCGCTGAATCGCAAGATGCCGTCGTGGGGCTATGCGATCGATCATGGCGCGACGACGATCTGGGAGCGCTGGGATGGCTACGTCGAGGGCCGCGGGTTCCAGAATCCGGGGATGAACTCGTTCGCGCACTACGCGATCGGCTCGGTCGGCGAGTGGATGTACAAGGTCATCCTCGGAATCAGCCCCGACCCGCAGGCGCCGGGCTTCGAGCGCATCCTCGTTCGACCGCGGCCGGGTCCGGGATTGACCTGGGCGCGCGGCAGCTACGACTCGATCCGCGGCCGCATCACGAGCGGCTGGAAGCTCGACAACGGCAAGTTCGAGTTGGCCATCGAAGTGCCGCCGAACGTGACGGCGACGGTTTTCGTTCCCGCCGCCAGCCTGGATGCGGTGCGCGAGAGCGGACAGCCGGCCGCGAACGCCCGCGCGGTCGAGTTCCTGCGCATGGAGTCTGGCTCGGCGGTCTTTCGCGTTGGCTCCGGGCGCTACCAGTTCGAGGCGCCCCAGCCGTGAACGCGCCTGCGGCGCTGCACGCCGTCTCGATTGGAAAGTCGTTCGGCGGCGTACTGGCGCTCGACGACGTGTCGCTCTCGCTTCGCGCCGGTGAGATTCATGCGCTGTGCGGCGAGAATGGAGCCGGCAAGTCCACGCTGATCCGCATCTGCTCCGGTGAGCTGCGGCCTGATCGCGGCCAGGTCCGCATCGGGGACCATCCGCTGCCGGCGGGAAACGTTTACGCCGCCGAGAGCGCGGGCGTGAGCGTGATCCACCAGGAGCCGCTGGCGTTTCCCGATCTTTCGGTCGAGGACTCGATTTTCGTGGGGCACGAGCGCACGCGCGCCGGCGGACTCTGGCTCGACCGCCAAGCGACCCGCCGCGCGACGCTGGACCTGCTCGAATCGCTCGGCGAGAAGCTCGACCCGACTCAGACGGTCGGCGAGCTCTCGCTGGCGCAGCGCCAGGTGACGGCCATCGCGCGGGCGCTCTCGCGCCGCTGTCGGTTTCTCATTCTCGACGAGCCGACGGCCTGCCTGTCTCAACGCGAAGCCGACTTGCTCCTCGCGACCGTACGCCGGCTGGCGGGGCGGGGAGTGGGAATTCTATACGTCAGCCACCGGCTCGAAGAGCTCGTGTCGCTGGCCGAGCGGATCACGGTGCTGCGCGACGGCCGGCTGGTTTGTACGGAGTATGCCGCCGACCTGGGCCCGGATGAGCTGATCCGCCGCATGGTCGGTCGGTCGATTGGCTCGTCGGCCGCTGCCGCGGGTACGCAGCCCGCGGCCGGAGCGACGCTGCTGGAAGTCCGCAGGCTCAGCCGCGTGGGTTCGTTCGCGGGCGTTTCCCTCGATCTTCGCGCGGGAGAAGTGCTCGGCCTGGGCGGGCTTGTCGGCGCCGGCCGATCCGAACTCGCACGCGTTCTGGCCGGAGTCGAGCCGTCTACCAGCGGCACCCTTCGCGTCGCCGGTCGCGAGGTGAACAGCACCGGGGTGCGAGCCGCGATCGAGCGCGGCGTGGTGCTCGTTCCGGAGGACCGTCGAACGCAAGGGCTGGTGCTTCCGCTGCCGGTGAGCCAGAACCTGACCTTGGCGCTGCTGCGCGGCCTGAGCCGCTTGGGGTTCATTCGATCCGGCCGCGAGCGCTCGCTCGTGCGGGGGCTGCTCCAGCTTCTCGGCGTGAAGGCGTCGTCACCTGGCGCGCCGGCGTCGTCGCTCTCGGGCGGCAATCAGCAGAAACTGCTACTCGCCAAGTGGCTGGCCGCGAAGCCGCGCATCCTGATTCTCGACGAGCCGACGCGCGGCGTGGACGTCGGCGCCAAGTACGAAATCCACGCCCATATCCGCCGACTCACGCACGAAGGGCTGGCGGTGCTGCTGATCTCTTCCGATCTGCCCGAGCTCCTGACGCTCAGCGACCGCGTGGTGGTCATGTGCGAGGGTCGTGTGGCGGGCGAGCGGTCGCGCAAGCAGGCTACGCCCGAGGCCGTGCTGGCGCTGGCCATGCCGCCGGGGCCGACCGCCCAGGGGGCCGGCGCATGACCGGCGTCGGCACTTCGCGCGACGCACGCGCACGACCCCGGCGCCGACCTGTCCGGCGCGAGTGGGGCGTTGCGCTGGCGCTGCTGCTGACAATCGTCGGCACCGGGCTGGCCAATCCGTCGTTTCTGACAGCGCGTAACGCGGCCGACATGCTGGTCCATTGCGCGCCGACGCTGATCGTCGCCAGCGGCGTGACGCTGGTGATCCTCGTCGGCGAGATCGACATTTCGGTCGGCTCGCTGCTCGGGCTGCTTGCCGCCGTGATGGGTCTGCTCTCGTCGCCGCAGCGCCTGGGCTGGTCCCCCGGGATCGCGATCGCGGCCACGCTGGCGCTCGGCAGCTCGATCGGGCTGATCAGCGGGCTGCTCGTGACGCTGGGACGCGTGCCGTCGATCATCGTTTCGCTCGGCATGCTCACCGTGCTGCGCGGTGCGACTGAGATGCTGCTCGGAGGGGAGTGGATCACCACATTGCCAAGCGGCATTCGCTGGCTCGGCACGGGCGCGGTCGTCGGAGTCCCCGTCAGCTTGTGGACCGCGCTGCTAGTCCTCCTGGTCGGTCTTTGGATCGCCCATCGCACACCGCTGGGGCTTCGGCTCCATGCGGTCGGCAGCAATCCGGATGCGGCCCGGAGCGCGGGCCTGCCGGTGCGACGGCTGAAGATCTTCACGTTCGCGCTGACCGGATTCCTGACGGGGGTCGCGGCGCTGGTGAGCGTGCCGCAGCTCGCGGTGATCGAATCCGGGTTGGGAGAGGGGCTCGAACTGCTCGCCGTCACCGCGGTGGTGGTCGGGGGTACGTCGATTCGCGCCGGATCAGGGACGCTGATTGGCACGGCGCTGGCCGTCGTGCTGCTGGGGATCGTGCGAACGGTGTTGCTGTTCCTTGAGCTGGGCGATTCCGCGACCTACTGGGAACGTGCCATCCAGGGCGCGTTCATTCTCGGCGCGGTGCTTCAGGATCACGTCGGGTCGTTGTGGCGCGCGCGAGGATTGGCGCGCAGCCGGCTGGGATCGGAGGCCGGCGCATGAACGCTGCCGCGCTGACCGTCCGCGCGGGCTCCTTCCCGCTGCACGAGTGCGTGCTGCTCGGGCTGCTCGTAAGCCTGCTGGCGGCGGCGCGGGCGCTGAACCCCGAATTCGTCTCGCTGGAAACGCAGCTCAGCCTCGCGTCGCAGGTCTTCGAGCTGGCGATTCTGACCGTTCCAATGACCATGATCCTGATCACCGGCGGGATCGACCTCTCCGTCGGCTCGACGATGGCGCTTGGCGCGGTCGTGCTGGGGCTGACGTTCGAGGCCGGTGCGTCGATCGGGCTGGCCGCGCTGCTCGCCGTGCTTACGGGTGCTGTCGCAGGGCTGGTCAACGGGGCGTTCGTCGCGTTCGCGCGGCTGCACCCGCTGATCGTAACGCTGGCGACACTGTCGCTGTATCGCGGGCTGGCGGAGGGAATCAGCCGGGCCCGGCCGATCTCCGGATTTCCGGAGGCGTTCCTCGCGCTGTCCGACGCGCATTGGCTGGGGCTGTCGCTGCCCGGCTGGTGCTTTGTCGCCGTCCTGCTGGCCGGATGGGTCATGCTTCGATTCACGGCGGTGGGGCGCTACCTCTTCGCGATCGGACACAACGAGACGGCCTGCCGCTTCTCGGGCATCCCGGTCGGCCGCGTGAAGCTCGCGCTCTACACGATCAGCGGTCTGGCGAGCGGGCTGGCGGCAACGCTGTTCGTCGCCCGTCGCAACACCGCCAAGGCGGATATCGGCACGGGGCTTGAGCTGGACGTCATCACCGCGGTCGTGCTCGGCGGAACCAGCGTCTTCGGCGGGCAAGGCGGTCTGGGAGGAACGCTGCTGGGGCTGCTGTTGCTGCACGAGGTGCGGCAGTTCGTAAGCTGGCGTTGGAACAATGACGAGCTTATTCTCGTCGCGGTCGGCCTGCTGCTGATTGGAGCTGTGCTGCTTCAGCGCGCCCTCGCAAGGCGCGGCGGCTGACCGGCCGGAGCGAGTACCCCGCGGCAGGCGGCCCGGGCCGTCCCGATCTCGACCTCGCTTCAGCACCATGCGGAGTTCATGCATGTCTCGAATCCCCCGCCGCGTTTCCCTGCTGCTTGGCGCGATCACGCTCGCGACCTGCGCGTTCTGGGCAGGGGCTGCGGCCGCCCGCGCGGGTGAAGCGTCGCCGACCGTGCGACCCGCGGAACCCGCCGCTGCCGCTCAATCCGAGCGCATCACCATCTGTCTGCTGCCCAAGAAAAAGGGGCTGCCGTACTTCACAAGCTGCGCCAAGGGAGCGCAGGAAGCCGCGGACGAGCTGGGCAACATCAAGCTGATCTACGACGGCCCGACCGACGGCTCACCCGAGAAGGCCGCGTCCATGATCGAGCGCTGGACGTTGCAGCGCGTCGACGTGATCGCCGTCTCGCCGAACGACCCGGACGTGGTCGCGCCGGCCATGAAGCGCGCCCGCGAGAAGGGCATTCACGTTATCACGTGGGACGCCGACGCGCGCCCCGAAGCACGCGAGTTCATGGTCAACCAGGCCACGCCCGAGCAGATCGGCTTCGCGCTGGTCGACACGATGGCGCGCGATCTCGGCGGCGACGAGGCCGAGGGCGACCTCGCGATCGTCACCGCCACGCTGACCGCCGCCAATCAGAATGACTGGATGAAGTTCATGAAGCGGCGGCTGGAGCGCTACCCGAAGCTGCGTCTGGTGGCGACCAAGCCGTCGAACGAGGACCAGCGCGTCGCGTTTCAGATGACGCGCGACCTGCTGAGCGTCTATCCGAATCTCCGCGGCGTCTTCGGGATCAGCTCGGTCTCGTTCCCGGGCGCCGCCGAGGCGATCAAGCAGGGCGGGCAGGCTGGCCGCGTGCTGGTCACCGGCCTGGCGACGCCCAACGACATGAAGGGCTACGTGCACGACGGCACGGTGAAGTCGGTCGTGCTGTGGAACACGGTCGACCTGGGTTACCTGACGGTCTACGCGGCCGACGCGTTGGCGCGCGGGCGGCTCAAGTCCGGCGCGACCGGTCTGCCGGCGGGGCGGCTGGGCGAGAAGAAGATCGAGGGCGATCAGATTCTGCTGGGCGACATCCTGGTGTTCACGCGCGAGAACATCGACCAGTTCGACTTCTGATTCCCGCCCCCGCGGCGATCGGCGCGCGGTTTCAGGGACGGAGCAAGTCATGGCCGGCTTGAGCGGCGAGCGCGAAGCCGATTTGGCGGCGCGGCTGGACCGATTCCTGATCGAGACGCCGACGTGGGGCTACGCCGACACCGGCACGCGCTTCGGCAAGTTTCCGCAGCCCGCCGCCGCGAGCACGATCGAGGAGAAGCTCGCCGACGCGGCCCAGGTTCATCGTTGCACCGGCTGCTGCCCCAGCGTGGCGGTGCACGTCCTGTGGGATTTCGCGCCCGGCGCCGACCCGCTCGCCGTGAAGAAACAGGCCGAGTCGCTTGGCATGCGCATCGGCTCGATCAATCCGAACGTGTTCCAGGACGTGTGCTACAAGTGGGGATCGCTGGCCAATCGCGATCCGGCGATCCGTCAGCGGGCCTTGTCTCACCTGCTCGACTGCGTTCGGCTGGGTCAGCAGCTCCACTCGAATCTGTTGAGCCTGTGGTTTGCCGACGGCACGAACTACCCCGGTCAAGGGCATATGCGCCGGCGAAAGCGCTGGTTCGCCGAGGCGCTGTGCGCGGTTCACGCCGCCATGCCGGCCGCGATGACGATGCTGGTGGAGTACAAGCCGTTCGAGCCGGCTTTCTATCACACCGACATCGCCGACTGGGGGATGGCGTACGTGCTCGCGAAGCAGGCCGGGCCGCGCGCCCGCGTGCTGGTCGACACGGGGCATCACCTGCCCGGCTGCAACATCGAGCACATCGTCGCGTTCCTGATCGATGAAGACATGCTGGGCGGGTTTCACTTCAATGATCGCAAGTACGCCGACGACGACCTGACGCTCGGATCGATCGACCCGTACCAGCTTTTCCGCATCTTTGCTGAGATTGCGCTGGCGGAGCATGAGCGCGGCGCCGAGCTTCCGATCGCCTACATGATCGACCAGTCGCACACGATCCAGCCGAAGATCGACGCGATGATCCAGACGGTGATGAACGCGCAGGAGCTGTTCGCCAAGGCGCTGTTGATCGACCAGTCCGCCGCCGCCGCCGCCCGCGAGCGTGATGACGTCATGCTGGCGGAGCGCGCCTATCGCGACGCCTTCGCAAGCGACGTCCGCCCCTTCCTCGCCGGGTATCGCGCGGCCCGCGGTCTGCCGCGCGACCCGCTGCTGGCCCACCGCGAAAGCGGCTACGAGCGCCGCGCCGCCGCCGAGCGCGGCCCGCGCAAATCCGCCGACACCGGCAGCTATGCCTGACCTGCTTCGGTCTCGAGGGTCGCGCGGTACAGCACCACGCCGCCGAAGTTCATGGGAGTCGCCGTCACGGTCGAAAAGCCCGCTTCGCGCAGCCGCGCGGTCATTTCGCCTCGCCGCTGAAATGTCGCGATCGACTTGGGCAGGTACTTGTACGCGCCGCTGCGGTCGCGGCTGAGCCAGGTACCCAGCCGCGGCAGAATCACCTCGGTGTGAAAGCGATACCCCCACCGGAACAGCGGATTCTCCGGCAGCGCGAACTCCAGGATCAGGACGCGGCCGCCGGCACGCAGCACCCGCCGCATCTCGCCCAGCCCGGCCGGCAGGTTCTGGAAATTTCGCACGCCGAACGCGCAGGTGATCACGTCGACCGACCGGTCGGCCAGCGGCAGCCGCAGTCCGTCGCCGCGGATCAGTTGCAGAGGCACGCGCACTTCCGGATACGCACCGTGGGCGAGCATGTTGGCGGAGAAATCCAGACCGAGAATCAGCCGCGGAGCCGGGTCGTTCACCGCAAGCGTTCGGACCATGTCGCCCGTGCCGCAGCAGACATCGAGCACCACGTCGGCCGGGCTCAGGTTGGCTGCGGCGACCGTGCGGCGCCGCCAGCGCGCGTCTTGGGCGAAGCTGGCGACGGTGTTGACGCGCTCGTAGGTCGGCGCGATGGCGTCGAACATGGCTTCGACCCGCGCCGCCTTGTCGTCGCGCGCGTGCGGGTCCGAGAGCGTCGCGCGGTCCCACGCAAAGTCGGAGGTGGGTTGATCGGTCTTGCCAGGCATGCCGGCGATTGTATCGGGCCCTGTGCGGGCTGCCCGCTGCGGGGATGATCGCCGACCGCAATTCCGCGCCGCGATTCGCGCTGGGATTGCCCTTTCCGCTGCGGGCGCAGCGCGATAACCTGACGAAGGGCGGCTTCGGCGCCGGTCAGCCGGGCTTTCGAGCGGCTGCCCGTGCCCGTTCACTCTGAGGTAGCTCGTCATGCGACGCATTCGAATGTGTCTGGCTGCGCTTCTAACGGCGGGCCTGCTCGCCGATTCGACGTTTTCCCAGGACGGCACTTCGGCGTTCACCTCACCTCTCGTGCGCGACGCGACGCGATCGGTTCAGTACGGAATCGCCCTTCGGCTCGACGCTGCGCGCCTGAACGCGCTGCGGGACGTGTCGGAGTTGCAACTGACGGATTTCGCCGTTGACGCGGACCGCGCGCTGACGCTCGACCTGCGCCGCATGGAGATCTTCGCGTCCGACGCGCAACTGGTCGCGTCGGACGGAACCCGCGAGTGGCCGCTGCCCCGGCCGGACGTCGTTCTGCTGGCCGGCGCGGTCGCGGGCGAACCTGATTCCAGCGTGTTTCTGAGCCTCTCGGGTTCGGCGGCGCACGGCTGGGCCGATTATTCCGGTGGCCGGTTT
Organism: uncultured Planctomycetales bacterium; assembly: GCA_964465125.1. Lineage (GTDB taxonomy): Bacteria > Planctomycetota > Phycisphaerae > UBA1845 > Fen-1342 > CAYOHG01. Next base: position 42,719 of record CAYXIO010000019.1, on the reverse strand, counting down.
GTGGTTTCGAGCGGCCCGCACGGGTACGACGGCCCGGTGGTGTGCTACGACCGCAGTCGGGTGCCGCCGGAGGCGATTCCGCTTCAACCTTGGGAGTGCGGCGCGGATGAGTTCACGCTCGGCCCCGTCGGCGCGCTTCCGCCGGTTCAGCGCGAGCCGGGCGGCGAGTCGACCCGCGCCACCTGTCGGCGGGCGCGTTTCGCGGTCGAGACCGACCGGGAGTTCACCAGCGCTCTGTTCGGAGGCGACCTGAATGCGGCCAGCGCCTACGTCGCGACGCTCAGCGGCGCCGTCAGCTACATCTACGAGATGGACTTCAACGTCGGGCTGATCGTGTCCTACGTTCGCCTGTGGGAGACGGACGCTGATCCGTGGGACCAGCCTGACACGGGCAGCCAGCTTACGCAGTTCCAGAATTACTGGAACGCGAACATGCGCGGCATCAACCGCAATGTCACGCACTTCTACTCCGGCCGGCCGCTGGGCGGAGGCGTGGCGTACGTTCCGGGCTTGTGCAACTGGAACTACAACTACGGCCTGTCGGCCAATCTGGGCGGCTATTTTCCGCTGCCGCTCCAGGACCATCAAGGGCAGAACTGGGACCCGTATGTCGTCGCGCATGAAACCGGCCACAACTTCGGTGCCCCGCACACGCACGACATGACGCCGCCGGTCGACGGCTGCGCCTGGGGCGAATGCACCACCGACGGCACGATCATGAGCTACTGTCATGGGTGCCCGGGCGGCGTGGCGAACATCATCATGCACATGCACCCGCGGACGATCAACGAGGCGATCCTGCCCTACGTCAACAGCCTGGCGTGCGACCTGACCTACGACGGGGTGTCGATCGTGAACTTCCCGGTCGGCGCGTTCCCGGTCTGCCCCGGCGGCGCGCACACGATGACCGTGCTGGCGGTCGGCGAGGGAACGCTCAGCTACCAATGGTGGCATAACTACGTGGCGATCCCCGGCGCGACCGGTCCGAGCTACACCATCAGCGACTTCGACGCCGCGGACGGAGGGATCTATCAGGTCTCCGTGTCGAACATGTGCGGGAACGTGATCAGCGATCCGCACGCCCTCTATCCCGACGACAGCCTGCTGCCGGTCAGCATCACGTCGCAGCCGCAGGACACCTACGCGTGCCTGGGTGAAGCGGTGACGCTGTCAGTGTCCGCCGCGGGCACCGCGCCGCTGTTCTATCAGTGGTATCGGCAGGGCGTGGCGATCCCGGGCGCCGGCAGCGCCAGCTACGCGATCGCGGCGCTCGCGCCGGGCGATCTGGGCTACTACCACGTGGTCGTGACGAACTACTGCGGCTCGCGGACCAGCGACGACGCGCTGCTGGTCTATCCGTCGCCGGTCCCGGGCGATTTGAACGGCGACACGCGCGTGGACACGCTCGATTTGTCGCAACTGCTGGTGAATTTCGGCGCGGCCAGCGGGCAGACTTTTTCGAGCGGGGACATGGATGGCGACGGCGACGTGGATCTGATCGACCTTTCGATTCTGCTTCAGAACTTCGGAGTCGATTGCTACTGAAGGCGGGATGGCGGCGCGCGGTGGGAACGCACGCTTGCCGCCGGCCGACCGTGGCGCGTATGATGCCGAGCCGCGAACGCCCCGCGGCGGCGGGCTCGGTGGCCGGCGGTTGGGGCGGATCGCGGGCACGCGGGCGGCGTACCCAAGTGGCCTAAGGGAACGGTTTGCAAAACCGTCATTCGCGGGTTCGAATCCCGCCGCCGCCTTTCAATCGACAGGCCCCGCCGCGCTGCCGGCTGCTTCGCCGACACCCATGGCGCAGCCCGGGCCGGGCTCAGGACCGCTATGGCACGCCCCGTCCTCAAGCGTGACGCCATCGAACGCGCCGTCGTTCAGATCATCGCCGCCAAGGGCCTGCACGCCACCAGCATCAAGGACATCGCGCGCGTCTCGGGCGTCTCGCCCGGGCTGCTCTACCGCTACTGGACCGACCGCGACGACCTCGCCGCCGCGGTCTACCGGCGGCACTTCGACGACATGCTGGCGCGCCTGATTCGGGCGGCGCGCGGCGCGCCGGACGAATGGTCCGAGCTGGCGGCCCTGGTGCGCGAGTTCCTGCAATTCGCCGACGAGCAACCGCTGCTGCTGAAGTTCCTCCTGCTGAGCCAGCACGATCTGGCAGGCAGCGTGCCGGCGGAGCAGGGCGTGCGAACGCTGCTGCTGCACGCGCTGCAACGCGCCCGCGAAGCGGGGGTGCTGCGGCCCATCGAACCGGACCTCGCCATGCAGTTCCTGCTCGGACTCGTCCTTCAGCCGGTGGTGGGCATGATCTACGGCGACGTCGCGCCGCCGGTCTCCAGCCGGGCGGACGCCATTCTCGACGCGCTGGCGCGTGTACTGCGCGCCGCACCCGCCGAGCGCGCTCGGCGAGGCGCCGCCGGGAAAGCGCGCGCGAAGCTCAGGCCATGATCATTGCGGCCGGATCGCCGCGTCGACGCGCAGCGCATCGCGCAGGGCACGCACGTCATGAGTGCGCAGATAGGCCGCGCCGTGCGCCGCGGCCCACAACTCCGACGCGAGCGTACCGGCCCAGCGCTGGCCGACCGGGCGCGGCGATTCGCGGTCGCCCAGCAGCGATCCCAGAAACGACTTGCGCGACGTGCAGACCAGGAGCGGACATCCCAGCCGCGCCAGCCGCGGCAGCTCGCGCAGCACCGCCGTGCTCAGTTCCGGGTCGCTGCCGAGGAAGAAGCCCATGCCCGGGTCGAGGATGATCCGCGCGCGGTCGATGCCGGCGGCGGCCAACGCGTCCAGCCGCTCGGCGAAGAACCGCTCAATTTGCCCCACGATCTCGTCGGCGCAGACGGCGTCGCTTGTTTCCCGCTGCGCCCGCGCCGCCGGCGAACGCGAATGCATGACGATCAGCCGGGCGGACGAGCGCCGCACGGCATCGATGGCGCCGGACTCGCGAAAGGCGCGCACGTCGTTGATGAACTCAGCGCCGGCGTCGATGGCGTACTTCATCACGCTCGGCTTGCAGGTGTCGACCGAGATGCGCGCGCCTCGCGCGCGCATCGCCGGCAACACCCCTGACAGCCGATGAATCTCTTCCTGCTCTAGAACCGGCTCGCTGTCCGGATGCGTGGACTCCGCGCCGACGTCGATGACGTCGGCGCCGTCGCGTAGCAGTTGCTCCGCCCGCGCGACGGCAGCCTGCGGCGACAGGTACTGCCCGCCGTCGGAAAACGAATCGCGCGTCAGGTTCAGGATTCCCAGAATCTCAGGCACCCGTGCATCTTCCCAGCGACGGACCAACGCGGCTCGGACATCCGCCGACCGCCTGCTACACTCCGGCAGGCGTAGGGTAGCGGCGCGCACCCGCGGCGCGCGATTTCCAGGGATTCAATCAGGAGTCGGCCGATGACAGCCAAGGACGTCATTCGCAGTTCCGTTGAGATGGCACACTGGATCACCAATCAGTACCTGGACGATCTGAGCGACGCCGATCTGCTGCAGCGCCCGGTTCCCGGCGCCAACCACGTCGCCTGGCAGCTCGGCCATCTGCTGGTCTCGGAGCACGAGATGATCAGCGCTCTCGGCCACAAGATGCCGGAGCTGCCGGCGGGCTTCGCCGCCGCCCACTCGAAGGAGACGGCGACCTCCGACGCGAAAACGGGTTTCGGCGGCAAGGCGCAGTACCTGACGCTGTTCGCGAAGATGCACGAGGCGACCCTGGCGGCGCTCCAGGCCACGCCGGACGCAGCGCTGGACGGCCCGGCCCCCGAGAAGATGCGCGACTATGCGCCCACGGTCGGTGCGGTGTTCAACATGATCGGCATGCACGAAACCATGCACGTCGGGCAGTTCGCGGTGGTTCGCCGGAAGCTCGGTAAGCCGGTGAAGATCTAGCCGGACGAGCCGTCGGCAGGATTCGGGCCGGCCACGATTGAGTTGGGTGGGCGCCGACGTTAGCCTAGAGGCGTCGGGGCCGACAGCGATTCCGCGAGCGGGCCTCGACGATTCTGGCGAGCTCGTCGGGCGCATGTCCAGGCGCACCGATCGTGAGTCGGAGGTGCTCTCATGGGGATTGGCGCGCGCCGCCTTCGCCGCCGAGGCGCGTTCACGCTGATCGAGCTGCTGGTCGTCGTCGCCATCATCGCATTGCTCATTTCGATCCTCCTTCCGGCGTTGAAATCGGCGCGGAAGGAGGCGCGGCGCGTTCGCTGCGCAGCCAACCAGCGGAATCTTCTGGTGGCGTGTCGTGCCTACGCGGATCAGTTCCGTGGGTATTGGCCGCTGCCCAACTGGGGTTGGCCCGCCAGCGATCCGACCCTCCCGACCGGCTGGGCGTTCGATGCAAAGAAGCTCACCTACTCGGGCAGCGATCCGCAATGGAAGCCCGAAGACGTCAAGGACGGTGCGATCTATCCGTTCGGCGGCGACCTGGGGATCTACAAGTGCCCGGAACACGAGCGCGTGTCCGGAAACAAAAAGGACACGCGTCTGTTGACCAGCTACCTGATGAACGGCTCGATTTCGGCCTTTACCGCCACGCGCTCGTTCGATCTGTCGCGCTATCGCGTGGACGCCGTGATCTACTGGGAGCCGCCAGACCCGGAAGGAATGGACGAGCAGGCGACCGGCTGGTACACCGAAGACTGGCAGGACTGCTCCAGCTCGCCGGATCAGGGGTTCACGTTCCGCCACGGCGGGAGCGGCGTGACGCTGGGTGCGATCGACGGGCACACGGAATGGTGGACGCTGGCGAAGTACCGCCAGATCGCGTCGGACCCGGTTGCCAACGCGCTTTGGTTCAATCCCGAAGCCGCGGACGGCCGCTGGTAGGGGGATGGGCCGGCGTGGTCGGCGCCCCTCGAAGCGTCGCCCGCGACTCCTCAGGTTTCTGAGTCAACCTGCCGATGCGCGCAGACGATGAACGTGTGTTGCGCGCAAGTTCTCGGTCTGATAATGGCGTTGATGGCGGCGCGCTGGGAACCGCGGCCGACCCTGGCGTCGGATCCAGCCGTTCAAGTCGCGCCGCGAGCGGCGCAGGACGCCAGCCTGCACCAGATTCTCAAGGATTTTGACTTTGATGAACGTCGGCTCGGAAACTTCGACGAGGTGCCGCTGCATTGGGAGCGACTGAGCGGCGTCGGACTGCCCGGATTCGCCCGCGGGCGCATCGACGACGAGGTCGGTCACCGCGCCGCACCCTCGTTTCGGCTTGACGCCGAGACAGCCAACGTCGCCTTTGAATACCACCAGCTCGACCTGGCGATCACGCCTGAATCGGCCTACCTGATTCGCGGATTCGTTCGCCCGCAGCGGCTGGTTCACTCCGCCGCGTTCATGGCGGCCTACCTGGTCGACCGTTACGGGCAGCGGATCGCGGGCAGCGACTGCGTCAGCAACCTGGTGCGTAGTCGCGCGGAGTCCGACGAAGATTGGCAGCCGGTCGAACTTGTGATGCCGACGCATCTGTCGCACGCGCATCGCATCTGCCTGCAACTCTGGGTGGCACAGGAATACTGCTGGATGGCGCCGCCGAGCGGCACGCTCGATCCGATCATCGCCACGGACGTGTCGGGGCGAGCGTGGTTCGACGACATTTCCATCATTCGCCTGCCGAGAGCCGCGCTGAGCCTGGCGCGTGGCGCTCCGCTGCTGCGCGCCGGCGACGCGGCCGAGTTCGCCATCGACGTGCAGCACGCCCAGGACGTTCCGCTGGCCGTGGAGCTTCAGGTTCGCAGCACGGAGGGGAGCGAAGTGCACCGGGAGCGTCTGGAGATCGCGGCGGACCGCAACGCGATGATCGGTCCGCTCTCGCACGATCCGTCGAGCGCGGAGAATGCTGCTTCGCCGGACGCGGCCCGGGCAACGCGCCTGAGCGCGAAGACGTCGGCGCTGGCCGCCGGCAACTACACCGCGACGCTGCGTGTGCTGAGCGTCGAGGATGCCGTCCTGACGCGAACGCTGCGATTCGTGGTCGTTCCCGACCTGGGTGAGCCGCGTCAGCGCCTGACCAGCGACCTGGGGATCGACCTGGGACCCTGGCGCGGCGGGGACGTCGCCGACGCGGTCGACCTGGTCCTCGGTCTCGGCGCGCCGGCGGTCAAGATCGGCGTGGAGATGAGCGGAACCGAACCGAGCAGCGAGCTGCTTGCACGGCTGCGCGAGATCAGTCTTCTGACGCGCGAGCTGCAACGCCGCGGCGTCGACGTGACCGCGGTCGCGCTGGCGGCCCCGGGCGCGGAGCATGCCGGCGCGTCGACGTTGCAGAGCCTGGTGGCCGATCCGCGCGCCTGGTCCCTCGCTTGCGGCTCCGCGCTATCGCACTTCGGCGGCGCCATTCCGGTCTGGCAGTTGGGCGACGAGCGTATCGAACTCACCGCGGCTCCAGGCTGGGACGCGCGTCTGCTTTCGATCGCGCGGTTGGCCTTCCGGCGCTACCTGACGCTGCCGCAACTGGCGATTCCCGAAGCCGCGCCGCAGCACGCGGCCATGCCTCTGGAAGACGGCGAGGTGCGCTCCGTCTGGTATCCGGCGCAGCTTCCGGCGCGCAGATTGCCCGAGATGCTGCGCTGGATCGTCGAGGACGCCGTGCCGCGCTGCTGGCTATCGCTCGAAGCGCCCGAGGATCATTCCGGCGAGCGCGGCGGCGAGGCGCTGGCCGATCTCGCGCTGCGCCTGATCCTGGCGAAGTCGCTCGGTCTGGAGCGGACCTACGTGCCCGCGCCGCTGAAGCTGAGCGACGTCAGCGGAAGGCGCGTGCTGGAGCCCTCCCGGGACTACATCGGCGTGCGCACCCTCTTTCACATGTTGGCCGGGCGCCGAGCGCGAGCCGTCCTTCGTCCGGCGCCGCAGACGGTCGCGATCCTCTTCGACGAAGGCCCCTCGAATTGTCTGGCGATCTGGACCTGGCGCGACCAGCCGCTGACGGAGCCGGTGCCGATGTACATCGGCGCGGCGCCCGTGCTCTGCGACCTGCGCGGGACAAGTCGCCCGTTGCTGACCGACGGAAACTACGCGCTCGTTCCCGTCGGACCCGAGCCGGTCTTCATCGAGCGGCTGAACGCGGCGATGACCGCGCTGCACGCCAGCTACCGATTCGCGCCGAAGGAGATCGAGGTCCGCGCCGACGCCGAGCAGCCGGTGCTTTCATTCCGCAACCCGTACGACTCACCCATGGTGGGCGAGCTGAGGTTGACGGCGCCGGCGGACTGGACGGTGACTCCGCGCACACGGCGCTTCTCGCTCGAACCAGGCGAGGAGCTCCGCCAGCCGCTGCAATTGAGCGTGCCGCCTCGCCAGCTTGCGATGCGCGCGCCGCTGGAAGTCGAAATCTCGGTGATTTCGCCCCACCCCGCGGACCTGCGCTTCACCGAACCGATCGAAATCAGCCTGCGCGACATCGCGCTGGAAGCCAATGCCGCCTGGCTCGACGACACCCTGATCGTGGAGCTGACCCTGCGGAACCGCTCGCGCGCGGCGGTCAGCTTCTCGGCGTTCTGCGCGCCGCCCGGCCGCAAGCGGCTACAGGGACAGTTTCTGGAGGTCGAGCCCGGACGCTTCCTGACCAACGTCTTTCGTTTTCCGGACAGCCGCGAGCTGGCCGGCGGGCTGGTCTACGTGGGCGTCGAGGAGATCGACGGCGAGCGCGTGCTGAATCGTCTTGTCGAAGTTCCCAATTAGCGTAAGAATAGCCCGGCTTCAGGTGCTGCGCGACGCGCGCTCCCGTGGGTGTGCGCGCTCGTTGCCGGCTCGCTTGCGGATGCCGTGATGGTCAGTTTGCCGGTGCAGGACAATTCCCCAGAGCGCGACGACCGCGGTTGCACCAGCGAGTGCGGCGCGGGCCTGGAGAAGGTCTATCCGACTATGGCGGTCCGCTTCGGCGCCATGCGCTGGGTCGGGGAGTTCAACTTCCGGCGCGGCAGCGTGTTCCGCTGCGGCGCCAAGGTCGTCATCCAGACGGATCGCGGCATCGAGCTGGGCGAGCAGGTCAGCCTCTCGTGCACCGGCTGCACCAACGCCGTGGGCCGCGAGCAAATCAAACGCTACGTCGAGAACTGTGGTCCCGAGTTCTACGGCCTGCGGGCGGGGCGAATCCTGCGCGAGGCGACGGCCGACGATCTCCGGGACGACCGGCGGTTGAACGCCGGCGCGCGCGCGGACATCGACAAGGCCCAGTTGCTCGCCGCGCAGCTCGATTTGCCGATGAAAATCGTCACGGTCGAGCACCTGCTCGGCGGCGAGCGCGTCGTCTTCTACTTCCGCTCCGACGAGCGGATCGACTTTCGCGAGCTGGTGCGGCAGCTTGCCTCCGACTATCGCACCCGCATCGAGCTGCGCCAGGTGGGGGCGCGCGACGAAGCCCGGCTCGTGGCGGACTACGAGATCTGCGGGCGCGAGTGTTGCTGCAAGAATTTTCTGAAGAAGCTGCGGCCGGTCACCATGAAGATGGCCAAGCTGCAAAAGTCCACGCTTGACCCGACCAAGGTGTCGGGCCGCTGCGGCCGGCTGCGCTGCTGTCTGCGCTATGAGCACGTCGGCTACGAGGAGCTGGTCAAGCGGCTGCCGCGCCCGGGGGTCTGGGCGGATACCGCCTACGGTCCGGCCGAGGTGATCGACCGCCAGGTACTGACGCAACTGGTGCTCGCGCGGGTGCGGGACGGTCGCGAGCTGACCATTCCGGTCGAAGAGCTCAAGGCGTTCCCGGTCGATCCGCCGCCGGACTTGGGCGCGTCGCAAGTACCCCTGCGGCGCATGCCGAGCGGACGCAATCCGCATCGTCCGGTCGCGCCGCGCGAGGAGGAAGCGCCTTCGGAGCGGGGCGACCCGGGCGCTGGAGACCCGGCGAGCGAGCCGGAAACGCCCGATGCGGAGCAACGGGACGGCGAGGGTCCGCAGGGCGGCGCCGAAGCGCCGCACGGAGACCCGTCTGGCCGGCCGGGGCGTCGACGTCGGCGCGGCCGGCGGCGCGGCCGGCGCGGCGGAGACGGCGCCGGTCCGTCGGGTCCGCAAGCATCGAACCCGTGAAGCGAGTCAGGGGCCTATGAGTTCGCGCGTAAACGATCGTACGCGGCAGTTGGAGCGGCTGATTCGGGCCGACGGGCGCTATCCGCTGGAGGCGTTCGAGTTCCTTCGGCTCGGGCTGGCGCACGCCACCCGCCGGGTGCACGGGGTCAAGGCCGCCGCCCACGATGAGCCGCGGCACGTGACCGGGCAGGATCTGTGCCTGGCGCTGGTCGAGCTGGCCATGAAGATGTGGGGGCCGCTGGCGCCGCTGGTGCTCTCGCGCTGGAGCATCCACACGACGCGCGATTTCGGCGAGATGGTGTTTCTGCTGGTCGAGGCCGGTTTCCTCGGGCGGCAGGAATCGGACCGGATCGAGGACTTCAACGAGGTGCTCGATCTCTCCATCGCGTTCGACAAGTATGACGTGAGTCTCGCGGCTTTCTCACGCGCCGACTAGCCCGTCCGCTCGGCACGCCGCATCGAGTTTCACTGGGTCCTTGGCGCGCAGGGGGCTCGATGAGCAGCTCCGGCATGGAACGCTACCTTCCCCGGCTGAGTGAAGACGCGCGCCGCTGGGCGCGTTTCGGCGGGCTGCTGGTTGCGGCGCTGCTGATCGTCCTGGCGGCCAGGGCCTTGCAGCAGGTGCTGACCCCGATCGCCGTCGCGCTGGCGATCGCCTACATCCTCAATCCGCTGGTGAACTACCTGGAATCGCGCTGCCGCATTGCGCGCGTGTTTTCGGCCGCGGCGGGAGTGTTGCTGATCGTGCTCGGGGTCGGCCTGATCGGCGCGATCGCGACGGCGCAGCTACTCCGGCTGATCGACAACATCCCGCAATATGCCGAGAATCTGCATACCTGGACGGATACCAGCCTGCCCTGGCTGCGCGAACTGCTGGCCGACTCGGAACGGCTCCGCAACCTGCTTCAGCAATACGGTCCTCAGGTGGGAACGCGCCTGGCGGGCTCTCTGGGCGCGTTTCTTGGAAACGCGATGTACGTCCTGACGCTGGCGGCCCTGCTGCCGATGTACATTTTCTTCTTCGTGGTGGAATTCAACCGCATCAAGTCGACGATTCACGGACTGCTGCCGGCTGCCTACCGGCCGACGCTCGTCCGCATCTGGGTTACGATCGACCGCGCCGTCTCCAATTTCTTTCGCGGCCGCGTCGTGGTCTGCGCGTGCGTCGGCGCGCTGAGCGGGATTGGCTGGCTGATCGTGGGAGTGCCCTACAATCTGGCACTGGGCGTCCTGGCCGGTCTGCTGAACCTGGTTCCTTTCATGTCGATTCTGGCCCTGCCGCCGGTGTTCCTCCTGACCTACCTGCAATCTGCCGACGCGGGTGCACCCTGGCTGTGGCCGGTGGTCTTCGCGATGGGTGTCCACCTGCTGGTGCAGGCGATCGAGTCGTTCCTGCTCTCGCCGCTGATCGAATCCCGTGCGGCGGGGCTGCATCCGGTCACCACGGTGGTGGCGCTGCTGATCGGCGCTCAGGTGGCTGGCCTGCTGGGGATGTTGCTCGTGATTCCGCTGGCCAGTACGCTCAAGTCGCTCGGGATCGAGTATGCGCTTCCGGAGCTGCGTCGCCTGGCGGCGGCGGCTCCAGCCGAGGCGCCGGCGGCGGCGCGCACGCCGGAGAAACCACAGCCGCCCGTTGCCCCGGCGCCCGCGGAGAAACTATGACCGCTTCGTCGCAGAAACCGGACGCGCGTGACTCCAACCGCCCGCTGGGTGCGGAGCTGCCGCGCTCGTCGCTGCCCGCCTTCGTCTGGCTGCTCCTGTTCGCCGCGTGCCTGGCCATCCTGATCGGCATTGCCGTGCAGACCGGCGCGCGCCGCTGAGTCGCGCATGTCCGAACTTCGACTCGACTCCCTCGACGCAGGTCGGCCGCTGGCACTCGTGCCGAGCGTTTGGGACGCCAACCGGGCCGCGCTCGCACAGGCCGATTCCGCGCTCGCCCGAGAGCTCGACGTCATTCCGCCGCCCGCGGACTGGAGCCCCGTGCTGGCGCTCGATGGGTCGCCGACCGGCCAGCGCCCATCCAACGACGCATCGAGGACCTGGCGCTGCGGCGTCGCGGCGCCGCGCACGCGCGCTCGGGCGCTGCTGGCGGGCTGGCGTCCCCAGGAGGGCAACGCCGCGCTGCCGGTCCTCTCGACCGGGGCCGAGATCGAGCTGCTGTTGCGGCGGCTGAGCGGTCACCAGACGCTCTTTGTGTTCGTCGATGACGCCTGCGCGCTCGCGGCGCTGCTGCGGTTGTATGACTGGTCAGCCGACCTGCGAACGGGCCGGCTGGCCTTTGTCGATTCCGCCTCGCCGGAGGAGTGGCTGGTCAAGTTCCTGGAAGTTCGCGAAGGGACGCTGCCGCCGCTGCGCTTGATCGCACTTCCGGATGTGCCCGAGGCCTCGTTGGAGCGCACTCGCGGCGTTTGCCAGCGCGCGGCGGAGCGGATCGCCGTTCAGCGTCGCGCGAAACTGGACGAACTCCAGGCGCAGGCGGCGCGGCAGTCCGAGCTGCCGCCCACCGGCGCGATCGCCATTCTCGCCCTGCGTCCGAATCGGACCGAGCACCGGCTCGCACGCGAACTGGTGTCCGCGGCGGAGGTCGAGGGCCTGCCGGCGGGCGCGGCGGTGCTCGATGGACCGGATCGTGCTCACCCGTTGCCGCACTGCCGCCTCCTGGCCGGCCTCCGGCCGTCGATCGTGCTGGGAATCAACCACGATCCGACGAGCTTGCCGCTGCGGCTCGACGCGGTTGCGGCGCGCCTGGTTGGCGGCCTGCGGGACGTTCCGGACGCACCGCCGGACGCGCGCCAGTGGCTGCTGGGCGCCTCGCCGCGCGTCACCGAGGCGCTCGGCCGCATCGGGCCAGGCGCGGCGGAGCGCACCCGAGGGTGGTACTGGGGCCTTTCGGAGGCCGATGCCGCGGTGGAATCACACGACGCCGCGTCCGATGAGATCGTCCTGATTGCCGACTGGGTTGACTCGTCCGCCGGCGCCGTGAAAGTGGAGCAGCCCACGCAGCGCGCGCTGTGGGCGGCGCTGGAGCAAGCGACGGATCGACGGCTTGCCGAGGGCTCAGACCAGAATCCCGACGATCTGCTGTGTACGGCGGAGCGCGCCTGCGGCGTGGCTCTGCGCGAGGATTGGCTGCGGCGGGAGTTTCTGAAGCTGATCGAGCAAGTCTTGATTCCTTCGCTGGCCGCGCAAAGAATCGCTGAGGGGTTGCGCGCGTCCGGCAAACCGTGGAAGCTGGTGGGACGCGGCTGGCCCGACGACCTTCGCCCGTTTCGACTGGGGGACGAATGGCAAGAACTATCCGACGATCGGCGCAGGTTGCGGCCGCTGGCGGGCGTGGTCGTCCCGCCGGCGGAGCTGCTGACGCCCGCGCTGATCTCGGCCGCGGGACTCGGCTGGCCCACGGTTCTGCACGGTCCTCAGCGCAAGCGGGCGGCGGACTGGCTGGGCGGCGTGCTCAACCCGGGCGAGCATCTGGCATTGATCTCCGGTCCCGCGGACTTGCGCCGGCTCGCCGCGGACGCGAGCCGCAATCGGAAGGCATGGAATCAGCGCGCGCAGCGGGCGCGCCAGCAACTGCTCGCCGGTCATCGCCAGGTTCACCGCGTGCAGGCGCTCCGCGCGCTGGCCGGGCTCGCGCCATGAGCCGGAAGCTGTGCGTGGATGGGTTCGCGACGCTGCTGGCCATGCTGGCGCTACTGGGCCATGCGGCGCGCTCGAGCGCCGACGAGCCGGTCGTCACCGTGATCGCCGACTTCGACGACGAATCCGTCGCGGCCGGCGTGATCGCGGCGAACGGCGCGCCGCTGGCGGATTGCAGGGTCTCCTCCACCAACATCCCGGCCCGCGGGCAGCGCAGTCTCGCCGTGGAGGTCCCCTCATCGGGGCAGGCCGCTGCGACAGTCGGTTTCCGCTATCGACTGCCCACGCGCTTCGAGCACGCGACGCGCGTCGCGGCCCAGGTCTGGGTCAACGAAGGCGACGCCTCGCTTGCGTTCCGATTGCGAGACTCGGCGGATCACGTTTTTGAGTCGACGCCGCTGAGGATTTCGCATCGCCGCAAGTGGGGCCGCGTCTCGACCGAGCTGGATTCGAGCAAGCTGCGTGAGGCCGGCGCCGCGCCGGGCGCCAAGCCGACCCTGGCGTGGCCGATCGAGGTGATCGGGCTGGTCGTGCAGACGCGCGAACGCGGCCGGCAGGTGGTCTTCATCGACGATCTCGAGGTCGAGCACGACGCCCCGCGCGAAGGAATGGTCGGCGCCTCGTGGAAATTCGACCGAGCCACTCGGCTTTACGAGCCCGGCTCGACTGTGCAGGCGGCCCTGACGCTGGAGAATCTCTCCCGAACCACGGACTTGCGGCTGAGCATCAAGTTTGACTGGAATGACTCGCTCGGCCGGGTGGTCGACTCCACCCAGGCATCCATCTCGCTGCCCAAGAGCGGAGCGGATTTCCGCTCGCGCCAGGACGTGCCCGCAACCCGCCGCTTCGACGAGCCCGGCCTCCACCGGCTGAGTGCGCAGGTGTTGGGTGTCGCGCCGCAGCCGGTCACTTTCGAAAGCAGCATCGCCGTTACGCCGAGCAACCGCGCGCGGCCGCGCGGCCGCGCGACCTTTTTCGGGGTTCACTCGAACCTGCTGCGCGAGCCGGCGGTCGACCGGGCGCTCGAAATCGAGCTGGCCGACGAGCTGGGAGTGCATCTGCTGGTCATCGATCTGCCCTGGTCCGAGTTGGAGCCGCAGGCCGGCCGCTTCGATTTCGGGGCGCTGGACGGCGTGATCGAGAGTCTCAATCGGCGCGACATCGCCTGTCAGCTCATCGTGTGCGATCCGCCGGCGGACGTGACGGATGGCGAGTTTGCGGCACGACAGGAGCGGCTGCTGACGGAGGTGGCGCGGCGATTCGGCCGCCGCGTGCGCTTCCTGACTCCGATGTCTTCGCCACGAGCCGGTCAGCCGCCCGAGTGGTTGGAAGCGTGCGCCGCGCTGCAAGAGCGGCTGCGGAAGCTTGTCCCGGACGCGGAGGTGCTGCCACCCGCGGTGGTGCTCGGGGGGGACGGAGCCGCCGCGGGCTTGCTGGAGCCGTCGACCGGCGGAATGGCGTCCGCGCTGCGCAGCGAAGGGGATGCGGCCGCCGCACTGGAGCTGCTTCAATCCGACGCATTTGCACGCGTTGCATGGACCGCCGCGCATCGCTGGCTGCATCGTCCCGACCCCATCAGCGGCGTGGGGTCGATCGCCGACGCCGTCGGCGTGCTGCGTTATTTCGTAGAGGCCGCGCGCCGCGGTGTGGGCGGGGTCGTCTGGCTCGATCTGCGCGATCCCTCCGACGACCCGCGCGATCCGATGCGCCGGCGCGGCCTGGTGTCCAGGGACTTCAACCCGCGCGCCAGCCTGATCGGCTTCGCGACCGCCGTTCACCTGCTGAACGGGATGCAGTACGGCGGAGCGCTTTCCGGCACGCCGGATGCCTACGACGGGCACGTCTTTCTTGCGGGTGAGCACCAGCTTGCCTTGCTGTTTCCAAAGGCGAACCACACGTTGCCGGTGGCGCTGGCGCCGGTTCAGCTCGCCGCGGGCGCGCTGCAAGCAATGGACTTCGAGCAGCGATCCTTGGCGCTGTACGACCTGCCCGGAAACGCGATACTGGTGGCTTCAATCGCTCGTCCCATGTTCTTTTCGCTGGATTTGCAGCGGGCGGAAAGCGACGCCCAACTGACCCTCGCGTCGCCGTGGATCAGCGCCCCGCGCAGCATCGATATCGAGCAGGAAGGCGACGCCACGTTGGAGCTGATTCTGCCGGCGGCCGTCGCGCAGGGTTTCGCGCAACTGGTTCTCGAACGCGACTCGCCCATTCGATGCGATTTCAGCGCGCAGGCCGTCCGCGGCGCAGCGGGCGACCGCGTGAGCGTGAAGGCCGCCTTGCGCGCCGACCAAGCGACGCCGTTCGATCAATGCGTGATTCACTGGCTGATCTCGTATGACGGCGCGCGTGTCGACCTGGCGCAGGTCGTTCGAAAGGTGCTGCCGATCAGACCCGGCGCGGCAGCGGACGTGAGCCAGCCGGCCTTCCGAGTCGCGGAGTTGCAGCCGAGCGACCCGCTCCGACCGGGCAGCCGCGGTGCGGACAGCCTTCCGGCGATGCACGCGGCGTATACACCAGGCGAGCTGCGTCTGGCGTGGGCGATTCCAAACGCGCTCAGCGAGAACGCCGAGCTGCGCGTCGGCCTCGCGCGGTCCGATTCGCCGAGGCCTACCGAGCTCGTCGTCCGCAACCTGAATACCCAGCCGACGGTGGCGCCCGCGGACGGCTTCGGCGCGGCCGACGCGGAGGGCTGTACAGTTGAGCCGCGAAAGACCGCCAGCGGAGCGACGATGCTCGTGCTGACGATCCCATGGGATCGTGCGGGCCGAAGCGCGATCGCGGCCGGTATGCGCGTGCGTCTCTCCACGCAGTTGACTCAGACCAACTCGTTTACCGGAAGCAAACGGATTTTTCGGTGGGGGCGCGGGCTGGACGGCTCTCGCTCGGCAGATGACTTCGGCGTTTTTGTTCTGTCGCCGTAGGCGGCGTAAGATATGCAGATTCAATAGGTTATCCAATCAGGCTCCACCAAGGCAAGGAGCGTCTCCGCTCCGAACGGCCCAACGCTGAAAGCGATTCCAGAATTATTGACAGCTTGGTCGCTTTACATGCGCAGGCGGTTCAGCTAAGAACTCTTCACGTGTGGGTGGGTTGCAGGTAGCTGCTCGACCGAGCAGCGGCTGGTTCGGCGGGCTGGCGACCGCCGAGCAGGATTGGCCGCCCACCGACGCTTATCGCGCCTTTCGGCTGCGAAGCAGGCTCATGGCTCAAGGGAGCGCGCAGGCTCACGTCGATGCATCGCCGTGGACCTCGACGGACGCCGCCAGGAACCGGTTTCGCGCGGGAGCACCTCATGCCGCTCACAGTGGCTGTGCACACATCGACCTTTCGGCCCGAGATTGATCGCTGGATCGCCGCCGACGGCGCGGACGTCGTGATCCGCGCGACGGAGTCCGAGGCCAGCATTCTGCGGTTCAACGACGGTCAATGGATCGTGAGCCGCAATCCCGCCGCCTGCGAGCATGACGCGGATCCCATCGAATACCTGGGCGATCGATACCGCCGGGCGGGTGAGACGATCGCCGCGTTTGGCGAGGATTCTCCGATCGACGAGTGGGAGCGCGTCTACGCGCGCTGCTTCCGCGGCTAGACGCGGTTTTCGCCGCGCCGCGCACGTCGAGTGAGCGGGCGTAGCCTTCCTCCAGGCCCCCATGGATCACGCCGACCGGTTTCCGACTTGACCCGCTGGTATTACGATGTATTAATCTACCGGCGGCCGCGCCGCGCGGCCGGGCGCTGGTGCCAGAGGGTGTTCACGTGAACCGGATCGGAGCGAAAGGCGAGATCGTCACGTTCAAGGCCGACGCGGCGCTGCTGGAGGCGCTCGCCGGCGTGAGCAACCGCTCGGAGTTCATTCGCACGGCGGTGCTCGCGGCGCTCCAGAACATCTGCCCGCTGTGCCGGGGACGCGGAACGCTCACGCCCAACCAGCGCAAGCACTGGGTGGAGTTCGTCTGCGATCACTCGCTGAGCACGTGCGACGAATGCCACGAAGTGCACGTCGTGTGTCAGCGCCGGCGCGGCGGGCGGCCGGCCGGGCGCGCCCACGCGGCTGCCCGCAAGGGGCGCTGAACCGTGCACACCCTGCTCTCGAATCGGCTGCGGACCGAACGCACGGGACGCGACTCCCTGTGGTTCGCGCTGCGGCCTGCAATTCTGCTGCTGATCGGCGGCTTGAGCGGATGCGGGCGCGCCGTGCCCGGCGCGTCGACGGAAGCCGGCGCGCCCGCCGCGCCGGTCGTGGTCGCGGGCGTGGCGCCGGTGTCCACGCTCGTGGCGGCGGTGGCCGGTTCGGGGATCGAGGTGGTCACGCTCGTGCCGCCGGGCCGGTCGCCGCACTCCTTCGAGCCGTCGCCGACGCTGGCGATGCAGGTCTCGCAGTCCCGCGTGTTTTTCACGGTCGGGCTGGTGGTGGAGCGGCGGCTCGTCCAACAATTGGCGGAGCGCAGGAGCGCCGCCCGCGTGGTGGACCTGCGCGCCGGGCTGAGCACGCTGGAGGGCGGCTGCGAGCACGACCCCGCTGAGATCGGCGGTCATGACCCCGATCACGAAGGTGGTGGCGAGGTCGACCCGCACATCTGGATGGATCCGCGTCGCATGATTGTGGCGTTGGAGACCATTCGATCCAGCCTTGCGGCCGAATGGCCCGAGCACGGTTCTGAATTCGCCCGCGGCGCGGAGGCCGCGACGCGCCGCTTGCGCGAGCTCGACAGCCGATTGAGCGACATGCTCGCGCCCTGTCGCGGCCGGGCGTTCTTCGTGTTTCATCCTTCCTACGGCTATCTCGCCGACGCGTACGGTCTGCGCCAGATCGCCTTCGAGATCGAGGGCAAGGAGCCGACCCCGCGGCGCATGGTCGAGCTGGTCGACCTGGCGCGTCGGGAGCACGCCCGCGTGCTGTTCTACGAGCCGCAGTTCCCGCGCTCCACGGTGGACGCCGTGGCGCGCACCCTCTCCGCGCGCGTCGAGCGGCTCGAGCCGCTGCGGCCGGACTACTTCGAGAACCTCGAGCAGATCGGCGCCCGGCTTGCGGCGGCGCTGGAGCCGGGACCGCCATGAGCCATCCGGTCGCGATTCGCATGCAGGGCGTGGGCTTCGGGTACCACGAAGAGCGGATTCTCCACTCGGTCGAACTGGCCGTGCCGGTCGGCGACTTTGCGTGCATCATCGGCCCGAACGGCGGCGGGAAGAGCACGCTCCTGAAGCTGATGATCGGGCTGCTGCCGGCGCAGTCGGGCAGCGTGCAGGTGTTCGGGCAGCCGCCGGCGCAGGTTCGTCCGCGCGTCGGATACCTGGCGCAGCACCTGCACTTCGATCGCCAGTTTCCCATCTCGGTGATCGACGTCGTGCTGATGGGACGGCTGGGGCTGGGCTCCATCTTCGGCCGCTACTCCAGAGCCGATCGGGCCGCGGCGCGCGCCGCGCTGCACGAAGTCGGCCTGGCGGACCTGGAGCGCCGCCCGTTCGCGGCGCTCTCCGGCGGTCAGCGGCAGCGCGTGCTGATCGCGCGGGCGATGGCCTGCAATCCGGATTTGCTGCTGCTGGACGAGCCGTTCGCGGGGCTGGACATTCAGGCCGAAGAGCAGCTCTACGCGCTGCTGGGCGAGTTGAACCGCCGACTGACCATCGTGCTCGTCTCGCACGACGTGGCTTACGTTTCGAAGTTCGTGAAGACGGCCATCTGCGTGAACCGGCACGTGCACACGCATGCCGCCCGCGAGCTGCACGGCGAGGTGATTCGTCGCCTGTACGGCCGGGAGGTGCGCCTGGTTCACGGCGTGCGCGACGAAGCGGAGAAGCGGAGTGATTGAGTTCTGGTCCGAGCTATGCAACCACACGTTCCTCCAGACCGCGCTTCTGGCCGGGCTGTTGGCGAGCGTTGCCAGCGGCGTGGTCGGCACGTTTGTCGTCGTCCGCCGCATCAGCTACATCGCCGGCGGGATTTCCCACTGCGTGCTGGGCGGGCTGGGAGCGGCCGGCTACCTGCAAGTGGTCTGGAGCGTCGCCTGGGCGACGCCGTTTCGCGGCGCGATGGCGGCGGCGCTGTTGGCGGCCGGGGTGATCGGCATCGTCAGCCTGCGGGCGCGGCAGCGTGAGGACACCGTGATCGGAGCGCTCTGGGCCATCGGCATGGCCCTGGGCGTGCTCTTCATCGCCCGCACGCCGGGCTACGCGCAAGACCTCAGCAGCTACCTGTTCGGCAACATCCTCATGGCGACTCCGGGCGACGTGGTTCAGATCGCGCTGCTCGACGTCGCCGTGCTGGCGATCGTGACCTTGTTTCACCGCCAATTGCTGGCCGTGTGCTTCGATGAGGAGTTTGCGCGGCTGCGCGGCGTGGCGGTCGAGCTGGTCTATCTGCTGCTGCTGATGCTGGTCGCGGTCACGGTGGTGCTGCTGGTCAAGGTGGTGGGGATTATCCTGATGATCGCGGTGCTGACGCTGCCGGCGGCGATCGCGAGCACGTTCGCGCGCACCGCCTTGAAGACGATGGTCTTCGCGGTAGCGATCGGCGCGGCGTTGACGGTCCTCGGGCTGGCGATCAGTTATCAGCAGGATCGGCCGGCCGGTGCGACCATCGTCGTGCTGAGCGGGCTGGCTTATCTGATCGCGGCGGGCTTGAGAAGCCTGCGTCCCGCGTGAGCGCTCGCGCAAACGGCGCCTGTTTTCGGGTATCGCCCGACCCCTGCCTGCCGCTAGAATGGCTCCGGCGAGAATCGGGAGCCAAACCCGGCCCCGGTCCATGGCGGGGATTGCATCGCTCGGGCACGAGGTATTCCCAACCCAACGTCCGCGCACGCGGAGTGTGTCTTGGCTGCGCCGCCGGCTGTGAGCACGGCTCCGGGCGGAAGGCTTGGATGTTCTAAGAGGAAAGGAGCAGGTTCGCATGATGCATCGTCGTTTCTTCCCGGTGTTCGCCCTCGCGGCGCTGATGACGGCAGGCTCGGCTCTCGGCGGTACTCCGTTGACCACCGTTCAGGTGGCCAGCGGCCTGACGTTGCCCGACTGGATCACGCATGCCCCAGGCGACTACCAGCGCATCTTCATTCTGGAGAAACCTGGGCGCATTCGCATCGTGAAGGACGGCGTGCTCCTGGCGACGTCGTTCCTCGACATCAACTCGATCGTCGGCGGCGGGACCAGCGTTTCGGATGAGCGCGGCCTGCTCGGGCTGGCGTTCCACCCGAACTACGACAGCAACGGCTACTTCTACGTCTACTACACCAACAACAGCAACAACACGGTGGTCGCGCGCTACACCGTGTCGGCCGACCCCGACATCGCTGATCTCGGCTCGGCCCAGCAGGTCCTTTCCGTCGTCCAGCCTCAGACCAACCACAACGGCGGCTGGACCGCGTTCGGTCCTGACGGCTACCTCTACATCTCGCTGGGAGACGGCGGCGGCGCGGACGATGACGACGCCGGCCACACGGTCGGAGTCGGCAACGGCCAGGACATCACCGACAACCTGCTTGGCAAGATGCTCCGCGTCGACATCAACGGCGACGACTTTCCCGGCGACAGCACCAAGAACTACGCGATCCCCGCGGACAACCCCTTCGTCGGCGTTACCGGCGACGATGAAATCTGGGCCTTCGGACTGCGCAACGCCTGGCGCAACTCCTTCGACCGCGTCACCGGTGATCTCTACATCGGCGACGTCGGCCAAAACCAATGGGAAGAGATCGACTACCAGCCCGCGACCAGCAGCGGCGGCGAAAACTACGGCTGGCGCTGCTACGAAGGCAATCACAACCACAACCTGACCGGCGATTGCAGCCTGACGCCGTTCACCTTCCCCATCTACGAATACTCCCACTCGTCGGGCTGCTCGATCACCGGCGGCAACGTCTATCGCGGCTGCGCGATCCCCGATCTCCAGGGAACGTACTTCTTCGCGGACTACTGCTCCAGCACGATCTCGTCCTTCGAGTACGACGGCAGCACGATAACCAATTTCACGAACCGCACCAGCGAGCTCGATCCGCCCGGTGCCCTCGCCATCGCCAGCATCGTCTCCTTCGGCGAAGACGCCTATGGCGAGCTCTACATCGCCGATCATTCCGGCGGCGAGATCTTCAAGATCGTGCCCAACGTCGCCGGCGGGGTGATCACCGACTGCAACGGCAACGGGCAGGAAGACGCCTGCGACATTCTCGACGGCACTTCCGCCGACGCGAATGCCAACGGCACCCCGGATGAGTGCGAGCCCTGCGTCGGCGATCTGAACGGCGACCTGGTGGTCAACCTGGACGACCTCTCGATTCTGCTGGTCCACTTCGGGCAATCGGGCGTCTCGCCGGCCGACGGCGACCTCGACGGCGACACCGACGTCGACCTCGATGATCTGTCGCTCCTGCTCGTGCACTTCGGGGAGTCGTGCTAACACGGATCCGCGGCTGAACGCGGCGGGCTGTCGGAGCCCGGCGCCGCAAGCGTTCGCCGCGTCCTGAATCAGCCCTGCGTCGGCGGTGCGGGTCTTCCGGCCGCCGACGCGGCTTTTTCTTCCCGACCGCGCGCGGACGGGTGCGCCGCTTCATCCCGCGCGACACGCAAGGCGACCGCTCACGCGCAGCCCGATTCGCGGCTACACTCGCCCGCGTGAGCGAAAGAAAAGCGGCCATTATTCTGCTTTCCGGCGGCCTCGACAGCGCCACCACGCTGGCCATCGCTCGACGCGACGGCTTCGAAGCCCTGGCGCTCAGCTTTCGTTACGGGCAGCGCCACGCGATCGAGATCGATGCCGCCAGAGTCCTGGCGCGCACCCTCGGAGCTGCGGAGCACCGCATCGTCGACATCGACCTGCGGGCCTTCGGCGGATCGGCGCTGACCGAGGACATCGACGTGCCCAAGGACGGGCCCAGCGCCGCCGGCGCCGCGGGCATTCCGATCACCTACGTTCCGGCTCGAAACACGATCTTTCTCTCGTACGCGCTGGCGTTCGCGGAGGTGCGCGGCGCGGCCGACCTCTTCCTCGGCGTGAATGCGGTCGACTACTCCGGCTACCCGGACTGCCGGCCGGAGTACGTCACCGCGTTCGAGCGCATGGCCAATCTCGCGACGCGGGCCGCCGTCAGCGGAAGGCGGCTGTCGCTGCACACGCCGCTGCTGCACCTCGCCAAGCACGAAATCGTCCGCCGCGCGCTGGAGCTCGGCGTCGATCTCTCGCAGACACGAAGCTGCTACGACCCGGACGAGCGCGGCCGCGCCTGCGGGCAGTGCGACAGTTGCCGGCTGCGGCTGGCTGCGTTCGCGCAGCTTGGCCTGGCGGACCCGGCGCCCTATCGCTGATCGGTGCGGCGACCTGTTGGACGCACGCCGCCGCATGGACGCCACCCCGCGCGAAGCCCTTTCGCGGTCGGCCGGCGGCGTTACCATCTCGCTTCTCGCGAGGCGGGATCGTGAAGAGCCACATTCACTACGAGGCGGCGTTCGAGGACTTTCTGCGGAAACGGCAGGTGCCGTACGTCGCG
This sequence comes from uncultured Planctomycetales bacterium, assembly GCA_964465125.1. Taxonomy (GTDB): domain Bacteria; phylum Planctomycetota; class Phycisphaerae; order UBA1845; family Fen-1342; genus CAYOHG01. The sequence continues at coordinate 20,583 of CAYXIO010000019.1, read as the reverse complement.
GTGGACGAGGCCAAGCGGGCGGCCTTCCGCGACGCGAAGCTCAAGAGCTTCGATTTCATCGTCTATTCGCCGCGAAATACGAACTGGCTGGTCGACATCAAGGGCCGGCGCTGGGCGCTGCGGAAGGGTGACGGCCGGCCAAGCTGGGAAAACTGGGCCACGCAGGAGGACATCGACGGGCTGGACCAGTGGCAGGCCGTCTTTGGCAATGGGTTCGCCGGCCTGCTGCTCTTCGCCTACTGGCTCGACGCAACCGTCGATCCGCCCGCCGAAATCGTCCACGAATTCCACGATCAGCGCTACGTGTTCGCGGGCGTTGCGCTCGAAGACTACCGCGAGCACGCCCGGCAGCGCTCGCCGAAGTGGGGGACGGTTCACCTGGCGACGGCCGACTACGCCCGGCTGGTGCGCCCGATCGCCGAGCTGCTGTAACGCGCTCGTCCGGCGCGGAATTCAGCGCGAGTCCGCGTGTCCGTTCGGAGTCAGGTCGTCGACCTGGCCGAGCTTGCGGTAGATCACCAGCGAGTAGATCGCGGACCAGAGCGCCGCTACCGCGATCCCGCCGATCATCACCACGAAGCACGTCAACGGCGGGGTCAGCGCCCCGGCGATCACGCAGAGCAGGCCGTGCACCGCGAAGAGCTTGCCGCCGAGGCGGTGCGTGCGCTCCCAGACTTCGTCGTTGGCAATGGTCCAGGGCGTGCGGATGCCCATGTAGAAATTCCGCCGCAGCTTGCCCATCCAGTTGCCCAGCGCTGCGAACATCACGCCGAGCGCGATGCACAGGGCGTTGCCGATCGAGAGCGCCTGACCGGCGGCCTTGAGCAGAATGATGAACTGCACGGCGATCAGGCCGGCGACCAGCGTCAACGCGACGCGCGCGTAGGTTTCGCGGAAGAGCTCGAGATTGCGGCGCATCGGGCCTAGCCACGGGATGGCGATCAAGGCGCCTGCGATTCCGGCGACCAATCCCGGCATACCCAGCAGCAACTCCCAGCGCGAGCCGAAGCGGTCGGCCTCGCCGGAAATCCCCCAGTGCAGCGGGACGGTCTCGGGCAGGAAGGCTGAGAACGCCAGCGAGACGGCGGCCGAGACGAGGATCAGGCCGAGCAGCAGCCATCCGTAGTGGCGTGCGATCATGAGGGCGTCTCCGTGTCGGCAGGGTTTGCGGGCGGACTCTTTCGGCCAAGGGTGTCGAAGAGGAACCGCATCAGGTCGTCCAGCACGCTGGTGTTGAGGCGATACTCGATGAACTGCCCGCGGCGACGGTCAAACACCAGGTCGGCGTTCCTGAGCACCTTCAGGTGGAACGAAAGCGCGTTGGGGGCGAGTCCGACGGCGTTCGCAAGTTCGCCGGCGTTGCGGCTGCCTTTGCGTAGCTCGCGGAGGATGGCCCGGCGGTTCGGGTCGGCGAGGGCCTTCATGGACGAGTCGAATCCGAGCATTTCAATACTTCAGCCTCTGTTGAAGTATCGCTGGAATGCCGGCAGAAGTCAAGAGAATCTGTGGAGAATCGGGCATGCACTACCCGCTCACGGGGTCGGAAGAGACCGCTCGACACGGCGCCGCTGCTTGGACCCGGCGGCCGCGCATTCCAGGGCCTTGGACGTCGCGGCGGCCTCGCTACGGCTGGCACGTCTCGCCGAAGTGCACCAGCAGCAGCGACAGGTCGCTCAGGTTGACCACGTTGTCGCCGTTGAGGTCGCCGGTGCGGAAGCCGACGTTGGTCTGGCCGAAATTCACCAGCAGAATCGACAGGTCGGTCAGGTTGACGACGTTGTCGCTGTTGAGGTCGCCATCGCACATCGGGATGTCGAAGAGCGTGACCAGGTAGGCCTCGCTGCCGCTCAGATTCAGCCAACCCTGGATTGTGATCGTCAGCTCCGAGCCCGGCGGGAAGACGTTGTTGTCGAACAGCCCGTAGCCGACGATCGGCATCAGGATGCCGCCGCTGGGGTAATCCATGATGCCCACGGTCTGCTCGGCGGGGTCGAGCGTGATGTGGGTGATGCCCCAGTTCTGGCCGCAGACCGTGACCGGTCCGATCGCCGCGTCCAGGCCGATCAGGCGCACCGCCGGCTCGTTGTCGGGGGGGCCGTTGGGGTCGGTGGCGAAGGCGAAGGTGAGGTCCATCTGGAGGATTTCGGCGTCGACGAGGGCACCGTCGCAGTCGCGGATTTGAACGGAGGGGACGTTGGGGTCGTCGGCGTGATAGGTCATGACGGAGTTGAGATCGATGAATGGATCCTGCGTCGTCAGGCGGCCGGCGCTGCGTTCCACGTACATGACCTTCTGCAAAAGGCAGCGGCAATCCGGAAGGATGTTGTAATCGTCCGGGCCGCTGCGACGCTGGACGACCGTGACGCAGTATCTCACGTCGGTGCCGTATATGCCGCAGAGCTTGCACTCCTGATTGCACCACTTGCCGAAGACGCGCCAGTCGTGATTGTCCCAGCGTATGGTGTGATTGACGTTACGCGTGTCGGAGCAGTCCAAGTCGTCGGCGCGGATCGACGGGACGGAAACCAGGAATCCGACCACAATCAGGACGCGGAGTGCGAAACAGGCGCAGGCAGACACGGGATGACGCATCATTCAGTTTCTCCTCGGTCGATTGCCGCAGGCCAAGATAGGACAGGCTATCTTAGATTCCGGCGACCCGCCGTTGCAACCCCATTTGCGAACCCGTTTCTCCGTCCGGCACGGGGCTTCCGTCCCGCTATACTCCCCGACTTCGGCGCTTTGGGCGGAAACGCACGGAGCCTCACGCGCATGCGAATCGCGATCCTCACGACCGGCGGCACCATCGAAAAGCGCTACAGCGAGAGTGACGGCTCGCTACGAAATGTCGGCTCCGTCCTGGAGGAGATTCTGCGCGGGCTGCGCCTGCCCGACCTGCGGCGGCGGCACGTCGCGGTCATGTCGAAGGACTCGCTCGAAATGACCGACGCCGATCGCCGGCTGATTCTGCTCGCGACGCGCGAAGCGCTGGCGGTGGATGACGCCGTCCTGATCGTGCACGGGACGGACACGCTGTCACTGACCGGCGAGATTCTGCACGCCGGGCTTCCCGACCTGACCAAGCCGGTGGTGATGACCGGCGCGATGCGGCCGTTCGAATTCCGCGATACGGACGCTTACCAGAACGTGACCGAGGCGCTGGTCGCGTGCCGACTTTGCCTCCCGGGCGTCTACGTCGCGATGCACAACCAGGTGCTGCGTTTCCCCGGCGTGATCAAAGACCGCGAACGCATGACCTTCGGTCGCATCGTTCCGTCCGGCGTTGCCTCCGCCTCTCAGCCGTGAAGAAGCGGCCCGGCTCGCGACGCGAGATCCGCGCGCCTGCTCTGGTTGCACCGGACCGGCCCGTGGCTAGACTGGCCGCCGATCCCGCACGCAGCGGCGGGACTCACGATCGCACAGAGCGAAGCGGAGGGCCGATGCAGAGCATCTGTGTCTTTTGCGGATCCAACACCGGGCTGTCGGCGGAGTACGCCGCCGCGGCCAGCACGCTCGGCGAGCGGCTGGCGGCCGAGGGAATCACGCTGGTCTACGGCGGCGGCGGCGTCGGGCTGATGCGCGTTGTCGCTGACGCGGTGCTGCGCGGCGGCGGGCGCGTGGTCGGCGTGATTCCGTACGCGCTGGCTACCAAGGAGCTGGAGCATCCCGACGTGCGCGAGATGCACCGCGTGAACACCATGCACGAGCGCAAGGCGCGCATGGCCGATCTCGCGGACGGATTCATCGCCTTGCCGGGCGGATTCGGAACGCTCGACGAGCTCGCCGAGATCGTCACCTGGGCGCAACTCGGCATCCACCACAAACCCTGCGCGATTCTCAACGTGGCGGGCTACTTCGACCGGCTGCTCGAATTCCTGGACCACGCGGTTGCCGCCGGCCTGGCGCGCCGGGAGCACCGCGACCTGATCCTGGTCGATGCGTCACCGGCGTGCCTGCTTCATCGCATGCGCACCTATCGCTCGCCGATCGAGCGGCGCTGGGTGTCCACCGGCGAGCGCTGAGGCGGCCGACTGAGCGACCCGCGGCTCGAAGTCGCCGGGCCGCGCGTCCTCGCGCTGCGGGCACAAATGCTTGCGAGCGCGGCCGCTCGACGCTTATGATGACCTTGTTCCGTAGGAACGGGTGACGCTCGGGTCCGGGAAATCACCGTCCACTGCTGCGCGGGGGTGCGCAGCGCTCGGGTGTCGGACCCTAACGACCGATATCACTGCCAGGTTTCGGGCGACGAAGGGTCGAATCGCCGACGCCGCGCTTGCAGCCCGACCATCGGCCGGAGGACACGACCGTGGAAAACGAGACCATGCGGACGACGGGCATGCCGGCGCCGAGCACCGACAACCGCTTCAAACGCTATTGGCCGCAGACCTGGTACGTGCTTCGCCGCTCCTGCGAGATCAAGCCAGGCCAGATTCTGCCGCTCCGCGCGTTCGCGCATGACTGGATTCTGTGCCGCTCGCCCAGCGGCAAGCTCTCGCTGATGGATGGGCACTGCACGCACCGCGGGGCCGCGATGGGCTACGGCGGACACTTCAACGGCGAGTGCGTGGAGTGCCCGTTCCACGGCTATCTGTACGATCTTCAGGGCAAGTGCACGCACATTCCGGGCGTGGAGCGAATCCCCAAGGCCGCGCGGTTGAATACGCTGCCGCTGGCCGAAACGCTCGGCATGATCTGGGTGTTCTACGGGCCCGAGCCGACCTTTCCGCCGCCGACGCTGGAGCGCTGCGGCCCGATGGCGGAAGTCGGCCAGATGGGGCCGATCGACGTTGCGTACGCGTTCCGCAACACGCGCCGCTGCCTGATGCGCGATTCCATTTGCGGCTCGCTGGACTACATGCACGGCAATCTCGTGCACGGGCTGGTGGCGAAGCTCGACACGCTCGAGCAGCCGCAGCCCTGGGAACTGATCGTCACGCTCGACGTGAATTACCACGGCGCGGGCCACCTCGGCTTCCGCAAATGGATGGGGCTGGGCGAGAGAGTGAAGTACCGCGGGCACTACTGGGGGCCCGCCATCGTCTATACGCGCTTCTGGGGTCAGCGGCAGATGCTCGGGCACATCCGCTCCTGCCTGCCGGTCGATCTGAACCTTACCCAGACGGACATGCTGTTCATCGTCCGCCCGCGGAAGCTGACCGGGAGGCCGGGCTGGCTCGGCGTTCAGCTTCGCAAGTATTTCGGTCATCACCAGGACGACGAGGACGCCTTCCTGGATCGGCAGGTTCCGCGTGCGATGTACCTTAAGAACTTCGACGAGGGCATGATCGCCCATCACCGCTTGTGCATGCGGATGGGCCAGAGCCTGTTCGAAGGGGCCGAGCCGACGTACGATACGGACGCTGAAGGCAACGTCTCGAAGGTCATGGTATAGCCCGCGGTCGCATGCTGCGGGCAGGATTGTCATCAACCCGGCCGGTGTCGCTCGCAAGGCGGCCCGGTCGGCTTGTTTTGGCGAACACCGCCACCGGACCACTGGCGGCGTGTACATTGGAGCGGGGCAGGAGTGCCCCCGAAGGAGCCCGCAGCGTATGAACGAAACCCGTTCGCACCGGACACGGCGGATTCTGATCGCGGCCCTCGGCGGGCTTTTCCTGCTGGGCGGCTGCGACCCGACGATTCAGCAGACCGTGGAAAACGGCATCATCTCGCTCTCCACGGGCCTGCTCGGATCGGTCTTCGCGGCTTTCTTGCAGGCGTTTCAGGACAGCCAGTCGACCGCCGCCGCGCTGACCAGCCTGCCGCTCGCGTAGCGGCGCTGCGGCTGCGGTAGTACGGGCGACTCTGCCCGTCAAACCGAGTTTGGCATAGACGGCCGAGGCGACCGTACCACCGTTCGCGCTGCCGGACGGCTGATCCGCGCGCTGCCCTCCGGACCCCGCGCTACGCTACTCGCCGCACGACCCCGGCTTCCACGCCGCCGCGCGTCGTGCGCACTCCTCCGGCGACACGTTCTCGATGTGCGTCGCGAGCGCCCACTGGTGCCCGAACGGGTCGGCCACCTTGGCGAATCGATCGCCCCAGAACATGTCGGCCGGCGGCATGATCGCGGAGCAGCCGGCGTCGACGGCCCGCTGGAAGGCCTTGTCGACGTCGGGCAGATAGAGCATCAGCGAGCTGGAGCAGTGTTTCGGCGCCGGCGCCTTGATGCCCATGTCCGGCCATTCGCCGCTCATCATCACGACCGAGTCGCCGAAGCGCAGCTCGGCGTGCATGACGCTGTCGCCGGGCCCGCGCAGGCACATCAGCTCCTCGGCGCCGAAGGCCTTTTGGTAGAACTTGATCGCGGCGAGCGGCTCCTTGAGCACGATGCTGGGCGTGATGGAATGAAACCCCTCGGGAATCGGCGAAACGCGCTGACTCATGTTCGTCCCCTTGCAGGTGAATGGGCGCGAGCGCAAAGCGGCTCGCTACGTCGGGCGAAACTCGTCGGACATTTCCAACGCCGGGAAAAGACCGTACAAAATCCTAATTGCGGTGTCAAGCGAATTTCTCGCTCGCTGTACTCCCCGCGCGGAAATGCGCCTGTCGCGGTTTCGACAGGCGGTCGGCCTGTCCGCAGCCCGGCCGTCACGGTTGGTTGAGCCTTGAGGCGCACCGTACCCCTGAAGCCTATCTCGGTCGCTGCGCTCGCGGCGTGTCCCAGAAGTTCACGAGGTCTATCCGCGTGATGATACCCGCGATGTGTCCACCCCGTCGCACCAGCACGCCCGAGTTGCCGCTCAGCAGCCGCCGGTAGATCTCGTCCACGCTGATCGTGTCGTCGACCTCCGGCAGGGCCCGGGCCATGATGTCACTGAGCTTGACCGCGCGCGGCTGGTGACGCTCATGCAGCAGCCGAGCCAGCGTGACCTCCTGGATCGCGCCCACGCTGTGCTCGCCCTCCACGATCGGCACCTGCGAGATGCCCTTGTCGCGGCAGGCGTCGATCGCGTCCTGCATGGTGTGATTCGGCGTCAGGAAGATCAGCTCGCGCGTGCCGAGGAAGCGCAGCACGTCGGCCGCGATCGCGGGCTTGGACTCCTCCTCCAGGTAGCCGTTCTCGCGCATCCAGTCGTCGTTGTAGCACTTGCTCATGTAGTTGCGGCCCGTGTCCGGCATGATCACGACCAGCAGGTCGTCGGGCGTGCAGCGCTCGGCGTACTTGAGCGCGGCGGCGACGCAGGTGCCGCAGGAGCCGCCGATCAGCAGTCCCTCGGTGCGGGCGACGCGTCGCGCGGCGAGAAAGCTCTCCTTGTCGCTGACGCGCACCCACTCGTCGACCACCTGGCTGTTGAAGGTCTTGGGCACGTAGTCTTCGCCGATGCCCTCGACCTTCCAGGGCTTGGGCTGGCCGCCGGAGAGCACGGAGCCATCCGGGTCGGCGCCGATGACGCGGACATCGGCGTTGCGGCTCTTGAGATACTTTCCGACGCCGGAGATGGTCCCGCCGGTGCCGATTCCGCAGACGAAGGCGGTGATTTTTCCGCGGGTCTGTTCCCAGATTTCGGGTCCGGTGGTGAGCTCGTGAATCTCGGGGTTGGCGAGGTTCTCGAACTGGTTGGGCTGGAAGGCGTTGGGGATTTCGTTGCGCAGGCGCTTGGCGACGCCGGCGTAGCTCTCGGGCGAGTCGGGCGGGACATTGGTCGGCACGATGACGACCTCGGCGCCGTAGGCCCGCAGCAGGTCGATCTTCTCGCGGCTCATTTTGTCGGGCATGACGAAGATGCAGCGGTAGCCTTTGACGGCGCCGACCAGGGCCAGCCCGACGCCGGTGTTCCCGCTGGTGGCCTCGATGATGGTGGTGACGCCGGGCTTGATCCGGCCTTCGCGCTCGGCCTTTTCGATCATGGCCTTGGCGATGCGGTCCTTGATGCTCGCGCCGGGGTTGAAGAACTCGACCTTGCCGTAGATCGGGCACGGGAGGCCGTCGTCGAGTCGGCCCAGGCGGATGAGCGGGGTGTTGCCGATCGTGTCGAGCACACTGTCGAAGGTAGCGGGCATGGCAAGTCTCGCGTTTGGGACGCACGAGGAATCTGGATGCAGATGATACCGACCGGCGCCGCGCGGCGCAAGCTACGAAGCGGTGCGGGCGGCTACTCGGGCAGCGCCACCAGCTTCTCGGCGAGCTGGGCCGCGTTTTCGCGCGTGGACTCGTCGGCCTGAAGGGTCTCGCACTCGGCTCGGGCCGCGGCGCGCCACGATCTCATCGAATCGAGCTGGCCGGCGTCGCGTTCGAGTTCGGCGAGGTCGCAGAGCACCCGGGCGAGGCGCAGCCGCAGCTTCCCGTCGCTCGGGCGTTCCGCGCACTGGGACTCGAGCCGCTCGCGCAGCTCATTCCATCGCTCGCGGGCCTGCTCCAGATTGCCGGCGGCGCGCGCCGAGCGCGCGACGTCGTGCAGGGACGCGAGCAGGTCGGACTTGAAGCGGACCGAGCCGGGGTCGCCCTCGACCTGGCGGCGGTAGATTTCGAGCGCTTCCTGGTTGAGCGCCAGCGCCCGCGCCGGTTCGGACTCGCGAATCTGTCCGGCCATGCGATCCAGGCTGATCGCGTAGTCATTCTGGTAGAGGAAGTTTTGCGGCTCGATCGCGATCAGGCGGCGTTTCAGCGCGACCATGCGGTCCGTCCATGCGAGGTCGGCGGTGCTGTCACTGCGCTTGGCCGCGAGCATGGCCAACTGTTCATAGCTGATCGACAGGGCGCGGAGGAACTGGCCGTCCTGCGGCGACTGCTGCACCAGCGATTCGCGGATTTGCAGAGCCGCTTCGATATGCGACTGCGCGGCCTGCGGGTCCGGCGCTGCGCGGCCCATCCGCTCGTGCGCCACGGAAAGCTCATAGCGTGCGTCGGGCTCGTGCGGCGTCTTGGCGACGATCTGCTGCTTCAGATCGAGCATTCGCGCGGCCCAGGCAAGACTGGCGTCGGGATCGCCGCGCGTGGAGGCCAGCAGGGCGCGGCGCTCGCATGCCAGCGACAGACCCTGGAGCAGCGTTACGTCGTCGGGCTCGTGCTCGAGCAGCCGCTCGAAGGTCCGGAACCCCACTTCGAAGGCCTGTTCAGCCGCGTCGGTGTCGCCGCGCCACAGCGCGAGGTCGCCCCGCAGCCGCAGCAGGTCGGCGCGCAGCGCGACGAGCGCGCGATCGTCGGGCCGCTCGATCAGGAGTCGGTCGACGCCCGCCAGCCCCGCCTCGCAGTGCTCGCACGCCTCGTCGGACCGGCTGAGCGCGCGTGCCAAGCGGGCGAGCTTGCCGCGCAGCCGCGCCAGGTCAAGCTGTACCTCGTAGTCGTCGCTGTCGCGGGCGAGCGCGGAGAAGCGGTTGTAGGCGTCCAGGAGCAGCGCCTTCCGCAGCTCGGAGGCGCCCAGCAGCGTGCCAAGCCGCGCGGCCACGTCGTCCATCAGGAACTCGGCGACCTCGCGCGCCTCGCGGAAGCGCTGGCGCGCATCGGCGGCGGCCTCGTCCGCGAGCCGATGCGCCTCGGCCTGCTGCCGGTAGAGCGTGCGGAAACCGAGGGTCGAGGCGGAGAGCATTGCCAGGAGCAGGAGCCCGACCGCAAACGCAGCGCGGTGGCGCTGCACCGACTTGCGCAGCACGTAGAGCATGCTGTCGCGCTTGGCGTCGATCGGCTCGCCCGCCAGCCGGCGCCGCAGATCGCGGGCCAGCTCGCCGGCCGACTGGTAGCGCCGCTCAGGCGACTTTTCGAGGCACTTCAGCACGATCGTCTCGGCGTCGTCATCCAGCTCGGGCAGCGCGCTGCGCGGCCGCTGGGGCGGGGTCTGCACGATTTCATTCAGCACGTCGCGCACCGCCCCGTTCACCTGGTAGGGGAAGCACCCGGTCAGAAGCTGGAACAGCACTACACCCAGCGAGTAGACGTCGGTGCGCAGATCGAGTTCGGTGGTTCGACCGGCGGCCTGCTCCGGGCTGGCCCACGGCAGCGTTCCCAGGAACTGGCCGGTCTGGGTCATCGGCTCGCGCTCCGGACCCTCGTCCTCCGGATGAACCGAGCGCGCCAAGCCGAAATCGACGACGCGCGGCTCGCCCGAGCGGTCCACCAGGATGTTGCCGGGCTTGAGATCGCGATGAAACACGCCGTGCAGATGGGCCGCGTGCACCGCGTCACAGACCTTGGCGAGCAGAGCGAGGATGCCGTCGATGCGGTCCCGCGCGTTTTTCCACGGTTGCTTGGCGACGAAGCGATCCAGCGGCTCGCCGTCGATGAAATCCATGACGTAATACGACCAGCCGTCGCGCGTGCCGCTCTCGTGGATCGTGACGACGTTGGGGTGCGAGACCGCGGCGAGGATCTGGATTTCGCGTTCAAAGCGGGCGCGGTCGGCCGAGATCGAAAGCGGGCGCTCGCGGAGAACCTTGATGGCGACGGTGCGCTGAGTCGACCGCTGAAGGGCGCGGTACACGACACCCTGGCCGCCGCGGCGCACCTCGCCGAGCAGCTCGTACTGGTCCCAATGCATCGGCGCCGCACCCGGCGAGAACGCGCCTCCGGCCGCGGACGCCTCGTACAGCTCACAGCGCAGGGCGCCGCCGGCCTGGCGTCGTGCAGCGTCAATCAGCTTGTGCTCAAAGCTTGAGCTCACAATCGTGTTCCCCGATCCGCGGCGCTGCGCGGCGCGCCCAGGAATTCAAGCGACAGGAAGCGCGCGGGCTCACGCGGAGCCGCTGAGAAATCGGGATCCGGGCACCAGTAACTCGCGCAGCCGGTCATGAGCCCGGGCCCGCAGCATGAAGACCGCGCCGTGCGAGCGCGACATCGCGGCGGAGACGTCCGCCACCGACTGGCCCTCCAGGTCGTATCGCCGGATCACCTCGGCATAGTCGGCGGGCATGGCGTGCAGCGCGCCCAGCAGCAGCTCGCGGGCCTCGCCGCGCGCGGCACATCGGCTGGGCGTGGTCGTGGTGACGCCGAGTTGGCCGAGCAGCGTCTCGGCGGAATCGGCATTCTCGCGCAAGGGGTTGGCTTCGACGCGATCGGCGGGTTGCGGGCGCTTGAGCCGCTCGAGCTCGCGGATGGCGTCGCGCAGGTTGTTTTCGGCGATGCGAGTGAGCCAGCCCGCGAAGGCCGCCGGACCGAGATCGGTGAGCGTCCGAATCCGCAAGAACGCTTCGAGATAGCTGGTCTGCAACACGTCGTCGACTTCCAGCACGGACTGCCAGCGCGCAGGGATGCTCGGGGCGAGCCGGGCGCGCACCTGCGGACCGAACTCGGCCAGCAGGGCGGCCAGCGCGTTGTCGTCGCCAGCGATGGCGGCGGCCAGGGTTTCCGAGGCGTCGGCATTCATGGCGTGGCGGCATTGTCGGTTTCGTCGCGCGCCGTCGCAACGGGAAATTCCACGACGGGTGCGTGAGTAATCGGTCCTTGCCGGCGCTTGTCTGGGAAGGCAGCGGAGCTGTTCCGCGCAAGCCGGGGGGTTTGCGAGAGCTAGCGAGAGAACGATTTCTGTGCGCGGCGCGGGGCGCGTCGCGATTCCGGATGCGTCTTTCTACAAGAAGGAGCCGCACATGCAGCCGATTCGTCGTTGGGTTGCGCTAGGGGTGGTCTGGGCCACGCTGACGGCCGTGCATGCGCACGCCCAGTCGCTGGTCGGCACGGCGTTCACCTTCCAGGGGGAGTTGACGAACAACGGGCAGGTCGTGGATGAAGACTGCGACTTTCAGTTTCGCCTGTTTGATGATGCAGTGGCCGGCAGCCAGATTGGCGCGATGGTGCCACTGAATGCGCAGGCGGTCAAAGACGGGCGGTTCACGGTGGCGCTCGATTTCGGGGCGCAGTTCCGCGGGCAGGCGCGCTGGCTGGAGATTGCGGTCAAGCTGACCAACGGGGGCGGCGCCTATACGACTCTGACGCCGCGGCAGGAGCTCACGCCGGCGCCCTACGCGATCGGACTCAGCCTGCCCTTCATCGGCGAAATCGACACGAACGTCGGGGCGGCGTTCGAGATCGCGAACAACGACTTCGGCTGGGCCGGCGTGTTTCGCAACAACAACCCGCTGAACGGTGACGCGGCGTTGAACGCTACCTCCATGGGCGGACCCGTCGCGCAGCTTTGGAACGACGCTGGCGGCGTCGGGCTGACCTCGTCCAACCCCGGCTCCGGGCGTGCCGTGGAAGCCATCATTCAAGGAACGGCGTCCAATTCATCGGCGATCTACGGGGCGGTGCAGCATCCCAGTGCGGGTCTCAATTCGGCTGCGATCCGCGGCGAGAACCTTGGTACCGGATCCGCGGCGATCGGCGTCTGGGGTTCGAGCCTCGCCATCGGTTACGGCGTCTACGGCACGAGCCTCAGCGGCCGGGGCGTGTATGGCAACGCCACCGGCGACTTCGGCTTTGGCGTGTACGGCAGCGGCGCCGGAAGCTCGGGCATCGGCGTGTATGGCATTCACCCCAACGGTGGGGGCGAGGCCCCCGGCGTGGACGGCGTCACGCAATCAACCCAGCCCCGGGCGGCGGGGGTGCGCGGTCGGGCAATCTCCGCCTCGTCCACGGGCGCGACGTATGGCGTGCTCGGAACCAGCGCTTCCGTGCAAGGTGTGGGCGTGCGCGGCGAGTCGCGCAACGGCGTCGAGGGCAGCGGGCAGCAGATCGGCGTCTACGGCGTCGCGTCGAACATCAATGGCGAGGGCGTACGCGGCGAGGGGACCTACGGCGTGTACGGATTTGGCGACGACGGCGGCGCCGGCGTCAAGGGCGAAGCCGGAAACAGCTCGACCCTCGGCGTGTGGGCGATCGGCGGCGGCGGCCGCCTCGGCGCCCCGGCCCTGCGCGCCGATGGTGGATCAGACGGACCCGCCATCTTCGCCCTCGGCGGACGCGCCATCGAAGGCGAGGGAACCGAGTTCGGCGTGCGCGGCGTGACCTGGGACGCCAACGGTTACGGCGGAACGTTCACCAACTACGACGGCGGCGTGGCTCTGCACGCGACCGGTCGCACCGAAATCGACGGTGAGCTGTCGTGCCATGTGCTCGAGATCCTGGGCGCCGACGTGGCGGAGAAGTTCCCGGTCACCGAGGCCGTCGAGCCGGGAATGGTCGTCGCGATCGATCCGGCCAGCCCGGGAAAACTCTGCCTGGCGCGCGGTGCCTACAACCACTGCGTCGCCGGCATCGTCAGCGGCGCGAACGGCTTGCCGGCAGGCACGATCCTGGGACATCTTCCCGGCAGTGAAGACGCACCGGCGGTCGCGCTGACCGGCCGCGTCTGGGTGAAGTGCGACGCTTCGAGCGCCGCGATTCAGCCCGGCGACCTGCTGACTACCTCCGATACGCCCGGGCACGCGATGGCCGCTGAAGACGCCAGCCGCATGCACGGCGCGATTCTCGGCAAGGCGATGACCGGCCTGGCGCAGGGCGAGCAGGGGATGGTGCTCGTGCTGGTCAACTTGCAGTAGCGAACACCAAGACTCCTCGACGGGGAGGACCGTCATGCGACTGATCGCGATTCTCCTGAGCATCGGCACTGTAGCCCTGGCGTGCGCCCAGGTCCGTCAGGACGAAGCGCCCGGGTCTCCCGAGTTGCTGGCGGCCACCCCAGCCGACGCTGGCAACCCCGGCGGGACTGCGGAGGTTCTGCTCGACGTGGATCTGCTCGCACAGCTTGAGAGAGGTGCGCCGTTCCGGATAGCGCTTCCGAGTGGTCTGTGCGAGGCCTACGTTGCCCGTGTGGAGCGCCGTTCGCCAAGCAGTTTCAGCGTGTTTGCGCGAGTCGCGGCGGACCCGGACGCACGGTTGATCCTTACCAGCGTGAACGGTTCGGTCGCCGGCGTATTCCGGTTGCCGCAATCCCAAACGTATCTCACGCTGCGTACGCGCGCCGCCGGCGGAGTTACGCTTGAACCGTTCAATCCGGCCGGTCCGGACGGCTGCGGGACGCAGACCAGTGGCCGGCGGTTTCCGTCGCCGGTGCCGGATGGGACGGATGGAGGTGCGGCGGGCGGAGAAAGGGGCGGCCCGATCGGCGAGGCCTGCTCTGAGCAGCCCACCGTGAGCTACGACGTGCTGGTGGTGTACACCCTCGCAGCCCGGGACGAGGCGGGCGGCACGGACCAGATACTGGCCGAGGCGCAACTAGCCGTGGATACCACCAATCAGGTATACGAGGATAGCCTGCTGGCGTTGCGCGCTCGGCTGGTCTACGTCTACGGCACGTCCTATGTCGAGCTCTCGGACCTCGAGGACGACCGCGACAACCTGGCCGATCCAGACGATTTCAATATGGACGTCGTACACGCGTACCGCGACCTGTACGGCGCGGATTTCGTCGTACTGATGGTAGCCAACGTCGGACAGGATGGATGCGGCATCGCATTCTGCACGCCCAGCGGCTCTGCCGAGGGGTTCTGCGTGGTGCTGCGAGAATGCGCCAGCGCCAATTTCACGTTTCCGCATGAAGTCGGCCACCTGCAAGGCTGTGCGCACAATCGTGAGGACGCCGGGACCGGCTGCAACGAGGATTGCTACTCCTTTGGCTACCGTTTCACGGGCGACGATGACCAGGGCTATCGCACGGTGATGGCCTATAACAACGGGGCCGAGGAATTCACTCGAATCGGGGTTCTTTCGAACCCGAACGTATTCTGGCAGGGGGCCGCCTGCGGCGAGTTCGGAGGCGATTGCGACGACGATGAATTCAACGCACACACGATCTTCAACACGGCCTACAACCGGGAAAACTGGCGAAACCCGAAGTTCAACGTGTGGGTGGATTTCGACTACGCCGGGACCGAACGTGGTAGTTACGCCAATCCATGGAACACGCTGGCCGAGGGCGCGAATGCGGTGTTCGATCTAGCCGCGCCCGAATACAGCCCGCCGCAGCTCTGGCTTCAGGCCGGTACGACCTCGGAGACGCTCACGTTGAGCAAGCGGATGACGATCCGAGCCTGCGGCACTGCGGTGATCGGACAGCCATGAAACGCGAAGGCCCGTGTAGCGGCAACGCGGCTCGGCCAGCGCAGGTGCGATCAGCACTGGGAGATTCAGCGATGTTCAATGGGCGTTCGATGGCGGTGGCTGGGCTTGCACTTGCGGGATGGGGCATCCTGGCGCCGCGCGCCGACGCCGGCGGCATCCCCATCAGCGGGCAGCCCGTGCCCGAACTGGCCGATTTCGACGACCTGATGGTCAATTTCATGAACGATAATGATGTCCCAGGCGCGGTGTTGGGCATCATGAAGGACGGCGTGATTGTCTATCAGCGCGGCTTCGGCTGGAAGGATCAGGACAAGACGATTCCCTTGCGGCACGACGCGGTCATGCGGGTGGCAAGCGTCACCAAGCCGTTCACCGCGGCCTGCATCCAGAAGCTCTATGCCGCCGGTGCGATCGACCCGAATTCCGCGGTCTTCGACCTGGGTCAGCCCGGCGGAGGCGTGCTGCCGTACATCGCCTTCGACGGCAACGACTTCGTCAGTTATCCCAACACGCCCGATCCGCGCATGGAGCAGATCACGGTGCAGCAGATCATGTCGCACAACAGCGGTCTGCCCACGAACGACGGCAGTGAAATCGACCCGATGTTCAACGACATCGCGATTGCCGACGCGTTCAATGACGCCGGCTATGCGACGAGCGATCCGCCCGGCTCGATCCGTGTGACGCAGTGGGAGCTGGGCCGCACGCTGGCCAACGACCCGGGCGCTACCGTCGCCTACTCCAACTTCGGCTTCATGGTGCTCGGGCAAGTGGTCGAGGCCGCCGGCGGCATGAGCCACATGAACTATCTCAAGCAGAATCTGCTGGGTCCGATCGACTGGGTGCCGCTGAACGACGTCGTCTACGGGCGCACCTTCGAGGCCGACCTCGATCCGCGCGAGCCGTACTACGACTACAGCGGGATGGCGACCAACGTCTTCGACCCCGACGGTCCGCTGGTGCGCTGGCCGCACGGCGGCTACCACCACGAGCTGCACTTCGCCAGCGGCGCGTTCGTCACCGGTACGACCTCGCTGCTGCACCTGGCCGAGCATTACTACGTTCAGGCCGAGAGTTTCGGCGGCGGGCAGGCGCAGACCTACGGCGCGCCGACCAACGGCGTGCGGCCGAATCCGGCGCGCTCGCACGGCGGGCGCCTCTTCGGGACTGGCTCCTGGATCCGTCAGCGGCCCGACGGCGTCAACTTCGCGGTGATCGTGAATGCCTGGCTCGACGACGCGCCGCTGACCGAGATGCGCGACATGATCGACGCGGCGATCGATAACGGCGGCTTCACCTGGCCGACGCGCGGCGTGGACGGGCAGTGGGCGGATTTCGGCGCCGTGCCGGCCGGCGAAGGCTCTTACGAGGAGCCCTGGAACGATTTCGCGGTGGCCCTCGGACAGATCGCCGACGAGGGCACGCTGAACGTCAAGCAGAGCACGTCGGACTGGACCGGCGTCATCAATCAGACGGTGCGGATGCGCGCAGCGCCCGGCGCGGTGGTGCGCATCGGCGAACCGTGACACGACTTATCACGACTCGTTTCTAGCTGCGGAGGCAAGCGATGACTACGCGACAAGCAGGGGTGGAGAAGTGGTTCGCGATGGGGCTGGCGCTGGCGGCGACCAGCGCCGTCGCGACGGCCGCAATCGACTTGCGCTGGAGCACGGTCGACGGCGGCGGCGGGCAAGGCTCCGCCGGCGGCGGATTCGTCCTCAGCGCCACGATCGGCCAGCCCGACGCCGGTCCCGCGCTGGTCGGCGGCACGTTTGCGCTATCCGGCGGGTTCTGGGGCGGCGCCGCGCCCGGCTGCGCCAGCGACATCAACAGCGACGGCGTCGTCGATCTGGACGACTTGTCGCAACTGCTGGTCAACTTCGGCGTCGCGGCCGGGGCGACCTTCGAGGACGGTGACATCGACGGCGACGGCGACGTCGACCTGATCGACCTGTCGATGATGCTGACCGAGTTCGGCGCGAGCTGCAACTAGTGCGACTGCGCCAGGCGGTCGAGATGCTCCGCGCAACGCGCCGCCGCCGACACATAGTGGGCGGCGGCGGCGTAGTCGAACGGACTGTCGGAGGTCAGCAGTCGCGCGGGATGAGCCCACGAGTCCTGACGCCGAAGCAGCTCGATCGACTCACGAAGCGCTCTGTCCAGGCGTTGTGGAGCTTGAAGGATCGCGTCGTCCGAGTCCATTGCGACCTCCAGCAAATGCCCGATCACATAGAGCTCCCAGGCATCGGCGTGCTGGGGCGGAGGCGGCTCTCCCAGGAAGCGTTTTAGGTCGAATCGTCCGCCGGGCTGCCACGCAGCGTCGATCTCCGCGACGGTGCGATGATACACCGAGTCCAGACTCCTTCGAGTGCCGCTCGGTAGCGCACCGGTTAGCCGAGCACGCGCGAGCACGAGGGCGTGAGAATGGTGGAATCCCGCACACGGCAGCGACTTCCAACCTCCATCGAATCGATCGAGCAGTTCCGTCACAAGGTCGTTCGGGGCTATGCATTCGCCGAACCTGCTTTGAAAGGGGCCGTGCTCACCGGCGGCGCAAAAGGCCGCGATGAACCACGCCGGGTCGGAACCCCTGCAATAATCCCACTTTTCACGCTGCCACAGAGCCGCGATCGAAACACCGCCGGCGGAGCGTTGACCCGTGGAATCCGAGGAAAGTCCGGCGCGCAACGCGTAGGAAACAAACTGCGCTGGGTGTTGCTGTGAGGTTCGGCGAGTGCCGGCGTCGCGAAACCGAAACCCCCACTCGTCCGACTCGAGGAATCCGCTGTGCGGAGAGAGCACCCAGTCGACGGCGCCTACGGCACTCCCGCCTCGCGTGCGCAACGTCCAGCTTCCGCCGTGTGCAAGCAGAGCGTGCATGACGGCCCATGGCTTGTCACTCGTCGAGAGCGTGACTGAGTCGAACCAGTCGAGTACATCCTGAACGGTTGGGGATTCGGCCGATTGCCGGGGATGAGGTCGGGCCAGCTCATCGCAGATTGCCGATTGGCGCGCAAGCAGCATCCATATGACCGCTGCCGCGGCTCACGTTGCATGGCACATTGGCGTTCTCAAGCGCCGCACCGTTCCCTACGGAGGATTGAGCCGCACCGGGCGCGCGACGCGGTTGCGGCGTCGTCTGAGAATGAACAACCAGGCCAAAGCGGTGCCGGCACCGCCGACGGCGAGCATCTCCAACGCCGAGGTCGGCGTCGGTTCGAGTGCCGCCGCTGTCGCCTTTCGGTCGAGAAGCAGCGCCAAGCCGTCCCACGACCTGCCCAGTTCGCTGAACGGTATGCGCAGGAGCTCGTGTCGTCGGAAGTGCTTCAAGTCCAGGAAGCAGGCATCCTGTCCATCATTGCCGGCGAAGAACATGAAGTGCCCATGACCGTCGTCGGCGCGTAGCCGGCAGATCGCGTAGTCGCCGAGCTGGCGCAGTTCCCGGGGCGATAGCAGCCGTTCACGAACGACGACTTCCCGGTGGAAAAGTGCGGCGGGGATTTCTGGCCAGATCGAGGGATGATCCGCGCGTCGCAGGTCCGACCGGACGTCGTCGGCGCGCTCCTCCACTCCCAGGTATGTAAGTAGGATTGTGATGGCGTCGTCGGCGCACGCCTGCTCACCTTGAGGGCATGCCGAGTCGGGGTCGCTGGCCCGCTGCGGCGCGATTGCCGGCCGCGATTGGCCGAATGCGCCGGAGGCCAGCAATCCGAACAGGACAAGTGTGCAGCACATCCTGTCCACGGGCGTCTCAGCGGCGCGTCAGGAAGCGCGCGAGGAAAACCGACCCAAATCCCAGCGCCGCCGCCAAGCCCAGCCACGCCAGCCTGGATTTCGCAGATGCCATTCCCGCGTGCTCGGATGCGGCCTCGGCCTTGCGGGCGAAGGCTTCATCCATCGTGATGAGCGCTCCGTCGCGTGCGGCGACGTATCCTTCGCCGTTGGAGTCGTCCATCACCACGGTACCGACCGGGAACTGCACCGAGCAGTCCGCCGGCGTCAGACCGGCGTTGACCCGCACCTGGGCCGCGCCGTCGGCGACGCAGATTTGGCGGACGGCGACCAGACCCGTATTGGGGAAACCCGAGCCCAGCCAGCGCTCGATCCGGCCGGGCAGCCAGGCGCCGGCATACTCGCAGTAGTCCCCCAGGCGGCACGCGAATCGCACCTCGCCGGCACCGCCGAGCAGCGTCCACTGAAGCGGGACGGCGTTGCGCTGCGGATCGAGCCAGACGGTCATCCAGAGCGCGCCCGGGTTGGCGTCATCGAACACGTCCAGTACCAGCGCGGAACATCCGTCGATGATCTCGGGCTCAGGACGCAAGCTGGAGCGCGGGTCAAGCAGGAGCGCCGCGAGCGAAGCGTAGTCCCCATAGCGCGCGACCTGGGGCGCGTCGAGCCCTGGCGCGTGCAGCAGGTCGCAGAGCCATTCCAAGCCGAGCAGAGGTGCGCCGGGATCGTCGAGCTTGATCCAGCCCATCGGCCGGGCGAGGCTGGGGGCCTGATGAAGACTCATCCCGGACTGGGCGACGAAGTCGTACGACTGATCCCACGTGATCGCCTGGGCGGGCCGCTCGACGCGCGAAAGCAGGTGCGTGCCGTTGCAGCGAAGCAGCGACTTCTGGAAGTGGATCAAGCCGCCGTCGTCCGAATCGACCGCGTTCGCGGTCTCCTCGAAGACGACCTCGAGGTCCTGGATCTGCCCCCAGTTGAACTCCCAGGATTCGAGCAGCGAGAACTTGTCCTGTCCGTAGCTTGTAAGGCAGGCGGAACAGCACAGGATCGTCCCAAGCAGCCGAACTCCAGTCAACATGCGTATTCTCCTCGCCTCATGCACACGGCACGATATAGGTCGGGTTTCCCGAGCAGGCATAGGAGTTGCCGTAGGGCCCGGGGCAGGTGAATCCAGTTGGGCAGAGGATAAAGGAATTGCAGAAGCCCGAGCCGACGCAAGTCCCGACTCGATAGCTGAGCGTGTTGCATGGGTAGGTCGCCGCGTAACCCAGAATCTCCCCACCCATGACTGCGCCGCGAATGACGTTGGGTTGGCAACCCGTTGTATAGCAGGATGAGGGGCAGGTGTGCGTGCTCAGGTCGCAATTGCAGAGTGTGGGGGCAGGAGTACACGGGATGGGTTCATAGCGGGTGATCGTATGCAGGCAGTCCGCCAGCGCGAGCGCACCTCCCGAGAGCAACACACCTATCACAATTCCCGGTTGACGCATCGCAAACCGCCTTGTGGACCGGTGCCTGCTCCTCCTCCCTAGTAAGTATCGCGCCCCTTCGACCCAGAATCAAAGGGAACTTCGTTTTTTTTTCGCGCAACGTCATTCCCGGAGCGATGTTACGAGTAGCCGATCGCGCCGTGCTTGCTCCTGGCGCGGGTTTGTCGGCGGTGATTCTCGGCTCACACGGGGCCGACCGTGGTCGACCTGCGAGTCGCAGCGGCAGGGTGCGCGACCGCCGGAAGCGCGACGCGTCGCTTCGTGCTCCCGTCGGATTGCGGATTCGGGGGGTCAAACAGCTCGAATCAGCCGGCCTTGAGCTTCTCCGCCTTCTCGGCCGCCATCTCGATCGCGCCCACGTACATGAACGCCGACTCGGGCAGGTGGTCCCACTTGCCGTCGCACAGCTCCTTGAAGCTGCGCAGCGTG
>CAYXIO010000018.1:0-68713 GCA_964465125.1 uncultured Planctomycetales bacterium | reverse complement strand
GCCGAGAAGTGCAAGACGCTGATCGACGAGAACATCACCACCAGCCTGCGCGAGGTGTTCTACAGCCTGAAGGTACCGGTGCGCGACAGCAAGGAGCTGATCTTCTACGAGCAGGAGGAGAGCGACCCGATCATCGAGGACGTCGAAGTCGCGGTCGAATCGCTGCGCGAGGAGCTGGGCATTCACGCCGAGCCGAAGGGCGCCATGGTCGGCCCGATGACGATCGTCGACAGCGGCGACACGATCGACCTGACCGCGATGGGCTCGGGTGGCTGGCAGGTGCCCAGCGTGGTCGAGCCCGAGGTGATCCAGCTCCGCAAGCACAGCGCCAGCTTCATCCTGCTGGTCGAGAAAGGCACGCAGTGGAACCGCTTCAACCAGGATCGCTTCTGGGAGAAGCACAACTGCATGCTGATCCACGGCGGCGGGCAGCCGCCGCGCGGCGTGCGGCGGCTGATGTTCCGCATGCATCAGGAGCTGAAGCTGCCGGTGTTCGTGCTGGTCGATAACGACCCCTGGGGCTACTACATCTACAGCGTCGTCAAGCAGGGCTCCATCAACCTGGCGTTCGAGAGCCAGCGGATGGCGATTCCGGCGGCGCGGTTCATCGGCATGAGCAGCTATGACGGCGACCGTTTCGACATTCCCTCGCACATTCCCATGCCGCTGAAGGACGAGGACGTCCGCCGGGCGAAGGAGATCCTCGAATATCCGTGGTTCCAGAGCAAGCCCTGGCAGAAGGAGATCAAGCACATGCTGTCGCTGGGGGTGAAGCTGGAGCTGGAGGTATTCGCGAGCAAGGGCGACTTCCGCTACATCACGCGCGAGTACCTGCCGGCGAAGCTGAAGTCGAAGGAGTGGCTGGATTGAAGGGAACTGCGGGCCGGAGGCCCGCCTGCACAGGACGCAGCGCCGTGAGCACGCGACCCGGGGTGTTCATCATGGCGCGCCGTGCTCAGAATCACGTTCGTATTCGGATTCGAACGCTGGCGTGACGATTCGCTTGATCCACCTGGCGTTCGAGAGCCAGCGCATGACGATCCCGGCGGCGCGGTTCATCGGCAGGAGTCGATTCATCCCGGGTTCGCATGATTCCCTGCCACGCTCCAATCAAGTCCGCTGCGAGGGCCGAGCCGCCCGATAGCGCAGATTCACGCGTGATTGCCGCAGGTTCGCCTTGACTCTGCGCCCAATTTGATCGATACTGTATGTGTAGACTTACTGTACCGTGCCGGGCGCGCGGCGGCGTACCCGAACCCGGCACGCGGAGCCCGTGCGTGCCCCGACCCAGCCAGATTCGCGAAAAGCGCCAGGCCCTGCTGCCGGTCGTCGCCCGCGCCTTCAGCGAGCTGGGCTATCGCCGAGCCACCACGGCACAGCTCGCGCAGCGTTGCGGCGTGCAGGAGAACATCCTGTATCGTCTCTGGCCGGACAAGCAGGCCATGTTCCTCGCCGCGATCGACTTCGTGTACGAGTTCTCCGAGCGAACCTGGCTGAAGCTGCTGCAACAGCCGGCCGCGCAGTCCGCCGAAGCGCGCGGCGGAGGACTCGCCGCGCATCGCGCGCGGCGCAGCTCGCGCTCGGGAGCGGGGCCGCGTTCGTCGCGGAGGAGTGCGTCGCTTGTGCCGCCAGGATCGCCGCTCGCGACCAGCGCGGATACCGAAGTCGGTGCGCGTCGGTTGCTGGCGTTCGAGGCGCTGCATCACGGCGAGTTCGGGCACTATCGCATTCTGTTCACCGGGCTGGCCGAGGCCGATGACCCCGACATTCGCGACGCGCTGCAACGCGTCTTCGCCCGCTTTCACCGCTTCCTGGCCGCCCAGATCGCCGCGCATCGCGAGTTCGCGGCCGCCCAGGGCGTGATACCCACCGAGCTGGCCGCGTGGGCGATCATTGGGCTGGGAACGGTGGCGAACATCGGCCGCGAGCTGGGGCTGATCTCCAACGACGAGCGTCGGCAGCTACTGGCCGGGGCCGGACAGCAACTTCTGGAAGGAGTCTCCTCGGCATGAACGCGCGTGCGGGCAACCGAGGTGCTTTTTGCACGACACTAGTGTAAGTGTATGCTTTCTAAACAAGGCGTGGTGCAGGTCGGAACTGCCCACCTGGGAGAAACAGCCATGTATCGAATCTCGTGCTTGCTCGGCGCATTCCTCAGTGCCTGCGTCCTGCTGAGCGGCTGCAACGCGCCGTCGGCCAACGCCCAGTCGCAACCGATCGCGGACGAGGGCCAGCGGCAGCGCCTGGATGCATTTCGCCAGGCCGGTCCGCAAGCCTCGCTGACGATCTTCCCGGTGCGCGTGCTCGAAAAGCCCGACAGCAAGGTCGCCGACGTGGTCGGCCTGGTGCTGGAAGGCTACGGAATGCCGAACCTCGAAACCGCCGACGTGCCGTTCACCCCGCCCGCCGGCGCGGATTGGACCCAGGCCGCCGCAAGGTTCGGCGAGCACGTCGCCGCGAGCAAGCTTTCCACCGACTACGCGCTCTACGCCGAGTATCTCGGCACGCCGAAAAGTGGGCCCAGCGAGGTGCGCTTCGTCATCGTGGACAAGCAGGGCGGGACCGTGATGGTGGATCGGCAGACCCCGGCGGACAAGGACTTCCGGCGCACCGCGGCGCGCGACCCGGACCCGATGGGCTGCACCGTGCTGGTGGCCGAGCGAATCAAGCCCTACCTGGGGCTGAAGGCCGGTGAAGCGCGCGGCGGCAAGTTCGCCAAGCGCTGGGCGGAGCGTTCGGGCCTGCCCGATGACGCGGAAATGGCGCGAATCGACGAGCGCTGCAAGAAGTTCAAGGCGGCGCTGGGCAAGGCGTCGATCGGCGTCTTCGCGACGCGCGTGGAAAAGTCCGCCGACGCCGATAGCGGCAAGCGGCTGGCCGGCATGGTCGCCAAGGAGTTCGGCGGGTCGGCGCGGTTCGACGCGCGCGAGATGGCGATCGAGATCGAGCCGAGCAGCAACGAGCAGAAGCGCTTGTGGGACCTGGCGCGGGCCGTGCAAGCCCATCTGCGCGAGACGCCCGCCGAAGCCGACTACGCGCTGGTTGCGGAATACGGCATCAGCCCGCAGGGCGGCCCGGCGGGCTATGTGCACTGGGTGCTGTGCGAGAAGAACGGCGACTGGGTGATCGTGGACTTTCAGAACAACCAGTGGCCGGACTTCCAGCGGATCAACCCGAAGTCGGCGGAGGATTGCGATCGGCTGACGCTGGAGCGGATGAAGGCGCGAATGCGCTGAGCGTCGCGCCGCTGTCGTCAGGCGAGCACCCACTCGCCGGCGACGGGCGCGGGCGCCGCGCAGCCCGTGATCTGCGGCAGCGTGATCGGCACGCGGTCCTGGCACAGCGCGCCGAGCACGGCCATCGCGACCGCTTCGCGCTGCGCCGCCGGCACGCCGAGCGAATCGGTCGTCGCCGACGGTGCGGCGGCGTGCGCCGCGATACGCGCGCGGAGCGTCGCATTGAGTGCCCCGCCGCCGGCCAGCAGAATCCTCTCGCCGGGCGGCAGTGCATCCGCGATCGTGGCGGCGATCGCGTCGCAGGCTGTCGCGAGCACGTCGGCGGGCGCATGATCGGCGGCGATCGCGTCAAGCCAGGCATGCGGCTCATGTTCGCTGCCGAGCGAGCGCCCGGACCGTGCCTGTTCGCCCAGTCGCTCGATGAGCGCGAGTCTCAGCTCGGTCACGAGGTGTCCGCGCGCCGCCGTCGCGCCGTCCCGATCGAACGGCATGTTCAGGCAGCGCCGTGCCAGCCCGTCAAGCAATTGATTGCACGCGCAGAGGTCGCCACCGCGCACCCGCGCGAGATTCTCCGCATGGCCGTCGCCGCGGGCGGGCGGAATCCCCGTGAAGTTCGCGAACCCGCCCAGGTTGACGACCGCGCGCGATTCCGTCGGATGACGAAACAGGATGTAGTCCGCGATCGGCGTGATCGGCGCGCCCTGTCCGCCCGCCGCCAGATCGGCCGCGCGCAAGTTGAAGACCACCGCGGTCGCAGCACCTCGGGCGATCAGCGCCGGGGTCAGCAACTGCCAGCTTGCGGGCGGCCGGTGGTAGATCGTTTGCCCATGAACGGCGATCAGGTCGGCCCGCTCGGTCTGCAACACCTCGCGGATCGGGTCCAGATGCAGCAGCGAGAACGCTCGGGAAAGCTCCGCGATGTCCGCGACCTGCGCCGGCTGCCGCAGGGATAGCGCTCGCAGCGGTTCGCGCAGCGAATGGAGCGACACGCTCGCGAAGTGCAGCGCCGCGGCGCTCAGCTTCAGTCCGCGGCCTTCGATTCGCACCAGGGCCGCGTCGATCGCATCCAGGCTGGTGCCGCTCATGCATCCGACGACAAGCCGAGTGTCCACTTCGCCCCCACGACCGGGCCAATCGGGCCGGAACCGAGTGCGCCCGGCTCCCAGCCGGCTCCAGTTTGCCACTCGCTACGGTACTGCTAGACTCAGGTTACGGCGATCGTGGTCGCTCGCTTTCTTGCGAGAGACGCGCCGACTTCTCCAGTCTGTCTGACGCCGGCGGGTGGTTGGTGCACGGGGGTTCGACAGCAGGATCAGCGGAGGCTTCCGGGCGCTGGAGTCCGCAACTGGGCTTCAGTGCACGCGGAGACGAGATCGTTCCATGGCGAACCGAGTGCTTCATTCGGAATCCGCGGGTGTGCGATCATCCGGCGGAGTGGAAGGCGATTCGATCCGGATACGGACCGCGATCGGCAGCGACATCGCGGCGTTCTTTGGGCATCAGCTCGATCCGGAAGGGTACCAGATGTCCGGCTTCACGGCGAAGACTCCGCCGGCGCGGGCGGCCTTCGAAGCGCGCTGGATTCAGATTCTGGCCGACCCGCGCATTGTGGCCAGAACCATCCTGCTCGAGTCGAACGGCTCCGCCGCGCAGATCGTCGGCCACGTGGCGAGCTTTGTGCGGCCGCCGCTGGCGCCCTTTCCGGAGGAGACGCGCGAGGTCACGTATTGGCTGGGCCGGCCGTACTGGGGCCGCGGAATCGCCAGCGCGGCGCTGCGGCTCTTTCTTCGGGAGGACTCGACTCGGCCGCTGATTGGGCGCGCCGCCCGCGACAATCTCGCTTCGATTCGCGTGCTCGAGAAGTGCGGATTCGCGCTGCTCGGCTACGAGCGCTCGTTCGCCGAGGCGCGCGGACAGGAAATCGACGAAGCCATTCTGAGGCTCGCCTGAGCCGCGGCGCCGGTGTTCACTCCCGCGCCGCGTGCGACTCCGCCTCTCGGCGAAGCAGCTCGCGCTTGCGCTGCGTGCCCCAACGGTATCCGCCGATCGACCCGTCGCCGCGCACGACGCGGTGGCAGGGCACGGCCAGCGCGAGCCGATTCCCGGCACACGCGCGGCCGATCGCCCGCGCGGCCTTCGGCGCGCCGATGGCCCGGGCAATCTGCTGATACGTTGCGGTTTTTCCAGGCCGAATGCGGCACAGGGCCTCCCACACGCGAATCTGGAACTCACTTCCGTGCAGCTCCAGCGGCAACGTGGGCGGCCGGCGCGGACTTCGCACGAATTCAGCAAGTTGCGCGGCGTACTTTTGCGCGCGCGGGTCGTCCGCGACGCGCGTCGCGCGCGGGAATATCTCCGCCAACCGACGAACCAGCTCGCCGGGATCGTCGGCGAGCTCGATCGCGCACACGCCGGCGCGCGTCGCGGCGACCAGCACCGCTCCCAGCTCGGTCCGCAGCGTGGCGTAACCGATGGTCGCTCCCTCGCCGCCGCGCTGATACGCGCGCGGCGTCATGCCCAAACGCTGCCGCGCGCCGGCATAGGCGCGCTGGCTGGAACCATATCCGGCCCGGTAGATCGCTCGCGTCACGGTCTTCTCCTTGCGAAGCTCGTCCCGAAACCGCTGGGTCCGACGCGCGAGGTCATACCGCTTGGGTGTCAGTCCCAGCGCGCGTTTGAAGACGCGTTGCAGGTGGTAGCGGCTCAGTCCGGTCTCGCGGGCAAGCTCGGCCAGCGGCGGAGCCACCGGCGACGCGTCGATCAGCGCTCGGACCCGAGCCACCAGCGCCGCGCGCGGCGAGTCCTCGCGCACGTCCGGCCGGCAGCGACGGCAGGCGCGGAAGCCGCAGCGCTCCGCTTCGGCCGGCGAGTCGAAGAAACGCACGTTCCGTCGCAGCGGAACGCGCGACGGGCAGGTCGGCCGGCAGTAGACGCCGGTGGTGATCACGCCATAGACGAATGCGCCGCCGCCGGACGACCGGCGGTTTCGAAGGGCATCCCAGCGACGCGAATTCGACGGACAGACGGAGGGTGCGCGCACGGTTGAGCCTCCTGCCTGCGTGCCCCAGCCCTTCCCTTTTCAGGCAACGGGGACGCGCGGCCGCTTCCACAGACACACGGGATCATGCCCCTTTCCTGGCGGCCGGCCCATCCGTTTCCCGCGCTGCAATTCGGATTTCACGCTTCGGCCGCCGGCAGGGGTCAATCCTGATCGCGCTGCCCGACCGGGGGAAGCTGCTTGATTTTCCTGGCAGGCACACCGGCCCAGAACTCGTTTGCGCCCACTACCGTCCCGGGCTTCAGGTAGGAGCCGATGCCGATGACGGCGCCGCGGCGGACGTGGACGCCGCCGGCGACCACGCAGTGACCGCCGATCAGCACGTCGTCCTCGATCGTCACGGGCGCGAACTCGACCCAATCGCGTGCAACCAGGTGGGCGGCGATGGTGGTCCCGTGTCCGACGCCGACGTTGCGGCCGATGCGGACCTGGGCCGGATCGAGCATGGCCGGCTCGCTCCAGAACGACGACTGCGTGCGCGGCCCGAACTGGAGCCCGAGCAGCCAGCGGAACGGCTGGATGCCGGCGAGCTGCGGAACCAGAAAGGCTGGGAAGATGGGCTGGTAGCGCGCCCGGGCCAGCGCGCCCAACGCCCCGGCGCACCAGATATCGCGATCGAACCAGGGCCGCGGCAGCGGCCGACGGCCCGGGCGCGGCGATGGAATGGGCACCCGCAAAACGACCAGGGCCAGCAGATACGCGACATTGAACACCAGGACGAGCAGGCCCAGCTCGCGCGCCAGCATAAGGGCCCGCTCCGGCTGCGTGAGGTCGAATCGCGCCCAGCGTGCGAACATGCTCTCGCGTGCGGCGAAATGCAGCGTGAAGGCCAGGGCGAATCCCCACACCAGCAGGCGCAGCGCCATGTCCAGCAACAGGCCGAATTGCAGCGCGTTGCTGGTTTCCAGATGCAGGCGCGGGGCGGAGTGCGTGTCGTTCGCAGGCGACGCGGAGGAGGTCATGCGGTCAGGCTCCATGCGTGAACAGCGGCCATACCGTCGGCGAACTCGTCGCCGGGTCGCGACCGTGCACATTCGAAACGATCACTTATGGCTGATCAACGTCCAGGCGTTGTTGGCGGTGTACCAGGCGGGCAACAGCTCGTTCGGAAACACATCGCCGGGCGGACGGGTCAGGATGCTCGGCGGGGTTTCGTGGGGGTAGTAGTTGCCGTCGATGCGCGAGGCGGGCGTGAGGTCGATCTCCTCGCCGGGTTGCCAGACGAACTGCTGGCTGGTGTTGAAGGCTTCCGGATGGGCGCGATCGAACGTCACGGCCGCCACGTGCCCATCCTGAAAAGCCAGATTAGCGGTTGGCGCGCCGCTGCCGATGCGGTGCCGCGCCCAGGCGACGGTATTGTCGTATTGCGTGCGTTCATTCCAGATGGCGGAACTGAGCGCGAAGCCGCTGAGGTTGTAGATCACCGAGGCGTACGCGTCGCCCGCCAGCACGCGATTGGAGGTGTTGCGCTCGTGGCCCTGGAAGCGGCGCGGCAGGGGATCGGCGTCCTCGCGGGATTCGCCCGCGCGCCAGGCCCAGCCGCCGGCCGAAAGCGGGGCCCCAATTCCGTAGCTGTAATCGATTCCGCCGCGCTGATGCGTGCGAGGGTAGATCAGGTCCTTGTAGCGGATCGAGTTGAGCGGATCGGGCAGCTCATCGGCCGGACAATACGCCAGGCGGTTGGCGATCGGGCCTCCGGCAAGAATGTCGACGGGCCGCCCGTCGTCCGGCGCGCTCGCGGAGGTGTGTTGTCGGCCGCCGATCAGACGCAGTTGCACAAGCACGTCGACCCAGGTGAACCGGACGGGAAACCCGTCGTCGTCCCAATATGGATAGAACGCGAACTGCGTGCGGGCCTGCTCGGCCGCGGCGCCGAGCTGCTGCAGTTGGACCGCGCACTGCGTGCGCATGGCCTGACGCCTTGCCAGTTGCAGCGGCGGCAGGCTGATCGCCACCAGCAAGGCGATGATCCCCAGCACGACGAGCACCTCCGCGAGGCTGAGCGCTCGCAGGCGCCGCGGCGGGGTGTGTCCGGCGGCGGATCGGATGTGCGGGCTGGGTTCCGAATCCGTATTCATGGCGATTCGAGCGGCTGCGCGGCGGGGGGAGCGCCGGCGGTGTGCCTCCTTCCTTTCGCAGCCTACGGCGCGAGCCGCCCGCTCGCAAGGCCAATGCGCCTCGTCGGCCAAGGCTTCCTTCAGGGCCTTCGCCCGAGGCAAAGTCCGGTGCCTCCACCCGCCGAAAGTGATATAGTGAGGCGATCATGGAACATGTTCTTTTCTTCATCGGCGTCGCGGCCGCCGCGGTCTGCTTTGCGCTGATGGAGATCCAGATCGAAGGTCCGCACGGGTGGGCGTCGAACCTGCCGACCTGGCGGCTGAAGCTGAATTGGTACAACCGGCTCTTTCCAGGCCGGCCGCTGACCGGCTATCACCTCTGGATTCTCATCTTCCTCGCGATCGTCGCGCACTTGCCTTTCGCTTTCGGGCTCCCCTGGACGACCAACGGACAACTGCGCGCCGTCGCGTTCATTCTCTTCTTCTGGGTGCTCGAAGACTTCGCCTGGTTTGTTCTGAACCCGCACTTCGGGCTGCGGCGATTCCGCCCCGAGCACATCGCCTGGCACCGGCATGCCTGGTGGTGGATCGCCCCGCGCGACTACTGGCTGGCGACGTCGATCGCGCTCGTGCTCTACCTGCTGAGCCGGGCCGAGCGCGAAGTCATCATCGCCCTTCGCCCGTGACACTTCCCGACCCTGCTCTCCCTCCCCGCGCGCTCAAAAACTCGACCAGGCTGCGTGCTTAGCGGATGCTGAAGTCCCGCCGGTCCGCCGCAAGCCGCGGAGCGCCCGTTTTGGCGCGCGGGCCGGGCGGCGGAACCAAAGTCGCGCCGCTGGCCCGCCGATATCGGCTCGGGGATTCCGAATCGTCCGGTCGCCGGCTTTCGCCCGGCGCGTTCCGGCTTCGGATTGCGGAGCCCGCCCGTCCGGGGAATGCCATGGACATGCCTTCTACGCTTGAGATGACCGAGAACTTGCCTGAATCGGTGCGCGAGGCCGCCCAGTTGGCTGGTCTGGACGAGTTTCTGGAGGACGCCGTCTTCGGATTTCACTGGGCGGTGCTCGACCGCCTCGAGGATGGCGTCTACATCCTCGACCGCAGCCGCCGCATCCGCTACTGGTCGAAAGGGGCGGAGAAGATCAGCGGGTTCACGGCCCGGGAGGCACTGGGCCGCTGCTGCGCGGACAAACTGCTCCGGCACGTCGACGCGCGCGGCCACTGCCTGTGCAGCTCGGGCTGCCCGCTGGCGGCCGTGATGGTCGACGGGAAGCCGCGCTCGGACAACGTCGTCATGCACCACAAGGATGGGCACCGCCTGCCGGTGCACGTGTTCGGCATGGCGATCCGCGACACGCAGGGGCAGATCATCGGCGCGTTCGAGACCTTCAGCGACATCAGCGAGTCGGTTGCCGCGATCGACCGCATTCAATCGCTGGAGGCGGCCGCCTTCCGGGACGCGCTGACGGGAATCCCGAACCGACGCTACTTCGAGAACGAGCTCGAGAACCGCCTGGCCGAGCTGCGCCGCACGGGAATGGCTTTCGGTCTGGCGATGTGCGACGTCGACCATTTCAAGCGCGTCAACGACGAGTTCGGCCACGAAGCCGGCGACGAGGTGCTCAAGGTCGTAGCGCGTTCGCTCATGCACGGATGCCGCTCCTACGACGTGGTGGCCCGCTGGGGCGGCGAGGAATTCGCCCTGCTGACCGGCCACAACAGCGTCGACAAGATTACGGACATCGCCGAGCGGCTGCGCATGATGGTCGAGCACTCCTGGCTCGACCATGACGACAAGACGCTCCGTGTCACGATTTCGATCGGGGCGACGGTCGCACGCCCGGAAGACGACGGCCACACGCTGTTCACGCGGGCCGACGGGCTGCTGTACCAGAGCAAGAGCAACGGGCGCAACCGCGTGACGATCGGTTAGCACGCGGCACGCCGCACCCGGGCTGATCGCGTCTCCCCCGAGCTGACGCGCGTCAGCTCTTGGCGCGATTCCGATAGAGCTCGGGGCTGACGACTGCGAGCATGCACTCGACGTCCAGCCCGTCGAGGAAGCCGTTCAGCCGATCGGCCTCCGGCTTCGGGTTCTTCATGACCGAGTTGTATTCCACTTCCAGGAAGCGGATGCGGTCCGCATGCTCGGTCATGTACTGCTGGACTTTCTGGATCTGCGCGAGGTAGATGGCCTTGAGCCGCTCCGGCGGCAGGTCGGCGGTGTCCTTGCCCTTGCGCTCGAGCATCACGTTCTGGCTCTTGACGACTTCGTCGAGGTGGCGGCGCATGAACACGATGCGATAGTCGTAGGTCAGCGGGAGGTCGAGGATAATCAGGTGCACCAGCTTGACGACCTTGCCGACCGCCTGCGCCACCCAGCTCGAATCCTCGCGCGTCTTCTTGACCGGCTCGAATTCGTAGTACCCGCCCGGATTGTCCTCGTCGGCGGTGCGGATGTTGTCGACCAGGGCCGGGATGCCGCCCACCTCGAGCATCTTCATCATCATCGACGTGCCGGAGCGCGGCAGTCCCGATACTACGGTCACATAGTTGCGTGCAGCGCCCATGCCAAGGCTCTCCGTCGCGCGAGTTCAGGTTCCGGAGCATTCGGGCCGCGCGGCGCGCAGCGCGATTGAAATCCCGATGCCTCGGACGCCGGCGGCGGCCGCGCCCAGGCAATGCCCACGCCATAGCCTACCCGCGCCGCCAGACAGCGACAACGCGGCGGCCCCGCCGGGAGTCCGACGACTCGGTCGAAGCGTCGGATGGCGATCGCATCCGGCGCGTAGCGGGTTCAGCCGGCCGCCAGTCGCAGAATTGCGCCGTTGGCGAGCGCGTGGGCGCCGGTCGCGACTCCGAGCCCGCGCAGGTGCAGCACCGCCCCCAGATAGACGCCTCCCAGGAAGCGCGCTGCGAGATTCGGGGCAGACAACGGCTCGCTGCCCACCGGCGCGACGTGCGCCAGGGCAAACAGCGCCGCCGCCGCGCACCAGGCGAGCGGGATCGCGTAGGTGCGGGGTACGTTCAAGACGCGGACGGCGATCGCGCTGAGCAGCGCGATCAACACCAGCCGAAAAATGAACTCCTCGTAAATCGCCGCGCCCAGCGTCGCGACAAGCTCGGTCGGGACGCGCCCATCGGCCCGCACGAGCAGCGGCGCGTCGGCCAGCACGCGCCCCAGCACCGCCAGCGGCACGGCCAGCAGAAGGCTCTCGGCGATCATCAGCAGAGGCGCCAGCCACGGCACGCGCCACGGCTCGCGCGATTGCACGTGCCAGCCGAGCAGCGTCAAAGGGATGAGCAGCGCCGGCATCCAGCTCGTCGCCGGTCCGCACCAGGCTAGGAATTGACTCAGCAGTGAGCGGGCGGCGGCGAACTCGGCCGGTGCGGCGCCCGCTCCGCCGAGCTGCGCTTGCCACTCGTAGAATAGCAGGACGGGCAGCAGAAAGACCAGGTTGGCCAGCGGCCGCCGCGGCGCGGCCCACAGCGACCGCGGTGGCAGTCGCGCGGGCGTCGGGTCAGCGTGCGTGTCGGGGATTTCCCGCGGGGCGGTGCTCACGATCCGCTCAGAGCGCGCGCCGCGCGCATCCGGCCCGGCGCGGGCCGGCCGACAACCAGGCGCGCCGCGCTACGGGAACTTGGTTCGGAAGTCCAGGCTCGGACGATACTCGATCGAGGCGATGAATTCGGCAAACTCCTTCACCCATTTCTCGTCGATCACGCCGAAGGAATCCTCGAACTGCTGCTGCTGGGCCGTCAGGCTCAGTCCGCTGCTCTGCTCGCGGTCCGCCAGCGCGCAGACCCACTTCGAGAATTCCTCGGTATGGCGCGTGCGCAGGTAGTGGATCAGCGCCCACCCCATCACGTACGCGGTGTAGCCGCCCTCGTCGCGCAGCGCGATGGACTGCACGTAGTCCGGCGTGAGCCGCTCGCCCTTCTCGCCGTAAAAGGACCGGAACTCACCCAGCCGGCTGTGATTGATCGCGCCCAGGCTGCCGCCGACCGAGCTGGGCGGCACCTCGAACATCGTCGCCAGCCCTTCGACCATCCAGCGCGGCAGGTCCGCGAAGCGGTCGTAGATGCCCACGTTGAAGTGAATGTGATGCGCGGCCTCGTGCTGCACGACCTCCAGGTTCGTGTGCTCGGCCCAGCGCTTGTAGCGGTTCTCGAGCGGGCGGCGCTGGTCCAGCGGCATGGTCTTCATGGCTTCGAGCTGGGCCTTGACCGGCGGGAAGGTGTTCATGTCATAGAACGCCGACCGGTTCTTCGTCGGCATGTAGAAGCCCAGGGCGTTCATCTCGGAAAAGCCGTTCAGCGTCTGGTAGGCGTTGTATTCCTCGTACGTCGCGAAATAGAAGATTTCGAGCTTCGCATCGGGCTGGTTGCGCGGAATCTTCAACTGCTCCATGTACACCACGCACCAGTCGTAGACCTTCTCGAGCCGGGCGGCCAACGCCTGCGCCTGCGACCGCTCCGACGTGTAGATGAACACGAAATGGTCGGTTCCGAAGTACTTGGCCTTCTTGCCCGCGATGTTCATCGCGTCGGCCAGCGAATCCTGGTCGAGCGGCAGCTCGGCCCGCAGATCAACGTTGTCCGACTCCGCCACCAGCCGGCGGAGCTGCTCGTCGATCGAGTCGCTGCCCAGGATGTCCTGAATCACCTCGTCGCCGATGCCGCTTCGGCCGGCTGTCGGCGATGAGCCGCCGTCGTTCGATTCGGCCTGGTACGGCTCGATTTTCTTGACCTGCGTCTTGGGATAGCGAACCTTGATGCCCTTGCGCTCCTCGACCAGGTAGGCGTCGCCGGCATCCGTCACCTCGCCGATCACGACCCGTTCCTTACCTTGGTCGATGATCACGACGCGGTACTTGCCCTCGAGCTTCTGATCCGACCAGGCCGTCGCCGCAGGCAACCCGGAAAACAGGAGCAAGCCGGCAAACAAGACCCACCGCGTTCGATTGCGCGCGTTCATGGACTCTCCTCGACTGGTCACTGACTGGCGTCAGCCGCCGTGGATTATACTGCACCGTGCGCCCGCGACAGCCCCGAATTGAAAGGCCCCGCCGTGTCCCCCGAACCGCCCCTCCAGCCCCCGCGCGGCGAACGCGAACTCATTCGCAGGCTGCGCGCGGAGCTCGAAGCAGCCCCGGGCACGCCGCACGCGACCTCAGCCGTGCCCTTCGGTGACGACCTCGCGCCGCTCGGGCTGTCGGGTTCCGACCTGCTCTGGTCGGTCGATATGCTTATGGACGGCGTGGATTTCGACTCCGCGTCGCATTCCTGGGAATCGATCGGACGAAAAGCCCTGGCCGTCAACCTCAGCGACTGCGCCGCGATGGGGGTCGAGCCGGTGGGCGCGCTGCTGGCCGTAGCCCTCGACGACGCGCTGACCACCGAGCAGGCACTCGCGCTGGCCCGCGGCGCGATCCGGCTCGGCTCGTCCTATAACTGCCCAGTCCTGGGTGGCGACACCAACAGTTGGCGACATCCGACCGTCGTCAGCGTCTCCGTCGCCGCCCGCCCGCGGCCCGGAACCGCCCCGGTCAGGCGCGATGGTGCCCGCGCCGGCGACCGCATTCTTCTCAGCGGTCCGCTCGGCGGCTCGATCCTCGGTCGGCACCTGACGTTCGAGCCGCGCGTGGCCCTCGGCCTCAGCGTTGCCGCGCAGCTTCGGCCCCACGCCATGACCGACATCAGCGACGGCTTGTCGACCGATCTGGACCACATCTGCGAGGCGTCCGGCGTCGGAGCGGTCGTCTTCGGGCCGCGCCTGGATGCGATGATTCATGCGGATGCGCGGGCGCTCGCGCTGCGCAGCGGCCGGATGCCCCGCGAGCACGCCCTGAACGACGGCGAGGATTTCGAGCTGATCGTGGTGACGCCGCCGGACGTGTCGGCGGACGAGTGCACTCGCCTCGGGCTGCACCCGCTGGGCGAGATCGCGCCAGGCGCCGGCATGCGGATTCGCGAAGCCGACGGACGCGAGATCCCGCTTCGGCCCGGCGGCTGGGAGCATTTCCAATGAGCGCCGGTCTCACCCTGCACTCGCTCAGCGAGGAAGGGACGCGCCTGGTCGGGCTGGCCGTCGCCCGAACGCTGGCCGGCGGCGAGGTACTGGCGCTGAATGGGCCCCTGGGAGCGGGCAAGACGCAGTTCGTCAAGGGCCTCGCGGTCGGACTCGACGCGGCGGAGGCCGATGCCGTCGTCAGCCCGACGTTTGTGCTCGTGCGCGAGTACTCCGGCCGACTGGCGCTGGTTCACGTCGATGCCTACCGCCTCGGCAGCGCCGCCGAACTGCTCGAACTCGGCCTCGCCGACGTCTGGCAGCGGCCGGACTGCGTCGTCGCGATCGAATGGGCGGACCGGTTCGCCGATGTGCTGCCTGCGGGCGCCATGACGGTCGAGTTGGCGTACGGCACGGATCAGCGCTCGCGGACGATCCGCATCCGCGCCGCGGCATCGATCATCGGCCGCTTGCGGGAGGAGCTGGCCAGGTGCGAAGGCCCCGTCCGGGTCGTTGCCGGCGGGGCTCACGAAGCCGATTGACAGGCCGGCCCGGCGCGTCGACACTACTTGGCCGACGGATTCCGCCTGGGCGAACGGCAAGGCAGGTGCACGATGCGAACACGGATGCTGATGATCGCGATTCTGAGCGGCGTGGCCGGCCTGGCCTGCCTGACCGGCTGCAACGGCGTCGTGAACACCTGGGACGATCGCAAGCACACCTACGAGCGGATCGCGGACATGGACAACCGCCAGATCGCCGACGATTGGGATTCGATCTGGCTGGCGACCAAGCAGTCGCGCCTGACGCGCTGGTACGTGCGCTGATCGACGTCCGGCCGGCGCGCAACCCCCCGCATCTGCCCGAACCGCCTCGGCGGTCTTCGACGCCGGGGCGCTAAAACAACCTCGACACCGGACTACTCGCGCGTCGCAAGTTCGACGCCGTGGCCGGCCGTTTGAGCACAGTGCCCGGGCCGGAACAACGATCGGCTCAGGACGTTTCTCAAGGGATAGAGCGCGATCATCCCCATCTGCCCCGCTTCCGGACGTGGCGCGGCGGCCGTGTGCAATCGCTTCGGCTGCCGGCCCGGAATCACCGTATCCGAATCGGCGGAGGCGCGTGCAACAGGCGTGCCCCGCGCGGGCGAAGCGCCACGTCCCCGGTCTCGTAGATGCTGGTCCCGTGCGGATGCAGCGGCCCGATGTCGCCGATGTAGGCGGCCGAGGCGCTCCCAACATCAAACACCCAGAGCTCGCAGTGATAGTTGGCGGCGTTGTAGGCGCCGTGGTAGCCGGCGTTCGCCTCGCCGAAGGCGGCGGACCAGTCGATCGCGATGCCCTGGCTGAACAGCAGCTCGATTGGCAGGTCGATCACCGGCACGAGTTGCAGGCCATCGATCCTGAACAGCCCGTCGCCGTTCGTATTGGTCACCGGCCCCATTACGTAGAGCGTTCCGGTCGAGTCGGCGGCGAGCCCGTACGGGACGATAGGGTTCTCACTCGTCAGCGTGCCAACCAGCGTTGCGTAGCCGGTGTCCAGATTGAGCGTGTAGAGCTGCGGCGGCTGCCCGATCCGGTGCGCCGGGGCGTACATCAGGCCGTCGGCGGGGTTATAGGCGAGGTCGTCGATCAGGCGTCCGCCTTCGACGCCGCCGGCGCCGATTCGCGTCGCCGCGCCGGTCTGAAGATCGACGGAATATAGCCCGGTCTGC
Source organism: uncultured Planctomycetales bacterium (assembly GCA_964465125.1). Taxonomy (GTDB): domain Bacteria; phylum Planctomycetota; class Phycisphaerae; order UBA1845; family Fen-1342; genus CAYOHG01. The sequence continues at coordinate 52,638 of CAYXIO010000018.1, read as the reverse complement.
CCGGTCGAATCGAATGGCACGCCATAGGACCACAGGCGGCCATCGGGCGTAAACTCCAGGCCGACCATCACGGTGTGCGTGACGCCGGAACGGCCGATCTCAGTGATACTCGCCGGATCGTCCCCCTCGAAACAGATCAGCGCGTCGCCCACGCCGCCGCGTCCCTCGGCGAGATTGTCGTAGGCGTAGAGCGTCTGCGCGGCGGAGCGGGAGACGCAGGCAAGCATCGCGGCAAAAACCGCGACCGCGAGGATTGCGTTGCTAAGTGCGCTCGGCATGCTGCCAGTTCCCATGCGCGATCCCTCTGGGCGCGTGCGACTCAGCCGGATGGGTGGTTTCCATTCTCGGCCACGCCCGGAAACGCATACTACCGGCTCGGATGCGGATTACGGACGTGTTTGAACCGTCTATCATCCCCGCCCGAGCGGGCGTGGATCCCGTGCGGCTCGTTCTGAGCTCGTCGGCTTCGTGCAGGTGCTTCCGCAGCGGCAGTTCGGCGGGGATATTCTGAGTGGGACAATCGCGTCGCATCCAACCGCGTGAGTGGCTCCGCCGAATGGGCGCAATCCGCGTGCGAGTATCGAAGCTCATCTGGCGGCGGGTGGCGGCCGGGCTCGTGGTCGTGCCGCTCTTCGTGTCCGGCTGCTTCAGCGAACGATCCTTCCGCGTCAGCCCGCGCGAGATTGAGCTTCTGGAGGTCGCGCTGCCTTCGGCCGCAAGGAGCCTGCCGACCCGCGGACCCCACGCCGGCGCAGCGGATACGAACGGACATGCAGGCGTCGGCTCGATCGCGGAGCCGATGGTCCCCAATACGCGCCGCTGGCTCGAATTGGCGCACTCGCAACTGGCGCATCTGCTGCCGCGCGCGCGCTACAAGCCGTTGCTCACCGACGAGTTGATCGACGCTTCCGGCGGGCCGGTCGACGTCTTCGCGCGCTTCCACGAAAACCCCGCGACGCTGCACACGCTCTTCGGCAACCTCTCCGGCCTGGAGGACACCGCCCAGGCGACCGGGGCCGACGCCAGCGACCAGCCGCCAGCGGCCTGGCCGGGCTTTCACGATGTCTGGATACCCGTCGCGCCCGATCTGAAGCTCTTCGGCCGCCTTGGATACGCCGAACGCGACGGCCAACGGCTCGACGCGCCCGCCGTCATGGTGCTGCCGGGTCTGTTTGGCGATCTGCACGTCCAGCGCACCCGCGATCTGTGCACGGCGCTGCGCGAGAACGGAATTCACGCGCTGGCGATCGAGCTGCGCGGCTTCGGGCAAAGCGCGGTGCGCCAGCCCGGGCCCGACTACCTGTTCGGGCTGCGCGAGTCCGGCGACCTGTGCGCGGCCGCCGCCTGGTTGCAGCAGCAGCCGCACGTGCGCGAAACCGGACTGATCGGCTTCTGCTGGGGCGCGAATCACGCGTTGCTGGCTGCGTGGGAGGCCTCGCGTCCGGAACGGCACGCGGCGATCTCGGAACGCATCGCACCGCGGATGGCGCCGCCCCCCCGCGCGCCGGTCCTACGCGCCGGGGTAATCGCGTTCTCGCCGTGCCTGCGCTTCGAGGAGATCATCGCGCAGTGCCAGCAACGCTGGGGCCTGTTCGATAACCCCGTGCTGCACAGCTTGCAGAACACCATCCGCCGCCGCATGCACGCGCGCCACGGTCCGGACGACAGCGGAAGCCTGCGCCGCGTGATCGAGGCGGAGTTTGCGCGTGGCGGGCTCGGAGTGCCGTACGTCGAGGACACGCTGACCTACCTGCGCTGGATGCCGTACCTGGGGAAAGCGGATGGCGACAAGCCGCTGGATTTTCGTGTGCCGGTGCTGATCGTGCAGGGTGCGAACGACCCGCTCACCTCGGCCCAAAACGTCGCGGATTTCATGGCTCGTTATGACAACCGGAACCTGGCGGCGCTGATTCTGCCCGGCGGAGGGCACATCGGGTTCGCACCGTACGCGCGGCGCTATTTCTACGGCCTGATCGTCAACTACTTCGACCCGCAGCGGGGCGCGAGCAGTGAAGGTCGAATCGCGAATAGCGATTAGCGCGTGAAGAACCAGCCCGCGCGCTGAACCCAGGCGACGCGCGAACGCGGCTGCGCTTCATTCGCTCTTCGCGATTCGACCTTCGCTATTGCCATCGTATTCCAGGTCCGGCTCGAGGGCGGCGAGTTGGTTGAGCACCGCCTGCGTCGCGCGCAGCGTCCAGCAGGCGCGATCGCCCTCGTACTGGCGCTCCAGCACTTCCGCCGCCTGTTCGAGGTAGGCCAGCGCCCGTCCGTTCGCGGCCGGCAGCGACAGCACGACCTCCCGCGCGCCGGCGGCGATTTTCTGCTCAACGGCTCGGGCAAGCGGATCGAGCCCGCTGCCGGTCCGGGCCGAGATGCGCAGCGCACCCGGATACCGCTGTTGCAGGATCGGCGCCACGGACTCGACGCCGGGAACGTCCATCTTGTTCAGGATCAGCAGCACGGGGCGCTGCTCGGCGCCGATCTCCGCCAGCACCTGCTCGACGGCCTCGACCTGCTGAACGGCTTCCGGGCTGGAGGCGTCCGCCACGTGCAGGAGCAGATCCGCGTGGATGGCCTCCTCCAGCGTGGCGCGAAACGAGGCGACCAGCCGGTGTGGCAGATCGCGGATGAACCCGACCGTGTCGCTGAGCAGCACGTACCGGCCGGCGCCGAGCGACCAGCGGCGGGTCAGCGTGTCGAGCGTCGCGAAGAGCTTGTCCTCGGCGAGCGTTCCCGCACCGGTCAGCGCGTTCATCAGCGTGCTCTTGCCGGCGTTGGTGTAGCCGACCAGCGAGACGGTGACGTGGTGGCGCCGGGCGCGCACCTCGCGCACACGGCGCTGGTCGATCTCGCGAATCCGCTCCTTCAGGTGGGAGATGCGCTGCTTGACGATGCGGCGGTCGATTTCGATCTGGCGCTCGCCCGGGCCGCGTGTTCCGATGCCGCCGACCGAGCCCACGCCCGTCCCGCCGCCGGCGCCGGCGATGCGTTCGAGGTGGGTCCACATGCCGCGCAGGCGCGGCGCGGTGTATTCGAGCTGGGCCAGCTCGACCTGCAAGCGCGCCTCGGCGGTGCGCGCCCGGCTCGCGAAGATGTCGAGGATCAGCTCGCTGCGATCCACCACCTTGCGCTTGACCACCTCCTCGATCTCGCGAATCTGCGAGGGCGACAGATCGTTGTTGAAGATGACGACGTCGATTTCGTTGGCGTCGGCGCGCTGGCGGATCTCCTCCAGCTTGCCCTTGCCGACGCAGGTGGCCGCCAGGTACGAACGCCGCCGCTGAATCACGCGGTCCACCACCTCCGCGCCGGCGGTCCGCGCCAGCTCCGCCAGCTCGGCGAGCGGGTCTTCCACGAGCGGCCCGCCCTCGAGCAGCACACCCACCAGCAGGGCGCGCTCCTGGCGCACCGTCAACTCATTGCGAGCCGACTCCGTCGCAAAGGTGTTCTTCGCCATAGGCCCTCATCATACCGGCTGAGCCGCAATTCCTGATATGATAGGGGGCAGGGGCGCGAAAGCGCGGCGGCACCTGGAGCGGCAAGGTCCGCGAAGCCGCGCTGGCGGGGGGCGCGCAATCAGGACGAACATGAAACCCGAATTCACAATCCCCGACACGTCGAACGCGCGGGGAATCTGGCTGGGGCGGAGCGGAGTCTGGCTGGCGCTGGCCACGCTGCTGATGGGCGGCTGCCAGGCGCCCACGCCGACGGCGACGCGCTTTACCGAGCGGATCGGACCGTTCAGCGAGGCCGAATTCGACGAGTACGCCGGGCGGGTCGCCGAGCGGCTCTCGACGCGGCTTTCGCAGGAAGGCTTCCGTCTGCCGGTCGAGATCAACGCGCCGCGGGCGTTCGCGCAAGACGTTGAGACGCTGCGCGAGGCACGCGAGCTGGCCGGCGCGCTGGTCGACGGCATCAACGATCGCATGCGCGGATCGGTGCGGATCGTGCGAAACCCGAACCGCCCGATGCGGCTGACCTCGGCTGTACGCATCGAACCCAGCCCCGACGAAGCGGCTCGCCGCGACGTGATCTTCAGCGTGACCGACGAGCACTCGACCCAGAACGTCGTCGCGTTTTCCATGGACATCCCGGCCCGCCGGGCGACGCTCGCGGCCCCGGTTCCATCGGCGGAAAGTGCCGGCGCGGCGGCCGCCGGCCCGGAACTGCCGGCGCCGACCGAGACCGAACCCGCCTCGGAGCCGCGCGCGCGCGGCGAGGCCGTACTCGCGCCGCCGGAGATTCAACGCGAAGCGCCCGAGCGCCGCAGACCGGCGCTGGTCGCCGAGCAGGCCGACCCGCCGGAGGACAGCGAAGCACCCGCCGACGAGCCGTTGCCCGAAGAGCTGGACATGGACGACGATCCGGCGATCCTCGCGGCGCGCTGTCGGCGTCTGCCCGATCCCTATCGCGGCCTCACATTGCTGACGCCCACGGGGCTGTTGATCTTCCTGGACGAGAAGACCCGCGAGCGCTTCGGCGTTCACGTAGTACGGTCGACGCGAACCAGCGACGACCGCATGCGCGTGGAGGTGGATGTTCGCTCGCTGGGCCGCAAGCACGATGCGCAGTTGCGGTACTTGTTTCTCGACGACGCCGGGCGCGTGGTCGGCGCCACGGACGTGCTCGACTACGAGTTCGTGCCGACCGACGAGACGCCGGTGGTGGTGATCGCCAGCGACCCCCGCGCGACCGCGTTCATCGTGCTGCTTCAGCGCGATTGAGGGCCGGCCGTGCGGCGTGGGATGCCGGGGGTGCTCAGCGCGGCTGGTGCAGCAGGGACAGCGCCTCGGCGCGGGTGCTGGCGTTGGTGTGCATCGAACCGCGCAGCGCGGAGGTCACCATCATGCTGCCCGGCTTGCGGACTCCCCGGCAGGTCATGCAGGTGTGCTCCGCCTCGAGCACGACGGCGCAGCCCTGAACGTGCACCTTCTTCGCAAGCAGGTCGGCGATCTGCGTGGTGAGGCGCTCCTGCACCTGCGGGCGGGCCGCATACGCGTCGACGATCCTGGCCAGCTTGGAGAGTCCGACGATCTTGCCGCCCGGAATGTAGGCGATGTGGGCCCGCCCCACGAACGGCATCAGGTGGTGCTCGCACATGCTGTTGAAAGGAATGTCGCGCAGCGCCACGAGCTCGTGGTGGTCCTCGTCAAAAGTCGTTTCGAGGTGCTGGGCCGGGTCTTCGGACAACCCGCGAAACATCTCCGCGTACATCCGCGCCACCCGGGCGGGCGTCTTCTTCAGCCCGTCGCGATCCGGATCCTCACCGACCGCCAGCAGGATTTCGCGCACCGCGCGCTCGATCCGAGACAGGTCGACCTTGATGCGAGCTCCGCTCCTGGATCTGGCCATGGCGTGAACCCCCCATGTGACGCGATCGCCGCCGCGCCGCGCGCCGGCTCCGAGTTCCGCCGCTACGGTCGGTTCGTCAGGAAGTCGAGCAGCAATCGCACGCCGAAACCGGTCGCGCGGCCACCCTCGTCCGTGGCGGTTGCCGCGATGTCCAGGTGCGCCCAGGGCGTGGCATCCTGCACGAATTCCTTGAGGAACATGCCTCCGACGATCGTCAGCGCCTGGCGCTTGCTGCCGGAATTCCGAATGTCCGCGTCCTGCCCCTTGATGAGATCGCGATACTCGTCCCACAGCGGCAGGCGCCAGAGGCGCTCGCGTGTGCGGCGGCCGCTCTCGCCCAGCGCGCCGGCCAATTCGTCGTTATTGCCCATCAGGCAGGCGGCCTCGCGACCCAGCGCCAGCACCGCCCCTCCCGTCAGCGTCGCCAGGTTGATCAGCGCGGTCGGCTTGCAGTGCTTCTGGGCATACCAGAGCGCGTCCGCGAGCACGAGGCGACCTTCCGCGTCAGTATTCGTGATCTCGACCGTCTTGCCGCTGGCCACGCGAAGAATGTCGCCGGGCTTGTACGCCGCGCCGCTGACCGCGTTCTCCGCCACCGCCAGCAGCCCGATCAGATTGCACCTCACGCGCAGCGCCGCGGCCGCCTGCATCACGCCCACGACCGTCGCGCCGCCGCACATGTCGAATTTCATCTTCTCCATGCCGTCGGCGGTCTTGATCGAGTAGCCGCCGGTGTCGAACGTGATGGTCTTCCCGACCAGCACGACCTCCGTTCCGGCCCGCGGCGCGCCGCGATATTCGAGCCGAATCAGACAAGGCGGGTGCTGCGAGCCGACGCCGACCGACAGCAGCCCGTTCATGCCGAGTTTCCGCAGCGCGGGGACGTTCAGAACCTCGCACTTGAGTTTGGCGCGGCGTGCCAGCGCGCGGACTTCGTCGGGCAGCGAGGCCGGGTGCAGCGCGTTCGGCGGCAGGTGCCCCAGGCGTTTACAGGTGGCGACCGCGTCGGCGACGATCGACGCCGTGCGGGCGGCCTCGTTCGCCGCGCTCACTTGGGCGCTTTCGGGGGCCCGCAGCGCGATGCGGATGCGCGCGGGGGTCTTTCGGTCGGCGGCGCGGTACTCGTTGAAGCGGAAGCCCGCCAGCATCATGCCGAGCAGAAACTCGCCGACCGTGTTTTCCACCGCGCACGGCGCGAGTCCGCCGAGCCACAGGGTGGCTTCCGAAACGCGCTGCGCGATCAGCCAGGCAGCGACTTTCCCGCCGACGGTGCGCAACGCCTCGCCGTCAAGCTTGTCATTGTCGCCCAGGCTCGCCACGAGCACGCGCGGAATGCGCCCTGCCGATACGCTGTGAGTCAGTTGTCCGACTTCCTCAGACACCGCCGCCGCATCGACCAGCCGCGAGATCGAATCGTCACACAGGGCGTCAACCGCCCGCAGCAGCGGCAGCGGCGGATGCGGCGCGCTGGGCAGCGGGACCAACAGGACCTGCCCAAGCACCCCGCTGCGCGGCGCCGCACCAAACTCGAACCGCGTACCGTTCGATCGCATCCGTCACCCTTTCTGATCCCCGGCCCGTTCTCATCCGCGGGGCGAGGAGCGTACCGCGCGCGACTCCGAGCCGGAAGCCGAAGCGGCAACGACCTCCTGATAGACCGCCAGCGTATGCGCGACCATCTCATCCACGGTCGGTACGCGCGGTCGCACCGAAGCGCCGCCGCTCGCGCGCCAGGCTTCCAGGCAACGCGCCAGGTCCTCCGCCGACCCCGCGCGAAACCGCGCCATCGGATCCTTCACGATCTCGCGGATGCCGCCCACGTCGGACACGAGCACTGGAGTGCCGCAGGCCTGCGCTTCCAGGACGATCATCGGCACGTTTTCCAGCCACAAACTCGGGACCACCAGCACGTCGAGGCGTCGAAGGAACTCGGGCATCTGCCTGGCGGGCAGTGCGCCGACGAAATCCACCGATCGTCGATCGCCAAGCCGCCGCAGCGCCTGCTCATAGATCGCGTCGGAGAATCGTCCGGCCAGCCGCAGTTTCAATCTCGGCCAGTCGAGCCGCCGCGCCGCTTCAAGCAGTACGTGCGGCCCCTTGTGCGGCGCCAGCGCACCCGCAAATCCGATCGTCGTTCCGCCCTCGCCGGTCGCGACCGCCGGCCGAGCTTCGTTGGTCGGCTCGAACCAGTGCGGCTCCAAGCCGTTGGTGATGCGGGCCACGCGCGGACCGCGCAGCGCCGGCCCGAGAACCTGCTCGGCGGTGCGAGACAGAACGATCACCGCGGCGGCGCGGTTGAGCTCGCCCAGCACCCATTCGCGCCGTCGGCGCCAGCGGCGGCGCTCGTCCGCTCGCACGCCCCGGCTGGCCCAGCGCGCCTGGTACAACACCGGCAGGACGGTCGTTCGAACCCCCGGCAGGCGCGCGAGCACCTGTCGCCAGCTTTGCTCGCGCTCGGCAGCAATGCAGGCCAGGCACTCGCGCCACGAGACGTCACCGGTGCAGTTCCGCCCGCTCGAATGCCAGAGCGTGTGTTTGGGGCAGAGCCACCAGAAGTCAACCACGGTCACGACGACCGGGATTCCCGCGACTTGGCCGGCTTCCAGTAACCCCAAGCCGATGTGGCCCGGATTGACGACGTGAACCAGGTCGGGACGCAATTCGCGCAGCAGCGGCACCAGAGTCGCCGGCGGCAACCCCTGAATCGCCATCCAGCCCTGCGACGGATAGGCCAGCGTCCGCGGCCGCCCCTCGACCGGCGCCCCCAGCGGCAGGGACGCACCGCGCTGCTCCGGGTCGCCCGCCAGCACGGTGGCCTGGTGCCCCAGCGCGCTGAGCCCCTCGGCCAGCAATCGCAGGTAGCGCTCCGCTCCCTGCCCGTAGCCACGTCCGAACTGCATCGTCGCGAAGAGCACGTGCATGCCGGCCACACGGTACTTGCTTGCGAGTCGGATCGCGAGCCCCGCGACTAGCCGCCCCAGCCCAGCGCAGCCGCCAGGCGGCGCAGCAACTCCGCGGTCACCGAGAAGATCGCGTTGCCGCCGAAGAACAGCAGCAGCGAGTGGGCGAAGCAATGCTGCGTCAGCGCCCAGGAAAGCAACTGCGGCAGCGGCCGGAGCTTCAGCCAGGCGCGGCGGACGTGCGCGAGCCGCGCTGCGGGCTGCTCATCCAGGTGCTTCATCCACGCGACCCAGCGCTGATTGAGGGAGAGCATCGCGCCCATCAGGAAGCCCCAGGCCAGGAGCTGGAGCTGCGGGGCATGCCAGATGCCGATCAACGCAAAGGTCACACACAGGTGGAGCGTGACGCGGCCGCGATTGCCCCCGAGCGGGATGTAGATGTAGTCGCGCAGCAGCGTCGACAGGCTGATGTGCCAGCGCCGCCAGAACTCGCGCAGGCTGCGGGCGATCCAGGGCATGGCGAAATTCTCGACCTGCCGATAGCCGAGCAGGCGCCCCAGTCCGGCGCTGATGTCGCAGTACCCGCTGAATTCCAGATAGAGCCAGAGAATGTGGATGTACGGCCCGAAATAGAGAAACCAGGTGCTCTCGATCTGCTCGGGATGCTGCCAGTATCGGCCCGAGAGGTACTCGCTGCGCATCAGCGGCATGAAGTACACGGTCGAAACGAGGCTCTTGAAGTAGCCGAGCGCGATTCGCGCCAGCGCCGGCGAGAGCTGGTGCCAGCCGCGACGCGACGCGCAGCTCGAAAGCTCGTCGTGGAAGCGGTCGAAGCGCTCGATCGGTCCCTGCATCAGCGCCGGCGCGTAGCACAGGTACGACACGAAGTTCAGCCGGCTGCGGCGCTCGGGCGGCAGCGTTCCGCGGCGAATCTCAGAAAAGTAGTGCAGCATCCGAATCGCGACGTAGGCCGTCCCGATGTTGTGCGGATTCCAGAAGAGGCTCGCCAGCAGCGGCGGTGGACCCCGCCGAAGTTCCGCCGGCAGCCACGCGCGCCAGTCCGGCTCCCAGCCCAGCCCGCGCAGCCCGAGCGGAAACACCCAGGGCACGTGCTGGTAGAGCCAGGCGTTCCAATCCTCCGGCAGCGGAATGCGGGCAATGAAGAACGACGCGAAGTAGCCGCCCGTGAGAATCGCGCCGGCCGCCAGCGGCGGCGCCCACGGGGCTACGTCCGTTCGGCGAACCTCGCGCGCGAAGACCTCGCTTAGGCGATGCAGCCCCAGCACGAGCAGAATCCAGAACCCCGCGTAGAGCACACCGAAAACGCCGACCAGGAATGCAAGACCTCCGGCGACGATCGCCTGCCGCAGATACCGCGGCGGAATCATCAACAGGGCGATCGTGAAGGGAATCGCCCACGCGACCAGGAAGCGGTCGTCCAGCAGCACGCCGAGCCAGAAGCCGCGCCCGTCGGACCAGTCCACCTGGCGCAGCGGCGCCAGCAGTCGGTCCGACAGGTCCGCGAAGACCGTACTCCAGTCGGCAAGTGTCGCCACGTGCGTCAGTCGAAAACCCCGCTGAACAGGACGCATCCGGGTCCGCGGCGGGTACCGTACAGTCTGACCTTGCGAACGCAAGGGAGCCGCCATCGGCGCGGGATGCTGCGCGGGGATACGATGAGCGGAGGGCGCGGCGACCTGAGATCGCGGAAGGCCGACGGAGCCGCGCGCCATGGGGATCGCGACGTAAGCCGAAGGGCTGCCGTCAAACGACGAGGTCGAGCATGCCGGGGACGCCGCGCCGAGCGCAGGTCGCCGTCGCACTGCTGTTGCTGACGCTCGGTGCGGGAGCCGCCGGCGCGTACGCGTACGACGAGCTTCGCGTTGCGGCGGCCATCAGCCTGCGCGCCGCGCTGGAGTCGATCGGGATCGATTTCAGGAAGGAAACCGGCACAAGGCTGGTGCCATCGTTCGGCTCCTCGGGACAACTGATGGCCCAACTGCGCAACGGGGCGCCCATCGACGTGTTCCTGTCCGCGGCGCACGAGCAGATCGACGCTCTGGAGAATGAGGGGCTGGTCGCACCGCTCGGACGCAGGGTCTTCGCCGGCAACCGGCTCGTGCTGATCGTTCCGCGCAACGACGGATCGACGCTGCACGGCTTCCAGCAGCTTGCCGATCCGGCCGTCGGCCGCGTGGCGATCGGATCGCCGGGCACGGTGCCGGCGGGTCTGTATGCGCGGCAGACGCTGGAAACCCTGCATCTGCTCGACCCGTTACAGACGCGGCTGACGTACGGCTCGAACGTCCGACAGGTGCTGGATTACGTGGCGCGCGGCGAGGTCCAGGCTGGGATCGTCTACGCAACCGACGCGCTTGCCGATCCGCAGCGCGTGGTCATCGTGGCCACGGCCGACCCCGCTTGGCACCGGCCGATCGAATACTGTGCCGTAGTCATGAAATCAAGCCGGCGGAAGCCGGTCGGCGCGGAGTTCATGGAGTACCTGAATGGGCCGCGAACGGCGCGCCGCTTCGAGCGGTTCGGCTTCTGCGTTCCGTCCGGCGCGGAACCGCGCGCCGCCGGCACGCAACCGACCTCGGCGCCCTCAGGCAACGAGCCGCCTCCGTGAGTCCAGTCCTTCTATCGCTGATTGTGGCGTCCTCGGCGACGGTGCTGGCCGCGCTGGTCGCGATTCCGCTGGCGCATCGCTTGTCGCGCGCTCACTTTCGCGGGCAAAGCGCGATCGAGACGATCCTCACACTGCCGCTGGTGCTGCCGCCGACGGTCGTCGGCTACGCGCTGGTCGTGCTCTTCGGGGCGCGCGGGCTGCTGGGGAGCTGGCTGTCGGACGCGTTCGGCTACACCCCGCTGTTCCGCGTCGAAGGCGCCGTGCTGGCGGCGGCGGTCGTCTCCTTCCCGCTGCTCTACCTGCCGGCGAAATCCGCCTTCCGCGCGATCGACCCCCAGATGATCGAGATGGCCGCCTTGCTCGGAGCTTCGCGAACCCAGACGTTCTGGCACGTCAGCCTGCCGGTCGCCGCCAACGGAATCTACGGCGGGATCGCGCTCTGCTTCGCCCGGGCGCTGGGAGAATTCGGCGCCACGGTCATGGTGTTCGGCTGGAACCCCGGGCGGCTCACCATGCCGATTGCCGTTTACTCGGCCTACGAGCAGGGCGACATGAGCCGCGCGCTTCCGATCGTCCTCGTCCTGATCGGCATCTGCTTCGTTCTGCTCGCGCTGATCAACCGGGCGAGTGTCAGGAGCGAAACCTGAGCCGCCGCCGCTTGCGCATTCGGCCGAGCAGCAAGTCGGCGGCAAACGAGTTGTCGCGCCGCAACGTCCTGCTCCGCGTATACTCAAGCCCATGCGTTCCATCGCATTCCTGAACCAGAAAGGCGGCGTGGGCAAGACGACCACCGCCGTCAACGTGGCCGCGGCGCTGGCTCGCAACGGAAAGCGCGTGCTGGTGATCGACGCCGACCCGCAGGCCCACGCCACCATGCACCTGGGCGTCGAACTCGGACCGACCGACAAGAGCATCTATCACGTGCTGGTCAACGGCGACCCGCTGGCGGAAACGGCGCGCTTCGCCGACGAGCGCGTGACGGTCATTCCGGCCCACCTCGACCTGGTCGGTGCCGAGATTGAGCTGGCGGCGGCCGAGGATCGTGACCTGCGCTTGCAGCGCGCCCTCGACGCCTACCACGAAAGCTACGACTTCCTGATTCTCGACTGCGCGCCGTCGCTCGGCCTGCTGTCGATCAACGCGCTGGTCGCGGCGAACGAAGTCATCATTCCCCTTCAGCCGCACTTCTTCGCGTTGCAGGGACTCAGCAAGCTGCTCGAAACCGTCACGCTGGTACGCACCCACCTCAACCCGGGGTTGAGAATCAGCGGCATCGTCGTCTGCCTGTGCGAGACCGCGACGAAGCTGGCCCAGGAAGTGGTCCGCGACGTCGACCAGTTCCTCGCCAACGCGACGCCGGAGGATGCCTGGCATCGGGCGTTCGTGCTCGAAACGCGCATTCGCCGGAATATCAAGCTGGCCGAAGCGCCGAGCTTCGGCCGATCGATCTTCGCCTATGCCCCGGCCAGCCACGGCGCGACGGACTACGCGGCGCTGGCGGCGGAAATCGAGTCCATGCCCGTGACGACGGCCGCCGTCGCGCGGCCGCGCGCCGCCGTCGTCTCAGGAGTGGTCGAGACGGAGCCGGAAGAGTCCCCGCTGATGCCGGCCGAGCGAAATCCGGATGTCGGCCTCGAATAACTGGCTGCGAAGCTGGTCCCCCGCCTGGGCGCACTGGTATCGCCGCGTGCTCCCGGCATACTGGGTGTTCCTCTTCGCGCTGACCCACCTACCGCGGCTGCAAATCGCGGGACCCGAACAGAGCGACACGCTGGCACATTTCGGCGCGTTCGGCATGCTCGCATTTCTCTACTGGCGGTTCGCGGAAACGCTCTCGCGCCCCCGGCCGGTCTGGTTCGTCTGGCAGGCCGCGGTCGTACTGACGCTTTGGGCGGGGGTGGACGAGTACTTGCAGCAGTTCGTCGATCGCACGCCGGATCTGGCCGATTGGATCGCCGATGTGGCGGGCATCGGGCTGGTGCTGGGGGGCCTGGAGCTTCGCCGGCGCTGGGTGGCGCGCGGGCCGTCCGGTCCTGTCGGGCGTGTGCCGCCCGAAGCCTGAGCCGTCCGGCGCAACACGAACTCGCGGTTCCCAGCTCCAAAAAAGGCTTCCCGAACGAGCCCCGCGAGGTAAACTCGTAGATACAGATCAGGCCTTGGACGAGGGTCCTCGCGTGTTTCCGCACGTCTCGTCCGCGCCCAGCGCCGTGCCCGCCGCCGACCAGCCCCGCGTAGACTGGCCCAGGAGCGTTCTTCTCGCGGACAAGCGCCTGCGGCGCGTGCTGAGGCGTGCCGGGGAGCTCGCACCGATGGACGCGGCGCGCGTCGCCGCTTCGGTGCTTCCCGCGCCGCTGGCAGCAGACGTTCTGCGGCGGCTCACGGCGCGCGGCTGGCTGAGCGAACGGGCTGCGCTGCCGTTCGACCTGCTCGATCGGCCGGAGACCCCGCCGGAATGGCGCGGCGCGGCGCGGGAATTCGCCCGAATGGCCCTCTTCGGTCCCGCCGGACAAGGCAACCCGCACGAGCATCGTCACCGCGACGCGATCTACTATCAGCTTTCTTCCGAGATCATGCGTGAAGCGCGCGACCAGAACTCGCTCAGCTACGTTTCGCAGCGGGCGCTGAATCACCCGGACGTGCTGCGCGACTCCGCGCTGGCGGCGATGATCCGCGCCTGCATCGCGGAGCGCGAGGCCGAGCTGCAAGCACGGCTGGAGGCCAATCGTGCCGGCCCCACCGCGAACCCGCCTCCCTGGCAGAGCCTACGCTCCGAGTCTCCGCGCGGCACGCCGGGCTTGATGGAGATTCTGGCTCAGTTTCGACGCGAGCTGGGCGAATTTCAGACCCGTCTCGCGCGCTACGACCTGAGCGGTGCACGACCGCGGCTTGAGCAGCTCGTGACGCTGTATCGACGCTATCCGGACATCATCAGCACCGCCCAGATCGAGCACTGCCGCTACGACCTCGCCCAGGTCGAGCGGCGCCGCGTCGAGCTCGAGGCGGAAATCCTCCGGCTTGAGCAGGTGGCGCTCGCGGCGGCGGAGCGCGGCGACCACGAAACGGCCGCCAAAGCGCTGCGGCGGCTCTCCTCGATCCACGCCTCGCAGCCGCTGGTGCTGCCGGAGCCGCGCTTCCGCGAGCTGCGCGAGAAGCTCAGCGACAGCGGGGCGCGCCATGAGCACCGCGAGGCCGCGCGGGCCCTGGTCGATCGCGAGCGCTCCGTGGCGGCGGAAATCCGGTCGATCGCCGAAGGTGTGCACCGCTTTCACGAAACCGTGCGGCGTCATGACTGCACGGAGGCCGAGTTCGTCGCGGCCGAGCGGACCTATCGCAGCGTGGTGTCCCAGGTGCGGACGCACGATCAGGACTGGCTGACCCACCTGATGCTGGAGTTGGACGACATGCTCGAGGAGCTGCACGACACCACCGGGCGGGCCGAGACGCAGGTGAATCGCTTCCTGGCCAGCGTTCGCTCGGCGATTCAGCAGGTCCGCTCGGAAGTGCGCGAGATCACGCGCGCGCAGGCCGGCGGTGGCACGGGATAGGCCGTCCGCGCTGCGGGCGCTATTGCGGAGCCGTGCGTTCACCAGCAGAATGGTTGCCCGATGCTGACCGATCTTGCACAAACCAGCCGCGGGACCGCGGCGGCGGGGGAAGGTGTGTCGCCCGACCGGCCAAGTCCGCCGACGGGTAACGGGCAGCCCTCGCGCCCCGGTGTCCACTGGTTTACCCGCTTCAAGTTCGAGCTCGTGCGCGGGTTCCTCTGGCTCTGGGCGCGCCTGTTCAGCCTGAAGGGCCTGTACGTTTTCGGCCGCTTCTTCGGCGCGCTCGAGTACTTGATCAACTTCAAACGCCGGGGGCGCTATCGACGCGCCCTGGACGCCGTCTTCCCGGAGGGCGTTTCGCGCTCGCGGCAGAACCGAATCATCCGGCGCTACTTCTGCCGAACGCGCTGCGACAAGCTTTTCTACCTGATCTTCGATCGGCTGCCGAAGCACAAGATCCTCCGGCGAATCCGCTTCCACGGCCGCGAGCATCTGGATCAGGCGCTGGCGCGCGGGAACGGGGTCTACGTGCTCTTGAGTCACAATGGTTCGCACCACGTGGCGGGCCTGCTGATGGCCCTGCTGGGCTATCGCTGCGCGGGGATTCGCGACCGGAACGAGGGTGCGAGCCGGCTCTACGTGCAGGACATGTACGCCGAGACGTTTCCCGAGATTCGCTCGATCCGCGTGCTGTATGCCGACTCGTTCCCGCGCGACATCTACCGCTGCTTCCAGGAGAACCGGGTGGTCGGCAGCGCGCTGGACATCGGGCGGATACGCGGTCTGTCGCTCAAGACCTGCCCGGTGCGCATCTTCGGCGAGCAGCGCGAGTTCCTGACCGGGACCTTGCAGATTGCGCTGCGCTGCCGCGCGACGATCCTGCAAGCGTTTGTCGTCTCGCGGCCGGGATTCTACTTCCGGCTGATCGCGCAACCGCCGCTGTTTGTGCCAGGCGAAGCGTCCGGTCGGGACGATCCGGGGCTGGTGGGCGAGCTGATGCAGAAGTATGCGGACGGGATCGAGGCCCACGTCCGCAAGCACCCGGATCATTTGAGCCGCTCGTAAGCGGTTATGTTCGCACGGCTTGGTGGTCGGCTAGCCGGTCTACGGCGGCGCGGATAGAATCCGCCCAACTTGTGCCGGACGATCGGGTCGCGGCGCGCGGTTGGATGGTCATGAGGATGGTACGCCGGCGTGAAGTTCGTCCTGGTTGATCGGATACTGGAGCTCGAGCCGGGGCGCCGGATCGTCGCGGAGAAGGCCCTGTCGCTGGCCGAGGAATACCTGGCGGATCATTTTCCGACGTTCCCGGTGCTGCCCGGCGTGCTGATGCTGGAGGCGATGACTCAGGCGTCGGCGTGGCTGGTGCGGCACAGCCAGGATTTTTCGCACAGCCTGGTGGTTCTGAAGGAAGCCCGAAACGTCACGTATCGCAGCTTCCTGGCCCCCGGGCAGGTGATGTCCGTGACGTGCGAGTGCAAAGAGCTGGCCGAGGCGCACAGTGCTTTCGCGGCCAGTGGGTCGGTCGCGGGGCGCGAGATCGTCAAGGCCCGCCTGACCCTGCGTCACCTGAACCTGTGCGACAGCGATCCGGACCTGAGGGAGATGGATGAACGGCTGCGCGCCCGCCTGCGCTGCCAGTTCGCGCTGCTGTGGCGGGGCGTGACGGCGCCGGCCGCGGCCGTGTAGCGCATCGGACGCGGCAACCACCGCGCGGTCGAGTGGAGGAAGGCAGGTATGGCTGCAACCATGACGCGAGAGGAAGTGTTCGAGAAGGTCCGACAGACGCTGGTCGATGCGCTGAGCGTCGAGGAGGACGAGGTCACCGAGAGCGCCACGCTCACCGGCGACCTGGGGGCCGAGTCGATCGACTTTCTGGACATCGTGTTTCGCCTGGAAAAGACTTTCGGGCTGAAGATTCCGCAGGAAGAGCTGATCCCCAGCAACGTGCTGAGCAACGCCGACTACGTGAACGACCGCAAGCTGAACGAGCGCGGCCTGGCGGCGCTCAAGCAGGCGATGCCGCATGCGGATCTCAGCCAGTTCGCGCAGGACCCCGACATCGACAAGATCTCGGACGTGTTCACCGTCGGCACGATCGTGAATTTCGTGCGGGCCAAGCTCGGTTCCTAGAGAGGGCGCGAGATTCGTGCGCTGGATCTGGTTCGATCGCTTCGAGCAGTTTGAGTCGGGCCGCCGGGCCGTGACGGTGAAGAACGTCACGCTCGCGGAGGACCACCTGCACGACCATTTCCCCGAGTTTCCGGTCATGCCCGCCAGCCTGATGATCGAGGGCATGGCTCAGACCGCCGGTATCCTGGTCGGCGAAGCGCGCGACTTCCGCGAGAAGGTGATCCTCGCTAAGGTGACGCGGGCGCGCTTCGACCGGCTGGTCCGGCCCGGCGAGACGCTGCGCTACGAAGCGTCGGTCGAGCACCTGACCGCCGCCGCCGCCGCCACCCGCGGGCGGATCACGATTCAGGACGAGCTGGTCGGCGAAGTCGAAATCGTGTTCTCGCACATCGACCAGAACCTGAGCGGCCTCGAATTCCCGGAGGAGAATTTCGTCTTCACGCCGGAGTTCCGCGCCCTGCTGGCCACCTACCGGATGCGCGCTGCTGAAAGGATTTCGCTGTGAGCGAGCGCCGGGTCGTCATCACCGGACTGGGCCCCGTCACGCCGATCGGCCGCGGCGCCGCGGAGTTCTGGAACGGCCTGCTGGAGGGCCGCAACGCAGTCCGCCGGCTGAGCGCGTTCGACCCGTCCCGGTTCGATTCGCAGATCGGCGCGGAGATCGGCGCGCTGGAGATCGGCGACTTCGTGCCCAAGAAGTACCGCAAGGCCGGCAAGATCATGGCCCGGGACATCGTCCTGGCCGTCGCCGCCGCCCACGTTGCGGTGTGCGACAGCGGGCTGCACACCAAGTGCCTGGTGGAGCGCGGCGAGGCCGACGGCTCCCGGCTTCCGGACAGCACGCGCGTCGGCTGCAACATCGGCGCCGGGCTGATTTGCGCCGACCTGCCCGAGCTGGCCGAGGCCCTTTCCGCCGCCGTCGTCGATGACAACTTCACGCTGATCAAGTGGGGCGCCGAGGGCATGACCAATCTCACGCCCCTCTGGCTGCTCAAGTTCCTGCCCAACATGCTGGCCTGCCACGTCACCATCGTGCACGACACGCAGGGGCCCAGCAACACCATCACCTGCGGCGAGGCCAGCAGCCACCTGGCCATCGGCGAGGCGTTCCGCACGATCGCGCGCGGCGTGGCGGACGTTTGCCTCTGCGGCGGCGCCGAGAGCAAGATCAACCCGATGGCCCTGCTGCGCCAGTCGCTGGGCAAGCGGCTCAGCGTGGAGAACGGTGAGCCCGCCCGCGCATGCCGGCCGTTCGGGCTGCGCCGCAGCGGGACCGTGGTGTCGGAAGGCGGCGGAATCGTGGTGCTCGAAGCGCTCGAGCACGCCCAGGCGCGCGGGGCGCGCATCTACGCCGAGCTGGTCGGCTTCGGCGCCAGCAACGACGCCTTCGCTTCGCAGCAGCCGGCCCCGCCGCCGCCCGACGGCCGCGGCACCGCGCTGGCGGCGCGCAAAGCGCTGCGCGACGCGCGCGTCGCCCCCGAGCAGCTCGATCTGATCGGAGCGTTTGCCACGGGAATCCCGGATCGCGACGCGGCGGAGGCCGCCTCCATCCGCACGACGCTGGGTGCGCACGTCGCCGAGACGCCCGTGCTGAGCGTCAAGGGGGGCCTGGGCAACAACGGCGCCGGCAGCGGCGCGATCGACTTCATCGCGGCGGTGCTGAGCGTGCACCACAACACCATCCCGCCTGCGATCAACAGCGACCCGATGGACCCGGCCCTGGGATTGCGCGTGGTGACGCGCGGACCGGTCGACGCGCGGATCGAGGCGGCTCTCAGCCAGGCCTACGCCCTGGTCGGCGGACAGAACGCGGCCCTGGTGATCCGCCGCTATCGCGAGTGAGCAGTGAGTAGCGGATATCGAATGGCGAATGGCGAAATGCGAACGGCGAATTGCGATTGAGGTGCATGTGCGCCTTGCGCGAAGCGCCGACCGGGTTAGTCCTTAACTCGCTATTCGTCATTGTTGGAGCGCCCATGCGTCGTCGCGTAGTCATCACGGGCATCGGTTGGATCACGCCGCTCGGGCATGACATCGAGAGCGCGTGGAAGCGGCTGCTGCGCTCGGAATGCGGGATCGACCGCACGACGATCTTCGACGCCAGCGCCTACCCGACCACCTTCTCGGCCGAGGTCAAGAACTTCGACCTGCGGAAGTTCCTCGGCGAGGCCTACGAGAATCACAAGACCGCCAGCCGCAACGTCGGTTTCGCGTTGGCCGCCGCCGAGATGGCCTGGCAGGCCTCGGGCCTGGGCGCCGCACGGAACATCGATCCGGAGATGTTCGGAATCTACCTCGGCGCCGGCGAGGGACCGATCGATACGGATCACTTCATCGCGGCGGCGGTGACCGGCTGGAACCCGCAGACGCGCCAGCTCGACGCGATGAAGTGGGCCGAACGCGCCTACGCCACCATGACCAGCAGCCGCGAGTTCGAGCAGGACCCCAACTGCGCCGCGGGCCACCTGGCCTGTCGCTATCACGCGCAGGGCCCGAGCCTGAATACGCTGACCGCCTGCTCCGCCAGCACCCAGGCCATCGGCGAGGCGACCGCGATCATTCAGCGCGGCGACGCCGACGTGATGATGACCGGCGGCGCGCACAGCATGATTCACCCGCTGGGCGTGACCGGCTTCAATCGACTGACCGCGCTGAGCACCCGCAACGACTCGCCGCAGACCGCCTCGCGCCCGTTCGATCGCACGCGCGACGGCTTTGTCATCGGCGAAGGCGCGGGAATCCTCGTGCTCGAGGAGCTCGAATTCGCCCGCCGCCGCGGCGCCAGAATCTGGGGCGAGATGATCGGCTACGGCTCGACGGCGGACGCCTTCCGCGTGACCGACATCCACGAGGACGGCCGCGGCGCGATCGCCTCCATGCGCGCCGCGCTGAAGGATGCCGCCCTCCAGCCGGAAGACATCGACTACATCTCGGCCCACGGCACGGGGACGGAAGAGAACGACAAGCTCGAGACGCGCGCCATCAAGGCCGTTTTCGGCGACAACGCCCGCAAGGTTCCGGTCAGCAGCGTCAAGAGCATGCTCGGACACCTCGTCGCGGCCGCCGGCGCCGTGGAGCTGATCACCTGCGTGCTGGCCATCCGCGACCAGGTTCTGCCGCCGACGATCAACTATCAAAACCCCGACCCGAACTGCGACCTCGACTACGTGCCCAACCAGGCCCGCGCGGCGCGCGTGCGCACCTGCCTGAGCAACAGCTTCGGCTTCGGCGGGCAGAATGACACGCTGATCGTGCGGTCGATCGAATAAGCCGTGTTCGCTGATTCGGCAGCGTCGGCCCCCCGTGGCCGACCACGATACCCCCCTGGGCCGTCGCCCGCGCCCGGAATACTCCTGACTTGTCCGGTACGGTCGTCGCAGCGCAGCTTCGCCGCTCAGCCTGATTTCCGCGCCAGCAGCTCGCGCTCGGTGCGGAGGACGTCGGCCAGCGCCTCGGCCGGGTCGTCCAGCGCCGCCAGCCGGGTGGGCAGGTCGGTCGAGAACATGAGCGCGAGCCGGGCCAGCGCTTGCAGGTGTTGGCGCTCCTCGTGAGCGCAGATCAGCACGAACAGGTGGGTCAGGCGCCCGTCCGGGGCTGCGAACGGAATCCCCCCGGGCACGCGCGCCAGGCACAGCAACGGCTCGGCGGTCGCGTAAGGCAGCGGCCGGCGCGGGTGCGGGAAGGCGAAGCCCCCGGGCAGACCGGTCGAGCAGAGCGTCTCGCGTTCTTCCAGCGCTTCGACGATCGCGGGCGCGTCGTAGACCAGCCCGGTCCGCTCGGCGAGGCGCACGATCTCGCGCAGCACCGAAGCGCGCGAACGCGCCGCGAGGTTCATGTCGACCGCCTCCGCCGCCAGCAGCGCGCCGAAGATCGCGTCGCGGCTGCCCTCGGACATCGCGCGTTCGAGCCGATGAAGCACCGGTTCGCTCAGACCGTGCATCTCGCGTTGCAGCCAATCGAGTAGCTGCGCGCGGTTGAAGCGCCACTCCCCGCCGACCATCTGCCCCGGCAGCGTCCCGCGCTCGGCCATGCGGCGCAATTCGCGCGCATCCTGACCCAGGTGCCGCGCGAGCTCGTCAAGACTCATGTTGCCATACGGCATGCGCTGCGCCGCCCGCGGCAAACCTCCGATCGGGCGCACCCCTGCGGAAGTCTGCCCTGCTCAGCCTACGCCGAGACGACGCAGAAAGTCCACCGATTCCTTGACGCGCCCGAGCACCAGCTCGCGTGTCCTGGACTCGCCTTCGATGCCCTCGATCTCGATCGTCAGCGGCCCGGAGAACGCGGAATCGTCCAGCAGCTTGAGCACCGCCGCAAACGGCACGGCGCCGCGCCCCAGGGCGGGGAAGTGCCAGTGCCGATAGCCGCAGTCCGTGTCCTTGAGGTGGATCGAGGCGACCTGGCCGATCACTTTTCGCAGCTCGGCGACCGTGTCGACGTTGTGGTTGTAGAAATGCACATTGGCCGTGTCGAAGTTGATCCGCACGTTCAGGTGGTTCACGCCGCGAAGCGTCTGGAGCGCGACGTCGCCATTCGTAACGAGGTCGGGATGCGTCTCCAGCGCGATCGTGACGCCGTGCTTCGCGGCCGCGTCGCCCGCTGCGCGCAGCCGCTCGTAGACGACCGGCAGCGGCGTATCCTTGGCCTGGGCGGCGGCGAAGAAGATCGAGCAACCCAGCGCGTTGAAGGCGGGCATCTGCGCTTCGATCTGCGCGGCCAGGTCGGGCCGGGAAACGTCGCACGGGCCGTGCATGGTGGTGACCCGCAGGCCGTGCGACGCCAGCGCGGCTCGGGTCGGTTCGATCTGATCCTGCGCCGGAACGAGAATCTCGACGCAGCGCGCGCCGAGGGAGGCCAGATGCGCGTAGGCATCGGACTCGAACGGCTCGTAGCTGCTGATGCGGCAGGCCAGCGGGCAGCGCAGCACGGTCGTCTCCTCGCTCGGGCGGGCGCGGCCCGATCGCAGCGTGCGCGATCAGAGCCGCGCCCGTCAGGAAGCCGCCGCCGCCGGGCGCTAGTTGCTGAGAACTCTCGAGACGATGTAGACGACGCCGCCTGCGGTGACGAGGCTGGCCGCCGTGGTCAGCCCGATCGCCACGTCGGTGCAGCCGGTGGTCTGAAGCAGCATTCCGCCGGCGGTCAGGGCGGCGGTCCAGCACAGCAGTCGAGTCAGCGCGGCGCGGTTCATCCACCGATTCACGGGCGTTCTCCGTTGATCACTCCGGGCGAATCCCAAACCGCGCAGACTATCGCCGCCGGGCCGTCGCGCGTCAACGCTCACATCGCACGTCGGCCGCGCCGGAGTGTAGAATCAGGCCGGTGGACACGACGCACGGCTTTCGACGAACGATCAACGGCGGCGTATTCCCGATGCGCCGCGTCGAATGCGTTTTTCTCACGCTGCTCCTGCTCGATGTCTGCGCGTGCCGTCCCGACGAACCCTCCCAGCCTGCCGAAGTCCAGCGCCCCGTAGCTTCATCCCAGCGCTCGGTCGAAGCGCCGCGCCCCAACATCGTCTTCATTCTGGTTGACACCCTGCGCGCCGACCACTTGGGCACCTATGGCGGGACCGCGGCGGCGACGCCGACCGTGGACGCGTTGGCCGCAGAGGGGGTTGTGTTCGAGCGCGCGCAGTCGCAGGCGCCATGGACGTTGCCCTCCGTTGCGTCGCTCTTCACCGGGGTATATCCGAACGTTCATGCGGCCACGCAATACGAGCTGGGCGGCGCGCGGGGCCAGACCCGGGACGAATTCGCCGGCGTCAGCACGCTGGCGCCGGCGTTCGACACGCTCGCGGAGGCGCTGCAAAGGGCGGGCTACGCCACCGCCGCCTGCTCGGCTAACCCCTTTATCGTCGAGCGCAACGGATTCGGACAGGGCTTCGAGCACTTCGACAGCAGCTTCGCGGCGAACACGACACCCGGCGGCGTGGTCAACCAGGCCGCCGAGGAATGGCTGCGCCAACGCGATCCAAAGCGGCCGTTCTTTCTGTATCTGCACTACATGGACGTGCACGCACCCTACCGCGTGCGTCCGGAGGCGCTGGCTTCGCAGCTCCTGGCGCTCGACGCGCAGACCGGCAAGCGGCTGCTCACGCGCGAGGAGCTTCTCGGACACCCCGGTTACTTCAGCAAGACGCGTCAGCTCTACGCGCGCGACCCCCTGCACGAGCAGAACGGGCAGTACGCCGAATACTACCAATGCCTCTATGCCGGCTGCGTCCGCGAGATGGACGCCTGGCTGGCCGACCTGCGTGCGCGGCTTGATGCCTTGGGACTTTGGCGGGACACGCTGGTCGTTTTCACGGCCGATCACGGCGAGGCGCTCGGCGAACATCGCGTCTGGACGCACGGTTTGAGCGCGCACCAGAATCAGTTGCACGTGCCGATCATGCTGCGCTGGCCGGGCCACCTGCCGAGCGGACGCAGGGTCTCGACCGTTGTGCGGCTGTTCGACCTGATGCCCACCTTGCTGGAGTTGTTGGAAATCGACCCGCCGGCGGGTCTCCAGGCGAAATCGCTAGCGACAATCCTCGCTGACGCGGCCGGAGCCGACGAGCGCGTCGCGTTCTCCGAAGCGGTCAAGCAGGACACCGTGCAGCGCGCCATCGTGCAGGGCGACTGGAAGCTGCTGGTCTCGCGGAAGCACCCGACCGGCGAGTTGTTCTATCTGCGCGACGACCCGATGGAGACCACCGATCTCGCCCAGGCCGAGCCCGACCGCGCCCTGAGCCTGCGAACCCTGCTCGAAAAGCAGATCGCCGCAAACGAAGCGCACGCCCGCCTCGCCGCGGAAAGTCGCGCCGCACCCCTGACCCCCGCGGAAGTCCGGCGTCTGCGAGCGCTTGGCTACGGCGGCGGCCCCGAGGATGAGAGCGACTCCGGCCCTTGAAGCCCGCCGCGCTGGCCCTCGCGCCACCTCTGTGCTACCGTCCGCTTCAAGGTCGCCAGCGGGAGAGGTGCGCATGAGTCCTAAGGGCGTTCGGGGTGCTTCCGGTTCCCGCGCTTCAAACACGCCGCCCGCGCCGTTCAACGACCGAATCGAGCGCATGCGGGCGGAAATGGCGCGCCGAAAGCTCGACGGCTACCTCGTCATTCCCCGCACCGACCAGATCTGGCTGACCGGGTTCACCGGCGAGGATGGGCTGACCCTCGTCACCGCGCGCCAGACCTTGCTCCTGACAGACAGCCGATTCGATGAAGCGGCCGATCGCGAGGCGCCCTGGGCCCGCAAGGTCTTGCGCAAGAAGCGTGGCCCGGAGACCACCGCGAAGGAGATCAAGCGACTGAAGCTCGCCCGGGTCGGCTTCGACTCGCGCCAAATCGACGTCTTCACGTTCAGCGCGCTGCGAAAGCTCATCTCACCCGCGAAGCTGGTCGCTGCCGACGGACGGATCAGCGACCTGCGCATCTGCAAGGACGAGCAGGAGATCGCGGCGATTCGCAAGGCAATCCAAGTGGCGGAAGACGCGTATATTGCGCTGCTCAAGGAGCTTCGCCCGGGCATGACCGAGCGGCAGGTCGCGGCCCGGCTCGAATTCCTGCTCCAGGAGCACGGGGCGCAAGGCAGCAGCTTCGCGCCGATCGTCGCGACAGGGGCGAATGCATCGCTGCCGCACTACGAGCCTGCCGACGCCGTACTCGCGGACGGCGAAGGGCTGCTGATCGACTGGGGCGCGCGGGTGGGGTGGTACGTCAGCGACTTGACCCGCATGGTGTGGATAGGTAGCATCGCGGCCCGTCTCAAGGGCATATTCGAGGTCGTTCGGGAGGCACACGACCGGGCGATAGACGCGGTTCGACCCGGCGTGAAGGCGGGCGCGGTAGACGCGGTTGCCAGGGGAGTTATCACCAAAGCAGGCTACGGTCGCCAATTCGGGCACGCTCTGGGGCATGGAATCGGTCTGAACGTGCATGAATCGCCCCGGGTTGGGAATAAGTCCGACGAAGTCCTGCGGCCGGGGATGATCGTCACGATCGAGCCCGGCATCTACCTCCCCGGCCTGGGAGGCGTTCGCTTGGAAGACGACATCCTCGTGACAGAAACCGGTCACGAAGTTCTGTCCTCGCTGCCGATGGCGCACACTTGCGGGTAGGTTTGGCACCTGCGGACCCGACCGGCGATGCCGGTTCTTTCGGAAACGCACTCGATGGACACCGAGCAAATCAAGCAGCTCGTCGCCATGATGGTGGAACACGATCTCAATCGCATTGAGATTCGCGAAGGCGACACCCATATTCTTCTAAAGCGTGGCGAGAACCGCGCTTCCGGCGTTTCGATGATGATGCCGCCGAACGCCGTGATGAACGCGGCCGCGCCGTCTTCGATCACGGCCGCTTCCACCTCGCCAGCGGCGCCCCCGGTCGAGCGGAACAACGAAGTGATGATCCGATCGCCCATGGTGGGCACGTTCTACGCCGCGCCGGACCCGGACTCTCCGGCGTTCCTCAAGGTCGGGGACCACGTGGGCCGGGACAGCGTGGTTTGCCTGATCGAGGCGATGAAGGTCTTCAATGAAATCAAGGCCGAGGTGTCGGGGCGCGTCATCCGCACGCTCGTCCAGAACGGCCAGGCGGTCGAATTCGACCAGCCGCTGTTCGCCCTCGTCCCGGACTAATCGCCCCCGCGTGGATCGCCAACCCGCATGTTCAGCCGCATCCTGATCGCCAATCGAGGTGAGATCGCGTTGCGGGTGATCCGCGCCTGCCGCGATCTGGGGGTCAAGGTCGTCGCGGTTTACAGCAAGGCCGATCGCGACGCCGCCTACCTGAACCTCGCCGATGAAGCCATCTGCATCGGCGGCGCCGCGTCGTCGCAGTCGTACCTGAACCCGGCGGCGATCATCTCGGCGGCGGAAATCGCCGACGTCGAAGCCATCCACCCTGGCTACGGGTTCCTCTCCGAGAACGCGACCTTCGCCCGCATGTGCCGCGACTGCAAGATCGAGTTCATCGGGCCGAGCCCGGAGGCGATGGAACTGCTCGGAAACAAGGTCGCGGCGAAGCGCCTGGCGCAGAAATCCAAGGTTCCGCTGGTTCCGGGCAGCAACGGCGCGGTCGAAACCGAGGAGGAAGCGCTTGCCATCGCCGGCCGCATCGGCTACCCCGTCATGATCAAGGCCGCGGCCGGCGGGGGCGGGCGCGGCATGCGGCCCGTCCACAACGAGGCCGCCCTGCACACCGGCTTTCGCAATGCCCGAGCCGAAGCCGACGCCGCTTTCAAGGACGGCACGCTCTACCTCGAAAAACTGATCGAGCGGCCCCGCCACGTCGAAGTGCAGTTGCTCGGAGACCGCGGCGGAAACCTCGTCCACCTCTGGGAGCGCGACTGCTCGCTGCAACGCCGAAACCAGAAGCTGGTCGAGGAATCCCCCTCGCCGCACATCAGCGCGAAAACGCGCCAGAAGCTGTGCGCGGCAGCCGTGAGGCTGGCGAAGGCGGCGGGCTATTCCGCCGCCGGAACCTGCGAGTTCCTGGTGGACGAGCAGGAGAATTTCTATTTCATGGAAGTCAACGCCCGCATCCAGGTGGAGCATCCGGTCACCGAGCTGGTGACCGGCATCGACCTGGTGCAGTGGCAAATCCGGATCGCCGCCGGCGAGCCCCTCAAGCTGAAGCAGGAGGATGTTTCCCAGCAGGGGTCGGCGATCGAGTGCCGCATCAACGCGGAGTCGCCGGACGACGACTTCCGGCCGTGCCCGGGGCCGATCCAGGAGTACATTCAGCCAGGCGGGCCGGGCGTGCGGGTGGATACGCATGCCTACGCCGGCTACGTCGTCAGCCCGTATTACGACTCCATGATCGCGAAGCTGCTGGTGCACCGGCCGACGCGCGGCGACGCGCTGGCGGCGATGCGGCGAGCGCTGGGCGAGTTCGTGATCCGCCCGATCAAGACTACGATTCCGCTGCATCAGAAGATCTTCGAGCACGCGGAGTTTATCTCGGGTAACGTGGACACCAAGTTCATCGAGCGCACATTCGCGCCGGGGTATCGCGGCGGCGGACGCTGACGATCACTCCCGCGACAGAGGCGACAACCGGAAGGCATCATGAAGGTCGTAGTCGCCTGCGAGTTTCCGGAATCCGCCCTGCGCGACCTGACCTCGCTCGGCGCCGAGCTGGTCTACGTGCCGGATTGCTCGGCGGACCGGCTGGGTGAGCTGATCCGGGATGCGGCGATCCTGATCGTCGGGCGGCTGCGCGTCTCCGGAGAGACGATTCACGACGCGCGAAAGCTCCAGATGATCGTGCGGGCCGGAACCGACCCGATCAACATCGCCATTGAGGAGGCGTCCGCGCAAGGCGTGTTCGTGTGCAACTGCCCGGATCGGGCCGCAACCGCGGTGGCGGAATACGCGCTGGGCATGCTGATTGCGCTCGACCGCGGCTACAGCGACGCCCCTGCGACGGCGCGCGGCGCCAAGCGCGACGCAGCGGCGGCTCCGGTCGGCTTCGGGATGGCCGGACGAACCCTCGGCTTGCTCGGGCTCGGCCCGATGGGCGTGGCGCTGGCGGCTCGGGCGCGCGCGTTCGACATGTCGATCCTGGTCTGGGCACAAACGCTCGTGCCCGAACGCTCCGACCGCGCCTTCATCACCGTCTGCGCCTCCCCGCGCGAGCTGATGCGCCGCAGCGATTTCGTCGTCATCTACGCCCCGTCGCGCGAAGGTGACAGCCAGGTCCTGACCGCCGAGCTGCTCGAAGCCGCGCGCGAGGATTCACGCCTGGTCTTCATCGGCGCGCCGGGACGCATCGACCTCCCCGCGCTCTCGTCGGCGATCGAGAAACGGCGCTTGCGCGTCGGCATCGACTTTCAAACCATCGAAAGCGCGGTCGAGAGCAGCGTTTCACGGCCTGATCTGCAATCGCTGCCGACCGTGCTCTCCAGCCTGCGCGGCTCGGACCAGACCCTTCAGGCCCGCGAAGCGATCGCACTCGAGGCGATCCGCGTGATCCGCCGGTTCCTCGTGTCCGGCGAAGTGGTCAACTGCGTCAACCTCGTCGAGCGCAGCCCGGCGACCTGGCAGCTCGTGCTCCGGCTGCGCGATGCCGTCGGCGTCATGGCCAGCGTCATGGACGTCATTCGCTCGGACGGAATCAATGCCGAGGAAATCGCCACGCGCGTCTTCAGCGGGGCCCGGGCGGCGTGGTGCACGGTCGCGCTCGACGAGCGCCCCAGCATGGAAGCGCTCGACTCGATCCGCGCGCTGGAGGGCGTGATTCACCTCGAGCTGCGCGCCGTGGTTTGAGCCGGCCGGTGCGCGCGAGACGTGGCGCGGCGGAGGCGAGCCGCAAGGGGATGACGGACATCCGTCGAATCGACTGTTTCTGAAACCTCGCCGCGGCGCGACGGGTATAAGAGGCGTACATGGCAAACTGGGCCGCTGTTCTTCGCATTTCCACCTATCGCGCCAGCGGGGCGGCGCTGCTCGCGCTGCTTCTGGCGCCGCTGCACGCGGCTGCGCTGACGCAGGACGCGCCCAGCCCGGCGGCCTCTCAACCCGCACCGGGGTCGCTGGTTCGCTGCGAGCTGTTGCTCGACCACGGTGTGTACGCCCCGAGCGAGCGGATTCCCGCGCGCTTCACCCTGATCAACGACTCGGACCAGCCCGTGGAGATCGAGCTTCCCGCAGGCGACGGAACCCTCGGCCTTCCCGCGCGCTTCATCCTGGGCACGCGCGAGAATCCGCACCTCTTCTTCGCCTACGAAGGGCACGACCTGGAGCCGGCCGCCAACGACGTGTTCGCCGCCCCGCTGGACGCGGGCGGCCATGAGGTCGTCCGGCTGGCGCCCGGCGGCACGCTCGGCAGCGAGGTGGACCTGCGCGCCCTGGATCGGCAGTTCCGCTACTCGGGCAGCTTTCGCCTCGAATGGCGTCCATTCCCCGGCCGGTCGGAGATCGCCTCGGTTGATTTCAGAATCGAGCCCCGCAAGCACGCGGTTTTGATCACGGACTACGGCAAGGTCATCTTCAAGTTGCACTATGACGCGGCCCCGCGCAACGTGGAGCACTTCCTCGACCTGGTGCGCGAGCGCTTCTACGACGGGCTGACCATTCACCGCGTCGTCGCCGGGTACCTGTTGCAGGGCGGCTCGCCGGACGGCACGAGCGGCGGTCTGCGGCCGGACGGCCGGACGGTGCCCGGCGAGTTCGACGCCACTCCGTTCGACCTCGGCACGCTCGCCATGGCGCGCCGGCCGGACAAGCCGGACTCCGCAAGCTGCCAGTTCTTCGTCAGCCTGGCGCGCGTCCCCGAGCTGGACGGCCAGTATACCGTGATCGGGCAGGCCAGCGACGAGGAGAGCGTGCGACTGCTGCGTCAGCTCGCGGAGCTTCCGGCCGATGCGGCCGGCCGCCCGCTCCGGCCGCTGGTCATTCGTTTCTTTACGCTGGTGGACGTGGAGACGCCGCGCTCCGCCGCGCTCGAATCCAAGCCGGTCGCTGCGCCGCCCGCGGAGACGACCGCCCCGGTGCCCGCCTCGCAGGCGGATCAGCCCGGAGCGCTGGTCCCGATCAAGCCCAATCGCTGAGTTCCCGCGTGCCGCTGCCCGGCCCGTCGGCGAGACTACTCGTCGTTCGACGGGGACGCGGCCGGCGCCGCCGAGCGCGGCCAGTCGCCGTGCAGGCGCTTCCAGAGCTGCGGCTTGATGGCGCGCAGGATCGGGGCCATCAGCGGATTCACGATCACGCGCGACGGAATCCCGCTCGGGTCGAAGCCGAACGCGCGTTTGAACTTCTCGATCGGCTCCAGGTAGGAGCGCAGGAAGTAGTTCGCGTGAGCGAAGCCCTGGGTGCGGGCGGCATTCCAGACGGCCGAATAGACCAGCGCGTCATTCGGGCAGACGTCCAGCCGGTCGGTGTGCGACGCGATCGTGTCGACGTAGAGCGTGCCTGCGACCCCGCGGACGATCAGCCACGCGCAGAGCACGCCGTCGCTGCGCCTGCGTGCGCCGAGCACGCGCGTGCCCGGCATGTCGATCAGCGGCCGCCAGTGCTGAGTGAACTGCTCAGGCGTGTACTTGCGGCTCCAGCTCGTGCGGACGACGTGCGAGTTCCAGACTTCGCAGGCCTCGACATAGGTCTTCGGGTTGCCAAGGTCCAGCGGCGCAACCTCATTGAGCTTCAGCGCTTTGCGAACCATGTTCCGCCGCTTGGTGCCGAGCCGGGCGAAGTCATAGTTCGCCAGCGACGGGATGACGTTGAAATGCGTCAGCGAGTTGGCCTCGGCTTCGCTCGTGGGATACTGGCAGCCCAGCGCGGACCGCAGCAGCGGCAGCCTGGGCGGGCGCGACAGCGGGCGGAAGAAATCCAGCGCCCAACTGAACTGCACCTTGACGCGCCACCACCAGTTCCCGTCGCGATCCTCGAAGGGACGCGAGAAGCCTGCGTACGGCGCCACGCCGGTCTGCCACCACCACATCTCGCAGCGCCGGCGCGCGAGGATCGCGCGGCAGTATTCCGAAGCCGAGCAGTGCGGCAAGGACAGTGCCGGCACCTCGGGCTGGCTAAGCGTTTCCGCCATCCATTGAATCCTGGGTGCCGCTGCGCGCAGCCGTCTGGCGCTGGTTCGGCGAACGGCATTCTACAAGCACGGCACAGCGGCGTCGGCCCGCGAGGATCAAGATCGAAACTCGCGCTGCGCCTGCTCCAGCGTCTCGACGAAGCGCGCCCCGAGCTTCTCACGCCCGAATTCCGCCTCGGCCAGCTTGCGCCCGTTGCGCCCCATCGCCGGAAGCTCGCCGCGACGCTCACGCAGGGCGAGCACGGCGTCCGCGAACGCCTCGGGATCGTCGGGCGGCACCACCCGCCCGCACTGGTGCTCCTCGATCATGCCCGCGACCCAGCCCGGGTAGTTGTTCAGCACCGGAATCCCGCTGGCGATGTAGTCGAAGAACTTGTTCGGCGAGGTTCCAAAGTAAAACGCCGGCAGGTTGCGCAGGATCATCAGCCCGACCTCCATGCGCGGCAGGATGCGGGCCAGCTCGATCTTGGGAATGAACTTCACCCAGACGGTCAGCTCGTCGAGCTTCTCGCTTCGCGCCCGCTCCATCAGCCGTTCGCGCTGCCCGCCGTCGCCGATGAACACGAACTTGATGCCGCGCACCCCGCGCTTGCGCAGTACGGCGGCAGCGTCGAGCACCGCGTCGAGGCCGTTGGCCAGCCCGTGCGCACCGCAGAAGACCAGCCGGAAGTCGTCCTTGTCGCCGAAGCGCGCGTCGTCGAGCGGCGCATCATCGGGAAGGAAGAGGTCCAGGTCGCAGCCGTTGGGGACCATCGTAATCTTGTCCGAAGGAAAGCCGGTCCGCGCGATGCCCTCCTTCATTCCGGGAGAGAGCGCGATGATCCGCTGTGCCGCGCGGTAGATCTGACGTTCGAGCCGCTTGGAATACCAGATCAGCGGACGGCTCTTGAGCACGCCGATCGCGATCGGCACCTCCGGCCAGAGATCGCGCACCTCGAAGACGAACGGCACGCGCAGGCGCCGCGCGCCTTTCATGCCGGGAATTCCGACCGAGAGCGGCGTGGAAGTGGCGAAGACCAGGTCGGCCTTCAGGTCGCCGACAACTCGGGCCGCGGTGCGCGCGAAGGCTCCAAACGCCCACAGCCGCCGGAAGAACCCCATCTTGTTCGCGTAACGCTCGGCGATGCAGTGGACGCGAATGCCGTCCACCTCGAACTCGTTGACACGCTCGGAGTGCTCCAATACGTGCTCGGTGGCCGAATTGACGCCGCAGATCATGCTGACCGAGTGGCCGGCCTCGATCAGCTTTCGGCTCATTTCGTACGAGCGCGTTCCCGTGGCCGCGTTTCGGGTGGCGAAGTGCTGGTGAATGTAGGCAACGTGCATGTAACCGGAGCTTCCCTGGTCATCAGCGGCGCGGCAGCGGACTCCGTCAGGTCGCGATGCATCGCGAACACGTCATAGTGCCGGCTGTCCGAGGAACTGCGCACCCATCCAACCGAAGCATACAGCCGTTCTGCCTTGATGTTCGACTGCTTGACCAGCCCGCAGATGCGGTCCGAGCCGCGGCGGCGCGCCTGAAGCTCATTGTCGAGCATCAGCGCCTTGCCAACGTTGCCCCCGCGGTAGTCGGGGTGAATGCCGAGCATCTTCGCAACTTCCCAGTTGGGAAGCACTTGCAGCGCGTCCCCCTCGTTCCAGACCCGCCGCGAGAACTTCCGCAGGACCCGTTCCGTGACCCAGACCCAGACCCCCGGCCGCAGCCAGATTCGGCGGCGCAAGTATTTGCGCGCCAACGCGAGCCCCAGAAACATGTTGGCCTCGGAGCTGCCCGGGACCAACCGCTCGCCGTGACAATAGCCCGCCACGCGTCCGGTCATGCTGTCGATGGCGATCCGGCTGAAGCAGTCTCCCCCGGGGCTGACGTAGCGACGTCGCAGGCAATCCGCGATGCAGTCGACGCCGAGCTTCGCTTCCAGCTTCTCGGGGAAGCACAGGACGTGAATCCGCGCGGTTTCGTCGACATAGGGTTCGGAGAGATCGCGGATCTCGAGATCGAAGTTTCGGCGCGCAGTGTCTCCCATGCCTCACCTCCGGTCGAAGCGAACTGAATGGAACGCGGCTCGCGAGGCACCCAGTCACGAATCCGCACAGGAGGGCCGGCCACTGGCGCGAACGGGCGCGCTGACCGACGGACGTAGCGGAAGAGCGACAATCGCGTTGAATCGGAGCGACTGGGCGCCTTCAATCAGACCGTAACGCGATCATTCCGCCGCGACGGACAAGCCGCGAAAAAACCTCGGTCGGAAGCGGTTTTTTTCGCGCCCGCTGAACGGTTTGGACCCTTTTTCTTGTGCGCACGCTGCGCGCGTCGTTCGACCCTCGAAAGGTCGGGCGCACGCGACTCCGGGAGCCGCGCGAGGGATCCGAAACGGGGTGGGATCGATCGAGCCCGCTACCGCTCGGCGCCGGCGCCGCCCCCGCTGGGCGCGCACGACGTTGGCCTTCGCCGTCTCGAAGCGCGATATAATGGGCTCGGTCTTCGTCTGTCAGACGAGGTCACACCCATGAGTCTCCTGCCCCTGCATGCCGCCTCGCGCGCGGCGCACTGCTGCCCGTCGCAGCGTTCGCTCGCCGCCGCCGGCCAGGTGAATCTTGAGCGCGCGGGCCGCGCGCTGTGCAAAAGGAACCCCGCATGCATAAGTCGACCTACGCGCTGGCTGCCCTTCTGACCCTGTTTGTGCCGCCCGCGCCCGCCCAAAACGACCTGGCGGCCGGCTTCGCCAACCCGCCGGACCTCGCCCGCCCGCACACCTGGTGGCACTGGATGAACGGCAACGTCACGAAGGAAGGCATCACGGCCGATCTGGAAGCAATGAAGCAGATCGGCCTCGGCGGTGCGCAGATCTTCAATGTCTCGGAGGCGATTCCGCTCGGCCCCATCCAGTACAACAGCCCGGAATGGCGCGCGTTGATGCGCTTTGCGGCGAGCGAGGCCAAGCGGCTCGGGCTCGAATTGTGCTTTCACAACTGCGCCGGCTGGTCGAGCAGCGGCGGGCCGTGGATCAAGCCCGAGCAGGCGATGCAGATCGTGGTCTTCAGCGAGACGCAGATCAGCGGCCCGGCGAAGCTCGACCAGGTCATCAAGCAGCCGGAAGCCCGGCTCGACTTCTATCGAGACATCGCGCTGGTCGCGTTTCCTACGCCAGGCGATGACAAGACCCGCATCAAGGACATCAAGCCCAAGGCCGGGTTTGAGGCGCGCTACGATCAGCAGCCCGACCTGACGGCCTATCCGCCGACGGCGACGATCGATCCTGCCGCCATCGTCGACCTGAGCTCACGAATGGCGGCCGACGGCCGGCTGACGTGGGACGTGCCGGCAGGCTCCTGGACGATCCTGCGGTTCGGCTACACACCCACCGGCGCGGTATGCGCCCCGGCGCCCGAGTCGGGTCGCGGCCTGGAATGCGACAAGCTCAGCCGCGCAGGCCTCGACGCCCACTGGGAAGCCGGCATCGCGCCTCTGCTGCGCGACCTCGGCCCGCTCGCCGGCTCCGCACTCAACAACTCCCTGATCGACAGCTACGAAATGGGGCCGCAGAACTGGACCGCGCAATTCCGCGACGAATTCCGCAAGCTGCGCGGCTACGACCTGCTGCCCTTCCTGCCGGTCATGACCGGGCGAATCGTCGAGAGCGGCGAAACGTCCGAGCGCTTCCTGTGGGACCTGCGGCGAACGATCAGCGACCTGTTCGCCATGAACTACTACGACTACTTCGCCGAGCGCTGCCGGCAGGCGGGGCTGATGGCGTCGATCGAGCCGTATGACGGCCCGTTCGAGTGCCTGCGCGTCGCGAAGCAGGCCGACATCGTCATGGGCGAGTTCTGGGTCGGCGGCGGCGAGAGCAACTCGTGCAAGCTCGCCGCGTCTGTGGCGCACACCTACGGCAAGCGCATCGTCGGCGCCGAGTCGTTCACCGCCGTCCCGGCCAGCGGCCGATGGCAGAATCACCCCTACTCGCTCAAGGCGGTCGGCGACCTGATGTACACCACCGGCATCAATCGCTACATCATTCACCGCTACGCGCACCAGCCGTGGCTCAACGTCTGGCCGGGCATGACGATGGGCCAATGGGGCACGCATTTCGAGCGGACGACAACGTGGTGGCAGCCGGGCAGCGCCTGGGTCAGCTACCTGCATCGCTGCCAGTTTCTATTGCAGGCCGGACAATCCACTGGCGATGTCTGCTACTTCATGGGCGACGCGGCTCCTCAGACCGCCACGCACAACCCCGCGCTCAAGGAGGCAGGCTTCGACTACGACGCGTGCAACCCGGACGTGCTGATCAACCGCATGACGGTGCGCGGCGGCCGCCTTTCGCTGCCGAACGGGCCCAGCTATGCCGTGCTGGTGCTGCCGGACACCGAGCTCATGACGCCGGCGGTCGCCGCGAAGCTGCGCGAGCTTGTGCGGGCCGGCGCGGTGGTGATCGGTCGCAAGCCGGCGCGCTCGCCCAGCCTGTCGGACCGCGGTGCGAACGACGACGCGGTGAAGCGCATCGGCGAAGAAGTCTGGGCAGGCTGCGACGGGAAGTCGGCTCATGGGCACGCATTCGGCGAAGGTCGAGTCTACTGCGGCATGAGCGTCGAGGAAGTGCTGGCGTCGCTGAACGTCGCTCCGGACTGCACCTTTGCGGGCGACGCGCTCAAGCCGCGGATGGCGTGGATTCACCGCATCGTCGACGGGGCCGAAGTGTACTTTGTCTCCAACCAGCGGGCGCGGTCCGCGACGATCGATTGCACCTTCCGGGTCAGCGGAAAAACGCCGGAACGGTGGCATGCCGACAGCGGGCGAATCGAGCCCGCGCCTGTCTGGAGCGAAGCCGACGGCCGCACGACTGTGCCCATCCGCTTCGATCCGCGCGGCTCGGTGTTTGTCGTGTTCCGAACGCCGGCCGCTGGGGACCATCTCGTGTCGGCGAAGGCCGAAGCCTCGGCGCACGAGCCCGCCGCGCCGAAGATCGAGATTCGCAAAGCGGTCTACGAGGCGGTTGACGGCGCGGGCGGTGCGGATGTGACCGCGAAAGTCGCCGCGCTGGCGGCCGCGGGCGAGTACGTTATCGGCGCGAACAACACGAACTTCGGCGATCCGACCTACAACCACGTCAAGCAACTGCGGCTCGAGTACGCGATCGACGGGCAGGCGTTCCTGCGCATCGTGCGTGAGAATGACTCGATCGAGCTGGCCGAGCTGCCGCCTGCGCCCGCCTGGCCCGCGTTCACGATCGAATCCGCCGGTTCGGGCGGCCTGGAGCTGCGGGCGTTCAGCGCCGGGAATTTCCAGCTTCGGACCGCCGCGGGCAAGCCGCGCGAGGTGCGCGTGCAGTCGCCCGCGGTCTCGCATGAGTTGGGAGGCCCGTGGACGCTGCGCTTTCCGCCGAACTGGGGCGCGCCGCCGGAAGTCACGCTCGACAAGCTGGTCTCGTGGACGGAGCACGGCGACGCCGGCATTCGCTACTTCTCCGGCACCGCGGCGTATGAGCAGACGTTTGAGGTGCCGGGCGGCCTGCTCGCACCGGATCGCGCGGTGTATCTCGATCTCGGCGACGTGAAATACCTCGCGCGCGTAACGCTGAACGGCAAGGACCTTGGCGTGTGGTGGAAGCCGCCGTTCGCGGCCGAAGTTACGAGCGTGCTCAAGGCGGGGGCGAACACGCTGCGCGTCGAAGTGACCAACCTTTGGACCAACCGCCTGATCGGAGATGAGCAGTATCCACCCGATTGCGAGTGGAACGGCAAGCCGCTGAAGAAGTGGCCGGACTGGTTCAGCAAGCACGAGCCGCGCCCGGTTCCGCAGCGGCTGACGTTCACGACCTGGGCGCACTGGAGCAAGGACGACCAGCCGCTGGAATCGGGGCTGCTGGGGCCGGTTCGGCTGATCGCCGCGGAGCGCGTTCCGCTGGATTAGCGCGAAAGCCCGCCGGCGGGTTCGCGGGTTGCAGGGCGCAGTGACAGCCCGCGACGGGGCGTCTGCGCACATCGATTCGCGGGGCTGAAACGGAGAGGGGGGGATTCGAACCCCCGGTACCGCCAATAAGCAGTACGACGGTTTAGCAAACCGTTGCCTTAAGCCGCTCGGCCACCTCTCCGGCGAGCGAAGCAGCGCGAATTGTAGCGATTGATCGGCGGTCGGCAACGGCAACCGGCTCATCCACCGGTTGAAAACCGGACGGGTGACGGGTGGCATGCTTTCGCGGTACTCCGAGTAAGCATGCTCTGCCTCGGCCGCTCGACCCAATCAGGTGCAACTCCAAGAGCGCCAATGCGCCGGCGCCGCTGGGATCGAATCCACGTCAGGTTTCAACGGCGCAGCGCCCGCTCGGGCGAAGTATGCAGCGCTCGACCAGCGCCAAAGTTCCGGGCGCTCGACGAGCCTGGTGCGCACAGGGTTGGCGTGGATGTCTTCAATCGTCGCGCGGATCGCGCCGGGGTCGTGCAAATCGCGGTCCTAACCGCCGCCGCGCTGCCAGAATCGGTGGGCCGATCGTCCGTTGGGCTGGAGTTCGAGCATCTCGCTGAGGAATTGCGGCGCCTCTTGCGTGACGAACGCGAGGGCGCGCCGGCTGACGGGCAACTTGATCGCGGCCAGCACCGAGCGGAGGCGAAGCAGCGGGCCGCGCGGCCAGAGGACGATGTGAACGTGCTCGGGCATGACGACAGAGGCCCACAGGTCGAACTGCTGATCGTGCCGGGCACGTTCCAACGCGTCAACCAGCCCGATGCAGGCGCGCTCACGCGTCAGAAATGGGCGGCGATGAAAGCAGGAGAACGTCAGCGCGTGGGCGGCGGCGGCGTCGTCGGAACTGCGTCGCAGCTTGCGAATACGGCCGTCGGGAAGACGCATGCGGGCATCATGAACGGGGTGGCGCATGAACTGAATCGAGGTCCGCGCCCGGAACGCATGCTTACGCGGAGTACCGCGAACGCATGCCACCCACCCGCGAACGCATGCCGCCCGCCCGCTATTGCGCCCCGGCCGTCGGCTGGAGCGGAATCGCGGACCGAATCCACCCGCCGCCCAGCACCACGCCGGCCGGATCGTAGAAGACGGCGGCCTGGCCGGGTGTCACGGCGCTCTGTCGGGTCACAAAGCGGGCTTCGGCGGAACCGTCCTCAAGGCGGCGCAGGTGTCCGGCCGCCGGCTCGTGCGCGTGGCGAATCTTGATTTCAACCGGCGAGCCCGCGGCGTCTGCTTCCGCGCTCAGGACCGGCGGCGCGTCCCCATGCCAGTTCAGGTCCTCGGCGACAAGTCCGTCGGCGAGCAAATCGTCGCGCGAGCCGAGCGTGACTACGTTGTTCAGCACATCGAGCCGCGTGACGTAGGCCGGCACTCCCAGCGCAACCCCCAGCCCGCGGCGTTGGCCGATGGTGAAGGAAGCCACGCCGTCATGCGTGCCGATCCGCCGCCCGTCGCGATCGCGCAGCTCGCCGACGCGCACGGTCTGCGGCCGGCGCTCGTGAACGAGGCGCTTGTAGTCATGGTCGGGCACGAAGCAGACTTCCTGGCTGTCGGGCTTGTCGTGCACGCGCAGGCCGAGTTCGGCAGCGACGGCCCGAACCTCGCGCTTGTCGCGAAACTCGCCCAGCGGAAAGCGGCAGCGCGGCAGGTCCGCCGCCTGGATGCCGAACAGCACGTAGGATTGGTCCTTGTCGAGATTGGCGGCGCGGGCCAGCCGGTGCGCGGGTCGGCCCTGCGGATCAGCGAGTTGGACGATGCGGGCGTAGTGCCCGGTCGCCACGAAGGGCGCATCGAGCAGATTCGCATACTCGAGCAACCGCCCGAACTTCAAGCGGATGTTGCATTGAACGCAGGGATTGGGCGTGCGGCCGCGCGCGTACTCGTCGACGAAGTAATTGATGATCGCGCCGAACTCGGCTTCGAAATTCAGGGCGTAGAACGGGATTCCGAGCCGCCCGGCCACGGCACGGGCGTCGGCGGCGTCATCGGCCGAGCAGCAGCCGTGGCGGAATGCCCGTCGACTTGAGCCCGTCGACGCTCCCCCGTCAGCAGCGCAGGCGCGCGGCTCCGGCGGCGCTGCACCGGCGCGCATGAACACGCCGATACACTCATATCCCTGCTCGCGGAGCAGGCAGGCGGCCACGGACGAATCCACGCCGCCAGACATCGCTACGATCACCTTGCCGTTGCGGGACATCGCCGGGATTGTATTCGGCGGACCGCACGGCACGTCGGGGTACGGCGCTGAATTGACCATGCACGCGCCGCGCCGGTAGGATCTTTCGATGATTTCCAACCCCCTGTGGCGAATCGCGTGGCTCGCGCTCGCCGTCGCTGTACTCCCGACGGCCGGGTGCGAGAAGCCTCCGTCGACATCGCACGAGCCCGGCGCGCCTGGCGCGCCCGCGCGCCTGAGCGGTGCCGCGGTGGGAAAAAACGTCCTGCTCATCACCATGGACACCACCCGGGCCGGCCGCCTGGGCTGCTACGGCTGGAAGAACGCCAAGACGCCCGTGCTTGATGCGCTGGCGGCGCGCGGCGTGCGTTTCGAACGGGCCTATACGCCCGTGCCCATCACGCTTCCCGCTCACGTGACGATCTTCACGGGCGTGAACCCGCCGGAGCACGGCGTACGCGACAATGGCACCGCGGCGCTGGGGCTCGAACTGCCGGTGCTGACGGAGTTCTTCCAGAAGAACGGTTATCGCACAGGCGGTTTCATCGGGGCCGGCGTGCTCAACCAACGCTATGGCCTGCGCCGCGGCTTCGATGAGTACACCGACGAGATGCCGTCGCGGGTCTACCAGCGCGACGGGTCGGCGGTTTCGCGTGACGCGATCGAGTGGCTCAACGAGGACCCGGACAAGCCGTTCTTCTGCTTCGTGCACTACTACGACCCGCATACTCCGCTCACCCCGTCGCAAGCGCTGCTCCAGCAGCTCAAGGACCCTTACGACGCTGAAGTCGCGGGCATGGATCAGTACATCGGGCAACTGATCGACTGGCTGCGCGCTCACAACAAGCTGGAGCAGACGCTGATCGTCGCGGTCGCCGATCACGGGGAGTCGCTGGGCGATCACGGCTTCCAGTGGCACGCGCTGCTGCTGTACGAGGGCATCCTGCGAATCCCGCTGATCGTGTCGTTGCCGGGAGTGATCGCCGAGGGGCGCGCCACGCGCGACGTGGTGCGCCTGGCCGACGTCATGCCGACGATCCTCGAGCTGATGGGCTGGCCGATTCCCGCCGAAGGGAGCGGAGCCAGCTTCGCCGCCGCGCTGGCCGGCGGCACGTTCGAACCGCGCGCCGCCTACGGCGAGACCCTGTTCCCCTTCAACAGCTTCGGCTGGAGCCCGCTGACCAGCCTGGTCGAAGGCTCCTGGAAGTACATTCACGGGCCCAGACCAGAACTCTACGACGTCGAGGCCGATCCGGGCGAGCTGACCAACCTGCTGCTCAGCCAGCCGGCCCGGGCCGAGCAGATGCGCAACAAGCTGGCCGCGATCGAGGAGCAGATGATCCGGCGTGAGCCGCTGGCGCTCGCCAGGAACGAGGAGGAGATGCAGTCGCTGCGGTCCCTCGGCTACGTCGGCGCGGACACGCCGCCCAGCGAGATGGGCGAGAATCTGCGGAACCCGGTGGAAATGGCCCCGGTGCTGGAGCAATTCCGGCTCGCGCAGACGTTTTGGTCCATGGGGCGCTACGCGGATGTGATCACGGCTCTTGAGCGCGTCGTCGCCGTGTCGCCTGACTCGTTTGCCTTAGTCGAGCTGCTGGGGAAAGCCTACGTCAAGGTGCGGCGCCTGGAGGACGCACAGCGCACGCTCTGGCTGGCCGCCGAGACCGGACAGGCGACCGCCGAAACGTATCTGTACCTTTCGCGTGCGATGGCGGGCCGCGGATCGCTCCGGGGTGCGTCGGAGTGGTGCGACAAGGCCTTGCAGAAGAACCCGAAGAACAAAGAGGCCGCCGCGCTGCGCAAGAGGCTCAACGAGATGATTCCCGAAGCCGAGCGGCGGCGCGAGCAACTGGAGGCCCATCTTCAGGAGCACCCCGACTCTCCGCAGGCGCGCGTTCAGCTTGCGGCGATGTGGGCCCGCGAGAACAACCTGAAGCTGGCCATCAAGACGTTGCAGGCCGGACTGGCTTTGAACCCCGACGAGCCGCTGCAGGCCAACGCGCTGGCCTGGTTCCTGTCGACCAGTTGGGCGCCGGACTACCTCGAACCGACCGAAGCGATCCGATTGGCGGAGCGCGCGGTCGAGCAGGCGACGAACGAGACTCGCGCCAACTTCCTGCACACCCTGGCCGCCGCGTATGCCGCGGGCAACCGCTTCGAGGATGCGCTGCGCGTCGCGAAGGAGGCGCACGACGTGGCCCGCGCCGTCAAGAACGACGCGCTGGCTGAGACGATTGAGCGCGAGACGATGCTGTTTCGCGCGTCGCGGCCGCTGCGCGACCTGCCGTAATCTCCGGGCGCACGCCGGCCCGCCGGTGGACGCAATCGTTCATGGCGCCGCAGCCTCGGCGGCGCGATAGACAATCTCACCGCCGACGACGGTCATGACGACCTTGGTCCCGGGAATCTCCGCCGCCTCGCAGCGCATTACATCGCGATCCAGCACGACGAAATCGGCCAGTTTGCCCTTTTCGAGCGAACCCTTCAGCGTCTCTTCGAACGCGGCGCATGCCGCATCCAGGGTGAACAGCCGCAGCGCCTCCTCGCGCGTCAGGCTCTGCTCAGGATGCCAGCCGCCGGCCGGCTTGGATTCCAGGTCGCGGCGGGTGACGGCGGCGTAGAGCCCGAGCATGGGGTTGGGCGACTCCACCGGGAAGTCGCTTCCGCCGGCGACGACCGCGCCGCTGCGCAGCAGGCTGCTCCAGGCGTAGGCGCCGCGCTCGCGCTCGCTGCCGACGCGGGCACCCACCCAGCGCATGTCGCTGGTGCAGTGCGTGGGCTGCATCGACGCAATCACGCCCAGCCGCGCGAAGCGCGGAATATCGTCGAGCGCGAGCAATTGGGCGTGCTCAATGCGAAACCGCCGATCCGCCGGCAACGCGATCCCGCCGGTCCGGTAGGCGTGCTCATACGCATCCAGCGTCTCGCGGTTCGCGCGGTCCCCGATCGCATGCGTGCAGACCTGGTAGCCGCGCTGCACGGCATCCTGCGCGACGGAGCGAATGAACTCGGGCTGCATGACCGCCAGGCCGCTGTACGGCCGCCCGTCCTCGTCTACGGGGCGATCGCTGTACGGCGCGAGCAGCCAGGCGCCGCGCGAGCCCATCGCGCCGTCGGTGTAAAGCTTGCAGGCGCGCACGGTCAGCCGCTCGCCAACCCGCAGCCCATTCTCCTCGAAGTACGCTTTCGCCTGCTCTCCGTGGACCATCGCGTAGACGCGCAACTTGAGCTCGCCCGAACGCTCCAGCGCCGCGTATACCTGTACTTCCGCGGGCGACACGCCCGCATCGTGAACGCCCGTCAACCCCACGGAGAGGCAAACCGCCTGGGCCTTGCGAATCAGCTCGGCGGTGTCGGCGCGCTGCGGGTCCAAGTGACGGGTGAGCAGGTCCATCGCGTTGTCGATCAGCACGCCTGTCGGCTCACCGTGCTCGTCGCGCAGAATCTCGCCGCCGGACGGCTCGGGCGTATCGCGCGCGATGCCGGCTTTCGTCAGCGCCGCGGCATTCGCCAGGCCCGCGTGCCCGTCGACGCGGGTGATCCACACGGGGTGGTCCGGCGTAGCGGCACTGAGCGCCGCGTGCGTGGGCAGGACGTGGCCGGGCCAGCTTTCGTGGTCCCAGCGGCCGCCCAGAATCCAGCCGCCGGCGGGGGTTCGACGGGCCTTGTCGCCGACCATCGCGATCACGTCGTCGAGCGAGCGTGCCGAGCTGAGGTCGAGGCGCCCCAGTGCGAAACTGCCCAGGCCGAGCACGTGGCCGTGGGCATCGATCAGGCCGGGTACGGCCGTTTGCCCGTTCAGGTCCACGACGCGGGTTTGCGGCCCGCGCAGCGCGCTGATTTCAGCGATCGAGCCGACACCGCTCAGCCGGCCGTCGCGACACGCGATCGCCTCGGCCCGCGGCCGCTTGCCATCCAGCGTGTAGATGTTGCCGTTCACGAAGATCACGTCGGCCGGCGGCGGCGCCTCGCCGGGCGTCTGGGCCGCCGCAACCGCGCCGGATAGGACCGCTGCCATGATGATCCACCTGTGCGAGCTTCGCATGGGAGGCCCTCGTTGCAGACTGTGCACCGCATCGTGCACGAGCGCCCCGGACCTTGTCCAGCGAAACGGCCGCACGGGCGCGGTCCGCGGCGTCGCGTTTCGGGCCGCTTTGTCGCATAATCCCCGGCCGATGGCCAAGGAAGCGTTTGGAACCCTGTTGGAGCAGTTGCAGCGCTCGATCGCGCTGATCCGCGAGGAGCTCGGGCGGCGCGTGGTCGGGCAGGCCGCGGTGATCGACCAGATGCTCGCCGCCGTGCTCACGCGCGGTCACTGCCTGCTGGTGGGTGTGCCCGGTCTGGCCAAGACGCTGATGGTCTCGACGTTCGCCGAGATCACGTCGCTGCGCTTCAAGCGGATTCAGTTCACGCCCGACCTGATGCCCAGCGACATCACCGGCACGAACGTGATCGACGAGCTGCCGGACGGGCGGCGCGAATTCCGCTTCGTGCCCGGGCCGGTCTTCGCCAACATCGTGCTGGCCGACGAGATCAACCGCACGCCGCCCAAGACGCAGGCGGCGCTGCTCCAGGCGATGCAGGAGCGGCAGGTCTCCGCCGGCATTCAGACGCATGATCTGCCCAGCCCGTTCCTGGTGATCGCGACGCAGAACCCGATCGAGCAGGAAGGCACGTATCCGCTGCCCGAGGCCCAGCTCGATCGGTTCATGTTCAACATCTGGGTCACCTACCCGACGCTCAAGGACGAGCGGCGCATCCTCGCCGCCACCGGCCAGCCCGATCCGCCGCCGCTGCGAACGGTCGTGAATGACCGGCAATTGCTCAACATGCAGAAGCTGGTCGGCGCGATTCCGGTGACGGAATATGTGATCGACTACGCGGCCCGGCTGACGCGCGCCTC
This sequence comes from uncultured Planctomycetales bacterium, assembly GCA_964465125.1. GTDB lineage: Bacteria > Planctomycetota > Phycisphaerae > UBA1845 > Fen-1342 > CAYOHG01. The sequence continues at coordinate 9,512 of CAYXIO010000018.1, read as the reverse complement.
GCGGCCGGCCGATGCGAGCGCGCCCGAGTTCGTCCACAAGTACGTGGACTGGGGCGCCGGACCGCGCGCCGGGCAATACCTGCTGCTCGCCGCCAAGGCCTTCGCCGCCATGGAAGGCCGCGCCAGCGCCAGTCTCGACGACATTCGGCGGGCGGCGGTGCCGGTCATGCGGCATCGTGTGGCGTGCAACTTCGCGGCCCAGGCCGAAGGGCTCGATTCGGTCCGGATCGTGCAGCGGTTGATCGAAGCCGTGCCGGAACCTGTGCTGCCGAAGACGGAGTCGCCGACGCCGGAAGTGCCGGCCGGCGTCGAGGGCCTGGCCGAATAGGCGGCGAAGCGTGCCGCCGCGGTATCGGATCGTTTTGGGTCGCCTGCCCCTGCGGGCGGAGGATGTCGCGGGCGGGCCGAGATCGCGCTCGCCGCATCCAATCGACAGCACTCGGAGCCTTCATGCCCGCGGACATGCTGCATCTCACCTGGCGAACCGAGCCGCAGCCGCTGGACGAGTCCGCGGTTCGGCGGATCGTGACCTCGACCGGGTTCTTTTCGCCCGCCGAGGCCGACGTGGCCTGCGAGCTGGTGCGCGAGCGGCTGGCGCGCGGCGACGCAAGCGGCTACTACTTCGTGCTTGCTTCGCTGGGCGAGCAGGTCGTCGGATATGCCTGCTACGGGCCGATCGCCTGCACGGTGGCGAGCTTCGATCTCTACTGGATCGCGGTGCACGCGGACCACGACCGCCGCGGAATCGGGCGTCGAATGCTAGCGGAAGCGGAGCGGCGGATCGCCGCGGCCGGCGGGCGGCGCATCTACGTCGAGACGTCCTCGCGCTCGCAGTATGAGCCGACGCGCGCGTTCTACGCGCGCTGCGGATATCACGTGGAAGCCACCCTGGCGGACTTCTACGCCCCGGGCGACGGGAAAGTGGTTCTGGTCAAGGTGCTGGAGAACGGAGCTGCGACCGCGCGGGAGCGCCCCTAGTCACTCCACACGGTTCCAACAAACGCTCCCTACTTGCTCGTCCACGCGCTGTCGCCCTCGCGCGTCACCCACGACGTGTGATAGCCGACGTCCTCGATGCCCGCCGCGACCGTCGTCAGGCGGAACGCATCGTACGCGTCGCACATGACCGCCAGCTCGCTGGTGCGCTCGGTGCCGATCGAGGCCGCGTACGTGCCCGGGTGCGGGCCGTGCGTGATGCCCTTCGGATGCAGGCTGATCGATTCCGACGCGATCCCCTTGCGCGAGGTGAAGTTCCCCTCGACATAGTACAGAATCTCATCCATGTCCACGCTGGCGTGCGCGTAGGGGCACGGAATCGCCTGCGGGTGGTAGTCCACCTTGCGCGGCACGAACGAGCAGATCACGAACCCGTCGCCCGAGAAATTCGTGTGAATCGTCGGCGGCAGGTGCACCAGCGCCGTTTTGGGCTGGAAATCATGGATGTTGAACGCCACCGGATAGACCATGCCGTCCCAGCCGACCACGTCCAGCGGGAAGTGCCTGTACTTGTGCACGGTCAGCTCGTCGCTCATCTTCGTCACCAGGCTGAAGGGCGCAGCCGACTTGCCCGCCTTGCCGTTGGCCGACAGCAGCTCGGTCGGCGCCCGAAAATCGCGATGGGAGAACGGCGCGTAGTCGGAAATCTGCCCCGAGGTCGTACGATAGTCGCCGGGAATGCCGATCCACGGCCGGCCTTCGAATACCAGCGCCGTGCCGCGCTCGCCGTCGAAGTGCATGCGGTACGGCGTGGAAATCGGGATCAGCACGTAATCGTGCTGCCTGAACGGCAGGATGCCGTAGAGGCTTTCGAGATAGCCGCCGCCTTCCTTGACGAACCAGCATTCGTCGCCGTCGCCGTTCGAGAAGAACCGCCCGGCCGGTTGGTTGGGTTTGACGATGCCGATTTGCAGGCTCTTGTTGACCATCAGCGTGCGGCGGCCGGTGAGGAAGTCGCCCGCGGGTCGCAGGTCCTGACTCTTGAGATGCCGGCGATGCAACGGCTGCTCGCGAACCAGCTCGAACGGGCAGAAACCGGGCAGTTTCGCGGTTTCGACCTCGAATTCGTCGGTCGGCGGAATGCGGTAGTACAGGATCGTGTACGGCCCGTTGAAGCCCTGCCGCGTGACCATCTGCTCCATCAGCAGCTTGCCGTCTTCGTCGTAGAATGTGGTGTGCGGCTTGGGCGGCAGCTTGCCGAGCGCCATGCGGTGAATCATCAGGCAACCTCCACGGGCCGCTCCGTTCTTCGAAGGCCGCAGCGGCGAAGGCGAAACCGTCGTTTGACCGATTCGAGCCTATCCAGCGGGGGAGCGAGCGTCAATCGTCGGGGGCGGAAGGGCCCCTCAACCCACAACTCCCCAACCCCTTCCGCCGGTTTCCCGTAAGTTCCCGTCCGCTCGCGCAACTATTCCCACGGTCATGGGCGACGCGCCGCCGAAACCTGGGCCGGCGGCCGCGAGACGGCCGACTACGGCCGCCGACTGCGACCGAAGCGATGCGCGTCGGTCCGCTGCGCCGGTCGCGCCCGCGGACGGTACAAGGGACGTGGACCCCTTCGATCGTCTGGTGGCCGCGGAGCACGAGCGCATCCGCCGGCTCGTTCGCCGGCTGATGGGCTGGCGCGACGGCGTCGAGGACGTGGTTCAGGAAGTCTTCGTCGCGGCATTGCGGAACTGGAACCTGCGGCTCGGCGCGGACCCCTCCGCGTGGCTGACCGGCATCGCCATCCGGCAGGTGCGCGCCTGGCAGCGGCGGCAATACCTGCGGCTGAGGGGCTGGGTCGGGTTGACCGGGCACGGCCGGCACGCGGGTGCAAACGAGAGCGGCGCCGAGCGCGCGGCAGCGGGGGACGCGTCCAGCCGGCTGGTCTCCGCCGAAACCAGCGCGGTCGTGCGCCGGGCCGTGGCGAGCCTGCCCGCGAAGCTCCGCGAAGTGATCGTGCTGCGTTACCTGGAGGACTTTTCGATCGAGGCGATCGCGCAGGTGCTTGGCGTTTCGCGCGGCGGAGTGGATGTGCGTTTGAATCGCGCCCGCGGGTTGCTGCGCGCGCGGCTGGGCGAACCCGGCGCGCGACCGCGGCGCCGAGCGGCGCGAGTCCAAGGGTTGTGGACGTGATGGACGAAGGACGATGGCGAGACCTGCTGCGGGCGGCGGACGCCGATGCGCCGCCGCGGTCCGCGCTGACGCACTCGGCCTCTGAGCTCGCGCGACGTGCGCGGCATGCGGTCGCCGCGCGCCGGCGGGTGCAGCGACGGGTCGCGGGGTTTGCGGCGGTGGCTGCCTCGGTGCTGCTGGCGCTGCTGAGCTGGCCGCATCCTCGACCGGTCGATGCGGGTCTGCGGATCGTCGCCGCCGAACCGCACGCCGCGGTGCCGTCGCCGATCGTCGCGGTCGAGCCGGGAGACCCCACGATGGAGCCCGTCGAGGCTCCGGTCGGCGCGGAGCTGGAACGCCAGGTCGCGATGCACGAGCGGCTGGCGGAGGCGATGCGCGTTCGGCTTGTGTCTGCCGAGGCCGCGCCACCGCGCGAAGCATACGCGCGCCGCATCGATCCCGGGCTGCGGGCGTTGATCGAGCGTGATCGTGCGGCGTGCCTGCTGCTGGACGAGGGCCGCAAGCTGGAGCAATCGCCGGGCGGACGAGTGCGGGCGGCGGCGCGCTATCGCTGGGTGATCGAGTATTTCGGGCGATCCGGTTGGGCCGATGTGGCGCGCGACCGGTTGACGGACCTGGGCGAAATTCCAAAGAACGCATCGTGAGGAGTTTTACGATGAGCAGGTTGAACCGTTTCGGGGCGGAGTTGCTGTTGGTGCTGGCAGGCGTCGCGAGCGCGGCGGCGCAGGAGGGTCCGCTGCAGGACGTCACGCAGCCGGCGGGCCGCGGCCGCGAGCGTCCGAACGTCGCGCGGGCGAGTTGCGTGATTCGCGTCGAATCGAATCTGCCCTGGCTGCCGCTGAATGACAACACGCTGCGCGGCCTGGTGCAGAGCAGCGGTATTTCGGGAACGGTGGCGCAGGCGGCGCTGGGCGAGGCAGGCGACGAGGGGCTCGAGTTCGACGCGACTTTCCAAGCGCTGAATCGCACCGGCGACGAGCGCGGCTCGGCCCGGGTCGGCAGCGACATGCTCATCGGCCAGATCGAGGTGATGCTGCGCGGCGCGAAAGCCGACAGCGCCCTGGCCGAACGCTACCTGGCCGAGACGTGCAAGCAACTCATGCGTGTGATCGAAGAGCAGGCCCGAGCCGACGTGGCGGCGCAAGGCGAGCGGATGAAGGCCGCTGACGCCGCGGTCGCCGCCGCCACCAAGCACTATGCCGAGCTTCAGGCGCAGCGCGACGCGATGGTGATCGAATTCGGCGGCGTAGGGCTCTCCACCGAGGAAGTCCGCGGGCAGCTCGCAAACCGGGCGAACGAGCACCGCGAAATTCAGTCGCGCCTGTCTGCGACCGAAGCCGAGCGGGAGGCCATCACGCGCCTGATCGCCGAGAGCGAGGCGATGGTCGCGAACCGACTACGGGAGGATCCGGTGCTGGAGGAACTTTCCCGCATCGTCGCGCTTCGCGAGGCGGATATGAAGCGGCTGGAAGACCTCCTGAAGGCAGGAACGGCGTCGGACTCCGACCTCAACGACTCGGTCGCCCGGCTGGCGGAAGCGCGCATCGAAATGGCGCGGCGGCGCGAGGAAGTCGCCCGCGGCGTGGGCGAGGAGCGGCTGACGCAGCTCAACCAGCAACTCGCGCGGTTGCCGATTGAGAGCGGTGAGCTTCAGGCCAGGCTTGGCTCAGTGGCCGGCGACATGGACCGGCTGCAAAAGGCGCTCCCGATGGTGGCCCGCTTCGAGCGCGAGATTCGGCTGCCGCTTGAGGCCGCCGAAGGATCGCTTGGGCAGACGATCCGGGCGCGCGATGAGTTGCGCGCGCGGCTCGACTCCGCCCGCCCGCCGCAGATCACGATCCTGGGTGGGGTGCGGTAAACAGCAGGGCGCGGGGTGCAGCCGGAAGCGGCTGCCTTCGCGTGCCGCACGTTCACAACCTGGCGATCAGCTGCGCCGGCCGAACTCGATCAGCAGCAGGCTCAGATCGGTCAGGTCGACGCCGCCATCGCCGTCGAGGTCCGCGCTGCAACCGTCGGCGCAGCCGAACTCCGTCAGCAGCAGACTGAGATCGATCAGATCGACGTCGCCGTCGCCGTCAAGATCGGCCTGCACCTCAATCGACACCTCCCAGGCCCCGCGGCCCTGCGTGCCGACGATCAGGCGTTCGCGCCCGGTGTCGAGCCGCAGGTCGATGATTGCCGCGTTCGGCATGCCGGCCGCGATCTTCTGCCAGGTGTGGCCGTCGTCGAGCGAGCGATACAGACCGGCGTCGCTGCCGGCGTAAAGCTCAGCAGGCGACCAGCGCGCATCGACGGCGACGACGTTGACCGGGAGGTCCGGCAGATCGCCGTCGAGCGACTGCCAGCTCGCGCCGGCGTCACCGCTCCGCAGCACTTGCTCGGCGCCGAAGTGCGCGGTCGCCAGGTAGACGACGCTCGGGTCGGTCGGATCGACCGTGATCTCGCGCGTAACACGCGGCCAGCCCGGATGGCCGTCGAGGATGAGCCCGAACGTGGCGCCGCCGTCGGTGGAGAGCTGCACGTTGCCGTCGTTGGTGGCGGCGTAGACGACGTCGGGATCGGACGGGGCCATCGCCAGGGCGCGGATCGCGCCGCTGCCGTCGCTGAGATCGCCGCTGAGCACGCTCCAGCTCGTGCCGCCGTTGAGGCTTCGGTAGACGCGCTGGGTCGCGTAGAGCATGCGGTTGGAGTCGGTCGGGTCGATCAGGTACGGCGGCAGGAAGGCGTTGCGGTCGGAGGTGTTGATTCCGGTCCCGACGTAGTTGTACGACGCGCCGCCGTTGGTCGAGCGATACAGGTTTCCGCTTCCCTGGTATTCGCCGAAGCTGCGCAGCGGGGCGGCCTGGTCGATCTGGGTCCAGCCGCCGTCGCCGCCGAGCACGCCGACCCAGGCCAGCGAATCCGCGCTGCGCAGGTTGGTGCCGTTGTCCTGCGTGCCGCCGAGGACGACCTGATCGTCCGCCGGATGGGTAGAGAGGCCGGCGTAGAACTGTATGACGCCGAGGCCGGTGTTGAGCGAGGACCAGCTCGTGCCGAGGTTGGCGCTGCGATGGACGCCGCCGTCGTCGCCGATCAGCAGCCGGCCCGCCGCGTCCCAGGCGGCGGCGTGCATGTCGACATGCGGCGGAGTGATGGTGCTGAAGCTCACGCCGGAATTGGTCGAGCGCACCAGCTCGAGCCCGCCCATGACGACCGTGTTGGCGTTGGTCGGCTGGACGGTGACGAGGGAGAGATACCAGCCGTAAGTGCTCTGGATGCTGGGGACATTGATGGACGTCCAGGTTGCGCCGGCGTCGCTGCTGCGCCACCCGCCGCGAACGCTCGCGCCGCCTCCGTTGGCGTCGGCCGGATTCGTGATCAGGGTGTAGAGCCGGCTGGGGTTGCTCGGCGCGACCGCGACGCTGATGCGGCCGACGCTGGTGGTGGGCAGTCCGCCGGCGAGCTTGATCCAGCTATCCCCGCCGTCGGAGGTCTTGTAGATGCCGTTGCTGGAGCTGCCGAAGATGCGTCCGATGGCCGCGTAGCCGGTGCCTGGGTTGGCGGGATCCAGGGCCAGATCCGTGGCGGCCTCGTTCGGCAGGCCGTTCAGCAACTGGGACCAGGTCGCGCCGCCGTCGTTCGAGCGAAAGACGCCGATCGGACCGTCCTTGGCCGGATGCCCCTTGGCGGCGGCCTTTTCGGGGAATCCGCCGGCGGGCGTGATGGCAGCGTAGACCACCTGCGGATCGGCGGGGCTGACGATCAGCTTCGAGAAGCACCGGCCTGCGAAAGTACTTTCCGCAAGCTGCGACCAGCTCAGGCCGCCGTCCGTCGATTTGAACAAGCCCAGGCCGTAGCGGCTGTGGTTGGCGAAGTTGGCCTCGCCGCTGCCGAGATACACGACGTCCGCATCGGCCGGATCGAGCGCCAGCGCGCCGACTGCGGTGGTAGGAAGCCCGTCGGTCAGCGGCGTCCAGTTCACGCCGCCGTCGCTGGTGCGCCACACGCCGCCGTCCGCCCCGCCGACGAAGTAGCGGTTGGAGTCGACGGGATCGCAGACGATCGCGGAGATCCGCCCGGTGTACTGTCCATTGCTGATCGGGGCGGGGCCCAGCTCACGCACTTGTTCGCCGCCGGCAAGCGACGCCGCGGCGAGCGACAGGATGGCGAGAATGGCGGGCCTAGACGGGTTCAGGTGCTCGCTCATGGCCTGCCCTCCCCGCCGCGCGCTTCAAACGTCAACGTGGCGCTGTAGAGCGTCCATTCATCCGCCGCGGGTTGGGCGGCGGGCTGCAAATCATGAAACTCGATGCGCCACGCGCCGGAGTGCGTCAGCGCGAAGTGCCCGATCCCCTCGCGATCCACGCTGAATTCCTCCCGCGTGCCGCTGGCGTCGTGTATCGCAGTGGCGACCGCGTCGGCGGCCTTGCCGTCGCCGGCGTACAGCCGCACGGGCAGATCCGAGCCGACCTCGATCGCCGTCGCGTCGATCAGCAGCCGAATCTCCGCCCGCTGCCCGGTCTTGCTCGTCGCGACCTGCGACATCCCGCGGCGGTCGGCCGAGCGCAGCAGCGTCTTCATGCACGCGATGTGCGAGACGCGCTGCGGGTGATCGCCGGCGCGCGCCAGCAGCTCGTCCGGCCGTTCCGCGGCGCGCAGCCGCGTGACCGCCTCACGCAGTTCGGCAGCGGTCAGGCGCAAATCGAACGGCCGCAGATCGAGACCGACAAGCGTCACGCCCGGTTGTTCGAGCTTGAGGCGCAGTCCGGTATCGCCGCCGGCGGGCGCGGCTGCATCGCGGTTATCCTGGGTGCCCTGGGCGCGGACGAAGAACCAGCGAACGGAGTCGCCGGGCCAAGCGGCGGACGCCGCGCCCTGGGGCGAGCGGGTCTGAACATGCAGCAATACGTCTTCGCCGACCGCGGCCCGATACGCGCTCGGCTCGATCCAGCGCAGGTCCTGGGCAAACGCCCCGCCGCAAAGCCAGGTCGCCGCCAGAATCGCCGCGGTTCGGCGGAACAGCCTTCGGTTCATCGGGTTTCCCCCTCGGAAGGAAGCCAACGGGCTGGCGCATCGATGCTACGAACTTGTCCGGCGTGAAACAAGGGGAAGCGGATCGAGAGGAAGACGGACGGAGAGACTGGGGGAGAAAGGGACGAAGCGCCCGGGCGCGTACGGACTGAGAGACCTGCGGCTCCACAGCCCGCGCGCGCCCGGCGCCCTGCGCCCTTTTCTTCAGACCAGCTTCGTCACGCCCGGAATCGCGACGGGCTCGACCGGGTTGTCGCCCATCGTGAAGTTCTTGGGCAGCAGATCGAGCTTCGATGCGTTGAGCGCCCAGTTCCACTGCAATTCGCGGCCGGTGTACGCCGACATGCGGCCCATGATCGCAGTCAACGTGCTCTCGGCGATTCGCCGTCCCTCGTTCAGCGGCTTGCCGGCGCGAATGCTGGCGATCAGGTCGGCGTGCTCCTGAACGTAGGGGTTCACCGGCTTGCCGCCGTCGTCGAACTTCCACGCCTTGCGGCCGGTGATCTCGGCGTTTCCGCCGTCCATTCGCGCGACGCCCTTGGTGCCGACGATGCGCTCCGCCACACGCACCGAGGTGCCGGGAATCTGGCGGCACATGCTCAGCGTGCGCACGCCGTTGGGATACTCATACTCGACGGCGAAGTGGTCGTAGATGTTGCCGTACTCGGGCGCGGTGCGCTGCTGGCGGCCGCCCATGCCGACGGCCTTGAGCGGGGCGGAGTTCATCGCCCAGTTGACCACGTCGAGGTTGTGCACGTGCTGCTCGACGATGTGGTCGCCCGAGAGCCAGGAGAAGTACAGCCAGTTGCGGCACTGCCACTCCATCTCCGACCAGTTGGGTTCGCGCTGCTTGACCCACAGGCCCTCCTGATTCCAGTAGCACTGGGCCGCGACGATCTCGCCGATCTGGCCGTCGTGGATGCGCTTCATGACCTCGAGGTAGCAGGGCTGGTGGCGGCGCTGCGTGCCGCAGACGACGTTGAGCCCGGTCTGCGACGCCAGCTCGGAGGCGGCCAGGATGGTGCGAATGCCGGTCGGGTCGACGGCGACGGGCTTCTCCATGAACACGTGCTTGCCGGCCTCGATCGCGGCCTTGAAGTGAATCGGGCGGAAGCCCGGTGGAGTCGCGAGGATCACCAGGTCGACGTCGCTCGCGAGCACTGCCTTGTAGTTGTCGAACCCGCTGAAGCAGCGCTCAGGCGCGACGTTCACGCGCTCGGAGTGACCGGCCTTGCCGGCTTCCTCGCGCAGCGAATTCAGCGACGAATCGACGCGCTCACGGAGCAGGTCGCCGATCGCCACAACCTCCGTGGCCGGGTCCGCGTTGAGGCAATCCAGGGTCGCGCCGGTTCCGCGGCCGCCGGCGCCGATCAGCCCCACGCGGATGC